>JANQLU010000017.1 GCA_028280445.1 Pirellulaceae bacterium | reverse complement strand
GCGGCATGGTATTCAACTATTTATGATAGGGCAGGATGTGCTTTAGACTCACAGGACATTACTCGGTTATTGGTGGGGAAATTGTTAGGATGTGCACCTGGTACTGTACTAAATTTCTCTCAGGAAAAGGATCTCACGAGGCCCAATTAATTTCTCTCTCGGAGTTCACTCCTGCGACTACTCACTGGTTAACACGATTATTCCTGTCCCAACTACATATTCACGATAAGGCTCAAAAACCTTTATCTCAAACACATGGTAATCTCCAGTTTGTGTTGGCTTTCGCACACTACTAACCTAAACTCTCCATTACCAGTTGTCATCTGTCTACGTTTCCGTCTTACGGATGCTTATTACTACACTTCCCCGAGTTACTAAGGGTAACATAAGCGATCCGGCCCTATCCGCTACGAGCTTTCCCTAGTTGTCTCTGGACACGCCTTGCCCCTCGCGGAGACAGCGCTAGAGTTAATCGTATCCGATTAATGACTCTCTAGACCCAGCCACTCGTGCTTGTCTAGGCGCCCGAAAACCTCTACAGATGTATACTGCCATACTCATCCAGGGGGCCTCTTCCCAAGAGGGTCTGGTGGAATAATCCTAACTTAACCTAATGTCATGATCTTACATGGTGGTTTCTTCTTCGTTGTGTTGTGTTGTAAAGAAATAAATAACTTACTTCTATATCCGAAACATTTCTACCTCATCCGGTTCTCGCACTTTCAGTAACTCTCTACATTTCTCTGGCATCCTTCCAACAGATGTTAAGCTCCTCCTCCTAGTGTAGGGTCTCGCCCACGGTTAATCTAGACTACAAATAATCACGTAAACCTTACAGACTAGTGATCAGGATACCTCGCATTCCTGCTAACACTTATTCTAGATGTTTCCCACTCAACTGGCGTTAATCTAGACTACAAGTAATCATGTAATCAGTGACTAATGACCAGGATACGCCCTTAAGTACTAAACGTTTCGCTATACAAGCATCTTACTTACTCCTAACGTGTCATAAATACTCCGTTTTTAACCTACTATGACACGAGTAATCAGCTACAACGGGAACTGATATCCACTCTGTTGTTATCTATCACGCGCACACGGAGGG
>JANQLU010000117.1 GCA_028280445.1 Pirellulaceae bacterium | reverse complement strand
CTACAGCCAGTAGATCAACCCAGGATGCCAAAGACCAAAGAGGCAACGCGAATGACATGTTGTGACTGTATACATGTCATCATTTGGTTCCCCTTCTTGAGAACCGAATGCAGGTTGGCGTCTGGGAAAAATCTATTGGGTTGAGGAGGATACTGGGGGATACCTCGAGGGTATCTGCAACCGGTGGCGTACAACGCATTCTTCTACCGAGGTTGCCCCCCCTCCTTGTGTTAGTTAGGGTCCTAGAGGACCAGAAAGACTCCCATATGGAGCCTGTAGGCCACCTTAGGTAGACAGGGCAACAGTCACTGGGGAGGTGATGACCCCAGGTTGGACTGCCCCTTAGAGTGTATGGGGAAAGGGGACCAGTGTTAGTGCTGGAACCTAGACTCCAGAATAGATGAGTGACTCAGGGCCGAAGGCCCCCTACCGTACTGTTTTGGTGGGGGATAGCCTACTTCCCTTGGTGAAAGGGAGAGGTGAAAGCCAAACTTTGGCTGCCTTCTGAGTACGCACATTGTGGTAGTCCACATGTGTTGGTCCTGTAAGATTCAGCACTCTACTGCCAGAAAAGGGTACCCCGCCTCTGCATACGCATGCGAAACCTTAGGGGGTCCCTTTGTTGCGGGAACTGGTGGGGGAACCACTGAGCTGTGCTAGCAGGCCCGGCCTCAGGATTTCCTGAGTCCGCATCCAGATTCAGGCCATGCCAGCCAGTGGATCCACCTCTACCCACCAGTTGATCGTGGGGAAATTGTATTGGGAGGGAAAATTTTAAAAATAGCTACTTTGTCAATGACCGAGCTCAAAAGTGACACGAGACCATGTTGTTATCAGGACTACCTGAGCAGCCTGTCAGAGTTCCGTCTACGACTACAGCAGTTCAATTCAGATCCAGTCAGTTGAGGACATGGCGGACCAGACGTTTCAGTATGATGATGCGACCATGAGGAACGGCAATGGGGATCCATCTCAGGCGTTAGTTCCTGTAGTCCCAACAGTCGAGGAGCCCGGGGAGCAGACTGGGGCATTGCAGGCCGCAGATCTGTCATTTCCCATTGATACGGTTGCACAGTCAGGTGCACGTATCTTTGTTCACGCGCCCCAGTATCACTGGCATACTAGTGGTACCGGTGGGATTGACCAGGAGGCTAGAGAGCGTTTGGTGGCTCTCGAGGCCTTGGTTGATTGTTTTGGCTGGCAGATAGAGGACCGTGAGGAAATGTTAGCCAGCCGTGTGGATGCTGAGAGTGTTGCCAGGGCATAGGGGATGGCAGAGTTCCAAGAGTTCCGGGAGACCTGGATTGGAGAGATTGAGAGCATCCAGGAGACTTTGGCCGGACTTACTGAGACCGTCAACAGGTAGGGAGCAGCACTGAAGGATCTAGAGATTGACGTTGGCGCCATGCGAGAGGAAATACAGTAGTTGGGCCAAGTTGATGATGCAGATTGGAAGGCTGCAAAACAGAGTGTGACTCACCTTCAGCATAAGGTGGAGTCAGTGATGCAGGACCATCTGGCAGCTCATCAGCTGCTACAGAAGAGGATTCAATTGGTGGAAACGAGGGTGATTGGCTGTGAGAAGGTACAGGACAGTTTGACTGTGATGCAGGAGGACTTGTCATCTGTGCAGGACAT
>JANQLU010000064.1 GCA_028280445.1 Pirellulaceae bacterium | reverse complement strand
GAGCTTTTTTGTCACGACACAACAGGTAGACTGCGAAGCTCTGGCAAACTCCAGACCCCATGGAACAACAATTAACGTTTGCTGCACTAGCGCCTTGCCGCTCAGCTAAAATCCGCATTGTTCCGATTTAATCAGCACGGCCTAGCGTAGAGCGCAATCCGACACTCGACAAAATCGTTTGCTATTTGCCTTTTTCGAGAGGCTTAGGAAAAAAGGCTTGAGAAAGCGTACCGTCGATCTGCTGTACAAACGAAACGCACATATCGTCGTACAGATGCTCAAATGTGATTCGCCGAACCCGATCGACCCGTGGCGATTTTTCGATGCTTTCTTGATGTTCGATTTCCGCAAACTGATCATCATCGGGCTCTCCGAGAATGTCGATTACATCACCGATCGTTACACAAGATTTGGTTTTTTCTATGACTTCGCGGCAAGCATCTTCATTCAGATCATGAAAAAGACTGGCTCGGTGCGAGCCCGAAGCGACGCCGCCACACAAGGGACAATGATAGATCACCGACGCCGATTCACGACCGCGGAATTTGCTTCGGAAATAATATTCGTTGACTGTCTCATCAAAATAGATCGGGTTGTGTGGATCGTTTGCGCCGTGTTTCAGGTAATCGCATTGACACTGCGTGGATGTGACCGATTGTGGATGGGGTTTTTTCATCGCAATGCCAATCGTACTCACGTTGATCGAGCAAGTTTGCTGTTGGACCAGCTACGAAAAATGAAGCGGGCATGTTAGCGCACACGCCGTTCCATTCAGAAACAATTTTCCCGTGCAATCCAAGCTTTGACAAGTCTTTTCCAACCGCCCCAGGCATGTCATTCGTGGTCGCCCTGATTCTCAAAAAGCCCATCAAGTTTTTTTCAATGCTGGTTCGCGTTATCTCAAACTCAGTCGTTTGACAGTTGCATTACCCTCGCCAAATCTTGGGAATTAATCGCCCAGTCCGTTTTCGGTACTCATCGTAAGCTTCCCCAAACTCATCAGACAACATCTGCTCTTCCTGACCAAAGCGCGACCACAACACCCAAACCGTGCCGAACAACCACGGCAAGACGACAATCCAACTGGACGTTACGAGAAAAAAACCAATCCCGATGACGATGAACGCTGTGTACATCGGATGTCGAACGTAGCGATAGGGACCTGAAACAACCAACTGGTGACCGTCTCGTATTTTCATTCCACCAAAAAAATTCTTGCCCAGTTCATATTGGCACCAAAACAACAGGACCACTCCCATAGCCACCGTTGCAACTCCCAACCACCTGAATCCTGGCCATAGCGTAACAGTTGACCAACGAATCCATGGAGGATGGATGACGTACACGATAGCAGCAATCATGCTAACGGTCAGCAAAAAACTGGGGACTACGATTGCGATCGCTGTATCACGATCACAAACAACACCTTGCTTTTTTGATTCTGACGATTGCCGTTGATAGTACTTTCGAATGCCAAGAATAACGACGATTTGTGTCGACAAGAATATTCGGAAAATCAATTCAGTGTTCATCTGCATTACCGTTTTGGACTCGCAAGATCTGACAACGCAGATAGCGAGGTGCGATCGGTTTAAAAGCCAATTGAATCGAACAAAAGAAATCGTCGCATTGGCATCACGCACTGTCGTAACCACCCTGCGAAATGTAAATCGTCAACAGCAGCGCGATTGCAATCATTCCACCTCCGGCAACCACAAATTTGATCGGACTCGCCGATTGAACTGATTCCATCGAACGAACTCCCCAATTGGGAAACAAGAAAACCGTGGACGCTTTCACCAAATATGCCCAGCCAACCAATGTCAGAATGATTGGAATCCCCGTCCAAACATTGTGAAATGCTACAATCAAGCCGCCCATACCCAGGCTCAAAAATCCATTTGCAAAAGCACCAGCCCGCCCCTTGGACTGAAGCATCACAAAAAACTCTTTCCATCCTTGTCGTTGGTAGACATGCGAGCAGCCGATGATAAAAAAATTGATGATGACAAGTATGGCAACGGCTTTTTCCATGATGATCTCTCCACAAACATTTTTTTCGACAGGATTATTTTTGACGGCGCTCGCCGCGTTGAACTAATCAAAATTCCTCGATGGGTGACATCGCAAAAAAAACGGAACACCGTTCGCTATTTTCGCGATTTCCTCCCACTGTCATGATCTTTCTGATTTCACCAACCAGTTTGTTGATCTTGATAATTTCCTTTTTTGTTAGCCAAGCTTCCCCGCGACCGAGATACAAATTTTGGTCATCCGAATCACACCGCGCTTGTTTCAACTGAATTCCTTTTTCGAAATCCCTGAGTGCCAATCGAGTCGACGCAGCGAAAACCGAACATATAACTTCTCGGAATTTTGCGGATTTGAGATCGTATTTGATCTTGATCTCCTCAGCCACCGGCAGGTAAAGGTTCACCGGCTTACCGGCCTCCAAAAATTCTCCCGCGTCGACAACCAATCCCGCTTTCAACAACTCTCGAAAATGATAGTAAAGCGACTCGGGTGAACGGTTAATCTCATGCGCGATCATTTTGATGGATGCCGGTTTTCCGCAGGCAACTAGTGCATCGAGGATGATCTGCCGCACGGGCGAACTCAAAACACCCAGTTGTTTGATGTTTTCAATACGAAATCGCTTCCTGCGTTTTTGAACAGAAGTTTTCATGACTTTGAACTTGGAAAGGTATTAAAAAATTAATGAATATTTTAACGTAAACCAATGAGTATAATTGTCAACACGGAAATTGTTTGTTGTGTACCGACGCGTTGCTCAGAGACCATTTTGGCAACCGTTCAAATGGAACGATTTCAAAACAGTCTTGCCATTTTCGGGGCGATTTCGGCTGGCCAATCTCGATGAAGATCGATTCACAGGCAAAATGTGAAATGCATCACGAGTCGCAGAAGTTTGATGAATCGAAAAATTTTTCTCGAACATCAGTTATTAAAAATACCGTTTATTTTTTAGCGTGATCAAATTGTGTTGACATACGTAGTTGTACGCGAATGCGCAAGCGAGTGGTTTGATTGACCGCGCAAAACCACTCGCTTACGCTTCGTGCTCGTAAGATTCGAGGCACACATGGAATTTCTCACGGCGCCGCGTCAAATATTCGCTCTCGCGACGATCACTTGCCGTCGATAATTGCCTGGATTTTGGGATAATTGCGATCCGTTTCCCGAAGTGTCTCGCGTGTCTTCCACAACTGTTGCTTGAGATCCGCGACCACTTTGGCGTACTGACGGCTCTGATAAACATTTTGCATTTCGAACGGGTCCTTTTTGAGATCATACAACTCCCATGCCGTCGGAGTCCGTTGACCACCCGCTGGTGTGCAACCGTAGAAAAAGATCAGCTTGTACCGATCTGTGCGAATCCCAAAATGCGCGGGCACCCGCAGTCGGTGGGCCAGATGCATCCAATAACGGTAGTACGTCGCCGTTCTCCAATCGTCCGGTCGCGACTCACCACGAAGCGCCGCGGCAAAACTGCGTCCTTGCATGTAGTCAGGAGTTTTGGCTCCCGCAATTTCGAGCATCGTTGGAGCAAAATCTGTATTGTTGATCAACCAATCGTTTTGCGAACCCGCTTTGACGACTTTTGGATAGTGGACGATAAAAGGCATCCGCATCGCTTCGTCGTACATCCAGCGTTTGTCCATCAAATCATGTTCGCCGAGAAAAAACCCTTGGTCGCCCGTATAAATAATCAAGGTGTTGTCGAGTTCGCCCGCCGTGCGCAGAAAGCTGATCAATCGTTTGACATTGTCATCGACACCCTTGACGCATCGCAAATACCGCTTGAGATATTTTTGATAATTCGCACTGGTATACTCCCGATCTTTGAGATTTTGATCGATGCCAAGTCGGCGACCGAGTTGCCAACTTTCATGACCCTTTGCAAGTCCAGATCCGTAACCGCGACTGGCAACCGAGCCGAATCCTTTGGCGGGTTGATCATGCAAATTGTCAGGCTCCGGAATCGTTACGTCCGCCAAGTAACTATCGTAGCGCGGCGCGTTGCGAAACATATCATGCGGCGCCTTGAAGTGATGCATTAAAAAAAATGGGCGTTTGCGATTCCATTTATTTTTGAGCCAATCGAGGCTTAAGTCGGTAATCGCATCGCTGGAATGTTGGCCTTGCCGAGTGATGGTGTTACGAGGCCAAGGCTTGTCTCCGCGAACGCGAAAAACCGGGTTGAAGTATTTTCCTTGGCCCGGCAACACGCAGTAATACTCGAATGCCGCAGGCTCTTTTTTCAAATGCCATTTGCCAATCATTGCCGTATGGTATCCGGCTTTTTTCATTTCGATGGGCAAATACTGCCGTTTCGGCGGGATGTTTCCCGTCAAATCGAGAACACCGTTGGTCTGTGGATACTGGCCAGTGATGATGCTGGCTCGACTGGGAGTGCAAATCGAATTGTTACAAAATGTTCGATCAAATCGCATTCCACGTTTTGCCAGCAAATCGATATTTGGCGTCGGGTTCAGTTTTGCCAGGCGACCACCGTAGGCGCCAATGGCCTGCGTCGTATGATCGTCCGACATAATGAACAAAATGTTGGGTTTGCGTTTGTCCTGGACAGACGTCTTGTTTTGAAAAGAACTTTCTAACGTGCCTTCAGAATCGACAACCGATTGGCAGCTCGTTCGCTCCGATTCATTGTTTTCGGCGACCGTGATGCCGCAAGTCAACAAGGCGACAACGAAAACAGATAGTGCACCTTGAACAACCCGCCTGATGTTCGACGTGCCATACATTTCAATGATCCATAAACTTGCCAAACGGTTCATAAGATTTACTTGCCCGTGAGTATTTTGATCATCGCCTTTGCCGACGCGTCTCCGACGAGACAATAGCTTTCGGCCGAATTGTGCCAATGGCTTTTTTGGCGACCGGGTTTGTGTTTCTGAAACTGCCGTGTTGATACGGCAACACAACGGTCAGATTTTTTTGCCGCTGCAACTTGCGCCGGTTCAATACTTTTCGCGAGAAATCCTGCCACGCCGGTTGCGTCTGGTCCGCCCATGCCGCTGGTCGCAATGACAAATGGCAGATCTTTCTGACCTAGATCGCGGCGCAAGTCTTTGATGAAATGCACCATGTTTGACTCGTACTCTTGGGCCAAGTGTTTTTTTGTCGCGTCGTTCCAACCTTGGTGCCAGAAGACACCGGCGATTTCGTAGCCTTGGCCATCGTAATCTGGAAAGTGTTTTTTCAAATTGGACAAAACGTCTTTGACTTCGGCGATCGTTTGCCGATATTTTGATCCGAAGATCTTTTTGAATTCGTCTTTGGTCAGTTTCGGCCGTTTCTTTTTCGCACGCTCGAACATCATATCGAAATCTTTTTCGCTGGGCATTCCTGCGCTCGGCGGGCGAAAAGTCATGCCGATCGCCTGGCCACCCCACGCACATTTGATCAACAACACCTGTTCATCAAAATGATTGCCGATCACGTGGCCAAACGCCAGTTCGGGTCCAACACTGTTTTTATTGGCTCCGAGACCCGGCTTCAAATTACCTTTGATCACGCCGCCTCTTCCACTTTTGTGGTAATACCAGACATCATTGCGCTCCGCCCATTTGCCATCTTTTTTCAAATACGTAAACTGTTTTTGTTTGGCGGCAAAATTGAGATCGCCATCTTTATTCATCGAGATGCGACCGTGTCCTTGCATATTCGATTGACCGGCCAGAATAAAAACTTTGATCGGTTTTTTCTCATCACCTGCCGACTGGCCGACGACTCCGAACACCGCAACGAGCAAAACTAACAAATAACATTGACGACTGGATGACATCGACGTACGCATCATTTCGGTAGCCCAAAAATTAGATTGAAACTGAAAAACATCGAGGGCGTGAGTTTATCTATTTTATTCGAAATCAACGATCAGGCATCCCGACGAACGAGAATTATGAACCAAGTTTCATCCATCGCTCACAACACACTTGAACTCCGAAAAGGGGTCGGGAGTCGATTATGCAGTGCCTACCGGTAACGCCGTCAGATCAAGTTACCAAACCGCTCGCGAAGTTTAGCGCGATACGAACGCGACAAAGTTAGCTGTTGGCCATTTTTCAGCGTCACGGTGTATTCGCCATGAAACAGCGGCTCAAACGATTCGATTTCGTCGAGTTTGACAATCGTCGAACGATGAATGCGTACAAAACTGTTGGGGTCCAGTCGCTGTTCCAACATTTGCATCGATTCTCGCAGCAAATAGGTTTCGTCGGCAGTGTGCAGCCGCACGTGTTTCCCAGCGGCTTCGATCCATTGAATACGAGAAACTTCCAGAAAAATAATTCGAGTGTCGACTTTGACCGCCAACCGATCGACAAAATCACGCTGCCGATACTGCTCCAAGGCCGATAACATTTTTTGCTGAATGTCGTCGCGTTCGGACGTTGAAACTGAAATCAATTTTTTCGCTCGATCAATCGCCTTGTTCAATCGCTCCGAATCAAATGGTTTTAAAAGATAGTCCACCGCGTTCACATCAAACGCGCGGACAGCATGTTCATTAAAAGCGGTTACAAAAACGACTGCGGGACAATGGCCTTGCAGAGTCGATTCAATCACGCCAAACCCATCAATCTCCGGCATTTGAATATCCAGAAACACCAAATCGGGCTTTTGTTCTTGAATCGCCTTGATTGCCTGATGTCCATTAGCACACTCTCCAACGATTTCGATATCATCGCGCTCGTTCAACAGAGTATTCATCCGTTTGATGGCCAGCGGTTCGTCGTCGACAATCAAGACTTTTAGGCCACTCATGTGTTGGTCTCCGTTTTTTTCGTTTCACGACGACTTGCCGGTTGAAAGGGTATTTTGATTTCGACTTCGAATCCCCCTTCAGGTCGATTGTCGGCGCGAAATTGATGGTCGGCGCCAAACAAATGTTGCAACCGGTTGGTGCTGTTGGCAATGCCCATGCTGCGTCGACCGGTGTTTCGATGCTCTGATTTCCCAGGACCATCATCGGATATTCGCAAAATCAATTGATCGGCCAGATGTTCTGCCAAAATCGTGACGGTACATGTTCCCGTTGTTTCCTCAACTCCATGCCGCAAAGCGTTTTCAACAAACGGTTGAAGTATCAACGTCGGCACGTTGGCGACCAATGTTTCTGGTGCAATTTTTTCAATCACAATCAGCCGGTCGCCAAACCGCACTTTTTCGATATCCAGGTACCGGCGCACAAACTCGAGTTCAGTTTCCAACGGCACGACCTCCTGGTCACCTTGTTCCAATGTGGCACGCAGCAAATCACTCAGTCTGACAATCATCGTTTCGGCCGCCCGAGGGTTTTCGCGTACCAAAGCGGAAATGGCGTTGAGCGTATTGAACAAAAAATGAGGTTGCAATTGCGATTTCAAAGCATCGAGTTGAACTCTAGTCAATTCCGACTCAAGTCGCGATGTTCGTAATTCACGATCTTGATATTTGCGAAAGTAGTTGATGGCCAGACACATACTGGCAATGATCGTAAACAAGATCAGACTCGATTGGAGCATTCGCAAGAAAAACAGGAAACTGAATTCACGTTTGCCGAAATCACGGTCGTCGCCTGGTCCGCTTGCGAAAAAATCGACCACTTGCAACACGCCGGAAGAAATCAGGATATGTGCCAGCGAAAACCCTAACCCAATTCCGAGATAGGCTAACCCGGTTCGGATCCATCGTCGGCGATCGATTCCGATTCGCGAGGTCACCGGGTAGATTCCGATAGCCAAAATGCCCCAAATGTAGCAAACCAATAGATAATGAAACATGACTTTGGGCCAATGTTTCGTTTCGCCTTCGAGCGCTGGATTGGCAAACCACTGAATAAACAGAAACAATGCGATCAACGTACAAGCGACAAAGCCCGTGAGCCAGTTTCGAATTCTCTTGATTGATAACATTCAGTCCAACTTGTTCGCGTGTGGCTAAAACGAAAATCGCTTGCCATGTCGGCTGCCGAGCAAAATGAGCTTTGATGACGCATTTTCTCAAACTATTTCGGCAGGTCGTCATGATAGTTTGCAATCCAATCCGCAATAACTCAAGTGATTTTCACACCGCATCCGTCGGCCCGGCAACATTGATCCAGGGTGAAAACGGGTTGGAAAACGCAATTGACCATCGACTGGTTCCGCTGTCGAGCAGTTCAAGCTTTCCATTTGCATTTCGTTCCAAATCGTTTGCTGGAACAATCCACATAGTCAATCATCATTATCGATTCTACTTTTTTGCAAAAATTTTTTGGAGACAATGATGAACTGTTCCCTCACTTGCCTGACCCGGCCAATCAGGACAATCGTCCTTGGACTTGCGATCATGCCTTTGTTGTCATGGGGAGCCTTGAACGGTCAAGAACAAAAACTTCCCAAAGCGGAAGCGATTCTGGCAAAACATTTGAAAGCGATTGGCGGCAAGGAATCGTTGCTCAAACTGAAATCCAGAAAAATGAGCGGCACTTTGGAAATCGATATTGCCGGTCACCAACTCAAAGCCAAAGTCGAAATTCAAGCCCAGGCTCCTAACAAACGACATACCGTCATCGAAAGCGATGCCTTAAACATGGTTCGCGTTACCGATGGTAAAAACGCCTGGGAATGGCGCGGTGGTCATTCGCACGGCGACGCAACTAAAGAGGAACTCGCGGAAAGCACAAAACTGCTCGAAGGTGGCGAGAAGAAGCAGACAATTGAACAAGCCAAGTTTTACGACTCGGTCCATTGGAAAAAAATGTTCAAAGCCGTCAAAACCAAAGGCTTGACCAAAGTCAACAAAAAACCCGCTTACGAAGTCGCCGTAACAACTCAATCAGGTGAAACGTACTCGCAGTTTTACGACAAAGAAAGCGGACGACTGGTCAAAGTCGCACGGAAAATCGAAAACGCGCAGATGGGCAAAATCGATATCGAAGTGTTCCTGAAAGACTACAAGAAATTCGACAACGTTTGGATTGCGACCAAAGTGGAACAGATGATGGAGATTCCAAATTTTGGCAAGGGTTCACAAATCTGGACCTACACCACCATCAAACACAACGTCAAAATTGCCGATTCTCTGTTCAAACTTCCCAAACATCTCGAAAAAGATACGAGTCAGCAAAAATAACACCAAACGGCGGTTGTAAAAATTCATGACCGCTTTTATTTGCAGTTCGATTCGTTTGAGAAGCAAAACATGGCCCACCGTGACATCATGATTCACATCGCTGGTATTCGATTGACGAATTTTGTCACGGCGGTTGTCATCTTGGGATTGGCCAGCTCGTCGGCAGCGCAGCGATCGGCCAATCCCAAATTTCAATTTGAAAAGCAGATCGCCCCTTATCTAAAAAAATATTGTTACTCCTGCCATTCCGGTTCCGATGCCGATGGTGATTTGCGGTTGGATCAACTCGGCATTGATTTCGCAACTGAAATGTCAGCCGAGCATTGGTTAGAGGTCGTCGACAAAATCAAAAGCGGTGCGATGCCGCCGGAATCTGAAAAAAAACGGCCCTCAGCTGCCGACTCGGCGAAAATCGTCCAATGGCTGACCGATCGCATTGACGAGGCCCAAGCCGGTCGACTGTCGCGTCGACAAAACGTTGCGTTTTATCGTTTGTCACGTGAAGAATATGCCAATTCAATCGACGATCTACTCGGCGTACGTGTCAGCTCGGCTTACACCAATGGCTTAAACGTAGATGAACAATGGCAAGGCTTTCGCCGCATTGGCTCGGTCCTGTCTTTGTCACCATCGCACCTCGAAAAATACCTGGCACTCGCCGAGCAAATTTTGTCAGAAGCGTTTCCGGACACACCGCCAAAACCGGTTCATTGGAAATTTGACGCGGTGGCTCTCGGTGGCGGCCCACGAGTTTATGGAAAAAAAATTCTGGATGAACTGAAATCGACAGGACGCGCCAACAAAATTCGCGCCGATCTTTGGCCAGGTCAAAAAATACGAATCAATCAATCGCATGTTGTCGTCGAAAACCCTGGCATCTATCAAATCCGCGTTCGGCTCAGCGGCATCAGGTCAAAAGCTGTATGGGCTCCTCATTTGGTGGTGGCCGCAGAAAATTTGGATCGAATATTATTTCAATCCGATGTCGACACCGCAGAATCTCGGCCAACGCAAATCAGTTTTTCGACGCATCTGCCCGCCGGTCGTCACCGAATTACAATTTCCAATCGCGCCCGCGGACCGGACATTTTAGCTCGCATGAACCGTTCGACTCGACGACCTTTTTTTGATCTTGAAAATGGTGAACTGCCCTGGCAACTCCAATTGGTCAACTCAGACCGAACACCCATTTACCCCTGCTTGATCCTCGATTCGGTCGAAATTCAAGGTCCCATTGTTGATCAAACAGCCGCCCAAAAACGCAACCGATTTTCAACATGGAGCGATCGTGACCCATCGAATGATTGCGATGGAATCAAACGATTTGCACAACTCGCTTTCCGTCGGCCACTGAAAAAAAATGAATTCACAAAATTCGAGGCGCTTTACCAACGAGAAATTGACCGCGGCAAATCTCCTCGCAAAGCGGCCAGAACCGTCATGACGGCGATTCTGTGCACCAAGGATTTTCTGTTCCTCATCGAAGGATCTCCACAAACCAAGACCAAATTTCTCAACAACGATGAATTGGCGTCGCGCTTGTCATACTTCCTTTGGAGCACGATGCCAGATCAAGAGCTGCGCAATTTGGCGCGGCAAAAAAAACTTTCCAAGCCAAAAATTTTACGTCAACAAGTCGTTCGGATGCTTGCTGACAAGCGTTCTCGACGATTTACAAATTCATTTGCCGAGCAATGGCTCCAATTGGAGCGCGTCGGACAGTTTCCTCCGGATTCAGAACTCTACCCGGAATACGACGATTATCTCGAACAAAGCATGGTTCGGGAGTCGACGGAATTTTTCGATCGCACATTGCGGCAAAAACTCAGTATCAAAGAGTTCTTAGATTCCGACTGGACCATGCTCAATGAGCGACTGGCAAAATTTTATCGAATCGATGGAGTTCGCGGCGACCGTTTTCGCTCGGTGAAATTACAACCGAAAAACCAGCGCGGCGGAATCTTGACGCAAGCCGCAGTTCTTTCAGCGACCTCCGATGGCCTACGACATCGTCCCGTTCACCGTGGAGTCTGGTTGCTGGAATCGATATTTGCAGAAAACATTCCAGCTCCTCCGCCCAATGTCGAACCGATTGAGCCCAACGGATTGAACGTCAAAAAATCAACCTTGCGAGAAAAACTGATGGCTCATCAAAACAATGAAACTTGTTCGATCTGCCACCGACGAATCGATCCACTGGGGCATGCGTTTGACAACTATGACGCAATCGGCCGTTGGCGAATCAAGGAAATTGTACGAACCGGGGTAGGCGAGAATCCAATTGTTGACGCCAGCGGCAAATTACCGAATGGCAAACGTTGGCAGACTCCTCAACAATTCAAAAAAATCCTGCTCGACGACATCGATCGATTCAATCGAGCATTCGTCAAAAAATTGGCGACATATGCACTTCGACGCGCGATCAATGTCGATGATCGCAAATCACTTGACCGGATCGCCCGCGCTTCAAAGGTAGCGAACTACCGCCTCGAAGAAATCGTGATCGAGTTGGTGACATCGGATTTGTTTCGAAAACGTTAAGACAATTTAGGGTTAAACATGAGTCACATCAATTCACAAAAATGGTTGATTGATCGCCGCCGAGTTTTGCGTGGTGTCGGTGCATCGATCGCTTTGCCGATGTTGAGTTGTATGCAACCGACGCGCGCGGTCGCAGATCAAAAACCGAACACCGCGAAACCGAAACGCAGTGTGTTTATTTACGTCCCCAACGGCGTCAACACTTTGACCTGGCAAATCGAACAATCTGGTCCGCGTTACAAACTCCCGCAACCTCTCCAATCCCTGGCAGAGCACCGAAAACAATTAACGCCGATCAGCGGTCTGCACCACCCCCACGCCATTGGAAAAGCTCACCAGTGTGAAAAAATTTGGTTGACTGCTGCGAACATGGGTGAAAAACGAAGTGAGTTTCGCAACTCGATTTCCGCCGATCAGTTGATGGCCGAAAAATTGGGATCGACAACGCGGTTTTCATCGCTGGAATTGGCGATCACCGGCGGGACGTTAGCCTGGTCTCGCGACGGCGTCGCACTACCAGCCGAACGAAAACCGAGTGTCGTATTCGAACGACTGTTTGGCAAACGAAAAGGCGGAATTGCGTCAGCGCGTCAAAAACTCACGACGCAAAAAAGTGTTCTCGACCTGGTACTGGAGGACGCTCAAAATTTCCGCAAAACCATTGGCCGCGAAGATAAACGAAAACTAGACGAATATTTGAATGCCGTTCGAGAAGTTGAATTGCGGACCGAGCGTGCCGATGCATGGCTGAGCACTCCCAAACCGACCGTCGAATCAAAAATCAAAAATCGTTTGACGCGTAACATGAATGATGCTCAAGCCGGTGATTACTACCGCACCGTCTATGATTTAATGGTTTTGGCACTGCGAACCGACATGACCCGCGTCATCACTTGTATGAGCGGCAGCGAAGGTCGCGGTTTGGCGTTGCCCGAAATCGGCATCAAACAAGGGCGACACGAATTGTCACATCACAATGGCGACCCTCAAGTGATGAATCGATTGACCCGTTGCGACACATTTTTGGTTCAACAGTTTTCGTATTTTCTGAAACAATTAAAAAACTATGAAGAGTCGGGCGAAACGCTACTCGATCGAACCATGGTGCTGTTCGGCAGCGGCATGTCGTACGGCCATAGTCATGGCAACGCCAATTTGCCAATGATACTGGCCGGAGGTTCGGCACTAGGAATCAAACACGGAAATCACATCGATTACAACTTGCCCAAAATCAAAAAATATTCGCTGACCACACCGCAGAATCATTACAAAATATGTATGCGACCAGTTGATTCCGACGCGCGCGTGAGCAACCTGTTGCTGACCATGCTCCGCTGTATGGATGTAAAAGCGAAAAAATTTGGCGACAGTACCGAAGTGATTTCAGAAATCTTGAGTCAGTAGGGCCGGTTCCCACCGGCCAATCCAACAAAACGAGATGGCCTCACGCAGAGACGCAGAGAAAAAAACAAATCTCAAATAAACAAAAATAAACCCACCATTTGGTCCACACTATTAAATCCATCACCCCAGCTTCACAAATCCCAAACCCTCTGCGTCTCTGCGACTCCGCGTGAGCCTTATCTTCTACCGTCGTTAGATATTTTTTTCGCTGACTACTCTGGAGTCTTGTTTCGTTTCACCCAATCACTTTTCCAACCGCGATCTGTTTGAAAAGTGACAGAAAACTCCTTTAGCCTCTGTTTAGGCTGATGGTACATTGTTGACGGACTTTGAGACCTCCATTATCTCGAACCGGCATCGAAGTCAAAAACAACATCGCTACAACTGAAGCCCTGGAAGATTGATATGAAAATTAGAATCGCATTTTTTGTTGTTGCAACCTTTTTGTTTGGCGGGTCGGCACTTCAAGGACAATCGCACGAAATTCTCGATGCCTGGAAATCAACGGAAGCGCGGCAATTCGATTTCTGGATCGGAAAATGGGACGTCAATCTGAGGATGATTCAAAAAGACTTGACCTGGAAGGATTCGGTGAAAGCTAAAGTCGAGATCTACCCGATCCTCGATGGAAAAGCGATCCTGGAACTTTGGGATTCGAAACCCATCAAGGGATTTAGCCTGCGTTATTTCGATCCGGGTGAAAAAAAATGGATCCTGTATCTGAATTGGCCAAATCGCTACAACTCCAGTATCGGCTCTCTCAAAGGAGAATTCCGGCACGGCCGCGGTGAATTTTTTTCCAAATCAAATCGCGTGATCAGTCGTTATTCGTTTTGCGACATTACCCCAACCAGTCTGCGATGGGACGATGCGTTTTCCAACGATGGCGGCAAGACTTGGAGAAACAATTGGATCATGGAATTCACACGAACCGGAAAAAAACCGGTCCTGCCAATAGGCGATCACGCTCACACCTACGCTCCCGGCACACGGTGCCCATCCAAACAAACCAAGGTGTTGGAGTCTCTGGGAGGCCAGTGGAAAGGAAAATTGACGGTTTACAATGGCGAGAAAAAACAACAGGTGGATGCCAAACTCCAGATCTACAAAGTCCTTGGTGGTTGTTCAGTCATTCGATTTCTTGAGTTTGAACTCGGTGGCAAGACTCATCGTGAATTCGGTTTGCTGACCTACAATCCTGCTGGAAGTCGGTACGAGGAAATGCGAATGGACAATCAAACGGGAACGGGAGTCGACGTGTTGCGGGGTAAAATCAAAGACGGGATTGTGTCGCTGAAAACAAGCGTAAAAAAAGACCAAAAAGCCCTGCAGAAACAACATCAATGGACGTTGCCCACGAAAGACAAGGACACCATAGAGCTGACCGTTTCGTCCTCCAGCGGAAGTGCCGATTGGAAGCAACAAGTTGCCGGAACGTTTGCACGGGTCAAAAGTAAAACGTCAGCCAAGGCGACCGATAAGAAATTGGCGATCAACGCCGTTTGCCCTCGATCTGGGAAGCCGGTCGTCGAGAATTCATTGACAAAATACCGTGGCCAAACTGTCGGATTCTGCAATCAACATTGTCGCGATGATTTTGCCGCAAACGTCGCGGACAGACCAAACGATCGAAAGTTTTTCGACAAGATCATCGATCGCAAGAAAAAATAGGCAGTAGGGCCGGTTCCCACCGGCCGATCCAATCAAACGGCCGGTGGACAGCGGCCAGACTTGATTGATAAAAATTCGCAACCCGAAGCGTGATAGGAAATCATTGCGACTGATACAAGCACGAAGCGCAAGCGAGTGGTTTTGTGCGGTCTAACCACTCGCTTGCGCTTCGTGCTCGTAAGACTCACGGAATCCATGCAAATTTCCTCGTGAGTGAGGAATTGAATTTACGAAACAAGTAGGGCCGGTTCCCACCGGCCAATCAAACCAATCCGATCCAATCAAACGAATCCGTAAACTCAACATCGATTGAATTGCGATCGTCTTTTACGACTGTGATTAGCGAAAATTTGCCAACGCTCGAATCTCGCCACGGGTTAGCACGCGGTTGTAAACCCTGACGTTGTATATCTCACCATGAAACAGATAGTTTTTGTTTCGAGCGTGCGCTGCTCCAATGGATTTTGAGTGTCCAACAGTAAACGGAGCCCGATGCGTATAGGGGATGGTGCCGGTTGCCTCAACCGAGTCTTGTAGTTGGCCATCAATATACAGCTTTGCTGTTTTTCCATCCCAAATTCCAACCGCATGATGCCAGGCGCCGTCGTTGCACGGTTTCCGTGACGCTAACTCATGGTGTTTTCCGGCGCCGATCATAAATACCAGTTTGCCCTTGTAAGCTCCGCGGCTATCGACGGTAAATTTGTAACCGTCGTAACCACTACCAGCACAATGCGTTGACAAAATTGTTTGTTCCTGGGGCGACGATTGAGATGTTTTAAAACACGCCGAAATTGAAAACGATGATTTTGTTGGATACAGCCCGCTGTTCGAATCGTAGTCACGAGTAATGTAATCATCCCGACCGTCAAAACTCATTATTTTTCCAATCGCACTGTCAGCCAGCAATGCTGATTTGGGGCGACCGTGAATACTACCGTGATTCTCTTGATCGCTCCCATCGAGGACTTGCCGATCTTTGGTGTTGAAAGCGTAGTAGAGAACCAATCCCTCGGTCACCAGCGGAGCTCTCCGAACAGGAAATTTGAGCTTGGCTGCCGCTCCGTCACTGGCCATCCATGTATCCCATTTCTTCAAGGACATTAAAAAATCGTCGAGTGATACATTGGCGGCGTAATCAAATTGCTTGCCCGTCAAAGCGTACAGTAAGTGAGCGCTTTGCGATCGAATCGACAGATCTGGAGAGCGCAACAAATTAATCAAGACTGCCAGACCGCGACGATCGCCTCGATTACATCTCGCAAACGCCGCCTCCAATCGAACACGATCACTGGCGTCTCCGAGCATCTTTCCGATCGTTTGCCTGGACGCGTCGCCGGCAACTGCATCGATCGCAACAACTGCGGCAATGCGGACAGTTTCGTGTTCACTTTGTAGAAACGGTTGCAGTTCAGCCAGATCTTTTGCCAACAACGTAACTTTGACTGTTGTCGTAATTTCTGCTCGAACGTATTGACGCTTGCACGATGGTAAAAGCGGCATCAGCAGCGAATGAAGCCCTCGGTATTTGTGATGCCTGATGACACGACAAACTGCCAACAGCAATTCGCTACGCCGGTCTGCTGCAACATCGGATTGCAGAGCGTGAAGGACAGATTTTGCACGCACGCGGATTTCCGCGTTTTTACTTTCAGTCGCTTGTTTCAGCAACGTCAAATCCGTGATTGGCAACCGCAATAGTTCCGATTGTGCTGTCTGCCGTTTTGCAAACGATGGGTCGCCCAATTGTTTGATCAATTCGACACAGCGAGCCCGATGGTCCGTCGTAGGTTGCATCATTGACAGGTATTGTCTGATCGATTTCGCCGTCGGTTTGACACCATGCTTACGCAATAATTGCCCGTCGATTTTTCGTTGCTGTTCTTGTTGACTGGCAACATTATTTTTGTTTTCCTGCAAACCATGCACTGCAAAATCGTTTGACACCACAAATCCCGCCGCTAGAAGTACCGATAGAATCAACATTGATTTTTGCCTCGAGAATTCAACCCATTTGTTCACGGTCAACAACCGCCCATGGTGTTTTGACGTGCGATTCGCCAATGCGTTCCACGATGTAGGACAAGTTAACTTAGAAAACTGGGGGCGCAGCTAATCCCTTTTGGAAAGACGCAAACAAATTTGATAGTGAATTTCTGAAATGTCTGCGGTAAATGCCCCATCATCGATGGTATAAGTTTTATCGTTGCTCAGTGAGAGCAGAATGTAGCTTGGTCGCTTTGGGCGCGAACGAAGCTCAGCAGAAACTATACTTTCCCACGAAATACAATCGTCCCAAACATACAACCCCGACTCATCCATTCGGACCGCGGTCTTACCGATTTGTGAAACCCACGCAAACGTGACGGACAATGGAATCAATCCCAGCAAGATCAATCCAACAACGCGTAACCACAACTCAATCTCAGGAAGGCACAACAACACGACAAAAAACAACGATGACAGTGATGTCAAAACAATGCGCCCCAGCACTGAAATGCGACAAACGCGCACGGTATATTCACGTTGTCGCGCCTCCATGATTTTCTTGATTGCTTTTTTGCTCGGCATCGCGGGATCGATTCTGGCGCATCTTGAACAACACCAGTTTACCACTGCAGAATGACCGGTTGCCAACGGCGATCCATCGAGACCGCGGAACAAAAAAGCATGATCAACCGCTCCAAGACACGGCTTGAACATCGAAATCCGATTACAAATCAATCAGATTTTTTCGATTCAGTTTTTTCCAGCTTCTTTTTCAAACGATTCAACGAGTTGTTAAGTTCGGTGCCAAGAAACCCGTTATAGACCAAGCCATACCAACCGTAAAACGTGCCGCCGGGTAATTCGCCGGCAGCAACCCATTTGACCGTCGTTGATTTTCCATCGTTGTCCGTAAACTCAAAATACCCGTCCATCGGAATTTCACCGATGATGCTGTGGTATTCAATGCGTTTGTTGGTTTCCGATTTCAAGAACTCTATTTGACCATCGAAACGACTGTCCGGACGCGGATCCTGCCATTTCATGATGGCGCCCTGACCGGCGTCTTCCCCGTCAAAACTCACCTCAAGTCCTTTGATCCGCTCCGGATCCCAGGACGACCAGGAAGTCCATTTTTTGATCGTGTTGACTTCGGCAAACACTTGGTCCACCGGCGCATTAATAGTAATTTCGGCGTTAGTCGAATAACCTCGCGGCAACACAAAACCAATGGCAGCAACGATTCCGACGATCGCAAGCAAAACCAAAACGATCCGCAAAAATAGCTTTACCATGGTTGATGTCTATTCAGAATCCTCGACAACTATTTCGATTCGAGTTTCCGGATCAGAATATCACGAAACTCGACAGGGTCGCTGTGTCCGCAGAAACCAAAATGTCCGTCTTTGTTTTTCAATCCGGGATGCGGCCGTTTTCCCATATATTCTTTCACTTTGGACAAATCCGCGTCCAAGATGACCGTGCCATTGAGTTCCACTTTGATCGTCGAACCTTTCACCGTAACCTCTTGAAAATTCCATAGCCCTGGATCTCGCAGATAACCGCGATGAGCCGCGACCATCCCGTAAGCCGAACCGTGATATTGACGCTTGTCCAACTTGGCGTATTTTTTGGCTTTGTTATGGAGCACTTGCAATTCGCACATGCCAACATAGGCCGAATCGCCACGACCGGGATAGCGAATCGCCAATCCGTTGTTGCCGCCTTCGGGCAATTTAAACTGAAAACGCACAACAAAGTCCTGATATTTCTCATCAGTATAAATGGTGCCGCCTTTTCCTTTTTTACAACGGATCACACCATCAATGATTTCGTAGTTGTTCGTGGGCCCTGACCATCCCTCAAAATTTTTGCCGTTGAAAACCGATTGGAATTTATCTTTACCTTTGGACGCCAAAATCTTGGCAGCTTCGTTAGGTTGGATCTCACGAATGAACGCATTGCGCCAGCGAATCTCTCCGCCATGCGTTTGCAATTGAATCGGACCCGCAGCCACTAACGGCAACCAGTCCTCTTTTTTACGACGGCCGTTCCAGTGTTTGTTTTCCAAGCGAGCATGATCGACGACCAGTTTGTCATTGAGCCAAACACTGGTACGCTCACCGATCTGCAAGATTCGCATGCGGTTCCATTGCCCGAATGGTTTGTCGGCCAATACTAACGGGTCTTTCCCCGCGGCGCCCTTGCTGTTGTTCCACAGACCTCCCGAACCTTTGTCTGCACCGATTTTCCATTTTCCACCCTCTTTGGTGTAATCCCAGATTTGGACTTGAGGTGCACCTTTGAGATAAATGCCACTGTCGGCTTTGGCGACCGTTTTGTAGTCGATCCAGAATTCGTAATCACCGTAGTCTTTTTTGGTTGTCAAATAGACGCCTCGACCGTCGTTGACAATTTCACCGTTTTCGACACGCCAATGTTTTTCCATGTTGGCCTGGTCTTTTTCTAAAATGGCCTGTTGCTCTTGTTCCGGTTTCGCGCGCAGCACGTAAGGGTCGATTCCTCGCAACCCACGCCATTGAGAAAGATCTTTGCCATTGAACAGCGATGTAAAGCCCTTGGGTGGTTTGTTATCTTCCTGGGCAACAGAAAATCCACATAAAACGGTCAGACAAACGAGCAAAGCAACAAAAATTCGTGACACGGCGAAACTCCCAGTGGTTCGAACCGAGATTGGCTGATAAAGGACGTTGTTTATTAACGTTCAATGGTAAACGACGAATTCGCCAACGGCTACCCTTTGGCGGTGGGCTAGTTTGGTGCCAAACCAGGGTCGAGAGTCAATTGCCGGAACGGCCTCCGGATACATCAGCACACTTGTTCCCGCCCTTCCTTCACTCAAAGTTTCTAATTTAGCCCATCACCGACCCTTTGTGACAACTGACTGAACGCAAACAATGTTTTACAATCAAGTTCATTCAGTTTTTGAGGAATTGGACATGAACCAGAACGACATGAATATTGCAAAAACATTCGTTTCAGAATCCATCGGACTGCTGGATGCTTCGATGGCCAAAATCGAACATTGTGCCGCCCAAATGAGTGATGAACAAATTTGGTGGCGGCCCGAGAGTTCGATCAATAGTGTTGGCAATCTCCTGCTCCATTTGGCAGGCAACCTGCAACAATGGGGCGTAGCGGGTGTGAGTCAACAATCGGACGACCGCGATCGTGATTCCGAGTTTGCGCAACGTGAAATTATTCCAGCTGACAAATTGTTAGATTTACTACGGCAAACCGTCGCTCGAGCTAAATCAATATTCGAACCGCTGGACGAATCATCGCTGCAGGAGCAACGTGAAATCCAGGGCTTTGAAACAACCGTTTTGGGTGCCATCCATCACACCTGCAGTCACTTTGTCGGACACACGCATCAAATCATTATGTTGACCCGCCTACAACTGGGCGATCAATACAAATTTCATTGGGCGCCGGATGTCGACCGCAACAAGATTCCTGTTTGAGCAAGTCAATGATTGACCCCAACGAAATTTTTCCACGTTTAGCGATCGCCCGACAAGCGGCTACCGAAGCCGGCAAAATTCTCATGGAGATGCGGGGAAGTGCCGCTGTTGATCAAAAACAAACGTTCAATCTGGTGACCGAAGCCGACCATGCTGCCGAAGAGCTGGCTGTCAAAATCATTTCTGAAAACTGTCCCAACGATACATTTTTTCGAGAAGAGGGCGAATCAACCGGGACGCTTGACGATTCACATTTGTGGATTATTGATCCATTGGATGGCACAAACAGTTATGCACATGGAATCCCACAATTTTCAGTTTCGATTGCTTTTGCGTCCGACGGCCTTGTGCAGCTGGGCGTCGTGTTTGACCCCAATCGAGACGAGTTGTTCTGGGCCATGCGGCCTGCCGACGACACACCTGGAGTCGCATTCTTGAATAATTCGCCCATTCGAGTTTCCCAGCACGCCTCGTTGACCGATTGTATTATCTCGACAGGTTTCTACTACGAGCGCGGTGAAATGATGCGAAACACTTTGAAGGCCATCGATCGGCTATTTCAAGTTCCCATCCGGGGAATCCGTCGGTTCGGTAGCGCTGCCCTGGACGTGTGTTGGGTCGCTGTCGGTCGATTCGACGCGCATTTCGAATACCGCCTTTCACCCTGGGACTACTCTGCCGCATGGTTGATTTTAGAACAGGCCGGCGGAGCAATGTTTGATCGCGATGGACAACCGATGCAGTTAGCGTCAGAAAGCGTTCTCGCCACCAACGGTCGCATCTGTGATGAGCTCATTTCCATCGTTCGGTACGACAAACTGTCCACCGACAATTAGCGGCCGAGATGGCCTTCGAAACTTTGCTCACCAACGTTTTTTAGTTCGTTTGACCTTGGCACTGCAGCTTTCGCAGTTCTGGTCTCCGAGTCATCATGATTGCTTTGGTGAATTGAAAACCAAGGCTTACCACAAAACTGCCTAGGAAGGTTGCCAAAGTCAGAATTAAATATTTGACCATCGACCAGCCATCAAATTGCAACAGGCCGAATGCAACCAGTCCCAATACGATGACGTGAACCAGGTAGATTGTTAATGCATGCTTGTTGAACAACTCAAACCACTTGTTGGGTTTGTCGAGATAACGACGGCAGGTTTCTAACGCAATCAAGGTCAGGCAGAAAATCGACAAATGAAAGCATGTCCATTTGATCAGTTTGTCGGCCAACGTCGAAACCAAAACCGCGTCTGGATAAAGAAACGGATACAGCAAAAACACCAGGTAACATCCGACTGGAACAAACACAATGCTGTTCATGGTGTGATATACCCAGCCGCTCACCAGCTTTTGTTGCAAGCTCCGTTTTTCAAACATGATTGCACCCAAAACAAACGCCATCGCATAGATCAACAGCCTTTCGTTCTGAAAATCAAACCATGGTGTTTTGGTCCATCCTCGCCACGCGAACCAATCCATAGAAAAACTGTAAATCAATCCAATCATCAGCATCAGTACAACGATCGTACGCATCGAGTACTTGCCCAGCCGTAGAATCTGCGATTCGAAAACCGAATACAAAACGGAAAAAGCAAACAGCACTGGCAAAAACCAAAGCCAACTTTGGCTCAGAATTCCGTTGTTAAAATACAAATAGCTGCTCAACGACTCCTGTGGCAAATTTCTCGACAACAGAAATAGCCACTTGTAGAGCGGCATCAGCAACAATACGCCGACCAACCAGGGGATGATGAGCCAGCTAAATCGCGTCATGATGAATGCGAACCGTCCTTTTTTACGACAGGACTTTGCCGAGAAAAAACCTGACACCAGAAAAAAAGTCACCATCACAAAGATGTCGATGACGAGATTGACCAGGCCCGAAATGTGATTCGTATTAGGATCATCGACAATCCAGAACGATGCGGAAACACCGCTGCTCTCATAGACCAGGCCCGAATGATTGAGGACGACCAGAAAAATCAAAATGGTTCGCAGGTTGTCCAAAAAATAAATGCGGCTTTGTGATGATGATGCGCTCGGTGATACCAAATCTGTTTGCATGTTTCTCAGTCTATTTCGCAACGATAAAAAAATTGACACGCCGAACGTATCAAGCAATCTCAGATGCTTTGAAAATTGGCGGTACTTGCCCCACATTCGAGTTACCGTCATCGAAATCTCTGAGCCGACAAAAAAATCTCGGAAACCAATTTGCCATTAACGAAGAATGACAAAGCTACCGTGAGCGGCAAGGCGCTAGCCGCCGGTTGTCAGCGCTTCAAACCGGCGGCTAGCGCCTTGTCGCCCACAGGATCAGGACTTGCGGGAGCCTCACCCTGCGAGAGCAATTCCCAGGAAACCCGGTATTCTGTCGCGACGCCTACCGGTTTTAGCGGTAAACTACGATGAGCACTGCGTGCTAGGTGAATCGACTCGGCTCTACGCGGCCAGAATCGAACGAACCGCATTTCGCGTAACCACCCGACAATACGTTGATCTCGATGTCAAAAAGCGAAAATACCAACCACTGGATTGAATTGATAAAACAAGGCGACTCTGTTGCCGCTCAACAGATTTGGCACCATTATTTTGACCGCTTGGTACGTTCTGTTCGCAGAAATCTTCGTGACCAAAACCGCGCGGTATCGGACGAGGAAGACATTGTCATCAGCGTCTTTGAAAGCTTTTACCGGGCCGCCGAAAATGGCCGGTTTCCAGACATGTCGGACCGAGATGACCTTTGGCGGTTATTACTGAGGATGTCAGCCCGAAAAATCGTGGACAAACAGCGTCATGACCTGCGGCAACGGCGTGGAGGCGGTGCCAAAGTCGGTTCTATCGAACGAGACGGCAACGAAGACGAAATTATCCAGGTAATTGGTGACGAGCCGACACCCGAGATGCAGTTGATCATGGAAGAATCCCTAAAACGACTAATCGATCTGATCGGTGTCGGGCAACTGAGAGAAATCGCGGTAGCTAAATTAGAAGGGTATTCAAACGCCGAAATTGCCGAGCGACTTGAATGCTCGGAGCGGACCATTGAGCGTCGTCTGCATCTAATTCGAGAAAAATGTGAACAAGAGTTAATGTCTGAGCATGAGCATTCGCCAGGAAAAATTGCCGATCGCAGCGTTGGAACGGATCGATGACCTTTGTGCCGAGTTCGAAGAAGCGTGGCGGCACGGCAAACCAACCCAAATTGAATCGATGTTGCCGCGAGTTGAGTCGGCAGTCGAGCGTGCCGTCTTGCTGGCCGAGCTATTGTTGCTCGAAATCGATTACCGTCGGCAGCGTGGCGAAGCGCCTACCGCTCAAGAGTATCTTGAGCGCTTTCCAGAAAATTCCGAAGCCATTCGCCAAGCGTTGACCGCAGACCAACAGCAGCCCGGCACTTCACGATTCAAACCGCCGGCGGTGGCCCAGCTGGCAAAGCTATTTCCGGCGCTCGAAATTATCGAGTTGATTGGAGCCGGTGGCATGGGTGCGGTGTACAAGGCGAGGCAAAAGGGGCTCGATCGAGTCGTTGCCGTCAAGATTTTACCGGAGGAATTTGGCAACGATACCAAATTTGCGTTGCGATTCACGCGCGAAGCTCGTGCGCTAGCTCGGCTGAACCATCCCAACATCGTAGCAGTCTATGAATTCGGCCACACCGACGACGTCTATTATTTTTTGATGGAGTATGTCGACGGCGCGACGCTTCGCGAAGTAATTCATGAACAACCACTGCCGCCGGATCAAGCGTTGGCAATCGTGCCGTATTTGTGCGATGCACTGCAATACGCGCACGACCAAGGCGTGGTGCATCGTGACATCAAGCCCGAAAACATCCTCCTGACCAAAGACGGTCAAGTTAAAATCGCCGACTTCGGATTGTCCCGACTTTTGGGCAACGAAAGTAAGCAAGACGTTCTCACAGGCACGCACCAGGTCATGGGAACACCTCGCTACATGGCGCCCGAACAACTTGAGGGTACGCACTTTGTTGACCACCGTGCCGACATCTATTCGATGGGTGTCGTTTTTTACGAAATGCTTACGGGCGAACTGCCCATCGGACGTTTCTCCGCTCCATCAGAGAAAGTGAAAATTGATGTTCGGCTCGATGATGTCGTTCTGCGCACATTGGAAAAAGAACCGCAGCGCAGATATCAACACGCCAGCCAGGTCAAATCGGACGTCGCATCGATCACTTCTGAGGAACAGGTCGCCCTCGATCGTACCGTGGAACTCCATCCCACAACCGATTCTCGCAGCCAAGGCTCCGCTGCGACCAGTTTGGAACAACAAGAGTTGGCAGGGCGGCTGGTACTTGTCCGTCGCGAATTGATGGGTCGCGTCGAAAAATCGCTTCGACCTCTGTTCTGGGGACAGATATTACAAATGGTTGCAGGAATCGGATTTATCGCTTTGGGAGTTTATGGTTGGGCTCCGAACAAACACATTCCGCACCGGCTTGTTTCTGGAATCTCGCTGCATGTCTACGGCGTTCTGATGATCCTGGCCGCAGGCGTCGTTTGCGCACAAATCAAACGTCTCGATTTTTCCAAAGCGGTCTCTGCGGTGCGAGGCAAGCTCGACGGAATTCAAAAATCCTATCTGCGATTCGGAATGATCCTTGGATTCGCCTGGTGGTTACTTTGGATTCCAATTTCGGTTGTTGTTGGTTTCGATGTGGTCGGCCTTCCGCCTACCCTGTGGATATCACTGGGCATTGGAGGAGTTGGCTTGAGCCTGTCGCTCGTTGTCCTTATGGTTTTCCTGAGATCAAGACATCGGTCGGTGGAAACTTGGAGTAACGTTTTGGCTGGCACAAGCCTTCGCGACGCCTATCGCGCACTCAAAGAAATCGATGAAGCCAATGTTGTTTGAAATGCCTTGGGAGAAATGCCTTGGGAGGGCGAGGCTCCTGCCGAGCCGGATCCTGTGAGCGGCAAGGCGCTAGCCGCCGGTTTGTTAGCGCTTCGAACCGGCGGCTAGCCCCTTCCCGCTCACGGGTGGCTCCTGCCGAGCCAATATGCGATTGCAATGGAAACCGGATTGGCTCGGCAGGAGCCTCGCCCTCCCGAAGCCTTGCACTTCCGAAAACCAGCTGTGTTGTCGGATTGGCCGGTGGGAACCGGCCCTACGATTTACGACCCATTGCCGTCAAAGATATCTTGAATCGTATCGCGGCGGTATTCAAAGATTTTGACTAGATCTTTTTTCACCAACAATTTGTGAATCATTCTTCCGCCGGGAACTGTGTACAAAACACGATCCCGCATCAGAGTTTCGCGCCCGCCTAGATCATAAAACAAATGTTCGTGCCACCATGATCCGTAAGGTCCCGAAATCTGCTGGTCGACAAAGCGTTTTTCAGGTTCCCAAACACAAATTTCACTTTTCCAGCGAATCGGCACGCCATGCAATCGGAGTTTGTATTCGAATGTTTGCCCTTTGCTAATCTCTGCTGGCAAATCGGTCAAAACCTGGAAATGGAGCCAGGGAGGAGTAATCCGTTGCAAATTCGCAGGATCAGAGAAAAACGCGAACACTTCGTCGATCGGGTGTGGCAACTCGACCTCGGTGCGAAGCTCAAATTTACCAAGCTTTCGGTCGAGTTCGATATGAACTTGTTGGTCAATGAATGGGTTTTGAATCCCTGGATTTTTCACGATCATTCTCTGTTCCGTTCGTCGATCCGCGCGTTTGGCACTAATACGAGTTTGTTCAATTAATATTGCCCGCAGTTTTTCATGCCAACTAACGGACCGACGCAAAAATCGCGCAAAACTTACGACAGTTGGTCGATTGTGGCAAAGAAAGCGGTTTCTACGAATTGGCTTTTAGCCGAGACGAAAGGAAGGACATTTTGATACAGAAATAGTTTCTCGCTGCCAAGGCAAAGTCCCAATTTGATATCGTCGCAATTGCATGCTGTGTTTTTCTGTAACCAACGGTACACGACGCGCGGAACTACGAACGAACCGCAAAATGGGATATACTCGGCTTTCAGAAACAACCCAACTACGCGGAGGATAACAATATGCGTAAGCTTGCAATGTGCATTGTACTGTTGGCGGTGTCTATCCCGACGACAGTCAATGGTCAGACCAAAAAGATGTCACCTGAATTGCTTTGGAAACTTGGGCGACTAGGCGAAGTCGCTGTGTCATCTGACGGAAAACACGTTGCCTATGGAGTGCGGCGTTACGTTTTAAAAGATAACGCTGGAACATCCACACTCTTTCTGATGAATACCGAAACCGGTGAATCAAAACCTGTTTTGGAAAAATGGAAATCAATCAGTGGACTGCAATGGGCGAAAGTCGGCGACCAGGAGGTGGTCTACTTTATCGGCATGAGTGGAAAAAAAGCCGATGGCAAAGATCAAAACGATCCCCATTTCTCCGATTCGTTTCAAGTTTGCACCTATAATCCCGCGTCAGGTCAGGTCAAACAAGTTACCAAGTTGAAAAACGGTTGTTCCAATTTGAAGGTTTCTCCAACGGGAAAACACATTGCCTTTACCGTCGATATCGTTCTCGATAAAACAGTCAACGAAATTTTTAAAGACCTGCCCAAAGCTGACGCGCGAATTATCGATTCGTTGATGTATCGTCACTGGGATTCCTGGCACGACTATGCCTATTCACATATCCACGTTGCTCCGATCAATGGAGACGGTACGGCGGGTCAAGAAGTCGACATCATGAAAGGGATGAAAACCGACTGTCCGATCAATCCATTTGGCGGCAGTGAAAAATTTGCCTGGAGCCCCGAAGGAAATGAGATTGCGTTGACGCTGAAAATGGTCAAACGTTGGGCGGAATCGACAAACAGCGATGTCTACTTGGCCAAAATCAACGCCGACGGTTCTCGCGATGGCGAGTTCAAAAACATCACCAAAGGGATGCCGGGCTACGACAATGATCCGTCGTATTCGCCCGATGGAAAATATCTTGGTTTTCACTCGATGGAACGAGCCAGTTTTGAATCCGATCGAAATCGGATCATGCTGTACGATCGTGAAAGCGGCCAGATTTCAGATCTTTCCAAAGGCATGGATCAAAACACGCACGGAATCCACTGGCGCAGCGATTCGAAAACGGTCTATTTTACAAGTGAATATCGCGGGTCGAATCAAATTTTCATGTTGTCGCTTACGGCACCTGGAAAACCGTTTCGCGTCACCCAGGGAAATTACAATTGGGCATTCTCTAACGTCAATGCCACAGGGACCCGCATGTTGGTCACTCGGACTTCGATGTTACGTCCCGCCGAAATTTACCAACTGGAACTCGGACCTTCGGCAACGACTCCTTCGAAAAAATTATCCAGTATCAACGACGACATTTACAAAGATCTCGCACTGCCCACCATTCGACAACGCTGGGTAACGGCAACCGATGGAAAGAAAATTCATTGCTGGGTGATCTATCCACCGGGGTTCGATGAGTCAAAAAAATATCCGATGCTGTTGTATTGCCAGGGCGGTCCTCAAGGTCAAATCGGTCAGTGGTTTTCCTATCGTTGGAATTTCCATTTGATGGCTTCACACGGAGGCTATGTGATCTGCGCGCCCAACCGCCGCGGATTGCCTGGTTTCGGTCGTGCGTGGAATGACCAGATCAGTAAAGATTGGGGCGGCCAGGCAATGCAAGATCTGTTGAGCGCAACCGACTCGATGACGAACGAGCGATACATTGACAAGAAACGCGTTGGCGCCGTCGGCGCAAGCTTTGGTGGTTACACCGTCTATTGGATGATGGGCAACGCCGGCAATCGGTTTGCCAGCATGATCGCCCACTGTGGTGTTTTTAATCTGGAATCGATGTATGGCTCAACCGAAGAACTGTTTTTCGTAAACTACGATCTCGGCGGTCCCTACTGGCGAAGTCCCAGTGTTCAAAAAGACTACGATCGTTTCTCACCGCACAAGTTTGTTAAAAACTGGAAAACACCGCTGTTGGTCATCCACGGTGAAAAAGACTTTCGAGTTCCAGTGACCCAGGGCATGGAAGCATTTACGGCGGCACAAGTCCAAGGTGTGAAATCGCGTTTTCTATATTTTCCAAACGAAGGACATTGGGTTCTCGGCCCGCAAAATGGAGTAGTGTGGCATCGCGTATTTTTTAATTGGCTGGAACGAGATTTGAAGAAAAAGTAATTCGCAAATTTCGAGATCAATTTTCAGAGGACGCTCGTTTTCAACGATGCGTCCTTTTTTGTCGTACAGTTCGAAAAGGCTTTTCTTGTGAGCGGCAAGGCGCTAGCCGCCGGTAATCGCCTACAGCAACGAACCGGCGGCTAGCGCCTTGCCGCTCACATTGGATTTGCAATTGCAATGAAAGTAGGGCCGGTTCTCACCGGCTAATCCAACAAACGGCCGGTGGGAACCGGCCCTACAATCACGCTTCGCGCTTATGATTTTCTAATAACACTTGTCACTACGAAGCGCAAAATAAGCGCAAGCCGCTTTCGAAAACGGAAAGATTTTTTATAGTCTATTAATTGGCTTACGAAAAACATCTGTCGTAAGCTGAACTAACAAACGGCTGAAAACACGACATTGAATACCAGGAGAGAAAATAATGAAGGTTGCAACAATTGAAACCGAACGCGGAAACATCCGCATTCAATTGCACGACGACAAAACACCTAAAACCGTCGAGAATTTCGCAAAACTTGCTGGAGAAGGATTCTACGATGGTCTGAATTTTCATCGAGTGATTGACGATTTCATGATTCAAGGCGGTTGTCCCCAAGGAACCGGCACGGGAGGCCCTGGATACAAATTCGAAGATGAATTTCATCCTGACCTGACTCATGATGGCCCCGGCGTATTGTCAATGGCGAATTCAGGTCCCAACACCAACGGTTCTCAATTTTTTATCACACACGTGAAAACCGATTGGCTCGATGGAAAACACTCTGTGTTTGGCAAAGTTATCGATGGCCAGGATGTTGTTGATGCCATCCAGCAAGGCGACAAAATGATCTCGGTCAATATCGCTGACGAATAAAAAATTTGCAGCGTCATTTCCGATCGACAATTTGGTGATTTTGGCGACTCGTCACTGTGCCAATCAACGAAACGCTTCGCGTGGCTCAACCAACAATCGGTAATTGCGTCGGGCGACGCGAGCGAAATCGTTCGTCGCCTGGACGTGTAAATCGCGCTTCACAATATTCTTCGACTTGCTCCGGAGTCTCGAAATAAATGTCGTAGGTCCAGGAATCTTCGTACTCACAATTGTCGGTCGTGTAGTCTCGGCAGATTTGCGGACGGGTGTCGTAAGCGCCGCATCGATTGTCATCCTGTAAATGTTTGCAAGCGGTGTGAACCAGGATATACCAAGTGTCTTCCTCGACAAAAACCGAAGCCCGATCGTGGAGCAAGTACCAACGGATATATTCGAAATCGTCCCAGGTGACAGGTTCCTCGATAGGCAGGGCAAAATAACGGCAGCATTTCGCTGTGCAGAAATCGCACAGATTCTGGCCTGGTTGCAGTTGGTCGCGGGTCGGTTTTTCCGGTTTTGTCATACTTTTGATTTGAAAAAAGCAATACTGGAATCAGATTGACGAATAGTCGATCAATACGCAAGGGATTGCAGTTTGTTTTCGAGCCATTTGAGAAAATTATCCGTTGTTCAACGATTTCATAAACCTGTTGATGTTGATGGCGCCCTTTGTTGTCGCGGCCGTTGCCATCCATACCCTCGAATTGCTGATCCAGCGGAGATTGTCGCGTCGCTTTGGATGGAACAGTGTGCTAATCACCGGTTGGTTGGGAACTCCCGTTCACGAACTGAGCCACGCCATTGCCTGTTTTACCTTTCGCCACAAGATTGATGAAATGGCACTGTTTAAACCGGACGTTCAATCGGGGCGTCTGGGCTACGTTCGGCATTCCTACCAAAAAGGCAACCGAATTCAGGAATTGGGCAACCTGTTTATCGGAATCGCGCCGCTGCTCGGCGGCACCCTTGTCCTGGCCGTTTTGCTGCTGCTGTTTTATCCAGAATTTGCAGGAACGATGATTCGCGGTGAAATGATCGCTGAAAACACCCCTTGGTATCAACAATTTGTCACCTTGGGGCAAGAAACACTTTGGTATTTCAGTTCGTTTGAAAACCTGAGAACTGTTCGGTTTTGGATTTTTCTTTACCTGGTGTTGTGTGTCGCCAGTCACATGGCGCCTAGCCGAAGCGACTATCAAGGGGCTGGTAAACCGGCGATCTGGGCGGGATTGCTCATCGCCGCATTGTTTGCCGCCATTGCGATTCTCGGAGCGACAGACAATTTTATTCTGACAGTCAGCCCAGTCATGCGGCCCGTTGTCGGGTTGCTGGCGTTGTCGATTGGATTATGTGTCATTGCATTAATCGTCGTGTACTTGTTCACCACAATCTGGGACGTGTTTTTCTAAGTAGGGCCATCGTTCGCGTGGCACTGGCTTTGCCAGTGACGGCACCAAGATTGAATCCATATTGTTGTTAAATGATCTGTGTGAAAACAGATGCGAAGACAATGCAGTTGGTTGAAAAACCATAAGTTGGGGCGCAACACACTGGCAAAGCCAATGCCACCCACCGGTGGGAACCGGCCCTACTTCGAAGCTATTGACCGCGCTGCGAAAGTGCTTTGAGAAACTCGACCAGCGCTTCAAGATCATCCTTTGGCAAATTGAGCGGCTTGATTTTGTCTGACAACAATTTGTCGTTACGGTTTCCACCTTTGTTGTAGAACTCAACCACTTCCTGCAACGATTTCATACTGCCATCGTGCATAAACGGCCCGGTACTGGCGACACCACGGAGAGTCGGTGTTTTAAATTTGAATTTGTCGATCTCATTGCCAGTCGCATCAAATCGTCCGAAGTCTCGATCTTTCGTGCCAAAACTGACACCGGTGTTATGAAATTTTTCATCGGCATAATTCGGACCCGAATGACATTTCCAACAACCTCCACGGCTTTCAAAAATCCAAAGCCCCTGTTTTGCTTTTGCCGAAATCGTCGAATCCAAACGTCCGGATTGAAACCGATCAACGATGGAATCGCCATGCAACAACGTTCGCTGAAATGACGCTAACGCTTTTCCCAGATTGGCAGCAGTTACATTTTTGCGATCCGGTTTTTTGCCAAACGCTTTTGAAAACAAAACAACATACTCATCGCTGGATTTCAGGTACTTCAGCACGGCGTCGATCGAATTTGCCAACTCCAGTTCACTTTCGATCGGAATCAATGATTGTTCTTCAAGCGATTTGGCTCGGCCATCCCAAAATTGTGATTGGCCATAAACGCGATTAAACAACGACGGTGAATTGCGTTTTCCAACTTTTCCGCCCACGCCAACCGACAGTTTTTCAGGCGAAGCGAATCCGTGCTCGGGGCGATGACAAGTGGCACAGGCAACCGTTCCGTCAGCAGACAGCTTGGCATCAAAAAATAACTTTCGCCCCAAAACGACACTCGCCTTGGTCAACGGATTTTCTTTGGGTATATCTTTTTTCTTCGGCAAACCTAGTGGAATCGATTTTAAATCGATGTCGGCAGGCAGGCTGTCTCGAGGCACCGACATCGGTTTTTTTGTCGTACTTTTCTGATCCGTGCCGTCTTCTTGTTGCCAATCTAACTCCGGTTTCGCCACCAATTCGGTGTTACATCCAGAAAACAGAATAGCTGCACCAGAAAACGTAATTAGGATTACAATTTGCCACAATTGAACGAATTTCATAAGCTTGGTTTTAAACAAATCAATATTTCTTAAAATAGACAAATCAGTGACAATTTGAATTCGATTTATTGTCGAATAAATTCATTGTAAACCCAATTTCAATGTTATTCCGTTTTAAATACAACCGAGCCTGAATTTAACTCAACAACCGTCGGTCGACGGTTCGGTTGCCGGAGAGATTATGCACGACGATAACGCCAATCAAAACTCTGAGTCAACCGAATCAACCCCTTCTCAATCGCAATCCCGACGCGAGTTTCTCAAAACGGCTTCTGCTGGCGCTGCATTGCCCATTGTCGGTTCCTCATCAGTTGCTGGGCAACAAGAGGCGCAGCAAGATAATCCCCTGTTCCAGCCCAAGGAGTTTTGGGAAAAGCGAATGACGCCGCCGGATGACGGCAAAAAATACGGCTGGTTTATTGACACCCGCCGCTGTTTTGGATGTCACGGCTGTGAAGTTTCCTGCAAAAGCGAAAACGACGTTCCGTTGGGCAAATACATTCGCCAGACTTTCTACAAAGACGTCGGGCAATATCCCAAAGTCGCCCGCATGTTTATGCCGATGGCATGCCAACACTGCGAGGACGCACCGTGCATCAAAGCTTGCCCCTGCGGCGCCCTCAAAAAAGGAACTGGTGGCTCGGTCATCATTGACTATGACACCTGTTGCGGCCATGCCACGTGTGTCGAAGTTTGTCCGTATGGCGCAATCTACATGGACCCGGTCGCTAACCAGGCCGTCAAATGTCACAACTGTTACCACCGTGTCGAAGAAGATATGGAACCGGCATGTGCCAACACTTGCCCTGCCGATGCTATCCATTTCGGTGACCTGAACGATTCCGAATCCAAAATCTCGGCGGCTATGGCCGAGGCCAAAAAAAATGATGTCGGTGTAACTCAGCTGCGTTCCGAAAAGAAAACGAATCCGCGCATGTGGTTTGCAGGAGATTCACCTGCCGAAATCGAAGAACGGATCCCGCGCGAAGGCGAATCGTATTCACCCGAAACGTACAACATCTACAACTGGAAAGAATCCAATCCGTAGCATCATCGCCGCATCTAAACTATCAACTCTCAGAATACAAAAAACTCAACCATCGAATTGTTATGATTCAACAGACCAACAACGTATCCGAAAAATCTGAGAAACCCACTGCCAGCTCGCGACGAAAATTTCTTGCATTAGGTGCAGCCGCGTTTGGCGCGTTCGGCGCCATCGGATGCACGCAGAAAAAAACGGCTTCGAATAAAAACACTCCGAAAAAAAGTGTTCAAGAAAAAAAAGTGCAGCGGCCGCCACAGGGGATCGATCTCGAAAAATGGAAACGAGGCAAAGGCAAAGAATACGAACAAGGATCGTTTGCCATGCCCGGTGTTTGCAAATTGCCCGGCCCCCAAGCCAAGCGAAATTGGCCCGATAAAAACAAATATAAAAACACCACCAAAGTTCCCGGGATGTGCCAACTGTGCAGCACCATCTGTGGAATCGTCGGTCACGTCAAAGATGGCCGATTGGTCAAAGTCGAAGGCAACCCCAACGACCCCAACAGCCGCGGCCGACTTTGTGCCCGCGGTCACGCCGCACTCAACCACTTGTATCACCCCGAACGTCTGCTGTATCCACTGAAACGAGTTGGCAAACGCGGAGAAGGCAAATGGAAACGTATCAGCTGGGATGACGCGCTAACCGAAATCGCCGAAAAACTGAAAGCGATCCGCGACGCGGGTCAACACGAACAGTTCGCTTTTCACCAAGGTCGGCAACGGAGCAAAGACGCCATCAAGCGCTTTCTGGATGCCTTTGGAACCAAAACCCAGTTGAGTCACCGCTCACTTTGCAGCGGCAATCGCCGCGCCGCCAATCTCGCGTTCCTCTGGGAAAGCGACTGGGATCTCAACGACGTTGAAAACAGCAAATACATTCTGAATTTTGGCTCCAATGCTTTCGAAGCTCACCAGGGGCATGTTCCGTTTGCCAATCGTATTCAAAACGGTCGATTCAAAAACGGCGCCAAAATGGTGACGTTCGATGTCCGTCTGTCCAACACCGCAGGAAACAGCGACGAGTGGTTTTCACCGTTTCCAGGAACCGATGGCGCCATCGCGCTGGCAATGAGCCATTGGATTATTCAGCGAAACAAACATGACGCCGATTTCATCAATCAATGGACCAACGTTACGGTCGACGAACTCAAAACACATCTCAAACAATACACTCCGGAATGGGCAGAAAAGGTCTCTGGCATCCCGGCCGCCGACATCAAACGCATCGCCATCGAATTTGCCGACTCCGCGCCCGCGGCAACGACCATGTGTAATCGCGGTTCCTCAGCGCACCTCAACGGATTTTACAACGACCGCGCAGTACAAATGCTCAACGCCGTCGTTGGCAGCGTCGGCAAACGCGGTGGCTGGTGCTGGAGCCCGTGGGGAGGTCTCGATCCCAATTTCAAACCGCCCGCCGGTCCACCCAGCGCGAAAACATGGAGCGTCCTCGAAGATCCTCCGGAATACCCGCTAGCCAATGTTTGGCGACGCATGCGCGTCGGAGAGATCGTGTATTTGTACTTGCTGCAAGGCCGCGCTAAACTTCAGGCTTACATGACTTACAACCTCGATGCTCCGTTGACCTGGCCGGAGGAAAGTTTGACCAAAGACGTCATGACGAATGAGGATTTGATTGGTTTCCACGTCTGCATCAATTGTTTTTATAACGAAACGGCACACTATGCCGACATCGTTTTGCCTTGGACGACCTACCTGGAACGCTGGGATCTCGACGCGCGCGGCTCCTACAATTTGCGACCCTATGTCGGTTTGCGTACTCCGATGGTCGAACCTTTGGGCGAAGCCCGCGACATTCGCGATTTCTTCCCAGAGCTTGCCCGCAAGATCGGTGGCGGCATGGAAAAATGGTACGAATATGGAACCACCGAAGATTACATGAAAGCCTGGGCCGACGGGATTCCCAAAAATGAATCCGGCAAGGAAGGCCTGGATCGGTTGCTCGAAGAAGGCGCCTGGGAAGATCCAAGTCGCAAACCTTTCTATGAACCGTATGCCGTCGAACTGACGGCGGACGAGTTGAAAAACTCGAAAACCAACGACGACGGAATCGTGACCAAAAATGGAATCGGCATTGGGATCAAGCTCGACGGCAAAGTGGTTCGTGGATTCAAAACGCCAAGTCGTAAATTTGAAATTCGCAGCTTGTTTGTCAACAAGGTCGCGAAAAACGAGGACTGTTCCGACTTGATTAATCTCAGTGGTGTGACCAAAACCAAAAACCGACCTGACAAACACAAAGGTAACGATTCGGTCGTCGATCAAATGCCAATTTGGTTGCAACCTGACGAACACCAAAGCATGGCCGATGACGAGCTGATCATGACCAGTTTCAAATGGAACGTGCACAACCACGGCCGCACCATGAATCTGAAATGGCTGGCGGAAATTGTGCATTCCAATCCGGCCTGGTTAAATCCGGACACGGCTAAGAAATTCGGTTTGGCCGATGGCGATTGGATCGAGATTACTTCGTTCCATTCAACCATGCTCGAAAAAAATTCGCCGCACCTGTTTCAAGGGGACGCGAGAAACGGCGAAGCAATCGAAAAAGACAAACAGGGCCGCATCATCGTCAGTCGTATGCGAGTTCCGATCGTCACGATGCCCGGAATTCACCCGCGCGCTATCGCCATGAGCAACAGCTGCGGGCACTGGCAATACACCGATGTCGCCAAAGCGAAAAAACGAACACTGACCAATGCCGCGGATACCACCGAGGACGCCGGGCACCTCGTTGGTTCGGATATCGAACGTTTTCGCGATGCCGATTGGGAACGTAACATGTGGTGGCAGGATGAGTCGGGAGGCGACATGTCGCGTTGGGTTCGCAACACGGGCAACGGCTGGAATCAAAATCGACTGATGCCCATTGCTCCCGATCCGATCACCGGCCAGCAGGCGTTTCACTCGACCGTTGTGAAAATCAGCAAAATTAAAGCTTGATGATTGATCGAAGCGACCGTCCCGGAAATTCGTCCTGATGTCTCACGCTGAGTCGCGGAGGCGCAGAGAATTGAAATCAGAATTGATCAAACAGACGAACGTCCAATTGAAATACCAAAGATAGATTTCTGTTTCTCTAACCCATCAGTCCAACCAAAACTCTGCGGCTCAGCGCCTCTGCGTGAGGCAAATTCCTGCATGAGCCACTACATCCGTACGATTCTCAAGTTTTCTGTACGAACTTTCAGTTTCCAAAAAAAATTCAATCGGTCATTTTTTCTTGCGCAAAATCAAAGCTTGATAATTGATCGAAGCGACCGTCTCGGAATTCGTCCTGATCTCACGCAGAGTCGCGGAGGCGCAGAGAATTGAAATCAGAATTGATCAAACAGACGAACGTCCAATTGAAATACCAAAGATAGATTTCCGTTTCTCTAACCCATCGGTCCAACCAAAAACTCTGCGGCTCAGCGCCTCCGCGTGAGGCAAATTCCTGCCTATTTTGAATTTGTATCAGATTGTTTGTTCGTGCGTTTTGATCGGCCCCAAGTTTTGCGTCGAAAATCCATGTCACGATTCCTGGCACGAACAAGCCAAGGAACCAAAATCAAGCATGCTATCAGAATTCCGACCAGCAAAATGGAAATCAATGTTGAGTCACCGCGATTCAAACATGTATTTTAGCCACCACAATGAAAATGACAGCAACCGAATTCGACCAGTGTAGCGAACCGGCCGCAAATCATTGCATCACAATGTTATGCCATCTGTTTGTCCGTCGCAATGTTCACTTTTGAAACTGCACTAGCCAATTCGCCTGAATTTCAGTAGCAACTGAAGAATCGCTGACGTGGCGGCCGCGAGAACATCGCATAAGTGGAAACAGCGCGTAAATATGGACAACGCGACTCAAATTTCTCCAGGAGAAACGAATGACACGCCTGACAAAAACTTATTTGGTCATTGGGATTTGTTTGATTTGGACGAGCTCGGTTATTGCCCAGAAAAAAGCAACTGAGGAGATGAAAGAACTCAGCAGAAACACAAATATGCTGAGCCAAATGGTCATGTTGAATTACGACAAGAACTTAGTGGGCGACCTTGAAATCCTGGATCCGCAACTAGCCCAAGTTAAAGATATTGGCCAAATGTATCGCGATCTAATGACCGACTTCGCAGAGGGGGTCAAGGAACTTCGCGAGCGTGCCAATTCTGGCGACGCGGAAGCCAAACGAGTAATGGAGAATTTCGATCAACGGCACCGCGAGAGCTTGGGAAAAATTCAGCGATTGACCATCGGCCAACTTGAAAAAGTCTTGCTTCCACATCAAATGAAACGCCTGACGCAAATCTCCCAGCAAGTCAGTTTCAAATGGATGAAAGGGACGGACTATTTTGGGATGCCTTATGCCTTGGCTGACCAATTGGAATTGTCGCCCACCCAAAAGAAAAAACTCAAAATTTTCACTGACAAAACCCGGAAAGAGTTCTATCAAGAAATCGCCAAAATTCGCGAAAAAAAGATGAAGAACATTCTTGGAGAACTGACCCCCGAGCAACGTAAGAAATTCGAAAATATCGTTGGTGATTTCTATGACACCGACCGCGCGTTTCGCAATCAGATGAAAGTTCAGAATAGATTGTTTAAAAAGTGATGCTGATGATTGGCATTCGTATCATTGAGGTCGAGACAGCTTCATCATTTGTTTAATTTTGTCGAGATGGGCGGCCTGGACTTCCGGCCATCGATCTTCGTGTTCGCCACCCGCGCGCAGTGCGTCGCCGGTCCATCCCGTCGGTGCCAGATCCTCCATAAAGATGATCAACATTTCTTTTCGGTTGGCTTCATCCGGAATATGAACGAGGCGCGCATAAGCGTAATTGTCGGGCATCTTGTAACCTTTGTCTGCAGCGAATTTGCGGGCAAGATAACCGTCCGTGCCAGGCCGACCGAGCCGGAAAAAACGGCTGGTCATACCCGGTTCAGCGTCTGTAAAAAAATTGAAATCGCCAATCTGCAGACGCATCGGAGAGCTGGAATAATCGTAGGTGTAGTCGTTGTCAGGCAGAAAGGCTTCGAACTGAACCCAGAAAAAACTCTTCAGTTTTCCATCCGGATGTTCTTCGACAAAAAAATGTTGTTCGACGTCGGCTGTGCCGTACAGGATAAATTTCTGCCCGCCGATATATTTGAATTGCTGGTCAAAAGTCATCAACATCGACGGGGAATCGGGAGAGCTCAGTGTATTATCCAATACCGTTCTTTTTAATCCAGAAAATTCAGGGGCCGTCGTCCGCCAGCCTGGATCGGTCAGAAACAAATAGGCAATAAAGCAAATCGGCGCAATCACAAATACGCCGACCACCAACAAGATCCATTTTCGCTTGTTCATCAATTCTCGATTACTTTTGTGTCGAATCGAACGTTGTCATCAGCATATCAGTGTCCACATCGAGTTAAAACATTGATCAAACAGATTTAGTGGTGCCACAGATGCAACTTCGCTTCGGGTACCACTGGCTTTGCCAGTGATTTGCACATAGCCTCACAGTTTTTCTTTCAATTAAAGTGCTTAACGACCACTATCCAGCCACATCACTGGCAGAGCCAGGGCACCTGCGCGATTTGGCTACAACGCCCTACCGATTTTTTGACTGGCGATTCAGGGTATGATAACAGATCTACTTTTGCACCAAACACGTACGTTCCCTGACACCGCTTGTTGACTCGAGGGCAACCAATGAATATCACCAAATCTCTGATCGCTGTTTTGTTGACATTGACGTGCGCGGCGGCACTCGCGGCACAAAAAAAACAGGAAGACGAAGAGAAATGCAAATTGCCGAAAATTCGCGATGAACTGGCCGAGCGCGTTAAAAAAGATCAAGCAGCCCGCAAAGCGATTCCGTACGACGTCAATCCCAAAGGTGCAGAAAAAAAATGGCAGCAGGATTTGATTGATAAAGTTGTAGAAATTGACAAAGACAACACGGCATGGCTGAAACAACAAGTGAAAAAACATGGCTGGCTTGGAAAAACACTGGTCGGAACAAAGGGTGCGAAAAACGCCTGGTTACTGGTCCAGCACGCCGACCGTGATCGCAAATTCCAGCAACATTGTCTCGACCTGATGAACAAAATGGACCCCGGCGAAGTCTCGCGGCGAAACATCGCCTACCTGACAGATCGGGTTTTGGTCGGACAAAAAAAACCGCAGCGTTATGGCACTCAAGTGATTTTCAAAGATGGAAAAGCACAGGTTAAAACGGTCGAAGATCCCGAAAACCTCAACAAACGCCGCAAGGCAATGGACATGGAACCGATCGAAAAATATCTGGCATCTGTCGAAAAATCGATTAGCAATCTTCGCGAAGAACAGAACAAAAAGAAAAAGTGAATCAGCAACCGCGAAACAGCCTTGAGAACCGAGCATGAAATTTATTGTTGACGATTTGACGGGTCCAGAAATCGCGCAACTGCTCACAGAACACTTGCGGGAAATGCATCGCGTCTCGCCCCACGAAAGCGTTCACGCGTTGGACATCGAAAAACTTCAAGCGCCGGAAATCACGTTTTGGACGGTCTGGAAATCTGGCAACGAAAATGACGAACTCGTGGGCTGCGGCGCGTTGCGAGAAATCGACGCGACCCATGGCGAAATCAAATCCATGCGCGTTCCAGAACAGCACCGTGGTCGTGGCGTCGCCAAAAAAATTGTTGAACATCTCCTCACTGAGGCAAAAAATCGCAACTACGGACGCATCAGCCTGGAAACCGGCTCGATGGATTTTTTTGAACCCGCCAGAAGTCTCTACAAAAGTTTCGGGTTCGAAATCTGTGGACCCTTTGCAGAATATCGCCTGGATCCCAACAGTGTTTTCATGACGAAAACGATTTGAGCTACGATTTTTGATGGGCGATACGAACGATGTGGTAACCGCCTTGGTCGACCTTCAACGTATCAATCCACAAAATCTGTTGCCAACGATAGCGAATTTGAACTCGGGAAACACTGCCATCAAACAAAGCGTTTTTGGCGCACTCAAGTTGTTGGACGCTTTTGACATTTCCAGCAGCCGTTTGCGCCGTTGGACTGTCCCGTTTCATCAACTGGATTTCTGTTCCGTAGTATCCAATATCAGAAAACAACGCCTCGACCTGTTCACGCGACAAAACCGCCTGTCGCATCGGAGGCAATTCCGACAAATCGAGTTGATCGTGGTTGGGAGGATGTTCGATGGGTTGCAGCGCGTTGTTGCCTGCAACCGTCTGCTGTTGTTCACCGAGTGTTCGGGCTCGAGCTGATTTTCCAAGACGAAACCAATCACGCCGAGACAGTTTTGAAGAATCTTTCATCGCATTTCGACCTTTGGTTTCCTCGATCGGTTTGTTTATTTAACGATTTTTGGAGGTGGCAAAAATTGGGGAATCGCATCCAATTGGACCTGATCCAGTTTCGACGACGGTGCGTGGCACTGCTGACAATTTTGCCGCCAGGGATGTGCCGTTCTGATCCCATGCAACCCGGTTGGACCATGGCAACTCATACAATCGACTCGCATCCAGGTTGAATGAGGAATCGTCGGAGGCGCATTTGGGAACGCACGAGCTCCACCGGTTGGCGCCGGCAATCCGACAAACGTGTTTTCTCCAAACTCCGTTGCAGTGAAATTTTGAGGCACGGCTTCGACATGACACTGCGTACAATTCGCCAAAAACTGATGTGACATTTTTGAAACTCGGAATGTTTCCGTTTTGACGCCATTGCCATGACACACCATGCAAGTTTGAGTCGACAATTGCTCGACGGGATGCGGAATCGTCGGCGGGGCACCATTGAATGCACGGTTTTGTTGTCGCATTGCCAGTGCAAATTGTTTTTGACTATCCGTAATCGTAATCTCTGCCAGTGAATCGACGCTGGATTTCAAGTCTTTCAAATGAGAACGCCGGGTCTGCGAGCGGCTCAACAACGCGGCATACATATCGGCATAACGAGTCGCAGCAATAGCATCCGCGGATTGGTGGTTTGAGTTTTTAGTTTGATGTTGCGATTTACCTGCAACGCGATATCTCGTGGCACCCTGATCTTCGCCTCTGCCAATTGGGTTCATCGGAGATTGAAGTCCAATGAAATAGCCAGCAACCGTCACGGAAATCACGGCAAAACAAATCAGGTAGGCGAATTTTTGTCCGGTTTCTGGATTCATCGTTTGACCTTGCTGACTTTGACCGCGCTTTTTTTGTAATCAGGTTGTTTTGAAAATGGGTCAATCGCATCCAGCGTCAACACATTGGCCAACAACGTCTCGTCAAAAAACGGAATGAACACTGTTCCTCGCGGCGGTCGGCCGCGCCCGTTAATCCAGGCTTGCAACGTCAATTCACCTCGTCGCGATTCAACTTTGACTTTGTCGCCATTGCGAATATCCAACTTGGCCGCGTCATCGGCATGGATTTCCAGATACGCCGTCGGCATGGCGCGATTGAGTTGTGGAATCCTCCGCGTCATCGACCCCGTGTGCCAATGTTCGAGTACACGACCAGTACACAACATGAACGGGTAATCTTTGTCTGGAACTTCGGCGGGTGCGATCCACGGATGGAACCAGATTTGTGCTCGGTCGTCTTTCGTTGTTGAATGGTAAAACTGGACTCCTTTGCCCGATTCAACATACGGATCAAATCCTTCGGAAAATCTCAGGTGAGTTTCTCGCCATTTGCCGCCCCGTTCGACCACCGGCCAGCGCAGGCCGCGCGTGGCAACATATTCTGTGTAAGGTGCCAAGTCCTTGTGTTTGTATTTCGTAAACTGGCGGTACTCTTCGAACAGATGCTGATCCACATTAGTGTCGTAGTAGTTTTCCCATTTCCAAATGGGAACCAGTTGATTGTTTTTGTCTTTGACTTCGAAAATAAACCGACCATCACGATCTTTCATTCCGGCGAAACCACGCTCGAACAATCGATGTGCAACGGCGATCGTTTGCCAACAATCGTCGCGTGCTTCGCCCGGAGGATCAACCATTTTGAACCATTGCTGAGTTCGACGTTCAGAATTTCCAAAGATCCCGTTTTTCTCGACCCACATCGCCGAAGGCAAAATCAGATTTGCCAACCGGGTCGTCGCCGTCGGATAAACTTCACTGACAATCAAAAATTTGTCGTCCAGTTTTTCCGAGGGATTAAATAGTTTGTTCAGATTGGGCAGTGTTTGACCGGGGTTTGTTACCTGAACCCAGATCGTCCCGATATCACCTCCTTGATCAGTGGGCGTGCAGAATTTTTCCCACATCTTGACGGTGTGGTAGCCAGGAGTTGCCAAAATGCGACCGTCGGGCAACTTCCAAAATTTTTCCGCGTGTTTTCGATGTTCGGCGTTTGCGACAACTCGTCCCCCCGGCAGCGCATGGGCCAACGTACCAACTTCACGAACCGTTCCACAGGCCGATGGTTGTCCCGTCAAACTCGTCGGCGAATCTCCGGGTCGGCCAAAATGACCGCTCAACAAATGGATACCGTGGATCAAGGTATTCATCGCCGTACCGCGGGTGTGTTGGTTTACTCCCATACACCACAGTGATGTAATCTTCAGTTCGGGATTGCCAAACAAATCGGCCAACATTCGAATGTCGTCGGCTGACATACCCGAAAGCTCTTCGACTTTTTCTGGTGTGTAAGGCTCAAGCTGTTTTTTGTATTCGTCAAACGAAATCGGCTTGCCATGCAAATTCGGTTTTTCATCGTTGGGCGATTTAAAATTGCAATACGATTCGACAAATTTCTTGTCGTACTTGCCGTTTTTGATCAACAAATGTGCGATTCCGTTGGCAATCGCCAAATCACCATGCCCTTTCATTTCCAGATAGTGCTGGCAGGCTTCGGTTGTTCTGGTGCGACGTGTGCTAATATCAATCAGTGTGATTTTTTCACCGCGACTGCGTCGATCAATCACTCGCGAAAATAACACCGGGTGCATCTCGGCTGGATTGTTTCCCCACATGATTAGGACATCGCACGCATCGAGATCGTCATAGCAACCCGCTGGCTCATCGACACCGTAAGTTGCTAAAAATCCGGTAACGGCCGAAGCCATACAGAGACGGGCGTTGGGATCAATGTGGTTGTTTGACAAGCCACCTTTCATGAATTTTTGGGCAGCGTAGCCTTCGGGAATAGTCCATTGTCCCGATCCGTAAATCGCAAATCGCTTGGGATCCGATTCGATTCGATCAGCGATCAAATTCAATGCAGCATCCCAGGAAATCTCTTTGTAACCGCCTTTTTGTCGCAACAACGGTTTGGTCAATCGATCTTTTCCATACAGCGCTGCGCCAACGTGATAACCTTTGACGCACAACAACCCTTTGTTGACATCTGCATTTTTGTCTCCTGCAACCGCGACAACTTTGCCGTCTTTCACACCCACCTGAACATGGCAACCGGTTCCGCAGAATCGGCAGGGAGCTTTGTTCCACTGGACGTCCAAAACCGGCTCACCTGGGTTGAGGACCGGCAGTGCAAAACCCGACGAGGGATTGGCAACAGCGGTTGCAGCTGCCATTGCGCTGGCTTTAATGAATTGTCGCCGCTCAAATTTTGGTTTGGCAGGATGTTCGTTAGTAGTCATCGATTCGCTCGATCCATTTTATAAATTGTTTGATTGCGGCATGTTTTTCTCATGTTCCTCAAAATGGACGAACACGACATCCACCATCAGCACGTCATCCAATGACTTTAACCATTCGGTGGAATTTTCTAACATCGCGGCATCATCGGCCTCGATCACGACCGGCAGCGAGTATTCGGTTGAAAGCACACCAATCTCAAGTTCGGGACGTTGATTGATAGCATCGATGACAGCTTGCGCCTCTGCCGGATCTGATTTCAAACGTGCGACGACACTTGCAATCATTTTGCACTCAAATTGATGTTAAGTTACGGCAACGTGGTCCAGATTACTGTGTGGGCGATGTGCGAAATCTAGGCGCAATGCTCCATGCACATAGCCTCGATTTCGGAATTGCGTCCACTAGGACGATGAAATTGTAAAAGATGACCACGATATCTACAATTCCACAAACGCCTAACGTCTGGTCCAATGATTCTACCAAAGAAATTCGTTGTTGCCTCAATTACATTGCTGGCAAGTTTTTCCGCCGCTAACGCTATTGCGCAAGAGTATGTTGTTCCCGCGCCACCGGTGCTAAATGGGGACTATTTGCAGGTAGATCAACGCCAACAACAGCAAAGCCCTCCGGTGAACACTGGGGTCGTCGGTCAGCTGAGCGATCAAAAAACGTCCAGTGGATCGGAATTCCAAAAAGCTAACAACACCCAAGTTGGCGCAGGCAAACCGGAACTCACCGAAGAAGAAAAGTTTCAAAAGAAACAGGCGGAATTGCGCAAACAAGCTGCTTCGGCACACAAGCCTTTGTTTTTTGACAATCAATTTTCGTATCTGTGTGATGAAGCCTGGCAAGGCTACCTGCTCGGAGATGGTTTGAAAAAACGCTGCCTGCCCGGCGGCGGTTGGTATGACATCGCCGGACAATATCGTTCGCGTTATCACGCGGAACAAAATATGCGAGGCCTTGGCTTGACCGGAGTCGACGATAATTTTGTCTTGCACCGAACGCGAATTTACACGGATCTCCATTTCACATCTAACATTCGCGTGTTTGCTGAAATGTTGGACGCCGAAAGCAACAACGAAAATTTTGGCCCTCGTCCGATTGAGGTCAATCGGGTTGAAATGCAAAACCTGTTCGTCGATGCGCGGCTGATCGCTCGTGGTGACAACACCGTCGTCGCCCGTGTTGGCCGTCAAGAGTTGTTGTTTGGTGCACAGCGTGCTGTTTCGCCACTCGATTGGGCCAATACTCGACGAACTTTCGAAGGCGTCCGTTTGTCGGCCAGTCAAAAAAATCGAAAATTCGATGCGTTTTGGGTAAACCCCATGCGAGTTGATAACAATTCATTCGACTCGCCAAACCGTGATCAAGAATTCATGGGAACGTATTTATCGTCAACGGTCAGAAAAAACCAAACGATCGATGCTTACTTTTTGCGATTTCTCAATGGCAGCGGCGCTAACAATTTCCAGTTCAACACCGTTGGCTTACGGTGGCAGGGGAGCAAAGACGATTTCCTCTGGGATTTCGAAGGCGCTTATCAATTTGGCAATAACACAGACGGCTCGGATCACGTGGCCGGCATGGCGACATTTGGAGTGGGTCGTAAACTTCAAGGCTGCTGGAAACCTGTGATTTGGGCATATTATGACTGGGCGTCGGGAGATGACGCGACCGGAGCTGGCAACGGATTTCATCACAATTTTCCGTTGGCACACAAATACAACGGCTTTATGGATCTGTATGGCCGCCGAAATTTGGAAGACATCAATCTGTTGCTGACAATGCAACCTACCGAAAAATTGAAACTGCTGTTCTGGTATCACTATTTCTTTTTGGAAACGCAAACCGATACGCCGTACTCGGTGGTCATGACACCATTTAATGGCGCCAATTTGCCAGGCAGCCCTGAGTTGGGTCACGAGATCGATTTTGTTGGAACTTATAAAATTGATGCTCGGCAACAATTTTTGCTGGGTTACTCACATTTTTTCGCAGGAGACTATTACGGTACGACAGTTGGTGTGCCGTATAATGGCGACGCGAATTTTTTCTACTGTCAATGGTCAATTAATTTTTGAGCATCTTCAGTTGAATCAAATCAGCGACCTCCTGCAATCGCAACCCGAAGCGTAAGCGAGGGACCACAACCACACCAACTTGTAGGAAAAGCAGTCCCTCGCTCACGCGTCGGGTTACGATTTTGTGGATTTGTGATCGATACAAACAAGACGCGCAACATCGTCAAAAATGCTGTAAAATATCTTCAACATTCCCCAATCTAATTGTAGATGGCAAGATCTACAATTTCTGTTATGATCTCGATTACAGCACAATACGCTTTGCGCGCCGTTGTTTTTTTGACGAAATACGAAAACGGTTTTGTCAGTCGGGCGGAGATTGCCGAATCAACTTTCGTTCCGCACGACTATTTGTTGAAAGTTCTCAATGAACTCGACAAAGCCGGAATCGTTGAGTCACGCCGTGGACCGGGAGGTGGTTATCGCCTCTCTAAACCGCCGGAGAAAATCACGACACTCGAAGTTGTATTGTCGGTTGACGAAATACCTCGAATCGAACAATGTCCCTTGGGATTGGCCAGCCATCAACGGCTTTGCCCACTCCATCAGTTGTTGGACAATGCCAGTAAAATGGTCGAGGATTCGTTTCGCCAAACTTCCGTTGCTGATTTGGTTTTGGATCGAAAGCAGACAAAATCGTGCGATTTTCCGTTGACATCAGTAGATTGATCCGGCGCGTTCGTCGACGCGGTTCGGTGAACACCTCCGTCGCATTCGGCGCGGCCGCATTGGTAGTGGTCTTCGCAGGATTGGCTTGGATTTTTCCTCCGCCTGAAAATCAAAATGTTTCGGGTCAAGAAGATCCATTGCCGTCGCAGTTGAGGAGCGAATCGGCAAAGCTGCATCCGGTGGTTATTCGGAAACCGACGGGACCACCGCGAGTTCTCACCGGTCAAACGGATGCCCATGGCAATCCGATCACGGTTTCCTGTTCGACCTGTCATTCAACTCGCAAACCAAACTCGAAGACAAAATCGACCAAGGATCTGAATGAATTTCATGGTTCGATGGTATTTGCCCACGGGAACCTCAGTTGTCTGTCGTGCCACAATCCCGATGATTACGATACCTTGAAATTGGCGGACAATACACGCATTGAATACCGTGATGTCATGACGCTCTGTGCCCAGTGTCATGGCCAGCAAAAACGGGAATTCGATCATGGAGCACATGGTGGGATGACAGGGTTTTGGGACCGAAGTCGCGGGCCAAAATTCAAAAACAACTGCATCGACTGCCACAATCCACACACGCCGAAATTCCCCAAGATGCAACCGGATTTCAAACCAAAAGATCGTTTTCTGGACAAGGTTGATCATTGATGACAGATACGAACGATCGCGACAAAAAGAAAATATCGCTGCCGATACTCCAGCAACCATCGACACGACGAACCGCGCTCAAAATAGCCGGAGTGACGCTGGGACTGGCGGCTTTTGGCAAAGCGATTTCGCCATTGATGGTGATCCCGGAAAACGTTTCACTTAGCGAGTTTTTGCAACAACATTACAAAGAGCTGTCGGAGGACGACAAAAAAGAGATTTTTGCACGACTCGAATCGGAAGCCAAAGAAAACTACGGCGCAAACGTTTCGATCTCCGATCCCAAACCGATTCCGGGCGTCAAGTTTGGATACGCGATCAATTTGAGCAAATGCAATGGAAATGGCAAATGCATGGAAGCATGCAACCAGGAAAACAACCATCATCGAGGTGTCGATCAGTCGTACATTCGAGTCCTGGAAATGACCAAAGGCTCGATGGATATGGAACAAGGTAATACGACGTATGATCACACCGTTCCACAAGACGACAAATACTATATGCCCGTCCAGTGTCAGCAGTGCGACAACCCGCCTTGTGTGACCGTCTGTCCTGTCGAGGCGACTTGGAAAGAGGACGATGGAATTGTCGTGGTGGATTACAACTGGTGCATCGGCTGTCGGTACTGTGAAGCGGCATGTCCCTATCACGCCAGACGATTCAATTGGGAACAGCCCGAAATTCCTGCAGACGAAGTCAATCCAAATCAGGGTTATTTGTCCAATCGCATTCGCCCTCAAGGCACGATGGAAAAATGTCATTACTGTTTGCATCGAACTCGTGAAGGTCGAGCGCCAGCTTGCCTTGAGGCTTGTCCCACGGGCGCTCGCGTATTTGGGGATTTGAATGACCCGGATTCCGATATCAACTGGGTTCTAAAAAACAAACGCGTGTTTGTGCTCAAAGAAGAACTCGGAACACGACCCAGTTTTTTCTATTTCTTTGATTGATTAAGTAAGCCATGTCTTCGACGACCGACCACGAACTGCTCACCCCTGATGCCGATCGTCCCGTGCGCAGTTACCCCAAATTTATCTGGTGGGGACTCGGCGAATCGACCAATGGCAGTCCACTGTTTTATTTGTGGATGTTTATTTTAACCGCTGTTGCACTGGTTGGTGCCAACGCCTGGGCCGTCCAGGTCGCTGACGGAATGATCGTGACCAACATGACCGATCATGTCAGTTGGGGGTTATACATCGCGAATTTCACTTTTATGGTAGGCGTCGCGGCGGGCGGCGTGATGATGGTCATTCCTGCCTATCTCTATCGTGATAAAAAAATGCAAGATGTTGTGATTGTCGGCGAGATCCTGGCGATTGCTGCGATTGTCATGTGCCTGTTATTTGTTGTCGTCGATCTCGGACGTCCCGAGCGGTTTTGGCATTTGATTCCCGGGATTGGACGATTCAATTGGCCGATGTCGATGTTGACCTGGGATGTGATTGTTCTCAATGTTTATTTGCTATTGAACCTGCATATCTGCGGGTATTTGCTGTACATGCGATTTCTCGGTCGAAAGCCAAACAAAACCTGGTATTTGCCGTTTGTCTTGATTTCGATTTTTTGGGCCATTTCCATTCATACGGTAACGGCATTTTTATACTGTGGGCTCGGCGGTCGGCCATTTTGGAATACTGCTTTGTTGGCGCCCCGGTTTTTGGCCAGTGCTTTTGTCGCTGGACCGGCCCTGATTTTGATCATCTTTATCGTCTTGCGAAATCTCGTCGGCCGAAACATTGACGAAGCTCCCAGCCATTTATTAATCAAAATTGTCCGCGTCACGATCTTGATTAATTTGCTGATGGTCATTTCCGAAGTGTTTACGGAGTTTTATACGGGCGGGGCCCATACCGACTCTGCACGGTATTTGTTCCTCGGACTACATGGACACAACGCTTTGGTTCCCTGGATTTGGACAGCCGTTGCATTCAATGTAGTGGCAGCCGTGTTGTTCCTCTCGCCTTGGGTTTTCAAGCGAACATCGGTTTTGACAATCGCCTGTGTGTTGGCCTTTATCGGCGCCTGGATTGAAAAAGGCATGGGGCTGATTGTGCCCGGTTTTGTTCCCAGCACGTTGCATGAAATTGTCGAATACACTCCAAGTTTGACCGAGTGGAAAGTCAGCGCAGGAATCTGGGCATTCGGTTTGATGATCCTGACAGTCCTGTTGAAGTTGGCGATTGCCGTTTTTAGGCGCCAGTCTGAAGAGTCGTTGCAGTAGCGTCGGCAGAAGGGCCGGTTCCTACCGGCCCTTCTGCCGACAAACCGGCCGGTGGGAACCGGCCCTACGCCATTTTTTGATCAGCCTTGTTGGCGCCGTGCCATAGCCCCATGGCACATATCCAACCCACCACAATCACCATCAGGGCCAATGCCCAGTTGGGCAGCGGCTCATAAGACATTCCGACAAATTCGGCAGCAATGATGATCGCTCCGGCCAAAACAACGTTGACCAGGACCATCGTCGCTTGACAACGGAGTTGGTCGCCAAGTGTTTTACATAAATGAGCTGTAAAAATTCGCCAAGTCAAATGCGCGCTCATCACGATCAGAGACACCAGCAAAATAATCCAATTCAATTTGATCAGCGACAATATCAACAGCCAAGTCCAGCAGCCAATCGTGGCACCCACAATTGAATAGCGAAACTGGTTTAAACTGGCTGGCTGACCGTCCCCTCCAAATTCTTTGACGTATTCAGGTTTGCCATGAACGGCGTGTAAATCTCGTTGCTTTTTTATCAAGATGACAATCTGCGCGATCAATAATCCTGAGTAAACGGTGGTGAATCCCAAGATCCACCAAAACGTTGTTGTACCTGTCACGAACAACGTCAGGGCAAAAACGGCGATCGTGTACATGATGGATTGGATCATGATCGACCAAAAAAATCGCCACAGTAATTTTTTTTCATCGTCGGACGTCGCATATTTCACGCTGTTTTTCGTCCCCCAATAACCGCCGGCAATACCGCCTGCCGCGCCGAGGATTCCTCCCAATGCACCCAACATCGGGCCCGAAGCCAACCACGCTAATTTGCCCAACATCGTTTTCGCTCCAATGACAGTTCCACCTTGAATAGCCGCTTTCACGACAGGAGCCGACGTGGTGGGCAAGGCAACCATTACTGCCGACGCGAAAGAAGCTCCCGGTTTTGACGAACCGAGCAAATCTTCGACAAACTGTTCGACTTCGGATTTGAGCATGGCCCGGCCGCGCGACAATCTTTGCTTGACGGCATCGACGGACAATCCCATCAACTCGGCAACTTGCGCAACCGATTTCTCTTCACGATAAAACAATACCAACGGTTCTCGATACTCTTCGGGAATATTTTTGAGAGACGCCCACAATAATTTCTGTTGCTCGGCCGTGGCCATCGACTGTTGTGGTTCATCCAAAACTGCTGGTTCCAAGTGAGGTTCCAAACCTTGCGCCGAACGATCCAGGCGACTGATTTTTCGATTCGAATTGAATGTCAAATTTCTCGTGATCGATCGCAGCCAACCTCCAAAACGACCGGGGTCTTTGAGTTCTGCTCGTTTTTCCCAAGCTGTCAAAAACGCCTGTTGGGCAATATCTTCGCTGCGCTGCAAATCGCCGGTTTGACTGAACGCCATCGAGGTGATCAAGTTTTGATACCGGCGAACGAGTTTTTCGAAAGCCACGGTATTGCCCGCTTGTGCATCGATGACGATATCGGATTCAGTTCGATCTAACATGGATTTGAGTTTTGTTGAAAGTCGATTCGAAATTAGGCACTGGTGTCAGGCAATCGTATGTGTGACGCGCAAGCGAGTTTTGCATCAAACAAAAATCGTAACCCGAAGCGTAAGCGAGGGACCGGTTTTTGCTGCACGTCTGTTGGTTGTGGTCCCTCGCTTACGCTTCGGGTTACGATTTGACTCGTGCCCACAAAAATGTGCGTCAAATCAATAGTGTTGTGCCAACAGCTTGTGGTGACACAAAATTTTGTTTTTCCGTAAATCAGCCACTTTTTGACGAATTATCGCAAAAATCTGATTGGCCTTCGATTCAATTTCAGAGTAGGGCCGGTTCCCACCGGCCGTTTTATTAGATTGGCCGGTAGGAACCGGCCCTACGTTGCGGTGTTCGATCCCTCACTTCATCAATGTAATACCTGTCACGCAATTAGAAACATTTTTTTTGAACTGTCATGTTTGATACGCTCGACGATTGTTCCAAACATGGCCAGTTTCTATGATTGTTCGTTTGTGATTTTGGCGATTGATACAGGTTTCAAAGTCGAAATCCAATGACAACGTTGAACTCAAAGGGTAGGGGCGCATGTTGAAATTGAAAGTAAGTTTCTTGCTCGCTGTCGTAGCGAGCGTCGTTTTCTCGATCGGTAACACCGACGCGCAAACGGACAAAAAACAGGAAGACGATGCCAAAAAATTAAAAGTTGGGGACAAAGCCCCCGATTTTAATCTCGAAACTTTTGATGATAAAAAAGTCAAATTATCAGATCGATTTGGCAAAAATGGACATCCGGTCGTATTGTTGTTTTCTCGGGCAAACTGGTGACCGTTCTGCCGTGCTCAGTTGGTCGAACTGAACAAAAACAAAGAAGCATTTGACAAAATGAACGTCGAGGTCATCGCCGTATTCCGCGAAGAGCGACAAGGCGTCGAAGGATTGGAAAAGATGAAAAAGTCATCGAAAACCAATTTTACAATGGCGCTAGATACCGGAAAAAAACAAACAGCCATCTATAGTCCCGGCCGATTAGTTTTTGACAACTATGTGATTGATTCCAACGGAAAAATTGCTGCAATCATTCCCGGCGATTTGAGAAAGCGAGCCAAGTCCGAAGAGCTACTCAAAGTTCTCAAAGGGTTAAAGAAAAAAGGTAAAGGCAGCAAGAAAAAATAGTTTTCAATTGTCGCTCAGCCCGTTGTACTGACGCAGCGGGCTTTTTTAATGCGCGAATGTCAATGTTGGTTGATGTGTTTTTTGGACAGGATTAACAGGATTGACAGGATTTCATCGCGTGAGTTTTTCCTGTCAATCTTTGCTGTGTGTTGTTGTGTCGTGAAAACGCAGCGCGATGTAACTGTTATTTGGGAAACGTTACGATTTCGGTTGTTGATGCGGGAGAATTGTCAAAAGGATTTTTGGCGTCTGGTTTGAGTTTGAGTTTCCGTCCTGTTAACAACAACTGCGTTGCTGATTGCGGTTTGGGACAAAAGAAAAACAGTGTTTTTTCAGTTTGTCCTTTTGCTATCTCCAGCTCTGGCCCAGCACCAAGCAATCTTACCGTCGATTTGGGGTCCGGCACTTGTTTGTTTTTTTGCTTGACCATTTTGATTTTCTGATTGGTCAAATAACTCAACCTTATTTTGTTGTCGAATTTCTTTCGACGTTCAACCGTTATTTTCGCCGTGTACAAATAGTCAAAGTATTTTGATTTTTGTAGCGGCCCCAAACGCATCGCGAAATCAGGCAGATCAGATGTTCCGACCGTCACCAGCGAATTCATCCAAATGGGTTGTTGCCGGACGTTAATCGCAGGCTTGGGAGTCACTGCTCGCGTCGTGTACGCGTGTCCTGGAATCGAACCGTAGATATTTACAAAACCGGCTATTGTCTGGCCATCAGAGCGAATCGTCAAAAATGCAGAATCGTTTCCAGCTGGAATCGTCGTTTTCGCAGCATTCAAATTACCGGGAAACTTGCAATGGATCTCAATCGGACCGCGGTACCGACCGCGAGTTGCCTGAACGCGAATCGATTTTGTTTCGCCAGGTGCGATCGCCAAATGGTCGCTGTCCAAATTAATTTGAAATGGCGGAGATTGTTCATCGCTCAAAACAATTCGGTAGCAAAAATTCTCACCTCCGCGTCCGAGTAGATCGGAAATCTCTACGGACACAGTTTTAGATTTTGCTGGAAGATTGACGTTGACAGTGGGATCGATTGAATTGGGAGTGTCGTCCATTTGACCGAGAATCTGATTTTTGTCACCGCGCACGACAATAACAGCGTCCAACGGAGAACGGAGTTGTGCCGCATAAACTTTGACAGTCAAAAATTTCCGATCGCCAGGTAATCGTATATCGTAAACATCTCGTTCTCCTGGTTTTGTAATTACACCATTGATTGCCATTGGAAAAGTCATTTTTTGTCGAGGAAGTTTTAATTCATCGAGTTCCAAACGCAAACGTGAGATGACGGACGGCCTCCAACCAGAAAATAAAGAGTCTTTTTGGACCAACGTCGGTTGCCAACCTCCGGCAACCGGCGGAGTGTCTGCGATCGATTTTGATTTCAACAATTGTGGTTTGCGGTGTGTTTTTGCAACAGGAAATACTTGAACAGACGAATCAACATCGCCGAGTTTGATACGGAATACACTGCCTGCTGGTGCTTTGGAAAGTTGGTCCTGAAGCACCAATCGATACTTGCCAGAATTGGGAGCGCGAAGACCGAGGTAAGTGTCACCACCATATCGACTTTGGGGTTGCGACCAGGCCATTTGGCTATCTTTTAAATTCATCAGAAACAACGCTGGACGCAGTTTCGAACCGAGTCGCACCGACTCCACTTCGAATTTAATGAGTTCATTTTTTTTCGCTGTGAAATTCAAAATCACCTTCTGTTGCCCAGAAAGTTTTCCAGAAAACGAAAGAACAGGGGTCGTTCGCGATACATCGACGGGCTTGTCCGGCGCAATGGTGCGATTTGGAACAGCATCGGTGGCAACCGGAAAATAATTGGTGGCAACATTTTTGCCAACGCCTCGCAGCAAGTTGATTCCGGCACACTCCGAACGGTCGCCAGTGACAATCAGATGCTGAACCGTCGCCGATGATTTTGCCGACTTGTCGAGTTCAAACTTGAGCGGACAGGTTGTCACCCACGATTGGACTTGCGTCAGATTCGAACCGTAAATCTTGATCGAATTTTTCTGGCCCAGCGTGATCACGGGTGGTTCAATACGACTGATTACCGGTTGGGCAAATCCATTTGTGGTCATCCCAATCAAAATTATCAGGGCAATTCCAATCAGAGTCTGGCGATCGATGATTCTCATGGTCGTGTTCTTTTTGGACATAAAAAAACGCCGCGGTAAAGCGGCGTTTATTATGAATCAATTGTCTTGAATGTCTATCAGTTTATCCATCACCAAACAAATCATCCGCTTCTTTTTTTTTGGGAACTTCTTTCTTTTTTGGAGCGTCTTTAGAAGGGGCTTTTTTCTTGGCGTCTGCCGATTTGGATTCGCCAAAGATATCTTCTTTGTCGGCTGATTTTTTAGGTGGATCAGATTTTTTATCGGTGCCGGTAGGTTTTTTTTCTGCAGGTTTAGAATCACCGAAAATGTCTTCCTCTTTTTTCTCGACTTTCGGAGCATCCGTTGGTTTTTTTTCCGTTTTTGAATCACCAAAAATGTCGTCGACTTTTTTCTCCATTTTTGGTTTGTCGGCAGGTTTCGCTCCAATTTTTGCCGCGTCGTCTGTTTTGGAATCACCAAAAATTCCGTCATCTTTCTTTTCACCAGCTGGCGGCTCGGTTTTCGGTGCAACTTTATCGCCTTTTTTGGGACTTGGCTTTCGCTTGAGTCCTGGAAACGGCGCTGTCGGATCATCAATTTTGCTCGAATCTGGCAAATTCGGTTTAGGATTATCTTTTGAATCACCGGCGGTTGAATTCGAATCGTTGATGTCAAATGGTGACTTAACTGGGATACGAGTTTTGTCGATTTTTACCGTCTTGGTTTCGTAGTTTCCGCGACGAACTTTTTCCAATGACAATCGCACGTTACCTTGAACACGTTGGAGCGAACGATTGATGACTCGTTGCTGGTTCAAGAATTTTTGCTCCAGTGCTGCCCCTTCGATAAAGTCTTTGTTACCAGCTTCCTTGTTTCCAAGTTGATATTGAGCCAGACCGCGGAAATAGAATGCTCGAGCGTCGATCGAGCCTGCTTCGATTGATTTGTTGAGGTACTTAATGGCCTCTTTGAATTTACCATTAAAATAGGCGTGGACTCCATCACCGTAAACACGTTCGATGTCGACTTCTTGTGCGTTGGTCAAATGACCCGACACCACAAGTGCAAATACGGCCAATGCAGGAGCAAAGCATTTTCTAATCATTGGGTAATTCCTAACTAGAGTTCTACTAAATGAACTACATGAATCGGCGGGGACGGTTCAGCACCAAAGGGGGAAGCAGTTTTTTGAGGAAGTTGCCCGCGAGACCGATTTTACCACAGCATACGTTACCCCCAATACCCTGCGTTCCATTTGCCACATAATTACTGGCAGTGCTATCGCGAAAGGTGGGGGTTTGTGAGGGTATTGCGGGCGTTGGTCGCGTTTTCAACGCACGATTTTGGTGGTTGCCCTGCGCCAGTTCGTTGTGGATTAGTAGTTGAAATTGTAGGCCGGATTCTTGGGATCAAAGTCCGAATCTTTGAGGCCGACGTTCAGTTTGAGATCGTTGTAGAAATATGATTCCAGCAGCTGCGGCTCACCGCCTTCGGTTTTGGGCCACATGTAACCTTGATATCCGACGGGCAGATTTAACACGTCGTCGATATAGATCTTCGCCTTGTGATACGAAAAATGGTCACGTCGTTTTGGATGGGTCAACTCGATCAATGTTGCGGAATTACCATTGACCGTGATGTTGCGATCTATTTTGATTTCGATTTCACCATGCTTACGGTCTTTGTGCGCAACCTCGATCATTCTGGCCACGAGATTGCGAATGCCAATTTCTGTGATGGGATAGCGATTTCCTTTCATGGCCAGAAAGTGATCGGTTGGAATCGGAACCACCGGCAGCTTGGCCATAAGTCCGCCTTTATGGCCAAAAAATTTGTTGTCGTTTTCCCCTTTAACCCATATCGCTTCTTGACCGTTCAACGCTTTGGGGGCCACAAAATGGAGGTAAACGGCAAACGGTATGTCACCCTGCTGATGGCGAATTTTGCATTGCAAGTATTCTTTTGGAAGAAGTTTTTGTTTGACCAACTCCTGTTTTTCAATCGTGGCCGTGTAGTCTTTTACCTTGGTATCGATTTCAGCGAGGCCTTTCTCAGCGACCTTGATCACCGTGTCCAACGGGTGTTCCGTTTTATCGATCGGGAAATCGATGAACAAATCGGTAATCGAACCTTTTCGATTCTCGTCGGTTGATTTCTGTGGATTCGCACCCGAACTATCGATGTCAGCAGTTTTCACCAGCGACTGATCAACCTCCGGTATTGACAATACCTGCCAGATATAGAGACCGACGCCGATCACGACGATTCCCAGGAAACCGAACATCAGGATTTTCAACCACGGTTTTGATTTTCGTTTTTGGTCTGTTTTGCTGTTCATGAATTCTGGCCTGGCATCTGGGTGTCAATTCGGGATTGCGTAGGTAGGTCGATAAACGGATACCATGATTCGCGCGAGCGACGAACTCGGCGGATCGTCAGACTGCCGCATATTTTTCCGCATACAGGACGATCCAGTTATCAATTTCGGCCATGAAATTTTCGAGTACCGCTTCCTGGATTTCCTCAAAGTAGTTTTTGGAAACGACTTCTTTGTTGTGAACCGTTCCTTTGACGGAAATGTCAACAATATTATATTTCGTCGCTGGACGGACGGTTATTTCCAATCGACTATAAAATGACCCGCCGCGCCCGCTGATTTTTTCTGTTGTCAAATCATCGCGATACAGAGCCCCGCCCCAACCGCGATCTCCATAAATGGTCTCAAATGTAAACCCGGGAAAATGTTCGGGCAATCGCTTGAGTCCGTGTTCAATATGATCCGATAGCTTGAGTCGAAAATCAGTGTGTCGTTGCCGGAGTTCCTGTTCGGACATCTGCTGTTGTTGTTGCAGATTGTCAGCAGCGGCACCATGGCGCTGCCCGCGCTCAATGGCATTTTGTAATCGAGCATCTAAGTCTGACAAAGTATAACCTGTGGGCCTGTTAAGTTGTTCAAAATGCAACGAGTGCAATGAAACAATGATTTCGCCATTTCGCCGCGGAATCAATAGAACGTTTTATGATTTATCTTCAGAATCTTTGTTGATTTTGAAGAATTGTGCAAGATCCGAGAAAGATCGCATGGGCTCTTCCCCATCGACCATGGATTGTGTAATTGGCTTGACGGGCCGCGGTTTTTTAGGTTTGCGGGGAGCACGTGGCCGGTCACGATTGGCGCCGGCATTGCTGGAGCGCTGATTTCGCGTACCGCGACGATCCGAACGTTGTTTTGGTTTTGGTGGTTTTCGATGTTCAGCCGGTCGAATCGCGGTCATCACCACCCGTTTTTTATCAGCGTCGACTTCGGTCACCCAGACATTCAAAATGTCGCCAACGGAAAAGAATCGATGAGGATCGCGGACGAATTTTCGCGACAACTGACTAATGTGAATCAGGCAACTTTCACCGAGCCCGATATCAACAAACACGCCAAAGTCGACAACGCTGAGGATTTGTGCTTTGAGTTGCATTCCCGCCTTGATGTCTTCGAGCTTTGCCAATCCTTTTCGGAAAATAGGTTTAGGCAGATCAAATCTTGGATCGCGACCGGGACGCAACATCGCAAAAATCAGGTCTTTGAGAAACGGTTGACTGACCGAAAACTCTTTCGCCATTTGGTCAACGCGCAGTGATTTGAGCTTGTCGCGAAATTCTCGTTGTTTGGCAATCACCTCGGGCGGAATCGATTGCCGCTGTCCATCGTCGCCGTCTGCCGAGCTGCTTGTTTCCGTTGGTGCCGGTGCTGACGCCGATTCTGTTTCTTGGCTGGCTGATTCGGAGTCCTTGCCAGCTGATTCGGTACTGGCTTCCGGCGAATCCGTTGACGAGACGTTTTCTGTTTCTACCCCCGACGCTGCGGTCGTCTCTACCGTTTCCTCCAGTGCCGCAGGTGCTTCGCTGGATGTTTGTTCAGCGCCGCTGGTTTCCGTGGCCGTCTCAGCTAAACTGTCGTCGTTGCTTTCGTTCGCAGCAGTTTCTGTCGCTGCATCGACAGGTTTCTCCTGGTCGGCGGATTGATCTTCTTCGGCCGCGGGATGATCGGCAGCACTTGGAGCGGGTGTGGTTGTTGTAATTCGAATTGGCAGGTCGTCACTTGTGCAACCAATTTTTTCCAGAATTTTGGTAGCGAGTTCATAGCTTTCAGGATGAATCGAAGTTGCGTCGAAAGGCTGGTCTCCGCCGAGTACACGCAGGAAACCTGCCGCTTGAATAAAAGTCGCTTCACCGAATCCGGCGATTTGCTTCAATTGTTCGAGATTTTTAAATGGTCCATGTTCGCTGCGATATTCGACGATGCGGCGCGCGGTCAACGGCTCGAGTCCGGCGACATAACGCAACAACGAGGCTGTTGCTGTGTTGACATCAACGCCGACAAAATTGACGCAGTTTTTCAATATATTTTCTAAAAACGGCGTCAAATGTTTCGACTTGACATCGTGTTGGAAAACGCCAACGGCCACATTGCCGGGCGCAATTTTGGCAATTTCCGCCAGTGGATTGAGTAAACGGCGACCAATTGACACCGCGCTGCGAACATTCGGTTCGAGTTGCGGAAGTTCCTCGCGGGCCACTTCGCTAGTGGCGTACTGTGTGACGCCCGCTTCGTTGACGATCACGAATTTCAGATGACTTTCTGAAAAATGTTCCGCGATAATATCTGAAATTATCTTTTCTGTCGCACGACAACCCGAACCATTTCCGATCGCGACCAACTCGATCTCATGTTGCCGCAACAACTCAACAATTTTGGATTTCCCTTCATCCTGGCGCGTCTGATTTCCGACTATATGAAATCGGTCGTGTGCGACAAAATTGCCGACGGCATCCAGAATCGCAATATTGCAACCAGCGCGATAACCCGGATGGATCGCCATGACTTTGTTCGCGCGAACCGGCGGTTGCAACAGCAGAACACGGAGATTGCGTTCAAACACCTGGATCGCATGGTGTTCGGCTTCCTCGGTCAATTCCCGGCGAACTTCACGTTCTAGTGACGGAATAATTTGTGTTTGCAGCGCGGTTGTTGCGCAGGTTTCGAGAAACGGTTTGAACGGAGGATCGCCAGAAACCAGGATTTGCGAAACCGCTTCGGTCAACGGTTGTTCGGGCAATTCGAAAGCGACCGTAATTTTTCCTGCTCGTTCACCGCGATTGATCGCCAGGATTTGCTGAGGCGTCAATTTATTGATCGGTGCCGAAAAATCGAAAAACTCTTCGAACAGCGAGTCTTCTTTACTTTTCTTTTTCTTCTTTTTCTTTTTGGGCCTGGCCGCTTTTGTACTCACTGCAGTAGCGGTAGCCGTTGTTTGTTGCGGTGCCGCATTCGAGGTCGGCGCGTCTAACGCATTTTCTGCGGCGGTAGTTTGGTCTGCTTTTTCCTCAGCACTCTGCGCTTCAGGAACTGCGTCGTTGGTTGAACTGTCGGTCGGACTCGAATCTGAATCCGAAGATTCTGTCGAATCGGCAGCTACTGATTCCGCGCCCGCTGTTTCAGAGGTCTCAGATGTTGATGTCTCGGGCGCTGCAGGGGTTTGGTCAGATGATGTGTCAGCCGATGGAACTTCGGCCACAGTCTCAGGAGTTGAACTCTCATCTATGGTTTCGGTGGCTGACGATTCATCGATTTGTGAATCGGGGGTCGTCGCAGGCGTTTCCGTTGGCTCCTGAGACGATTCGGTTGATGTCGATTCGGCTGGAGGTGTTGTTTCTGTATTTGTTGCAGCAGCCGACTCCGAAGATTCGGTTTGCACCTTGGTTGTTTTCAGAACACCTTTGTCCCACAACACGCGGCGAAGTTTTGTTCGCGCTTCGCTGTTTTCGGCAAATCGTTCGACAACGATATCTGCCACACCAGCGATCACTTCGTCAATTGAATTCAGGTTTTTGTCGACCCGAACAAAATCGGTTGCGCGTGTCGCCAGATCGATTTCCGGTGAAACGCCTTCCAACACGTCGCGAGCCAAAGGTTCGAGACCTTGTTGACGCGCTACCGTCGCTGCAGTTTCTTTTTTAGATTTAAACGGCAGGAACAGATCTTCGACTTCTTTGATTGAATCGGACTGCTCAATTTGCTGACGCAGTTCGTCCGTCAGTTTTCCTTGCGATTCGATCGATTTGGCGATAAACGATTTTCGTTCCGCGATCCCTCGCAATTTCGTCAACTGAAATTGTATTTGCTGGATTTGCCGATAATCGAGATTCCCGGTTTTGTCTTTGCGATACCGCGTCACGAACGGCACAGAGTTACCACCATCCAGCAATTCGATGGTGGCTTTGACAGAATCTTGATTGAGTTTTTGATCTTTGGCTATTTGAGCCAAGATGTTTTGTTCAGTGGAATCCACAGCGGCGCTGATTTTTCATTCGGAAGCGACATAAAGAAGTCTATTTTTGACTCCTGCAATCTAGGAATTCAGCGACCAATTGTCAACCAATTGGGTCGTGGTTGAACCATTGTTGCCATTCGAATCACACGTAAGATACGTCGCCGACGAATGGTGTTTTGAGCGGTTTCTGGTCCCACGCTGACCAGGACTTTGCATCAGGAGTTGTAACTTCAGCTGTGTTAACGACTTCCCGCAATCGCAAGTGCAATGCGTGAGCGAGGGAGCACAAACCACACAAACGTGCAGTAAAACGTGGACCTTCACTAACGTTTTGGGTCACGATTTTTGCTTTATGCAAAATCCACTTGCACGTCACATCTACGATTTTTCCTCACCAAAACTTAATCAGGTACAACCATTAATTGAGTCACACCTGACCGCCAAATAAGCCGATTTCAGCCATATAACAACCATACATTCGGAACAAACGGACAGTTAGGTTCCTCACGGCAACATATTGCTCTCACGTCGGACCGAGAAAACGAGCGATTGTTTACGGGCGAGCAAAACTTGAGTATCGAAATTCATACCTGTTTCGCTCCAATCTGAGACGATGGCTGATTCCACGCACTCGACTGCTCAATCGCAAACTTCCAAAATCCTCGGCGATTCGATCGCTTATGGAATGATGTTTGCATTGGCATTGACCGTCATCCAACGAATCGTCGGTTTTGGACGCGGATTGTTGTTTTGTCGGCTGATGCCCGAGGAGCAATTGGGGCAATGGTCGCTGGTTTACAGTTTTGTGTTAATGTTGGCACCGTTGGCGATGCTGGGGCTGCCCGGATCTTTTTGTCGCTATGTCGAACATTATCGCCAAAGTGGACATCTGGGAAGTTTCCTGGTGCAAATTTCTAAAGTCTGTTTTGGTGCAGCCATTATATTTTCTGGCTTGATGTTCTTGTGGCCCGAACCGCTGGGACGATTGCTGTTCCGCGGTGCAGATACGCTGGTTGTTCAATCGATGTCGTTGGCAATTTTGTCGACCGTCGTTTTCTTTTATCTCACTTCGCTGCTCGAATCTCTATGCCAAGTGCGATTGGTTTCGCTGATGCGATTCATGATGGCGATTTCGTTTGCCATCTTTAGTTTGACGTTAGTCGTGATTTGGAAAAATGGAGTTGTCGCTGTCACCATCGGCTATACCGCTTCTAATTTACTGGGCGCTCTGCCAGGGATCTGGTTTGTTGTCATTCATCGTCGACAGATGTTTTACAACACCGTTGAGCAAGATCGTTCGGTCGATGCCGCGCAAGGCGCCATGTCGATTTGGCGCAAAGTTGTTCCATTTGCCGCCTGGCTCTGGTTGGCCAATTTTGTCACCAACGTATACGAAGTCGCTGACCGATCGATGCTGTTGCATTTCTCGCATGGCACTGATCACGAGGCACAAGCGTTGGTCGGCCAATATCACAGCGGGCGGGTTTTACCGCTGGTCCTGGTTGGCATCGCGGTTGTGATCGGCGGTTTTTTTATGCCTTACATGACGCGAAAATGGGAGAACCAACAGCAAGATGTCGCACGTGAGCAATTGCGTTGGGCGACGAAACTCGTCGGTTTGGGATTCACGATCGCCGCATTTGTCATGTTGCTGCTGGCGCCGCTGATGTTCGACACGATCCTGGGAGGGCGGTATGCGGACGGTTATTCAGTGCTCCCGATTACGTTGGTGTACTGCATTTGGTATTCGATCTTGATCGTGGTAGTCGACTATCTGTGGGTATTGGAAAAAGGCAAATTGGCGGTTGCAATCGTGACCATAGGATTGATCGTCAATGTTGCCGTCAACTATTTTACGATTCCGGTGTACGGCCTGATGGGAGCCGTGTTTGCAACAGCACTTTCCAATCTTGTCGCGTTAGTTCTGGTTTTGCTGTTCAACCAAAAACTTGGCTTGCCGGTTGATCGCCATATCTGGCTGGTGGTCGCTGTTCCATTAGTTTTGCTGATGCCATTACTTTACGCAGCAATCTCGCTATTGCTCATTGCCGTTGCAGCGATTCGCTTTCACTGGCTGATCGATGATTGCGAAAAACAGAAAGTGATTGCTTTCCTGGAAACATTTTTTCAAAAACTGAGACGGAAAAGCGCCGCTCACTAGGATTGTACGTCAACAAAGAAATCATCACCCGAAACGTGACCGGCCGTTTGTCGGATTGGCCGGTGGGAACTGGCCCTACGATCTGGCAAAATTGCACGATTGGTCAATCTGATTTCAATTTGAAATTAAACTGATTGCAGGTGCCGCGTTTGACTTCGCGATAAAGTTGCGATTCGGTATTGTATCGACTTGGAATGGTCTCTGGTTTGGCTTCGGTCTGTTCGTTCGTTTTTGCTGGTTCCTGCTCGGGTGGGCTCTCGTCATTTTTTTTGACGGCCAAATTTTTTGTCGAGATAAAAACCAAATGTTGACCGACAGCGGCACCGCGCCGTTTTCCGTCAGATCGCAATGTGTATTTGCCCTCTTTGTCAGTCGTTGCATAAGCGTACGGAAGAATATTTTGCGACGCATCACGATACCGCGTCGGAACAAACAGAATTTTGGCGTCACTGACCGGTTTGCCATCAAGTGTCACTTGTCCAGTCACCGGAGCGAAATAGGTCGGCTGAGGCCCGCATCCGATTAGGCCTACCAGCACAGCGCTCAAACACGCGATCCAGGTTATTCGATTCAACATGATCGACCACCGGAGGCTGCAAGTTTGTCTGATTTGGGTAGTGGCGGCAGTGCTTCCTCTAAAATTCCACGAGCTTTGGGCCAAATCAAAATCGCTTCGACCACCATCCACACTTGGAGCACCAAAGTTAGCAATCCAATCACAGCCAGGAGTTTGTTTGTTGAAAACGACCAGATCCAACCGCTAGTGCCGTTAAACAGCTGCCAGCTAAGTGCCCAAAATGGGAAAATGATCATCAGCACCATTGGAATCACGGCGAACCAAATCGGTTTATTGCGCCGCCACAAATAAAATGCCGTCACCATAAACGCCAGACCCGCCAACAATTGATTGGTGGCTCCAAACAATGGCCACAGTATCAGACCTCCTGTTCCGGCAGCCGCTCCGGGCTTCGCCGGTATCATGGCAATGGCTCCACCACAAACTACAGCGAGAATGGTGGCAATGTACATATTTTTTAACGGCGGGATCCGAACAGTCGTGCCGATTTCTTGAATGACGTATCGTTGCAAACGCGTTGCGGAATCCAATGTCGTTGCCGCAAAGCTGGCGACCAGAACGGCGATCATTCCAATGCCCAGTTTCAGCGGAATGCCGATCGAGGAAAGAAAATTGGCACCGCCATCGACAAACGCACCGACCTTGGGCCCCAGTTTAAAATCAGCCCATGTTTTTGGTTTTCCATCCTGACCCGCCAACTGATAAGTCGCTCGCCAGGCATCACGACCTGTTTTTGGCTGACCATCGGCGCCCGTGACGGGGACAAACGACGCCACGGTTTTTCCATCGGCACCTGCAACGGACTGTTTGTTAAATTTTCCCATTCCGACTCCGGCGCAACAAGCCAAAATTACGATGACCGCTAAACCACCTTCGAGCAACATCGAGCCATAACCGATCGGCTGGGCGTCGGTTTCACAAGAAATCTGTTTACTGCTGGTTCCGCTGCTGACCAGACAGTGAAATCCACTAATCGCACCACAAGCGATCGTGATAAACAGAAACGGCCAGATTGGCGGCGTACCCACTGGGAGGCTTTCACTTTCGACGACAGCCGGCGTCGAGCCAAACAAATCCGCTTTGCCAGACAACGACGCGATTAACAAACCGCCAATCAACAACGCAATCGCCAGGAACAACTGATGACTGTTGACGTAATCTCGCGGTTGTAACAAAAGCCAAACCGGCAACACAGAAGCGACAGCGCAGTAAATGAGCAAGATGATTGTCCACGTAGCGACCGGGTTTTCCACCGTCAATTGGATCGGCAAGTAATACGCGCCGATGTAAATCGAAACATAAATCAGCGCCAACGAAACGATGGACAACGGCAACAGGGCGGTGGGACGTTTTCGAATTACCAGGCCAACCGTGATGGCAATTGGCAGCGAAATCCAAACCGGCAATACGGATTCCGGATAAATTTGAAATATGGATGCGATCACCAATCCGAAAATGGCGAGCACAATGGTCAGTGCAAAAAACAAGATAAACAAAAACAAGATCTTGGCACGCGGAGAGATCATTCGACCGGCAATCTCGCCCACCGTTTGTCCACGATTACGCAGCGAAACAACCAACGCCCCAAAATCGTGAACCGCTCCAATAAAGATGCTGCCGAAAACGACCCAGAGCAGCGCCGGCAGCCAGCCCCAGAAAACGGCGATCGCGGGACCAACAATCGGACCCGTGCCAGCAATGCTGGTAAAATGATGCCCAAACACCAGCGATTTTCTCGATGGGCAATAATCGACGTTGTCCTGCAGTTCCTTGCTGGGAACCAAAGCGTCCCGGTCGAGTTGAAACACTTTCTTGGCCAACCATCGTCCGTACGTGTTGTAGGCCACGATAAAGCCTACGAAAGATGCGATGGCGATCAAAAACGTACTCATTTCAAAAATCTTTCAACCAAGGTCACGTGGCTCGGTAAATCATATCCACAGCAGCATTTAAATGCAGTGTCAATGTTCGCTTTCAAAGGTCGGGTGCGCTGGCCCCAGCCAGTGATTTGCACACTGACTCACGGTTTTTCGCCCAATTGTTGTACCGAACAAACACTATCAAGCCACACTCTGGCGGAGCCAGTGGCACGCGAAACGCGCTTAATCACACACGACCGAATCATCTTGGACAAAACGCGTCCTCACTCACGTGTCGCGCTTGTGCATTGAGATCTCAATAATCCTATCCACAGCAGCATTTTGATCGTACGACAATTCGATGTCTACTGCCGTGATATGGCAAACCAACTATAATTTTCATTTTGAATTGAAAATCAACGGAGCATTAAGGTGCCAGAAAAAGTTGTCATTATCGGAAGCGGTCCGGCAGGTTGGTCAGCAGCAATTTATGCGGCTCGGGCGAGTTTGAATCCTTTGGTATTCGAAGGGACAACGAAACCAGAAATGATTCCGTTGGGGCAATTGGCATTTACGACCGAAGTGGAAAATTACCCTGGTTTTCCGTTTGGCAATGTTCGCGCGTTCGTCGAAAGCGCCGTCAATCAGGATCGACACTGGAATTTACCACCTGCTCCCGACCATAAAAAAGACGGGCAGTATCATTATGCTGTCCAGGGCGTTGAGCTGATGGAGTTGATGAAACAACAAGCTTTGAATTTTGACACACGAGTCGTGGGTGATGATATCGTTGATATCGATGTCAGCAGCAGGCCTTACAAGGTGATACCCGCAAATAGTGAACCCGTTGAGACCCACACCATCATTGTGGCGACAGGAGCACGTGCGAATTACATTGGGCTGCCTTCGGAAGAAGCATACAAAAACAAAGGAGTGAGTGCTTGTGCCGTGTGCGATGGCGCGTTGCCCATTTATCGCGCCAAACCGCTGGCGGTGGTCGGTGGTGGTGATTCGGCCGTCGAAGAAGCCACCTACCTGGCCAACCTGAAGGACGCCGACCGCATTCATATGCTCATTCGTCGCGATGAAATGCGGGCCTCCAAGATCATGCAACAACGGGCCGTCGATCACCCCAATATCGATATCCACTGGAATACGGTTGTCGACGAAGTATTGGGGGACGGCAATCTCGTCAAAAAATTGCGGCTGAAAAGCACCGTTGATGACTCGACGTCAGAACTCGAAGTCGGCGGAATGTTTGTTGCCATCGGCCACACCCCCAACACGGCATTCCTCAATGGTAAACTGGAGTTGAACGACAAAGGCTATATCGTTTGGCAGAAAGCCTTTCGCACCAACACCAGTGTCGATGGTGTTTTTGCGTCAGGTGACGTAGCGGATGATTACTATCGTCAAGCGGTTACGTCTGCCGGCACTGGATGCATGGCGGCACTGGATGTTGAGCGGTGGTTGGCGGAAAACGAAATCGACTAGCGGTTTCGCTTATGCCATGCCTTCTGGCGCTTGAATTCGATTGACAAGCAATCACCTCCCCCTTTTTTTAAAAGAGTTTCGGAAACGATGTCAGATAAAACTTTTCGAGATCGCACGATATTAACTGAGGCTCAAAATAAAGGGTTTGGGGCGACGATTGGTGCCTATTTTCGATTGTCCGGACCGGGGTGGTTGCAAAGTGCGATTACTTTGGGCGGCGGTTCGTTAATCGGCGCGCTATATCTCGGAATGTTGGGCGGAACCAATATGCTGTGGCTGCAATTGGTTGCGATCGTGATCGGCGTGATCATGTTGTCGGCGATCAGTTATGTCACATTGTCGACCAAAAAAAGGCCTTACGCTGCCATCAATGAATACGTCAATCCGGTTTTAGGAACCGGCTGGGTTCTAGCAACGATCCTGGCAAATATGATTTGGATTTTGCCGCAATTCGCGTTGTGTTATGACGCGCTAGACAAAAATCTGACTGGCGGATTCGGTGACAAGGTGATGTACAAATACGTGATTTCCGGCGTCATTGCCGTGTTGGCATCGACGATCGTGATCATGAGTTTTCGTCCCGGTTGGGCATCCAGGATTTTTGACATAATTCTGAAACTGTTGGTCGGCATGATTGTCGTCTGTTTTGTGTTGGTCGTCGTGCGTTTGTTCTCCAGCGGTTCGATCAACTGGGGTGAAATCATGACAGGATTTATCCCCAATCTCACGCACTGGAATTCAACGGCTCCGGCGATTCAGGAATTGTTGGCCGAGCTCCCCGACAATCGTCAGGCTTATTGGAAAAACCTGATCATCAAAAACCAGCAATCGAGCATGATTGGTGTTACCGCGACGGCGGTCGGATTGAATATGACCTTTCTATTGCCCTATTCGATGCTGGCGCGCGGTTGGGACAAACCGTTTCGCGGATTGGCTCGCTGGGATTTGATGATGGGCATGGCTGTGCCTTATATCGTCGTCACAACTTGTATCGTTATTGCTTCGGCGCACGCTTTTCATGCCAAGGCAGATGAAAAATTGTTGAGCAGCGATCCTGCGGTGATTCAGGAAAGCGTTTTGTTTAAAAGCGTGACCGGCGTGTTTGAGGCGCGATTCAAAGATGAACACGGGGCTGAAAAAACCAAAGCGTTGAACGCCAAGATCGTTGAACTCAAACAGGAGATCAAAAAGACTCCAAAAAATGAAACGAGCAAGCTAGAGGGTTTGAATGAAGACCTGAAGGCGGCTGAAGCTGAAAAGAAAAACAAGCTTGCTGAGTTTGCCGCCGGTTTGAGCGAAACCGAACGGCGGCTGGCGCCAACGTTGATCAAACCCAATGCTGCGCAGCTGGCGGCAACGCTGAAAGATTTACTGGGTGCACAAACCGCCAATCTGGTGTTTGGAATTGGCGCCCTGGCGATGGGTTTTTCAACGATCGTGATTTTGATGCTGATCAATGGATACGCCGTGGCAGAGATTTTTGGTCGTCCCAATGACAATGCATTTCGAACGTTCGGTTCGCTGGTGGCGGTTGCTGTGGGTTTCTGCTGGTTCTTGATTTGGACTGGTGAATCGAAAACCTGGCTAGTCGTCGTGGCTTCGACGTTTGGAGCGATTTTGCTGCCGATTGCCTATATTTCGTTTTTTGCTTTGATGAACAACAAACGGTTGCTGGGAAATGAAAAACCCCGCGGTGGGCGAATGATTGTATGGAACCTTTTGATGGGAATCGGTGTCCTTGGTGCGCTGGCTCAGGCTTGGGGCGGGATCAGCACCAAAGCCAGTGATCCGCAAACGGGTGGATTTGTGATTGGTGCTGCCGCAACGTTTATCTTGCTGGCCATCATTGGATTTTCTGCGCGGCCTCGAACCGGCAACGATACATCCATGAATGAAAATGAAACAAAAACCTAAAAAATAACGATGGAGAATTTCTCAGTGGAGAGCATTTCGGTAAAAGATGCACGGGACGCATCAGCGATTGGCAAACAGGGCGTTTTGCAAGGATGGGTTCGAACCCGGCGTGATTCTAAAGCCGGTTTTAGTTTTATTGAGATCAATGACGGATCATGCCAAGGCAATATTCAAATTATCGCTGAAGCCGCATTACCGAATTACGAGTCCATCATCAAAACTTTGACGACCGGCTGTAGCATTCGAGCCACCGGGGAAATTAAAGAATCGGGAGGTCGTGGACAATCGACGGAAATGCAGGCCTCCGAGGTCGAATTGATCGGCGGCGCTGATCCCGAATCCTATCCGTTGCAAAAGAAAAGAACGTCGTTTGAGAAATTGCGCGAGTGGGCGCATTTGAGACCACGTACGAACACCTTTGGCGCCGTGGCACGCGTGCGAAACTGTATCTGCAACTCGATTCACCAGTTTTTTCAGGAACGAGAATTTTTATACGTTCACACCCCCATCATCACCGCCAGTGACTGTGAAGGAGCAGGTGAGATGTTTCAGGTGACGACGATGGATTTGGATTTCATCGCCAAAAACCAAGTGGAAAAACTGAATTACAAGTTCGATTTTTTTGATCGCCCATCGTATCTGACTGTCAGTGGACAATTGTCCGTCGAAACTCACTGTTGTTCGTTGGGGGACGTTTATACTTTCGGACCCACATTTCGCGCGGAAAACTCGAACACTTCGAGACACTTGGCTGAATTCTGGATGGTTGAACCCGAAATGGCGTTTTGTGAACTCACCGACAACATGGATGTTGCCGAAGCGTTTTTAAAACGGATCGTCAGCGATGCGTTGACCCAGTGTTCAGAGGACATGGAGTTTTTCAACCTTCGCATCGATGAATCAAAAACACTGATCGAACGGCTCAATGGCGTCGTTGATAGTGAGTTTGTGCGATTGCCGTATACCGAAGCGATCGAAGTGTTGCAAAGCAGCGGGCAGAAGTTTCAATTTCCCGTTGAGTGGGGAATCGATTTGCAGTCTGAACACGAACGATTTTTGACCGAGCAACATTTTAAATCGCCCGTCATCTTGTTCGATTATCCGCGCACGATCAAACCGTTTTACATGTATTGCAACGACGATGACAAAACGGTGCGGGCCATGGATGTATTGGTGCCTCAAGTCGGCGAAATTATCGGCGGCAGCCAACGTGAACATCGCTTGCCAGTTCTCGAATCGCGAATGGCAGAAATGGACTTAGATGCGGAAGAATATTGGTGGTACATCGATTTACGCAAATACGGAACCATCCCACATTCGGGTTTCGGATTGGGTCTGGAACGCGCCGTTCAGTTTGTCACGAGCATGGCCAATATCCGAGACGTGATTCCTTTTCCACGAACACCAGGCAGCGCGGAATTTTGAGAGAGGGGCGGGAAGAGGGGCGAGAGACGAGGTGAGAGAGAAGAGTAGGGCCTGATCGTTTTCAGGTAAACCTGGACCTCGAATCTCTTACCGCGCCCCTTGCCCCTCTTTTACTCTCGCAAACGTCTTTTTTTCAAAACTTGATCGATTTCGGGCAAATCTGAACCTCGAATCTCTTCCCTCTCACCTCGCCCCTCGACTACACTTCAATGAATCGAAGAAATTCTGAAACGCATCAATAGACGCTATGGACCCTTTACATTTTTGTATTGCTGTTGCCCCGTTGGCAGTGTACCTGACATTGTTGGGGGTGATTAATTTATCTGGACGGGCGTTTGTGACGACGGGCTCCCGAGATGCTGCGGCGTTGGGGATTGGTTTGAGCGGTTTGATGGTCGCCGGTCCGATGGAATTGTTTTTTCCAGCCAATGCTGCGTTATGGGCTGGCGTTTTGGTTTGGCCGTTGTTGTTGACGTTTTACGGTCTGTGTGTGTCGCTGATCGTATTGATGATGCGACCGCGGTTGGTGATTTACAACATCAATTACGAAAAGATTCGTCCGATCTTGGGCGATTTGGCAAATCAACTGGATTCCAAATCTCGCTGGTCGGGTGACAATCTGTTTATTCCCGCAATCAATGTGCATCTCCACCTTGAGGCAAACGCTCTGCTGTCAAATATCCAACTGGTCGCTTCGGGTCCGCGACAAAGTTATGAGGGTTGGAGAAAACTGGAGTTGAAGCTGCGTTCAGAATTGCGAGATGTCCGCACACGGCCGAATGCCTTAGGATTGGGGCTGTTGATCGTTTCTGGATTGATCGCCTCAGTGACCGCTTTTTGGATGATCTCAGACCAACAGGAAATCGCCAAGCTTCTGCGACAAATGTTGCGTATCTAGAATATTCGCAAATTCGGTTCTGCCGAACAGAACGCCAAGTGTTTTGTTATCGGAAAGTTGAAAAACTCCTGACAAAAAAGGCTCACGCAGAGCCGCTGAGACGCAGAGGTCCCTGACGGGCGGATTTTGTCGACAATTAATCCTCAATAACAATCGGATCATTTGAACATCACGATCATTTGAACATCAAAAGCAGTTGTCGTGCGTGTATTTGTTATTGTTGTGATTTCTGAATCGCAGTCATGAAACATCTGCTTTCCCTCTGCGTCTCCGCGTCTCTGCGTGAGCCATTGTAAGAAAGGTGCCCGTTTGAGTTGAGTTGGCTCGGCAGGAGCCTCGCCCTCCCGAAACGCAATTGCCAACAGTGGACCGAAAAACAAATAACTTGATCGCATAAAAAAAGCCGCATTCAAACGAATGCGGCTTGATGACTCTGTTGAACGTTTTTGCCTAGACAGCCATATCTTTCAGAGCTTTCAAAGGACGAACTTTGACGATGCGTCGAGCAGGTTTAGCTGCAACATCCATCAATTCACCCGGTTTGAAAGGATTGGGAACTCCTTTTTTCGCTGGTTGAGCAGGTTTGTTTTGGACGACAATTTTGCACAAACCAGGAATAGTAAATTGTCCGCCACCCTTTTTGCCGATTGCGTTACCAATTTCGCCAGCAAGTGCGTCGAAAACGCTGCCAACTTCTTTTTTGCTTAAGCCAGTAGCTTCAGCAATATTGTTCATGATTTCCGACTTTGTGGGTGATTTAACTGCCGCTTTCTTTTTTGCCATGCGAATCCTCCGCGATAAAAATGAAAAATTTGGTCTTATTTAGGCTGCCACGTTCGTGCAAGCTTTATCTACATCATTAGTTATTTGAGATACAAATGCCCAAAAAACAATGGGACAAAAGCCAAAATCCTAGGGAAAAACGGCAATTTTCGGCAGAAAGTTGCATTTTTCAAGGGTTTTTGGGCATGCTTGACGATTTTTGGCCCAAAAACCACTGATATTTGGCCCAAAACGAATCATCGCTCCCGAACCATTGTTGTCGGTTTCAGGGGTACTTTGCCGATGGGATACACCATTGATATCGTGGTGTTCGACCGATTTTTTTGTCGTGGATGATTAGGACAGAAAAATCATAACCCGAAGCGTGAGCGAGGGACCGAAATCCATGCTGATGTGCTGTGGAACGTGGTCCCTCACTAACGTTTCGGGTTGCGATTTTTGTCTAATGCAAAATCCTAGTCAGCAAGGGACCGAATCCATGCTGATGTGCTGTGGAACGTCCCTCGCTGACCCGTCGGGTTGCGATTTTCATTAATGACTCATTTTTTATTTCGATCGAAATTCATCGAGACCCAATTCATATGGTGGAAAACAACGAGTTTAGCCAAGCCGATCATGCATGGATGCAAATGGCTCTCAAACTTGCGAAACGTGGACAGGGACTCGTTGAACCAAATCCCATGGTTGGTTGCGTCATCGTTCAACCTGGTCCGTCTGGTGGACTGTTGATCGGACAAGGATGGCATCGTCGTTTTGGTGGCAAACATGCTGAAATCGAAGCAATCGACAGCTGCCAAACCACGGTTCAAGGTGCAACGGTTTACGTGACGCTCGAACCGTGTTGTCATTCGGGAAAAACCGGCCCATGTTCGCAAACGTTGGTCGAAGCCAATGTCGCTCGCGTCGTCATTGCCTGCCGAGACCCATTTGACGAAGTCGATGGTAAAGGAATCGATGAAATCAAAGCTGCGGGAATCCAGGTTGATATCGGATTGTGCGAGAACGAGGCCAAGCAGTTAATGGCCCCGTACATGAAACGAGTCACTAAAAAACAGCCTTGGATCATCGCTAAATGGGCGATGACTCTCGATGGAAAAATTGCCACGCGCACCGGTGACAGCCGCTGGATTTCAAACAGCGAAAGTCGCAAAATCGTGCATCGTTTACGCGAACGGGTCGACGCGATTTTGGTCGGCACCAATACTGTCGCTACGGACGATCCTGCGCTGACCGCTCGGTGTGGTGAAAACGTGTTGAAAACGCCACTTCGCGTGGTTGTCGATCGCGAGTTGAAAACGGATCCGAAATCGCAAATCGTTCGAACTGCTGACGAAATTCCGACATTGTTTTTTGCCGGACGACTCGCAGATCAAACCCAAAAAAGTATATTGGAGGAAGCGGGTTGCGAAGTGTTTTTGAGTTCCGATCCGTCTCCTTGGAACAAATTGGATGAACTGCTACAGATCCTGTATGAAAAAAACGTCACCAATTTGCTGGTCGAGGGAGGTGGTGCGACGCTGGGCACGTTTTTCGATCAGCGGTTAATCGACGAGTACCACATTTTTCTCGCCCCCAAAATTTGTGGGGGGCAAAACGCGGTGGCTGCTGTTTTGGGCAAAGGAATGCCTACGATTAGCCATTGTCTGGATTTGGCACGCTTGCATTTTGAAACCGTTGACAGTGATATTTACGTCCGCGGATTTGCCAAATAATTAGCCTCACAGTACGTAAAATATCATTTGCAACCGATACGAGCACGAAGCACAAGCGAGGGTTTTGTTTGGTAAAACCACTTGCGCTGCCAAACCACTCGCTGGCGCTTCGTGCTTGTAAGACTCACAGAGGCCGCAGCTATCAAGTTCGGTTGTCACTTTGGCGATCTTTTGACGAGACCCCCTCGGCCATCTCTTCTTCGATCGCTGCCTTTAACTCTTCTCGAATTACCGCCAATTCAGGTGGAGCTTCGATCCCGAGACGGACACCGCCCCCTGAAATTCGGACAATCGTGACCGAAATCTTGTCACCAATCAGAATTTTTTCGCCGACTTTGCGGCTAAGCACCAACACGATTCATTCCTTTACTGAGAATCATCCACTGATTTTTCGCGTGTGCATAACGGATTTCCATACGTGTGAACCTAAACCGTTTTTCGCTGAAAAGCAACCACCTTCGATTTTGTCAACCCATTTTTCGCCCTCACAATGACACCCCATCCTTGCCAGACAGCCCAATTTAATCTCTGTGGGGAAGTAATTATTGATCGTTTGAATTGCAATACGATTTGAAATCAAAAGACCGCTGTCATTGAAATTTCGGGCCATTTTCTCAGCCGGCAAATCCAGTGCTGGGGGTATCAAACCACCGACAACAACGTCACGAATTGAATATGATCTCAGTGCTTGAAGTCAAGGAAACCGCAACCACTGGCTGGGGCCAGTGCCACCCACCAGTTGGTCAATCTAATAAACGGCCGGTGGAACTGGCCCTACCAATAAAAAAAACGCGACTCGATGAGTCGCGTTTGTAGTATTTCAAAAACACTTGGTGGGTAATTTAGAACAGGCCTCCGCCGATTCCACCAGCACCGCCGAGACCGCCAATACCGCCGCCGCCAATTCCACCAATACCGCCGATACCTCCGCCGCCGAATCCACCGCCGCCGAGACCACCGCCGCCGAATCCGCCGCCGCCAAAGCCGCCACCGCCAATTCCACCAGCCTGGTTAGGATCGAAGAATGTAAACGTATTGACTTCGGCAATCTGGCTGAAGGTTGGAGCTGGTGAAATCAAAACATACAAACGGTCAGCCGTACTGGCACGTGATCTCAACGAAGCACCTTCGAAGATATTTTGGATTTGTGGTTGATAACCGATCGGACGGCGAGCACCGAGATTTCGGGCTAACCGTGGATCACGGAATACTTGTTCACCACCTCGATCGCGTAACAGTTCAGCTGCAGAACTGGCTGAGGAATATTCAGCCAACGACTGACCTAAAACTGCTCGGTTAGTTTCGATAAAACGTTTGGGAATCATGGCGATTTTTGTGGGATCAATCGAGCCTGCTCGACGTCCTTTGTCCAAATTAAATGCAACCATGGCGCCTTTGGGACCAATTTCAACCTGACGTTTTTCGCTGGTTTCTTTGTCCGTTCGGAAATTACGATAGATTGAAATCGTCACTTTACCGCCGGTGACATTTCCCCAAATCTTTTTGACGAACAATCGATAGTTTCCGTTAAAGCCTTTGGGCAAAACGTAATACTCCGACATTTCGTCGTCTTTTTTCGAATCCACGTAGAACGCATCTCCCATCCAGATACCACCGGCGATCGTGCGGGGGTACGAACGAGAGCAAACGGTTCCAATCGGTTCTTGAACTGAAATGTCGATATCCGCTTTACCCGTCCATGAGACTTTGACGATGCAGTCACGATAAAGCGATTTATCGAGCATTTTTTTGAATGTTTCGAGTTCGGCTGCCTTGCCTTCTTTTTCGAGTTCGATTTTAACGGCATTGGCTGCCAGGAAAGCATTTCGAATCACGTGGCGATTGTTGGGCCAGGCTTGGCTGAGAATACCAGCACTCGCCCATTTGATGCCCTCACGATCCTTGATACGTTGCGCGGCATTGAGTGCCAAAACATAAGGTTCGTGAGAAGTAGGAAGCGATCGAGAGATGTCTTTGGCCAGACGAATCGCTCGTTTTTCCATCCCGTTGTTGCTCATATACAACGCAGCTGTCATTGCGTTTTGCGGGTCATCGCTGAAGTCGACCGTTGACATGATGGCACGTTCGATTTCAGATTTCGGTGAATCATTGATTTGCAAAGCCAGAACCAAGGCATCGTACATCCAAGGTTGATCTTGACCGCTAATCATCGCTGCTTTGATGACCGCGATCACTTCACCCGTATTTTTACGAGCTGAGAAATGCCGAACGGTTTGACGCAGATCAGCCGCACTGGCTTTGTTGTTGTTAAAGTAACGAGTCCAAGCATCCAGAGCAGATTCGCCATCTTTGCGATCAGCCTTGAGTGTCTTAGGAGCACGTTTTTTCGATGTTTTCTTTTCATCGATTTCTTGCGTTTTGCTTGCTGGTGCCAAAGCTTCAGGCATGTTGAACGCAGGACCGCCAGGTTGTCCCAAACCGCCGCCGCCGCCGAAGCCGCCGCCGCCGAAACCGCCGCCGCCAAAGCCACCGCCGCCAAAGCCACCGCCACCGAAGCCGCCGCCACCGCCAAAGCCGCCGCCGCCGAAGCCGCCACCAATAGGTTGCTTGGGCGCGACCAAGTCACCAACGTTGTAGACGTTGGTCACCAAGTGGTTTTGCGCTTCGTCTTTGGTCATGATTTGGAGAAACTCGTCTTTGACAACATAAGTCGCTTCGTATTGCTCCAGGAACAATCGCAACGCCGAACGCAGTGTGACGCCGGACATGTTGATCGTAACCAAATCGTCATCATCGAGACCGGCGTCTTTTGCCGATTGGTGAACGTTGATATTGATTTTGTGTTTGTCTTTGATCTCGTTGAGAACCGTGAGGAATTCTGTTTCTTCGAATTCCAGAGTGGTTTCGTCTTCGAGCGCTTTCAAAATCTCTTCGTCGTTGGCGTTGCCCAGCAGACGAATGTTTGAGTATTTGGCTCGCAACGCTTTTTTACGGGCCCATTCTTCGGGATCTGGGAATACCAATGGAGGTTCTGCAGCAAACGGAACGTAAGATTCCTCGGCTTCGAACAGCGTGTCGAGGAACCGACGTTGACGAAGTTCACGAAGCTGCCAGATGCGTGAGAAATTCGATTGAATTTGTGAATATTCGTAAATCGAATTCAATTCTGGCGACTCTCGGTCAACATCGACACTTTGCAGTGCAACCGATTCAGCCGCTTCGTATTTTTCTTCTTTCAATAGCGAATTGAAATCCTCGATCAATCGCCTTTTACTCGTTTCGCGACTTTGCAGATTATTGAGATATCGATCGCGTTGGAGTTTCGCAGCTCGCTGTTGATTTTTTTCGTTTTCTCTCAAGTCAAATTCGTATTTTGCTCGATTGGCTTCTTGAATACCGCTGCGCAGTTTTTGCATCAAAGCGTTTTTGGTTGCCGCATCGAGATCAATTGAATTTTCAATCGTAACCAACGTATCTTTCAGATCCGCTTGCGCAAGATCGGGAGCCGTTTTAAGATTTTCGCGGGCTTTTTTCAGTGCGTTGTCAACGATCACTCGAATTCTGTCGACTCTTCGAAGAATTTTGTCCACATTGTTTTGGAGGTCTTCGTCTTTTTTGTCCTGATCATTTTCATTGATCATTCGAATGACGTCGTCTTTTTCCTGTTTCTTTTCTTGAACGAGCATGTTCATAAACAACAGTTTTGCGCCAGTTTTGATCGCTTGATCAGCAGCGGTCAACAGCACGCGAGCCGCTTCTTTCAGCCCCGCCGAGCCGACGGTTGGCATTGGCATGCCAGCTGTACTGCGTACTTTGTCGATCAATGTTGGCAGGAACGAAAAATCAGGATTCGCTTTTTCAGTCGAAATCTGCCATGTCATTTCTGTTGATTGATTGGCTACTTCACCAGCGATTTTGAGTTCAAATTGACCGCGTTTGGCCAACGTACCGACGATGACGGTGTCGCGATCGGATCGAAGTGGTGGAACCTGTTTAGGGAATACTTCGGTAATCGATTTGGGCATGCTGGTTTTCACCGGCCAGAAAACTTGCCCGTGAACGGTTTCTGCAAGGGCATTGGCCGACGTGTCGATAGTTCCTGTTTTGTCCACATCGATCATAATATTTCCACCGGTGTGGTTGGCCAGTGAAGCCAGGAATTCGATGTTGCGTTTTGGACCGATGGCGAAACTGGAAACGGCAATTCGTTTCTCAACCAGTTGTGCCGCACATTTCGCAAAATCTTCGGTGTCCAGAAGATTCGCTCGGCTCAATCCGTCGCCGATGTAGACAACATTGTGAGCAAGTTTTTTGCTGGAGAAATTTTTGCAGGCATTTTTAAACATGGCGATAAAATCTGTCGCGCCAAGCGGAGTGCGTTTGGCAAGTTTTTTCATCGCTTTTTCAATGTCCAAACTGTTGGGAGCCACAAAACCAGTGGTCATTTCAATGGGATCGAGATCGACTGCAAACAATCGAACACGATCTTTGTCACCCAATTGTTCAATCAACGCGTTGACAAAGCTCAAACTGTCTTCGCGGAAAACACCGGATTGACTGGCTGACGTGTCAACATAAACCAACACTTCGCTGACAACCGATTTGCTCGATTTGAATTTGGGTTGCAACGACAAAGCGAATTTGGTGTCGCCTGTCGCATCGTCATACGTCGCCATGCGCGAGGTGATTTTCGAAGAATCGATTTTCACGTTTTTAGATACCAATTGTTGTGCATCAATCGAAATGCAAAACGTGAACAAAAATGCAGAAGTGAGCGCCAATGCGGTTGCGACCCTCGAATAACTGCTTTTGGACATACCAAAGCTCCAGCAGAGTTGAAATTTAAAAGGTGAGAGGCCACTCGTAAGCCTCCAACCGATGCCTTGCTAAATTTAAGTCGTAAATCCGGCGAAATCGCCAAGAATACAATTATGAATCATTTTATTTTGAGCGCGTCATTCTCGCCACCAAAAAACCTGATTTACCTGACTCAACTAAACAAAATTGTCAGATACCTCGGGATTTTTCGATTTGTTTGCAAAATCACTACAACCGGTCAAACGTCCTTTTTTGCATTCCATCGCTCGAAATCGCCAATTTAATGGTACCGCGCGATCGGACCAAAACGCCTAAACTTTGAAGTTATTCAGCACTCACCTTCGGTGGAAGAGCAAAACCAAGGCCAAACTGCAGTCTGTAGCAAAAAACAGAAAAAACCGCCAAAACAGCATTTTTCAAGCGGTTTTCCACGGCCGCCAGGCCATTCTCGTGTTGCAGATCGATACAAGCATGACGCCGAATCGCACAGCAGAATCGACTCAAAATCCTGCAAAATAAAAGAACGACGCCGACCCTATTGATGGTTTAGGACCGAGCTTTTGGAGGACGGGTCCATCATTCTGGTAGCCGACGTCGTTTTTTTGGGGTTCGAAGCAGTATTTTTCCCGTTAGCGTTTATTCTTCGAGTCATAAGGATTGGCCGCTGTCGCCTCTTTTTCCAACGCCAAATGCGTCAAATTTCGTGAAGTCGTGTCCAAAAAGCCGATAACCTGGTCGATACCAGCAGCGACAAACCTCAAACGCTCGGCATGAAGCCGTTCCAAACGCCGTTTTTCTTCGTATTTCAGCTGGCGTTTCCCGTCCGCATAAGCATCAATCATCCCGTGCCAGACGGCCAACCAAGGCGAACCACACAATTGACACTCGATCTCCATCTGAATTTCAATCCACCAAAGTTCTGGAGCAGTAAACAGTTGAGATTGACGGACGTTGTGCATGAGCGAACTGACATATCCCGGAATTTGTTGAATGTCGTTCCACGTCAACTCGACAGGTTTTCGCGCCGGTACGGATTCGACGCCAGGCAACACAACCAATTGCGTGTTCGAAGCCAATCGAGCTGGGATTCGAGATTTGGCAATGGCATTTGAGCTGAAGTCGTTTTGTTGCAATTCCCCAGATCCCGCGATGGAATCCGTGATTGGCATCGAAGGAGGAATATCTTGAGGCGTCGATGGCGCGTTGTTGATTCGATTGATTTGAATCACAAAATTGAATTGTTTGATCGATCCATTGTGGTTGCCAGTGTTAATCGAAACCGAGGGCAAACCAATCGCTTTTTGCGCTGTTTGCTGTTCACTATCAAGCAACCTTTTTTGGCTCGCCGCTGTTTTAAACGCGTTTTTCAAATTGTGAATTTCAGGTTGTTGTTGCTGCGGAGCTGGTACGGAAATTTGTTTCGAAGGCTTTTGGGCCAACTGCCAGAAATTCAAATTTTCAGTTTCAGGTTGTTGCGGGGCTGGCTCGGAAACTTGTTCCGCAGGCTGAATTGCCAACTGCCATGGAAAAACTTGTTGGACCGGTTCGGGCGGTGCGACATCGTAGTTCGCAATGGGTGGCTCTACGACATTGTTTTCGTCTGCCACTGGGTGGTTTTCCGGAGGCGATACTTGCCGCCCCACAATCGCATTGGTAATCGACAAAACCGGTAGATCTGCTGCTTCCTTTGAAAACAGAACCTTCTTGATCAGCTTTTCAACAAAAATGTCGTACTCTTCGAGCGACTGGATTTGGCCGGATGGTTGTTCGGCAGTCGATGCCAATTCACATTCAAACGGACAATTTAACGATTGTTTGGGGGGCGATTTCACCGCCTCCGAATCGAGTTCAATCGGCATCTCTAACGGTGCCATGGGCATCAGCTCAATCTCGATGTCCGAATCATCAATCGGAATATCGGCCGGAGCAATTGAGCCATGATGCGGCAAACAACTAAAAGGCAATTGATCGCTGGGCAACGATAGATTTGTCGTTGGCGCTTGCGAAAGGGCAGGTTCGGCGTCATTTACGGTAGAAACATCCAACAATTTGGCGACAAACTCATTGGATACAGGAAATCCCCAAGGTCCAATGGGATCCTGAGCAGGTGCAGCAATCGCTTGAATTGCTAATGTCAGTGAGCTGACCAGAACGACGAAAAAACGGCTCCAAGTGCAGAGCATGATTGAGTCCTCCAAGACACAATGTGTATCCGTACCATCAACGATTTTTGCCTAACGACCGGGAAAGCGTTCGACGTAAGAAATTATCGGGGAGGCAAAACTTTTTCTATTGGGTAAAAGAGATGAGTTTGAGAAAACAAGCAGCTTGGCGAAAGTGTCCTGATGAAGAAAATTATTTCAATCATTGTTTTGCTTGTTGCGATCGTGACGAAAATTCAATTTTGCCAAAAATGTTGATGATTGAAAGGATTTGACGGCGTTGGCCGTCAGTGAACTAACGCACCAAAATTTCCTCTGGATGGAGCAAACAAAAACCCATTTGATTCGTACCGATACCGTAAAAAAATATCCTTGATGTAGAAAATCTCAGTTCAGCACAAAAGGGACTCAGACATGTCGAAAACCATGAAATTTGACCACAAAACAATTCTATTGATGTGTATTTTTTCTGCGTTTGTCGGCGCATCTCTGGCCATCTGGATTAACTGGCCCAAAACGCAACAAACGGCACAAGCCAAGCGGTCCGAGCATCTGCCACCGGCGAATCAGGAAAACAAACAAACTCAAACTTCGACCGAAAACCAGTTGACGAAAACTGGTAAAGCAGCGCCTAGAAGTTTTACCGCCGAAGAAAAAACGAATATCGCGGTTTACGAAAACGGCAGCAAAAGCGTCGCGAATATCCGCACGATCAGCGCATCGTCGGGTTTTCTAGCTTTTGAGGAAAGTGAAGGCGGCGGGTCCGGATGGATTTTCGATCGTCAAGGACATGTCGTTACCAACCATCATGTTGTTCACGACGCTCAATACATCGAGGTCACATTGGCCAGTGGGATCACCAAAGAAGCGAAGGTGGTTGGCGCCGATCCGGCCAACGACATTGCGCTGCTGAAAATCAAAATCGATCCCGAGCAACTCACACCGGTTCGCTTCAGCGATTCGTCGACGCTCAAAGTTGGCCAAAAAATCTACGCCATTGGAAACCCTTTCGGCCTGGAACACACCATGACCGTCGGAATTATTTCCAGTCTTAACCGAACCTTGCGCTCAAAAGCAGGGCGTCAAATGAAATCAATTATCCAAATTGATGCGGCGTTAAACCAAGGCAACTCCGGCGGACCGTTGCTCGATAGCCATGGGGAATTGGTCGGGATGAATACCGCAATCGCTTCGCGTGTGGGTGAAAACTCAGGGGTTGGATTTGCGATTCCTGCCAACACAATCGCACGGGTTGTTCCACAATTGAAACAGCATGGACGTGTGATTCGTTCCAGTTTGGGTGTTGCCAAAGTTTTTCGACGGCGAAACGGACTGGCCATTTACAGTTTTTCGAAAAATAGCCCCGCGAAAAAAGCCGGACTGCGTTCCGCTCGAGTCATGGTTCGGCGGCAATACGGTTCGCGCGAAGTGTTGTGGCCCGTCGAAGATCCCGACAGAGCCGATATTATTGTCGGAATCAATGGCAAAGCGATCGATTCAGTTGACCAACTGCTGAACGAAGTCGAAAAAAACAAACCCGGGACACGGATCTCGGTCAATGTTATTCGTGGTGGCAAGCGCGTTGACATTCCGGTAACGTTAGAAGAAGACCGTTAGTTTTCCTTTGACAAATCGAAACCGATATGGCAGCCGAAAAATTTGCCGTTGTCCTGGCAGCGGCGGGCAAAAGCACGCGTTTTGCCGATCCTCATTACAAAAAACCGTTTGCCAAACTTGGTGACCGCGCTGTCTGGCTCCACGCGGCAAAATATTTTGTAGACCGACCCGATGTCGCACAAGTCATCGTGGTCATCTCGCCCGATGATCAATCGTATTTCAGTCAAATGTTTGGCTCCAATGCGGCTGTCATGGGTATCGATGTAGTCCTCGGCGGACAACGACGCCAGGATTCTGTCGCCAATGGACTGGCGGCTGTCAAACCTGAGATCGAAATGGTTGCCATTCACGATGCCGCACGGCCCTGTTTGCACGAAAAATGGATCGACCGAGTCTTTCAACAGGCGACAAAATCTGGCGCGGCAATTTTGTCCATACCCGTGCATTCGACGCTCAAAAAATCCTCAGATGGAACAACCATCGATCAGACCGTCGATCGAGAATCGTTGTACCTGGCACAAACGCCACAGGTGTTTCGAAAAAACCTGATTGAACAAGCGATGGCCGAACACGGACAAACAGATGTGACCGACGAAGCCCAGTTGTTTGAACTCATGGGACAGCCGGTGTCGTTGGTCGAAGGTTCAACGTTGAACATCAAAATCACAACCAAACAAGATATGAAATTAGCCGGAGCCATCATGAAATCGCTCGGCGGAATCGACGCAGCCGGTGGCAAAAAAGTAACGTTGGATGATTTATTCGGATAATGTAGGGCCAACAAATCATAACCCGAAGCGTGAACGAGGGACCGCGTGCCGCACACATCAGAGCGTTCTTGGTCCCTCGCTCACGCTTCGGGTTATGATTGAAAAAAAGGCCAGTGAACTCACTGGCCTTTTGATTTGAAGTTAACTGTCAACTGGGATTCAATTAATCCCACCACCATTGCTGGTGACTACTGTCTTTCGGACTATTGCTTTTGATCGCGCTGCCGATTTGAGGTGCTTTTTTGAACTTGCTGGAACGGACAACTCCGCTGGCTGCAAATTCAACGCCTCCGCTAACGCCAACGATCGTATGTTTGAAACGTCGCTTGCCTTGACGAGCTTCGATTTCACGGAAATTCATGACTGAAGCGACTTGCTTGGGATTGCGCCCTTTGACGATTTCATACGACAGAGCATTTTTTGATTTTGGTGAGCCGAAATAGCTCAATTCCCAATTGATCTTTCCGTGCAAGTTTTCGTGGCGAATCAACGAAGCGACCAAAGCCATATCGAAGACATTTTTCAACTCGGCGTAAATGGGATATTTGTCGGCGAGTTTGGCAAAATGCTTTGTAAAGTCCCGTGCATAAGTCTTGGCTTCGCGTCGCGATTTACCTGTATGGATTCGCTGGCCTTTCTCATTCAGCAATTCACTTTCGCTTTTCAGCTGAACGCCGTTGCCTTGGAATTGGAATACATCACGATTTTCACTTGCCAGAACGGCCTCGTAGTTCAACGTAAACCACCAACGAGCCAAATCCATTGGAGGAGGATTTCCGTTTTCATCCAGTTTGACGCGATCCAGGTAGCTGGGCACTTCGTCGATCGACGGCTCCAATCCCATGCCGACCAATTTCATTCGATAATCCGCTTCAACGATGACGCGCGCCGCGTGACTTTGGCGATCAACTCCGTGAACCGTGACGATTTGATGGCCAACCGTTTTTCGCAACTGTTTTCGCCACGCTTCACCTTTCAGTCGCGAAGTTGCCAGGAAAGCTTGCGTCGCTTTGAGGTTTTTTTCGGTCGGATCAATCGAACACCCGAATCGTCCATCTTTTTCAAAAGCGTTTCGCAAACAAACGACCAAATCGTCCAAGAACAAAACTGGTTTTCCAGTTTCAACATTGATCGCTCGTCCTTGGACGTCGTATCGCCAAGGACCGGCTGGGCCAGCGATCACGATGTCGTTCGTTTCTGGATAAAACAACAGGTAGCGAACTTCGTAAATACCACCGAGGTATCGCAATTCATCGCTGATCGGTTTGCCCTGAGCTGCCAACAATTCCAGTTGACGTTCCAGTCGTGTGATCGAGATTTTTCTGAGTTGCGTTTTAGCAGGCGCGTTTGAATTCACCGCCGGGTTAAGTTCGCGGCGAAGTTTTTCCCAATTGACCTGTTTTGATTTTTTTAGTCTTTTGACCGTTCCCGCACCATCGACAAACACACCTGACGGGTAAGCGCGAATCGTACCCAAACCTTCGGTACTGTCCCAAGAATCAGGTGCGACCGTGTTTTCAATCAAATTAATCAGGTCGGTAAAATCGGCCGCCGTGATTCCACCACGGGCACCGTTACCAGGTCGTTGGCGGAGATCAAACATCGCTTGGTTGCGTTGTTGTCCGTCAGTGACATCCGATGCCGTTTGGTAAGATGCCAGAAAAGCTCCGGAAGTAAATTGCTCTTTCGAAATATGAGACAACCACTTGTCAGCCTGACCAGATTTTTTTGCCGCCGCAATCGCAGGCCCGAATTCTCCTGAACGCAGGTGAGCTTCGATATCCGTCTGGCCCAAACTAGTCGTGGCGGTCAATGCCAGGCAAATAAAACTCAGCGTCAGCGCAAGACGCGACACAGAACGCAAAGAGAAAGAACCATGCATTTCGCATTCCTTTGGAAAAAGAGAGCCCCAATACTCTCTAATCATCCCATATTCCAGAACTCGATGTCAAGAAAAAGTGATTAACACCGTTGATTTTGGGATACAAAAAAAGCCCGCATCGATTTGCGGGCTCTATGAACGTGGTCGACTTGTGTGTTCTAGTTACCACCGTCTTTTACGTTTTTGGGATCGACTGGCTTTTCCTCTTGAGGTGCTTTCACCTTGGGCTTTAGCCCGTTGTTCGCTGGTGTTGGTCCAGGAGTCGGTGGAGTGGCAACATGATTTCCGCATCCACAATTGTTAGAAATGACACGTGTTCCGCAGCACTTTCCAAACAACCCGTAACCAGCGCGGTTCATTGCTCCGCAAGCGTTTCCAACGTAGCAGCGATCATAAGCGGATGTGTAACCAACAGCGTGGGCACCCAGGCCGCATCGAATTCGACCGCTCAAACATCGTTTGAATTTACCCAATCGGCATTTTCCGCATTTGCCACAACCGCCACATCCGGCGGAATGGGCGACTTGGGAACCACAACCGGTTTGACACGAATTGCAGCCGTTGCCCCAACCAAAACATGCACCTCCTCGGTGGCTTCGTGTGCGCAGACCTTTTCGGCAACCAAACAATTTTCCGACACTAAATCCGCAGCTACTGCGGCAACCGCATCGGCGGCCGAATCCACCCCAGTTGAATCCACTTCGGCAACCGCCACAGCTAGCGCCACCACCGTGGCAGCCAAAAAATCCACAGCCGAAACATCGTCGTTGTGGCAATTCAACTTGGTCAGGATTGCCCCAGCAGTTTTCTCCACAGTAACCTGCCCACAGCGCTTCTGCTTCCGCTTGTGTGTATCCTTGGCAGTGCCCTACAGCATCGGCATTGTTGGCACCGTTGGCGCATCCGCAATTTTGTGCGTTTACGACCACTTGCCCGTTTGCGACAGCCGCAACGCTCAGGCAAGCGATTGCACAAACTGCCATTGTCAGGTTTGTTCTCATTTCCGTTCCTTTCGAGTTTTCGCGTCATCAATGATGCGAATGACGTCACAAGATTGTCCATTTGTAACGGCCAGGCAATTCGAATCGAACGTTCACGCGGTTACGTGTTCGGGAAATGCCGGCGAAATTGTATGCAGTCATTCCATCGACGATTACGGCACGAGAGTTTCGCCAAAAGGCGCCAATCTTAGATGTCCGTTGTGAGTTCGCTGTCGGTGAAGTGCGTATCAACGGATCGCGCCGTTAAGTAAAAATGAACGGCGCGGTAAAAAATTAGCAATTTGCGTGTTGAAACAGGCAGCTTTTACGAAACTGCGTGAAATCAAACCTGGTCCGGTTAGCGCGATTAAAACGAATCGCTAAAAAGCGCAAGACTCCGGGCTACTTGATTGCAATGTGTTGTTGCAAAGGAACGAGAATATTGTCGACCACGTAACCGTCCACGACGTTTTGCGCGTGCTTCTGTAACTCTTCCAGAATCGACGCGTAAGACTGCTTGGGCTCGAGTGAATCACAATACCTGACCACCACAAAAACACTCAACTGGTCTTCGGAGAAATCGCCCGTACGAATTTGATAAGGCGACGTTCGCGATTCAACACTAATGCGACAACGAATTTTGCATTCGGGATCCATCGAAAAAATAATCGACGGTTCGTTGGACATCAATTGCGTTCCCGGAATGTCGTTGAGTTTTTCGAAAACGGGATGATGCCCAAGGGCTTCGGCAATCAACGCATTGTGGTTTCCGCGGTAAGTAAAGTCGAATCCAAAAATAAACGACAACGATTCACAGTCCAGCGGCGTCACCGACAACGCATGCGGAACTAAATCCATAATGAATTTGCCTTGTGCGAATGCTTCGTCGACCGTGGGCGGATTTACAAACGCGGAATAAATTCGACGAGGTTCGACGGACGCCCAGCGATAGTGCCCTTTGTCTTTATCCTCCTCGAGAACGTATTCGTTGCGCTCGCGATTGTAAAAATTTTTCATTTCAGGGAATTTTTTTCGCAGCTGCTCAAAGAAAAACAGAACTGTTTCCCGTTCACCCGGAAGATCCATTTCCGTGTTGAGCTGAACGTTGACATAAAAGTCGTCGCTCAGAGAACCATAAACAGACATTTAGGCTCCTTTTATATAGATTGGGCAGCAAAAACAGTGAACACGATTTTTGCTGTCAATGTTGTTGGAATGCTTGATCAGTCAAATTGTTGAGTAACACAAGATTCAGTCAACTCCTTGACAAACAGATTTCTGGTAACCTGTATTTTAAATGAAACTTGCCACAGCCAAAGTGTCCAATCGGGGCTTGGGTGGGATTGTGCTGGAATATCCAATTTTCAGGAATCAAATCGTGAAATTAACGACTCTTTACATCAATTCATTTGAGACCCAGTTGGGCTGGACGGGTTTTTTGTGTGATCGGGAAAATGTGTTGTATCGCATCAAATTCGGCTACCCGACATTGAGTGGACTGTTGGGTGAGCTAAAACAATTCGTTGACGCAGCCTCCGACGTCGAGTTTGAACTCGAGCCCCGTTCGAGTCGTTTTGATAAAAAACTGCAAAAACGGCTGGTGGATTTTGCCAACGGCAAACGGGTCGTTTTCGACGATTTTGAAATCGACCAAAGCTGGATGACGTCGTTCCAACAACGGGTCGTCGATACTTGTCGAAAAATCCCTTTCGGCCAAGTCTTGAGCTACGGCGAATTGGCCGAGCAAGCGGGTGCGCCCAAAGCTGCACGCGCAGTCGGTTCGGTCATGGCTAAAAACCGTTTTCCGATTATCGTTCCCTGCCATCGCGTCGTCGCTGCTGGCAAACGACTTGGCGGATTTTCAGCGCCGGAAGGAACCAGTTTGAAACTTCGCATGCTACAACTCGAATCAAGTTTCCAGACAGCAACCTAAAAATCAGTTCTGGTCTGTTTGGGGATCCTGTAAGCGGCAAGGCGCTCACGATGTCTAGCATCACGGGGTCGGGAGTCTTTTCATGAACCAGTCGATGAAGGCCAGCGCTTCAAACCGTTTTTGATGGTGGCAAACAGATGATGCGGCTGAATGAAAAGACTCCCGACCCCTTTAACTCGATCTCTCGGTGCTAACGTACCGGCGGCTAGCGCCTTGCCGCTTACGACTGATACAAGCTCGGCGCACGACCAATCAGTGGTAACAAAAAAGGGTATCGACTTCGAAGCCGATACCCATGTTCCCTGGCACTGGAGCCGAAGCTCCAGTGCGCAGTTCAAAGCTCAGTCGTGAGCTCCTGCCGAAACGGTCGACCCAGAAACCATTGTTTCGGCAAGATGAATGCTCTCACCCAGGAGGGAGGGTTAAACGTCAATTCCCGCATTACTGACGTTTACGACTGCGCTTCAAAAATGTTTTGTTTGCCAACGACGTGATGCGATTCACCAAGTTGGCTTTTGAGCGGACGTACGTTTAGCGAAATGCATGAACTCGCTGCAATAGAAATAATTACAAAAACTAAAAACGTGCAAAAAACAGGTGAAATCAGCGATAATTGTTGCTAGCGAAACGCTTATCAACCGTCGCGAATCGCTCATTGGCCGCTTGTAGCATTAAAAAATTACAAAGCTTGGTAGATTTTTCAAATGCCGTAACGTGCATCTGCCGTTGCTGAAATTATTTTTTAAAACGGCACATCAAAAAACAAAGCGCCTGGAACCGTGATCCAAGTTTGGTGATTTCTGTGGCATGCCAATTGCAAATGTAGAGGTCGGGGAAATGCAGTACGAATAGTTGGGGAATCTACTGCGAGCACAATTCTTACTACGGTGTGAATTGCGATGTTGGTTAATCCGACTAACTTAGGGGGGATGAGATGAACGATTTCAAATATCGTTTTGTGTATTCGCTGTTTTTTTCGAAGCTAGAATTTCGAATTGCTTCAAGCAACAACAAATCGCCTTTGGTCGCAATTTTTAATTCGTCAGTTCGCGATCCACATTTTCGCAAGTTTTTCTTGACCGACTGGTAGTCCAATGGTCCAATACGGTCGTCAACGTCTTGCTTCAACGCCACTTCGTCTCAAATAACTTCCTGATGACGACCAATTTTTTTTGGTCCGGTTACTTCAATCTCTTCGTTTTATCAACAGGCAGCGAAAAGGGGATGTAGTGTGATGAGTTCTCGCCAAAATAAATCGGATGCAATGGATGACCAATCGGAGCAGTCCAATTCCGAATCCAGTCTACATTGGGATTTAGAACAATCACTGGAAAACACTTCTTGTCTGGATACAGTTATCGTCAGCTCCATCGCCAGCACCTTTGTGGACACGCTACAAAATTCAAGCAACAGCAACGAATTCGTGACGACCGAGTTTGGCGAACAATTAAAACAAGCGTTGCGCAAACTCATGCGAGCCTACAAATTTGCCTGTGACTGCAATCGTTCGCGATGGGATTTTGCTGTCGAAATCACCGAGCTGCGCGAGATCGGAGTATCGTCAGAAGAATTGCGGTGGCTGATCGGCAAACGATTGGTGGACCACGCCGAAGAAAGCTCGAGAACCGGCGACACCAAACGAACTTTCAAAGCGGCAGGTGGTTTCTCGCTGGCCGATCGGACCTGTTTTACTTTGACCGATATCGGCATCGAATTGATCAGAGACCAGTTCTTTAACGAACCGATTGATCCCGAGGAATTTGAGTTGACACTCCGTTATCCTAAATGGGATAAAGTTCGGCACGAATTGCGATTGGGTGGCAAAGTCATCAAGAAATTCAAATGGCGGGCAGCAAACCAGGAAGCCATTTTGTGTGCGTTCGAAGAAGAAGGTTGGCCTCCACGCATTGACGATCCTTTACCGCCGATATCCGAAAAAGATCCCAAGCGACGTTTGTCCGATGCCATCAAATGCCTCAATCGCAAACAAATCAATCCGCTGATCCGGTTTTGTGGAGATGGGACTGGTGAAGGGGTGATTTGGGAGTTGATCGAGTAGCTGGCTTTGGTTTCATGAGTTTAGTGTCACCATCTGATCTTGCTGAAAGACAATCGCAAGCGCGAAGCGTGAGCGAGGGACTATGTTTCACCGCACATCAGCGTCGTGTGGTCCCTCGCTCACGCTTCGCGCTTGCGATTGCGGGAAGTCACTGGAGTTACAAATTCCTGACGCAAAATCCTATCACGCTTCACGCTTGTGATTATCATTCGCTCAAACCGTTCACTCGCGATTGCAATGGAGCCTTAAGCAAATGTGGCAAATGTGCTCCAAGAAGGTTGATCGAGCGGTGATCAACATAAAAAAAGTCCAGCGGTTTCTGCCCCGCGTGCCAAACCATGTTTCACACGCTAACCGCTGGACCAAAGTAATCTAGCGGGTAAATCCACCGGCAACAATTTCGATTCAAATATTTTGCGCATTTGCGAAAGTTGCATAACGCGCAGACGCATCAAAATATTTTGATTGACGGCCAAAAATCTCTGAAATTTATTCGAACTTCGGCGGGTAAAGCCCCATTGCCTCGGCTTTCGAAATCAATTGCAAAAGTTCAGCATTTGTTGGCACACCCATTTTCTTTAGAATGTCCGTGCGACGGAACTGAACGGTGCGCAAGCTGATATTTAATTCTTTTGCAATATTTTTCTGAATCTTGCCTTCAGCGATTCCATCCAATACATCGCACTCATCTTGCGTCAACGTATCAACTTTCGCTTTGAGATCGCGGCGGACCGAATCCTGACATCGGTTTTCCCAATCGACTTTGATCGCCGCTTCGATCGCTTGCAGCAACTGGGAAGTTCGATAAGGTTTTTCCAGAAAATCGACGGCTCCAAATTTCAAGGCCTGAACGCAATCTGAGATCGCCGCAAACCCTGTCAACATGATTGCTGGAATTTCAACGCCGTTCTGTCGCATGCGTTCCAGCAATTCCATCCCGCTCATGCCGCCAGGCATCATGACATCGATCAAAACACAACCGGATTTTTTTTGAGCGACATTGGACAAAAATGCCTCACCGCTGTCATAGGTTTCTACGACATATCCCCGTCGGCTGATGATTTTTTCGACCGACGAGCGAATCATTGGATCATCATCAACAATGTAAACGGTTCGGTCAGGGGAGGGTTCGCTTTCAGGTAAACTTATTGCGGTAGTCATTGATTCACGTTCCTGACACTGCCCATCAATCGAAACCAACAAAATCCCATTTATCAGCGCGAGCCGCTTCAATTTCGTCGCGCGTTTCGTGACACGTTTTCTCGAACTGCATCATGCGACGCTCGAATTTGATTGTTTGCACTGTCACACGACAACGCCAACAATCGACCTGTGACGAAAATGTCGATTTCAAACTGGACAACTATTCTAGTCGCTGATGAATTCTACTACAAAGCGATTCATCTGAAAAAGGCGACACACAAAACATGATTTTGCCAGGTTGGTTGAAACCGCAATCACGACCGCAAAACTACCTCCAAAGCCATCCGATCGTCATCAGGCACGGAGATTTCTATCGATTGATCAATAACTTGGGGCAAGAATGCGAGTTGATCTTTCTCCAATACTGCGCATAAACGCAACGAATTCGTCGCTTTTTTGAGGTCGGATTTCCGCAATCCACACTTTTCATCGCCACCATTTAACACTTTCTTTCACCCTCATATTTCAAATTATCAGAAAGGAACGGAATAAACACCAACTGTTTGGGTCATTTAATTGAACTCATTGAAATCACGTTTATTGGGAGTTGAATATGGCTCGTCGTTTTAAAATGTTGGCCCTCGCTTGTTTGTTTTGTATCGGTCTCGTTGTCGGCTGCAAAGAAAAACCGACAACGGTCGAGGGACCGAAAGGAAAAATAAAAAACCCAGACGCTCCTGGTAAAGAAGGCGGTGTGACGACCGGTATCGATTAGCTGATCCATTTCGCAAGAATCTTACAAGCACGAAGCGCGGGGCGAGTGGTTTGCGCGGTCGAACCACTCGCTGGCCCTCGCTTGTTTCTTTTGTTTCAGTCTCGTTGTCGGCTGCAAAGAAAAACCGACAACTATCAAAGGACCCAAGGGACAGATGAAAGACCCGAACGCTGCTGGCAAAGAAGGTGGCACAAAACTAACAATTGAATAGCAATCCATTGAAGCGAAACAACTATTGACCAGACAATCGTTCGTTGAGGTGCTCGATAATTTCTTGGCAATCATCTGACAACACAATTTCAGCTTGCTCTTTGGCGGCCAACCATTTGATCTGCACTTGCCCGGATTCGAATTCGTTGCCACCGGCAATCAAAGCTGCTTTAAAACCGCGTCGATCGGCGTATTTGAGTTGTTGTCCCATTTTTTTTGCTTCCGGATAAAACTCAACGCCGATGCCCGCGGCGCGGATTTTCGAAGCGATTGACAAATAATCTCTGACTCGATCTTTGTCAAAAAATACAATCAGGACGTCTGCCGAAGTGCGCGACTCCGGCAACATTTTCAGTTTTTGCATTGCCGTGAGTAAACGGTCCAGCCCTAACGATGCACCTATCCCAGGCAATTTTTGTTTGGTATAGAGATTGGCCAAATCATCGTAACGTCCACCGGAACAAACGCTGCCGATCTCGGGCAGATCATCCAAAAAAGTTTCAAAGATCGTACCGGTGTAGTAATCCAGACCACGAGCAACGGTGACAACTATTTTGAAATGATGATCCGGCCCACAGGTCGCGACAACGGCGTCATTGAATTGACGGAGCTCGTCGAGACCGGTCATTCCACGTTCGTTGCCGGCCACCAAAGGTTCGACGGCGGCAATGATCTGTTCGTTGGTTCCTGAGATCTCCGCCAACTGCAAAACGGCTTCGACCTGCTCGCCCGCCGCGCCAATATTATCTTGAATTTCTTTGGCAACCTCCTGACGTCCGATCTTTGTCAATTTGTCGAGGCTGCGTAGGATCGCCACGCTGTGTTGGCCAAGCTCTAATTTTTCGAGCAGTCCCGACAGGACCTTTCGATTGTTGACTTGAATCGTAAAGTTTTCAAAACCGATCGCCTGCATCAAATCGTTGATGACCAGTCCCGTTTCGATATCGGACACGATCGAGGTGGTGCCAACGGTGTCGAAATCACATTGCATGAATTCTCGATAGCGCCCATCCTGCGGCCTTTCGCCGCGCCAGACTTTGGCAATGTGATAACGCTTAAACGGCATGCCCAATTCGTTGGCATGCTGCGCGGCAAAGCGAGCCAATGGCACGGTCAAATCAAATCGCATCCCCACGTGCCGATCTCCGTTGTCACGAAAATGGTACATTTGGCGATCAGATTCTTCACCGCCTTTGCCGGCCAGGATTTCAAAATATTCGAGAACCGGCGTATCGATGGGGACAAAACCGTACGAGCGATAAACCTGTTGGGCGGTTTGCATGAGTGCCTCGCGCGGCATCATGGATTCCGGCAGAAAATCGCGAAAACCTCGGAGTGTACGTGGTTCAATCACTTGGAGTTCCAGATTGCGTCAGATGAACAAAGGGGGTTTTGATTAAAGACTGCTGACAATTTGCGCCGTCGTGTCGACTGTTCGTTTGATTTGTTCATCAGAATGCAACGCTGTAATAAAGAATCGAACGCGCGCTTCCGCTTCGGCGACAGCGGGATGCAAAATCGGCTGAGCATTGATACCCGCGTGAAACAGTTTCTCCGAAGTCTGCAACGCTTTCAATGAGTCGCCAATGATGACGGGCACAATCGGCGTATCGTCGCTCAGGCCAGTATCCAGACCAGCTTCCTTGGCCAGCTTCAAGAACAATCGACAATTGTTCTGTAGTTGCTGGACGCGTTCGTTGCTGGCGGCCAACAATCGCAACGAGGCCAGTGCCGCGGCTACATTGGCCGGCGGTATGCCAGCCGCAAAAACAAATCCGGGAGTCGTATAACGCAAATATTCAATCAGTGGCCCGCGACCTCCGACAAACCCGCCACAACTACCAAATGATTTACTGAGCGTACCCATCCAGAATTCGACATCATTACGATCAACGCCAAACGTCTCGCCGATTCCTCGGCCGGTTTCACCCAGCGTCCCAATCGAATGCGCTTCGTCCAAGTAGATCCAGGCCTTGTGTTTCTTTTTAATCTCAACAAATTTCACCAAATCGGGGAAATCGCCGTCCATCGAGTAGAGGCCTTCGATCACGATCAACACGCGACGATACTCGTGGCGAATCTCGTCCAAGATTTTGTCGAGCTCGGCCCAGTCATTGTGTGCAAACGGTCGCCGACGTGCACCGGAAAGTTCGGCACCCTGAATCAACGAGTTATGAGCCAATGAATCGTGGACAATCAAATCGCCGGGGCCGACGATATGTCCAATCACGGTTTCATTCATCGCGTGCCCACCGGGGAACGTGATCACATCATCGACTCCGAGGAATTGGGCAAGCTCCGTTTCCAGCGTTTTGTGAACTGTTTTTTCGCCCGACACAATTCGACTGGCGGAAACGCTGGTCCCAAATTTTTGTACGGCATTAATCGCCGCTTCGGTGACCGCAGGCTCGCCAGAGTAGCCCAGGTAATTGTAGCTGGCAAACGAAATGAGTTCGCGGCCTTCGATTTGTGTTGTATCACCAATACGGCCTTCGTGAACACTGAAAAACGGATTCCGAACACCGGTCGACGTCAACAACATTTTGAGCTGTTGCACGCGGATAAATTCTGGCATTTTGTCGATGCGATAATAGGCATCGGGGATCTCGAAATCTTCCGGTTTTTCTTTAGTTTGTTGCTGAGTGACGGACTGCTGCTTGATCGGTTCACTGCCGACATGTTCGATAATCGCGTCAGAAATCTCTCCAATGGTTTCGATTTCCTGCAACACCTCGTCGGGAATTCGACCACCAAATGTTTCTTCGAGCGAGTAAGCAATCTGCAGTCGTTCGAGCGAGTCCAGCCCCAGATCAACGACAATGTTTGTATCGATATCGAGCTCACCCGCACGTTCTTGAGCGATCGATTTAACCGCATCACAGACAATTGGGACGACGCGGTTTTGTTCGTCGGACAGCTGCTCAGTTTTTGCCGCTGGTGCAGAAGTTTCCGTTTCGATCGAATGGTGATCCCAAACACTCCAACGAGCGACGACCAACAATTTGTTATCCAGAAACTGCTGCTTGCACTGTTTCCGTTGAACTTTTCCACTGGATGTTTTCGGTACACTTCCCGCTCGCACCAGGACGACAGCATCCGGTGGGATATCATGTTCAGCAGTAACGTTTGACCGAACCGCTTGCAGTACGTCAGCCCACTCTTTGTTTTGGCCTCGCTCGACTTCGCAAACTACGACCAGCCGCTCGGTCGACGCGTGTTCAACAGCAAATGCGGCGGCACCAGCGGTTCGCAAACGACTGCTAGAATTTTCGACAGACGCCTCGATGTCCTGCGGGTATTTGTTGACACCGCGAACGATAATCAGATCTTTCAATCGGCCGGTGACAAACAATTCACCATCATGAACAAAACCGAGATCGCCCGTGCGCAGCAGCGGTTTGCCATTTCCATTGGCCATGGTGGCTTGGAACGTTTCGGCAGTCTCGTTGGGTTTTCGCCAATAGCCCAGTCCGACACCGGGCGTGTCGACCCAAATTTCTCCAATTTGATTGTCTCCGAGCACTTCGCGAGTTTCTGGTGAAACAATTTTGATCGTCGTTCCCGGCAGCGCGCGTCCACATCCGACCAGCGCACGAGCAGACGCATTATTGGCGTCGACAGTAACGACTTTTTGTTCATCGAGCGACGTGCGATCGAAATGCCGAATCACCGGCTCATTGCCGCTCATGCTCCCGGTCACAATCAACGTTGTTTCCGCCATGCCGTAGCAAGCATAATGAGCCGTATGTTTGAATCCAACTTTGGAAAAAATCTCGCTAAAGCTGTTCAAAGTTTCGGTGCGTATCGGTTCGGCACCATTAAAAGCAACGTTCCAACACGACAAATCCAAACCTTCGATGTCTTTTTCCGTCGCTTTTTCAGCGCACAACTGATAAGCAAAATTCGGGGCTCCTGAAATTCCCGCACCGTATTTGCTGATGGCCTTCAACCAGCGAATGGGTTTTGTCAAAAATGAAACCGGGCTCATCAAATTCATCGTGCAGCCATAGTACAGCGGCTGCAAAATGCCGCCGATCAATCCCATATCGTGATACGCTGGCAGCCATGACACTCCGCAATTGTCGCGATCCTGTCCGAACAACAAGGTGATCATGCGGCAATTCGAAATCAAATTCGCGTGCGACAACATGACCCCTTTAGGAGTGCCTGTCGAACCGGAGGTGTATTGAATCAAACCGACGTCGTTCGGCTTGATCGATGGTTTGACCCAATCGCTGGCCATTTCTTCAGCGATCTCTTCGGTTGCGATCCAGGGAATGTTATTCAACGATGGTGCGTCGTCCAGCATTCCTTCGTTTCGACTAATCACGTCGCGAACACTGAGCGCCACCGCTGCCTGGCAGTCTTCACTGATGGCGTTGATGCGGCCCATGTTGCGATTGCGTCGAGGCGGATAAGCGGGAACTGGAATCGCACCTGCGTAGTGACAACCAAAAAATGCAATAATGAAATCCAAACCCGGAGGATATAACAGCAGCGCGGGCTGGCCATTGAATCCACGCGACACCAATTCCGCAGCCACTGCTTTGGCGCGTTTGTCCAATTCACGGTTGGTCAACTCAATAGTTTCGTCTTCGCCGTTAACCAAAAAACGAAACGCAATTGCATCAGGGAGCGCCGCCGCCCAATACATCAGGCGTTCGCAGAGCGTGGTATCAACGGGTTCGTAAGGCTCGAACAGCTTCCTAAAGTCCACGGTGGTTTCTGCGCCCGTGGCTTGAGAAGTAACCAGTATTTTTTCGATGGTGCTCAACGGATTTGCAATTCGATGATGGGTAAGAAATCGATCAATGAAACAAGGGGCTTAGATCGAATCACATATTTTCCCAAATTCTGTCGTTTTTTCTACCTCAATACGGCGACGCTCGGCCACGATATCCTCTGTTTATCGGAAGTTTTTGGTCAGGATGGCCTCAAAAAATTGGCTTTGTTTTTGATGGCAGGGATTTTTTACTGCCACGTCGCCCGAAACCCAGCGTGCTTGAAACACCACAACGCTTGGAAAGCTGCTGGATCGTTTGTGAACGTCTTGTTTTTGCGACGCTCGACAACATCCGTCAATTTACAACAGTGGCACAATTTACAATGATAGAATTTTGAGTGAGGTCGGGCTACAAACTAGCCCATTACCAGAACGTCAGATTGGACGAATTGATGGAAAACTACAAACTTGTGATGCCAGAAAATCTGAACCATTTTGGGTTCCTGTTTGGCGGATACATGTTGAAATGGGTTGACGAAATTGCCTGGATCGCCGCTTCGTTGGAGTATCCCGGTTATCGATTCGTAACCATTGCAATGGACAGGATCGAATTTCGAAAAAGCGTTCGTGAAGGAACGATTTTGAAATTCACCACCCAGCAAACTCGTGTCGGAAATACATCTGTCAATTTTTCCGTGGTTGTTTCCAACGGCGCGACCAATGACTCCGAAACGATTTTTTCGACAACCGTGACGATGGTTCGCGTGAATGAGCAAGGTGACAAAATTCCAATTGTGGAATAAAACACAAACGGGCCTGTGTGATTTAATCGCCGGTAAGATCCAGTGAGCGGCGAGGCGCTAGCCGCCTGTATAAAGCGCTAAACGTACCGGCGGCTAGCGCCTTGCCGCTCACAGATCATACTTAGCAGAACCGGCGGCTAGCGCTTATGATGGTTTGGCAGTATCTGGTAAAAGATTCCGATTAGAAAATACTTGCCAACATTTCCGTCAACAACGGTCGTACCGATGATCGCGGCTACTGAGTTCGTTTTACATCGTTTGACCGGCCTGAGCCGATAAATCCTGTGGTAATGGAATTGCGCTTATTTTGCGTCATTCTGTTTGAAACAATTTTTGGATTTACCCAATGGTTCGTTGATATGAAGCGACATTCGAACGCTTGCTATTCCGTTTTCCGATCGCGACGATTGCTAGCCGAAGCCGGAATTGTCGGCGGTTTACTGGCAGTGCTCATTTTGGGCGGTTGTCGATCGGCGCGCATGAATCTCGGCAATGGCAACTGCGAAACAGGGGCATGTGATACCGTTTTTCAAAAAATCGAACATCCCAAACTGTGTGACGAGCAATGTGAAGTCACCGATCACTTGCGGACTGGTCCACCGGCGACCGTTAAAAATTGGCAGGAGCTGGAAAAATGGCCCGTCACGCTAGACGAAGCGATTTCACATGCACTGGCAAACAGCAAAGTACTGCAAAAACTGGGTGGACGTGTCGTTACTGCACCTGCCGGAACATCGACCATTTATGATCCGGCGATTTCTGCCACCAGTCCGTTGACCTCCAGCGAAGCGGCATTGAGTGCGTTCGACGCCCAAGTTTCGACCAGCATGTTTGTCAATCACGATGAAGCCAGTTTTAACAACTTGTTTTTCGGTGGTGGTGCCAGCAATTTGATCACCAATGCGGGAAATTTCAACGCCAGCCTGACCAAAACAACGGCTCGCGGAACGCAATTTTCGCTTCGAAACGCAACCACTTACAATCGAAACAACTCTCCGGTCAACTTGTTCCGCAGTGTTTGGGACACGACCAACACTTTGGAAGTTCGCCAGCCGTTGTTGCGTGGAAATGGAACAGCTGTCAACCGCATTGCGGGTCCCAACTCCATCGTTGGAAATTACAACGGTGTGTTGATCGCCAGAATTCGCGAAGACGTTTCTGTGGTTGATTTTGAAAGAGCTATTCGCGACCTGGTCAACGATACGGAGCAAGCTTACTGGGAATTGTATTTCGCTTATCGCGATCTCGATGCAAAAATCAGCGCTCGCGATCTGGCTCGTGAAACCTGGGAAAACCGCGACGCACGCGTCAAAGGTGAAATTGCCCGGGCCGACGAAGAAGCTCAAGCTCGACAGCAATACTATTCGTTTCAACAACAAGTCGATGACGCTTTGAGTGGCCGGTTGCAAGGCAGCCTTGGCGTTCTGGGCGCGGAACGAAATTTGCGTCGGATCATGGGATTGTTGAATAATGACGGTCGCATGATTCGACCGACAACAGATCCAACCATTGCACCCGTCACCTTGGATTGGGATGCCAGCCAGGAAATCTGTTTGCGAGATCGCGTCGAAGTCCGCCGACAAAAATGGACGGTGAAGCAACGTGAACTCGAATTGTTCGCAGCCTGCCAATTGAATCGCTGGCGATTTGACCTGGTCGCGAACTATGGATTCCAAGGATTCGGTGACGATCTGTTTGGAAACTCCAGCGTCACCAACGGTAGCGCGTTTGACGATTTATTCGACGGAAACCTCGACGACTGGCAAGTCGGCTTTGAGCTTTCCGGCGCCATTGGCCGACGCACAGGGCACTTGGCCATTCGCAACGCTCAGCTACAACTGGCCCGTGAAAAAGCGTTGCTTCGTGAAACACAGCGACAGGTGCTACACGATCTAAATTCAGCTTATGTCGAAGTCGACCGCGCCTACAAAGCGATCAAAACGGCTTATAACAGCCGGCTCGCGATTCTCGAAGAGCTGGAACCCAAAAAGAAACGTGCCAACGAAGGTGAAGAAAACATTTTCTTCTTCCTCGACGTTCAGCAGCGGGCCGTCACGGCTGAAACGCAACTGGATCGTGCCATTGTCGATTACAACCTGGCCCTGTTGAATTTTGCCAACATCAGTGGCACGTTGTTGAAACAGTACAATATCGATCTGGCCGAAGGTCCCTGGAACGAAGTTGCTCGACAAGAAATGATGCAAAATGCCAGCCAAATGGTTCGCTCCAGGCGGCCGCGGCGTCGAGACATGTCTCCGATCGCCAAATAATTTTCTTCATACTGAAACAAAAAACGGCCGACCCATTTTCAACGGGTCGGCTTTTTTTTTGCGAGGTCGGGTTAGGTAGTGAGCGGCGAGGCGCTAGCCGCCGGTTCATCAAAGCTTCGTACTACCGGCGGCTAGCGCCTTGCCGCTCACATTTAACAATTCTCCTACTTGCGAGTTAAGTAGGGCCGGTTCCTACCGGCCGTTTTGTTGGATTGGCCGGTGGGAACCGGCCCTACTTTTGCTTTGCCAGTGGCACCCCAAAAATGCAACACTTACGACACTAACTACTTTTTAACTCGTTTCATCACAAAAAACTTGCTGATGTTGACGTGAGGAAATTCCAAAGTCAAATCACCGTTTTGGTTGAATCCAAATCGGTGTTTGGTGACTTGCCCGCCTCGATTGGTCAGGATCAGGACATGGTTGCCGATCTTGAAAGTGCCCGTGCTGTCGGTTCGTGCCAGTTTGCCACCCGCGTCGACCCAGTCTACAAAATACGAGTATCGATTTCCGTTGAAATTGATTCCCGCTTTGTAGCGAACACCGTTGAGTTGCCCTTGTTGCATCCAAGTACCGGTCAACTGGTTTTGATGAGAACGCTGTTTGGTAGGACGCATGACAGGTTTTGCGACGGTGTGTTGCGTTTTGTTTTTAAATCGTTTTGGGTCGAGTTTTACCAACATCTTGTAATCTTTGGCGGCATCCTGTTGATGACCCAGTTTGGACAAAATCACCCAACGCGTTTCGTACAGATCGACAAACGACGGAGCCAATTTGATGGCGCGGTTGATTTCCTGCAACGACTGGTTGCGTTTGCCGGTCAGGAAAAATGCTTTGGCTCGGACGTTCATCGCTCGTACCGATTTCGTGTTGAGTTTCAAAGTGTAATCGGCGTACGTGATTGCCGAGTTAAATTGGTCTTTGCGAATTAAAATCTCGGCGAGCCCCTGCCAGGCCAGATAGTTTTTCGGATTGTACTTGGTGGCCATGGTGTAGGCATTCCAGGCGTTGTCCAATTGATTCAGGTTTTTATAGGCGACTCCCAGATTGTTGTAGCTGTTAAACGAAGGTCGCAATTTGATGGCAGCCTGAAAGTCCGACACCGCATGTTGATAAAGGCCCAGTTTGAGATATGTATAGCCTCGTTCGGATATCGCGATATCGTATTTTTTGTCGATATCGATCGAGCGGTTGAAATCGTGAACCGCTTGTTCGTAATTCCGCAAATCGAGATTCATCTCGCCGCGATTGTAATGGGCCACTTTACTGGTCGGATTCAATCGAATGGCTTGAGAGATGTCTTTGATCGCCGCTTTTAAATTTTTGGATTGGCGATGAGCGATAGCGCGGCCGCGATACGCGTCCCAATCATTGGCGTTCAATTTGATCGCTGAATCAAAATCGTTTCGAGCGGTTTCCAAATCGCGTTTGGCAATGTAGCAGTAACCGCGAAGTCGAAAACACGCTGAATTTTTAGGATCGAGTTTCAAGGACGCGGTGAAATATTTTGTCGCCGAGTTGTATCGCTTGGACCGGTAATGTCGCCAACCAATCTTGTAATTTTGATCAGCCGTTTTCGGAGGATACAGTGACATCACCGTTTTGAGATACGATTTCAATTCGCGAACATCGGTACCGCCGGTAACGTTTTCTGCATCGCCGTAACCAGTGCTGTTAACGCCGACCAATTCGGCCGAATCGTTGACGATCGCGCCTCCACTGTTACCGGGGTTGGTTGGAATAGATGTTTGAATGATCCAGATGATACCCGGTTGTGAATGTCTGCCTTTCGCAACCTGGCGGACATGGCCATTGGCATAGTCAAAAACACCTTGACTGTTTTTAGGCATTCCACCGACAACGTGAACACGGTCAGCAGGTGAAGCACTTTTGTCAGCGATTTTCAGTTGTGTTGTGAAAGCGGGCAGTTTCGAAGTGACCTGGATCAACGCCAGGTCTTTTCCGATTTCGCTATCGATCACTTTGCCAATGACCGGGCGTGTGTATTTAATGTATTCTTCGGAATCGGTGATCAAATTGTTGTCTTGGTCAAATTTGGGAGGAAACAATTTGACCGTATCGACGCCGCGGACAACATGATGATTGGTAATGATCAAGCCTTTGGCTTTGTTGTAAATCCACCCAGTGCCATGGCGGCCGTCTGAACATCGAACCCAAACCGTGGCGGACAACAGTTTGTTGTAAACTTCTTTGGCGGAAAGTTTTCGGGATTCCTGACGACCCGATTGAGACTGTGCATCGAATGCTGCTCGCAGACCTTGCGAATTTGCTGTGGTTGAAAAACTGGCCAGCAGGGCCAATGCGATCGACAGTTGGACGACGGTTTTGGAGGTGTTGTTGAACATTTTCATTTCCCTGGATGTTTGGTTCTGCGTTTTTGGGAAACGAACTCCTTTTTTACACTTGTTTTCGATCGTCCAATGACCTCAAGATTTCCCACATTTTGAGATTCCCAGGGAGGATTGTTAGCGGTCAAAAAAATTTGGAATCCCGAAAAATGGGTAGGTCGGGCCGGTTCCGGGAGGGCGAGGCTCCTGCCGAGCCGGACAATCAGGCGTTGTGGATGGGCTCACGCAGAGGCGCAGAGACGCGGAGGTCACGGCTAAGCCACCCGTAAGCGGCAAGGCACTAGCCGCTCACAAGATCAGAAAATGCTCCGTCAATGGGGAAAAATTGAGAAAAACTGGGGTTTTCGAGGCACAATCGGTGTAAACGTCACAGAAATATCCGTGTTCGGAGCTTCACCGCCAGGTAGCTTGTCAACATTTCGCCCATTGCTGCTTAAGATGGGAATTGAACGACTTCTCCACATTTCCCATTGATCTAAGACCTTTCAATAATCGCCTGACTCTCATTTTTCGTGCTTTTGCCCTGGATTCACATCGTGACAACAAACTCAAAATCCAAATCGAACATCAAACCAGCAAATTGGGCCGTCATTGGCGGCGGGATGATGGGATTGTTCCTGGCCATGAAACTGACCAAGGCGGGTCAGCGTGTGACCATCATCGAAGCATCCAATGAGTTGGGCGGATTGGCCAGTGCCTGGCAATTTGCCGGTGTCCAATGGGATCGTCACTACCATGTAATTTCCAAAACGGACAGCTTTCTCCGTGAACTGCTGGCCGAAGTCGACTTGGAATCGGAAATTGATTGGGTGGAAACAAAAACCGGATTCTATTCGGGTGGGAATTTGTATTCGATGTCCAACTCGATGGAGTTCCTGAAATTTCCTCCATTGAGTTTGATCGAAAAATTTCGATTGGGAGCAACGATTTTTGGCGCTTCGAAAATCAAGAACTGGAAAAAACTGGAACAGATCCCGGTCGATCGCTGGCTCAAAAAATGGTCGGGAGCAGGCACGTTCAAAAAAATCTGGCTGCCGTTGCTGCGTGCCAAACTTGGCGACAATTACAACAAAGTATCTGCCGCATTTATCTGGGCCACGATCCAACGAATGTACAAAGCTCGCCGCACCGGTTTGAAAAAAGAAATGTTCGGGTATGTACCGGGTGGTTACGAAACGATTTTGAATAAACTGACCAGTGAATTGGTTTCGCGTGGAACCAGAATCAATCTTGGCCAGGGTGTTCAGTCAATTCGCCCGTTGGACGAAGGCGGCGTCGAAATTGAAATGGGCTCGCGTTCCGCCGTGTTTGATCACGCCGTGATCACAACTGCATCGAACATTGCCGCCAAAATCTGTCCCAATTTGAATTCCGACGAACGCCGCAAATTCGAAAGCATCCAGTACCAGGGAATCGTCTGCGCATCGATGCTGCTAAAAAAATCACTGTCGCCGTATTACGTCACTAACATTACCGACGAATGGGTGCCGCTGACGGGCGTTATTGAAATGACCCAAATTGTCGACCCAAATTTCTTTGGCGGAAACCATTTGATTTATTTGCCGAAATACGTCCCAGCCGACGATCCCTGGTTAACGAAATCGGACATTGAAATCGAAAAAACGTTTAAAGAGACCATGTTCAAGATGTATCCCAGCCTGACAGAGGACGATATCATCGCCTTCAAAATCAGCCGCGTGAAAAATGTCATGGCCGTGCCAACTCTCAATTACTCCGAAAATCTTCCCCCGATGAAAACGTCGGTTCCCGGAGTCTACGTCATCAACTCTGCGCATATCGTCAAAGGGAACCTGAACGTTAACGAGACAATCGAGATTGGTCAGGAGGCTTTTGACGAGCTGTTACTTCCAGTAATCGAATCGTGGAAAGGTTCAACGACCGACACGACAGCCAAACGCTCCGAGCCATCTGTTGCCACGTTGAATTAAACCATGGCCTTGAGAGCTTTTATTCTGAAATTCCAGTTGCCACTGGCAATTGCTTTTTTTTCTTTCGTCGTTGCCGTTTCAATTTGGCGAACCAGCTCGCTGGTCAATGTACCTGGATCACCGGATCCCGATCGGTGGGGGCTGCACGATTTTCGTGATGCGATTTACTACCCCTGCCTCGGATTTGCCAACGGTGAAAATCCGTATCGCTCTAGCGAACATATAAAACGCCATCCGGTAGGACAGTTGTTCCCGTTGTACTCGCCGTTGACTTTGGTAATACATCAGCCGTTCTGTTGGCTGTCACATTCGGTCGCGCAGTGGGTTTATTTCTCGTTCACAATCGGGCTGTGTCTGTTATTGGCTTGGTTGATACAACACATTTGTCGCTTGCCTCAAACGCTCGGCGTAAGTCTGTGTTTGGCGGGTTGTTTGTTGATCTGCCGACCGGGTCACATGAATCTGGCGTTGGGGCAATCAACATTGCAGGCCGTGTTGTTTACGGTTCTGGCACTGTATTGGAGTCAGACCCGACCGGTTTTGTCAGGTGTGTTTTTAGCGTTGGCAACTTTTAAACCAACGTTTGGTGTCCCGCTGTTTTTATTGATGGTCGCGCGGCGCGACTTTCGCGCGGCCGCTTACGGGTTGGCGATCGGCTGTGTGATAACACTGCCGTTGTTCGGTTATTTGATCTGGCTCGAAGGAGGAATCGACGAATTTATCAATTCGCTGCGCGAGGCCAGTTCCGTGTTTGACGCGCATCATGGCCGCAATCCTCAAACTAGTTTTTCGCGTATCGATGCGTTTTTGTTGTGGGGCAAGTTGACGGGCACTAAGCTTTCAGGGACCTTCGAATACGGGTTTGCGTTAGCAATCATTCTGATGACTTCCGCAGCATTGTTCTATTTTCGAGGCAACGCCAAACAGCGAGATGATCAAACCACCAACAAATTTGACATCTCCAAATGCTTGATCTTGATGACCATGATCGTCGCGATCTACCATCACGCTTACGACTGGTTGCTATTAGCATTGCCCGTCGTCTGGCTCGGGCTGAGCGCCGATGCCCGAAATCTGAACATGCCGAAACTCCGTGGATTGGCGATCACTTTACTATGTTTTCCAGCGATCAATTTTGCCTCGTCCAATTCGGGAAAAGCGATTTTCGGCAGTCCCGAAAATTTGTGGTTAGTTGTGACTTCGTTGAATTCGCTCGCAATGATCGGAGCCTGGTTCGTTATCGTTTTGATGTTTTTAAAACAACAGAATCGATCGGCTTCGAAGAATTCAGAATCTGTGTTAATAGAAAACAGCTAACCAAATCGTATCCTCGTCTGGCGTCGTCCAAGCGACACGGTGTTTACAATGTGGCGCGATGGTAAGAAAGTCTCCGGTTTTCATTTCGACCTGACGGTCTTCGAATTCAATGCGTGCCGCTCCGCGCAGCACCAAAACAAATTCGGTTTCTTCCTGGTCATACCAAAAATCGTCGGTGGAACAGTGCCCGCGAGAAACAATTCGCTCGACTTTGACTCCATTGCCGCGAGCCAGCACTTCGATCAATTCCTCTGGCAACTCGCCCGGTAAACCCGCAAATACGTTGCCGTCCATCATGAACCTTCCTGGTTACGTCGATTGAAAACGTGGCTGAAACAAATTATTCGTCAATGCCGTGGTCGTGGTCGTGCGAATGTCCATCACCAGGCGAACTCAAATGTTTGTGAAAATATTCCCAACGAATGGCATTGTACGGATCTTTGATACGATGCGTGTTGTTAGGAAAAACTTGTAAGTCAAACCGTTTGTTCGCATCATGGAGTGCTTGAACCAATTGCCAAGTGTTTGATGGGTGAACATTGTCATCGATCAAACCGTGAACCAGCAGCAATTTGCCTTTGAGATTTTTCACGTATTTCAAACACGAACCGTCGCTATAACCTGCCTTGTTCTCTTTCGGTGTTTGCATGTACCGTTCGGTGTAGATCGTATCGTAGTTTTTCCAGTCCGTCACAGGCGCGCCTGATACAGCGACATGGAACAGGTCCGGATATTTCAAAACCGCCATTGCCGACATGTATCCGCCATAGGAATGTCCGAAAATTCCAATACGGTTGCCATCAACGTATTTTCGTTTCTTGAGATACCGCACACCTTCGGCTTGATCTCGGATATCAACTCCGCCGAGGTTGAGGTAGTTTGCTGATTCAAACGCTTTGCCGCGATTAGCCGTACCTCGGTTGCCGATTTTTGCAATTAGATAACCAAACTCGCAATATTCTTTATTCTTGCCAGCATAAACGTTCGCCGGGCCATTGGATTGCGGTCCGCCATAAACATCAATAATCAGCGGGTATTTTTTGTTCTCGTCAAAATTCGAAGGTTTGTGGAGCACGCCATAAATCTGCGTTTTCCCATCATCGGCGGTAAAGCGGAAAAGCTCCGATGGCGTCAGGTTGATTGTCTTCGCTTTTCCGTCAGATTTTTCAGCCAGCACCGCAATTTCATTTCCGTGTTCGTCGTAGATCGCTGTGGCGGGAGGTGTATCGATGCCTTCGAAAGTCGTGACAAAATGTTTGCCATTTGGAGAAATATGAAATGCCGTATGGTTCAACATTTTGGACGTCAAACGTTTGTGAGCCGTGCCATCCAATTTGACGCGATGCAGATGCATGTTTAGCGGGTTAACGGGATCGCTAAACGCCGTGAAGTAAACAAAGCCCGCTTTTTCATCGAGCCGCAAGATTTGGAAAACAGGCCAATTGCCGTGATTGGTAATTTTGTTGATGAAATTTCCATCGTCGTCACGCAATTCGTAGTGCTTCCAAAGTGTTCGTTCGGTTTCCCATACGAAACGTCTGTTGTCTTCCAAAAAATACATCATTGGCAAATTGTTTTGCCAGGTACTTTGCCGTTCGGTAACAATCGTTTTGTAAGACAGATTTTTCATATCGACGGCTAAAACATCGAGAACGTTTTGGCGTCGATTAGTTCGATGCATCAGCAAACGGCCATCAGGAGCAAAATGAATGTTAAACAAGTATTGATCCGCGGGGCCTTTGATTTTGATCCTGGAAGTTTTGCCCGAATCAAGATCGTAGACTTGTAGCGATACTTTGGGATTCGGTTGGCCCGCCGTTGGATACCTGACCGAGAGCAGTTTGGTGTACAGATCCGATTTTTCGTCGAGCGGATTGGCCGCATTGTTGAGCGTCAGGTGATAATCCCGCATGTGGGTTTCGTCGATTCGGTAGAACACCAGTTTTTTGCTATCCGGCGACCACCACATCGCGCGACTTTGATACAGTTCCTCGCCATAGACCCAACAAGCGGTTCCGTACCTGATGCGTTCGGTACCTTGAGAAGTCACGACGATGGGTTTGGCGCTATTCCCTTTAGCAGGGCGAAGCGTGATGTTGTACTTTTTGTACGTCGCGATCCATTTTTTATCTGGCGACGTTTCTTTATCGGCTTGGAGTGCCCGTCCAACTTTCTTGTCCCATTTTCCGCGCGGCGAGAAATTTTTTGGCGACACGGTTTTGCCCCGATAGGCCCCATCCACGATTTTGCCTTTGGCAATCTCAAAATATTTTTGCTGGCCGCGTGTTTTGAACGTGACAACGGAACCGTCAACGCTCCAGGCAACGTCTTTGACTCGGCCAATGCGATTGATTTTCTCGACGGCCTTGGAGACTTTTTCGTAATTCTTGTAGCCCGGCAATTGTTGAAACGTCGGCGATTGATAGTTGACTTGAGCGGCAACCAGCGACGTCATTGCGAAAATCGCGACGATGGCAATAGAAATGGAGTTCTTCATGGTGCGACAAATTGGTGTGGGATTTCGGTTTGTTGTAATTCTTGGATAATCGAGCTTCTATCGGCTGTCTATTTTAATCGTAGCAAAAATTAGTGGCAGCGCGATATTTTCTGTGATCGAAGTATTGGTAATGACTCAACATAACACTGACAACTCTGACGATATTGTGGATCAAACGGCGAGCCAGTCAGAACCGACACGCGGTTCGCTGCTGGTAATTTTTCTCACGGTGTTTATCGATCTACTCGGCTTTGGCATGGTTTTGCCTTTGCTTCCGATTTATGCCGATCAGTTCACGACCGACCCCGCCGGTTGGCAAATTGGTTTGCTGATGGCCAGTTTTTCGGCAATGCAGTTTTTGTTCGCGCCGATTTGGGGCAATCTGTCAGACCGCATTGGTCGGCGGCCCGTTTTGATGATTGGCTTGGTAGGGTCCGTGGTTTTCTATTTTCTGTTCGGTGTTGCGACGATCTATCAAAGCTTGATTGGATTGTTCATTACGCGAATCGGAGCCGGAATTGCTGGTGCGACTATCCCGACGGCACAAGCCTATATTGCAGATACGACAACGCCTGAAAAACGAACGCGCGGGATGGCGTTGATCGGCGTCGCGTTCGGAATGGGTTTCACTTTTGGACCATTGCTCGGTTTTTTGGCGGTTCCTGATGGAAAAGGCGACCCTGGTCCGTGGCCCGGTTTTGCTGCCGCCATTCTGTCTGCGATCGCATTGTTGCTGGCGATATTTTTGTTACCCGAATCAAATCAATCGCGAAGCTCGAATGCGAAACGAAAGGTTTTTGATTTTGATGCATTGCGTGTTGCGACAACCACGCCACGAGTGTTGTTCATATTGTTTGCCATCGCGATTTGCATTTTTGCATTTGCCAATCTGGAAACCACGTTTTCAATGGTGCTCAAAGGCTCTCAGGATTTTGAGTCCAGTCCTTTTGAATTTTCATGGCGAGACATTTGCCTGACTTACGCCTTCATTGGGTTTATGGTTGCGTTCGTCCAAGGCGGATTGGTACGACCCCTGGCAAGCCATTTACCAGAACATTGGCTCGCCATCAGCGGCGCTTTGATCGAGTTCGTCGGTTTTCTGTTGGTGATTGTGGCCATGTATCAGGCCTCGATCGCGATGCTGTTCGTAGCCATGGCGGTCGTGGCGACCGGTTATTCGGGGATTCAACCGAGTTTGCACTCGATGCTTTCCAAATCCAGCACACCGGAACGCTATGGGGCCATCATGGGGTTGGGGCAAAGTTTCAATTCGATGGCCAGGATCCTGGGGTCGGGATTGGCAATCCCGCTGTTGAAACTGCAACTGTATGTGCCTTATGCCGCCGGTGCGGTTATGATGATCATCGGCGCAGCATTTGTTTTTCTTGCACGACCACAGGGCGACAAGACGGAATCGTAACTGGCATCACGGGGTCGGGAGTCTTTTCAGTTTACTTCCTTAGCCGTTTCCAATCATCAAACGGATTGTAGCGCGGACATTCTTCGACTGGTTTATGAAAAGACTCCCGACCCCTTTAACTAAACCACTCGCTAGGTGCTCGTATTGCGGCGTACCTCGAATTATTTTTCGTCGAGCACCGCTACCGGTTCGAAATTTTTGCCTTCTAACATGGCTAAACTTGCGCCACCACCAGTGCTGATATGCGTAACCGAATCTTCCATTCCAAATTGGGCAATGGCCGCTGCGCTATCGCCGCCGCCGATGATCGACGTTGCGTCACTGTCGGCGATCGCTTGAGCAATCGCGCGGGTCCCCGCATCAAATGGAGGCATTTCAAAAACGCCCATCGGGCCATTCCAAACGACTGTTTTTGCGTTTGCCAAAATCTCTGCGTAGGCGGCAATGGTTTTTTCGCCAATATCCAACCCCTCGAAACCATCCGGAATTTGCCCCGAGTCAACCATTCGTTTGTTGCAATCACCCGAAAAAGCGTCACCGCAATGGACATCCAGCGGCAGCACCAGTTTGTCGCCGCCTTTTTCAATCAAACTTTTTGCCAAGTCAACTTTGTCAGGTTCCGACAAAGAATTGCCGACCGAACCACCTTGTGCTAACGAAAAAGTGTAGGCCATCGCGCCGCCAATAATCACCTGATCACAGATCCCCAGCAGATTGTCGATCACATTAATTTTGTCGGAAACTTTGGCACCGCCGAGAATCGCGACAAACGGTCGCTCCGGATTTTGAATCACATCGTTCAGGTAACGGATTTCTTTTTCGACCAGGAACCCGACAACGCACGGTTTGCCATTGAGCGCCTGTGGGACGGCCAGCATCGAAGCGTGATTTCGATGGCAAGTCCCAAACGCGTCGTTGCAATAGACATCAATACCCTTGGCCAATTCAGTAGCAAACGTTTCGTCCCCTTTTTTCTCGCCAGGATCAAACCGTAAATTTTCCAGAACCAGAATTTCACCACCGGCCAACGCGCTTTTCTTCGATTGAGCTTCGTCCCCAATGGTATCTGCTGCGAAATGCACGCTGGCATCGACGAGTTCACCAAGCCGTTTGGCCACCGGGGCCAGACTGAATTGCGGATCGGGATTGCCTTTGGGGCGCCCCAGATGGCTCATCAAAACAAGTTTCCCGCCACGGTCGACCACCGATTTGATCGAAGGCAACGCCATTTCGATCCGACGATCGTCGGTAATTTGGAGTTGGTCATTCAGCGGAACATTAAAATCAACCCGCATCAAAACAGTTTGATTTTCAACATCAATATCTGCAATCGTCTTCTTGGCCATGAGAACGCTCGTGAATTTTGTGGATAAAACAAAAGAACTATTTTGCACGGAGTCGAGTTTGCAGCAATGTGCCTCGTCGCAGGCGTTGAGCGATTTGTCGATGGCGAACGACCAGTGCTCCGATTTCCACCATTTTTTTTGATTAATGGTGTTTTTGTCGCGCAATAAAAAAAGCAGTGTCGACACACTGCTTTTTGGAAAATTCAATCGTGGATTGCCGATGGCTCACGCGGTGATTAACCGGCGGTTGGTTCTTGAGCTTTCACGCGTTTTTGGATATCCGTTTCGACATTGCCAAACACATCTTCATGGCGTTTTACGGATACATGCAGCGCGTGTAACAGTCGTTTGGCGGTATAAAAATTCAAAATGATGCGTTGGTTGATATCGACGGGCTGGTCGTTTGAATTCATCGGCTGAGCATTCATGCCAAAATCGATAATCAGCTCTTCTGGAGAACCTGTAACACGACAAAAATTTGCATACGAGCTAATTGCGTTTGTATCGTTTACTGGAATTGGCTTGGGGGTATTTTGATTTTCTGCCATCAGACTATCCTGAGTTCGATAAATATTTGCTCACAGCAGCATGACGGAACCAAATTTTTGCGCCAATAGCAATGTTTTTTGAAAATGCTGGCAAAGCCAAGAGCTGACTTTTATGAACCCCAGTGACAACAAACGCAAAGTTCTGATGATCAACACCGGTGGAACGATCGGTATGCGAGCTAGCGATCAAGGCTATCGTGTCGAACCCGGTTTTTTGGAACAACAAATGAGGAGTATGCCCGAGATTCGCACTCCGGAAATGCCAGAATTCGAAATTCAGGATTTTGTTCCGGTGATCGACTCGGCCCAGATGACACCTGCACACTGGCAAAAAATCGCCAACCGAATTTCCGAACACTACGATGCGTTTGACAGTTTTGTCGTGCTGCACGGTACGGACTCGATGGCGTATACTGCATCGGCATTGGCGTTCATGCTCGAAGGGCTCACGAAGACCGTGATCTTGACGGGTTCCCAAATCCCACTGTGCCAAACGCGCAATGATGCGCGTGACAATTTGATCACTTCGCTGCTGTTGGCAGGCAGTTACGACATCCCAGAAGTCTGTATTTTTTTTGGCGCTCATCTATTTCGCGGCTGTCGAGCGACCAAAGCCAGTGTTTATGACTTTGACGCATTCCAATCTCCCAACTATTTGCCGCTGGGCGAAGTTGGAACTCAGATTCGAATCTTTGAACATCGCATGTTGCAGCGGGGCGACGCAAAATTTAATGCCGCAAGTTTGTCACCAGCTCGATTGGGTACTTTCAGGCTGTTTCCAGGCGTTTCTGCCGAGGTTCTCGAAAACCTGCTTTCCCAACCGCTGGAGGGTTTGGTTTTGGAAACTTATGGAGTTGGTACGGGTCCGACAGATAACAAGGAGTTTTTGGATGTTTTGCATCGCGCCTGCTCACGCGGAGTCGTGATTGTCTCGTGTTCGCAATGCGAACATGGCACTGTTTCACCACGTGATTATGCCGCTGGAACCGCCCTTGCTGACGCCGGTGTTGTGTCAGGTGTCGACATGACAATCGAGGCAGCCATTGCCAAGTTGCATTACTTGTTCAATCAAAACCTGACAAGCGAAGCGATTCGCGCTAGAATAGGGAAGTCGCTGGTCGGAGAACTCACTCCAATTCAAACCAACTAGAGATCGAATAATATGTTTTCGGCAAACACAAAATACAAACCTAAATTGCAAATTCTTGCGCTGTTATGTGGAGCGTTTTTTATTGGCTGGATTGCTGTAACAATCTCCGCTCAACGTATTCCAGGCCAGCAGGAAAAATCCGACTCGAAGCAACAAACCAAAGCGGATACAGAAAAACTGCCGCTGGGGATCGTCAAAGAAAAACCGAAATCCGGAATATTTGTAAAAACGAAGTATGGCTACATGGTGCCTTATAAACAACCGATTCCGGGCACCAAACTCGCTGTCGAAATGATTCCGATCCCAGGTGGCACCTTCAAAATGGGAAGCCCCGAGGATGCCGAGGAAAAATACGAAGATGAAATGCCACAGGTCTCCGTGACGGTTCCACCATTCTGGATGGCCAAAACAGAAATCACTTGGGGACAGTTTGATCCCTACCTGGGATTGCATGACATTTTCAAGGAATTCCAATCAGCCGGTGTGCGTAAAGTAACGAAGAAAAATAAACTGGATGCAATTACAGTAGCGTCGAGCCTTTACGATCCAAGTTTTACTTACGATGCCGGTGCCGACAAAGAGACACCTGCAGCGACGATGACGCAATACACAGCACGGCAATACACCAAGTGGCTCAGTTTGACCACGAAAACTTTCTATCGATTGCCATTGGAAGCGGAATGGGAATACGCCTGTCGCGCCGGTTCCACCACCGCCTGGCATTTTGGCGACGACTCGGACGAACTCGAGGAATACGCCTGGTTCGAAGACAATTCCGATGATGAACGTCAGAAAGTCGGCACCAAAAAACCCAACAAATTCGGGCTCTACGATATGCACGGCAACGTCGCTGAATGGGTGTTGGATGAATACGACAAAAAATGGTATGCGAAACTGAAAGAAAAAATGAAAGACGGCAAACCCATTCCGGTTGCCAAAACATTTCGTAAACCAACCAAGCTTTACCCACGCGTCATCCGCGGCGGTTCATGGGAGTTGGACGCCGATTCAGCCCGTTGTGCATTTCGTATGCAATCGGACGACGAAGAATGGAAAAATGAAGATCCAAACTTTCCGGCCAGCCCTTGGTGGTACACCACTGAACCATCGACCGGCGTCGGTTTTCGACTTTTCCGCCCCTTGGAAACTCCTAAAACCCGTGAGGCCAAAGAGGCTTACTGGCAATCCGCTTTGAAAGAAACGCGCGAGCTAGCCGAAGAACGCATCGATTCCGAAGGTCGTGGAGCACGAGGACTGGTCGATCCGGGGCTGTTTAAAGCCATCGAAGAGTTCCAGAAGAAACGAAAATCCTCAAAAGGCAAGCGTGGACGATAACCAGCAGTAGCATTTGATGACAACTAATTTCGTCATTCGTGTTTCCTCGCTGTTCGCGCTGACGTTTTTGTGCTGCCATGAACTACCGTCGCAAATAAAAAACGAAATCCGGCAAACTTCTCAACAACTTCCGCTGGGCATCGTTCGCAAAAAACCAACTTCTGGAATTTTTGTAAAAACCAAGGTCGGCTACATGGTTCCGTACCGGGAAAAAATTCCTGGGACCGACAAAACCATCGAAATGGTCCCAGTGCCAGGGGGAACATTTCTGTTGGGAAGTGACGACGACGTCGATAAAAAACGTCCCGATGAATCGCCGCAAGTAAGTGTTTATGTTCAACCGTTTTGGATGGGAAAAACAGAAATCACTTGGGGACAGTACAAACCTTACATGCATATGCACAAGGTCTTTAAAAAATTCAGCGCTAAAAAAATTCGCTTGGTCACCAAAGAAAACGAGATCGACGCCGTCACTGCGCCGTCAATGTTGTACGATCCTCAACTCATTTTTGAGGATGGCGAACACGACGACACACCCGCCATTGCGATGACTCAATATGCGGCCCGGCAATATTCGAAATGGTTGAGTTTGCTGACCAAACGCTACTATCGGTTGCCGATCGAATCCGAATGGGAGTACGCTTGTCGTGGAGGCTCCGATACACAGTTTCATTTTGGCGACGACGCTTCAAAGCTAAGGGAATACGGCTGGTTCGACGAAAATTCTGATAGCCTCCGCCATAAAGTTGGTCAGAAAAAACCAAACTCATTCGGTCTTTACGACATGCATGGAAATGCTGCGGAGTGGGTGTTAGATCAATACGACAAACGCTGGTACCAAAAACTTCAGAAGAAAGTCAAAGTCGAAATGACGTTGAGTGTCGAACATACATTCAATCGACCCACCAAAGAGTTTCCAGGCGTCGCACGAGGCGGAAGTTATCTTTCAAAATCGGACGAGGCTCGCAGCAGTTTCCGACTCAAATCCAGTGACGACTGGAAAGATGAAGACCCGAATTTTCCGGCCAGTCCCTGGTGGTGCACTACAGAACCCGCATTGGGAGTCGGTTTCCGTTTGATCCGACCTCTGCATTCGCCGGAAAAAAGGAAAGACCAAGAGAAGTATTGGGAGATGGCCCACAAAGTGACAGCGGAAGTTGCAAAACGCAAAAGCGCCGATGAAGGTCGTGGCGCAATCGGAATTGTCGACCCTCAACTTCCTAAAGTCATCCAAAAACACGGGCTTTCCTCAAAAAAGTAATCGCGCAAGTTTATTGCTGGCCCAACGCGAAATGCACGCAACGCCTCCTTTTTTCGACCGAAGTACGCGGCCAACGAACAAATAAATTGACAACGGCGTGAGGATTCCGCGAAAATTAAACGGGGCATTCATTCGGCAGAGAATCACGATGACACAAAACGTAAACGGATTTCGCATTCTATTGGCGCTTGCGCTGATTTTTTTCGTTGCGTTCACTTCCACCACAGCTCACGGTCAATCCCTGAGTCAAACCACCCGCGACAACGATGACGAAGACGGCGTCGTCGGAACAACGGTTCAGCTTCCGACCCTGGGAATTTCCATCGATGCAAACGGTGTACTGACAGCCAAAATGTTTGCCGACCCTCGCGGCGAATTGATTCGAAAACGGGTCGCCGAAGCGAAAGCCAAATTGCCTGGGAATCTCGCCAAAAAATCCAAGCTTCGCAAAATATCACTGCGGAAACTGGAAGCTGAAGTGAAACGTCTGGCCGCCCAAGGGAAACCGCCAACCGACGCCATGCAAAATCTGGCCGGCCTGACACGCGCACAATTCATTTTTGTCTATCCCGAACAAAATGATATCGTGATTGCGGGACCTGCTGAGCCTTGGGTGCAAAACCCAGCGGGACGTGTCGTGGGAATCCACTCGAATAAACCGACGTTGCAGCTCGAAGATCTGATCGCTGCGCTTCGTACGTTCAAACCAACCGCCAACCTCAACACTTGGGTCGCTTGTTCCATTGACCCGACCGTCAAAGGCATCGAGCGACTGAAAGAGTACCAGAAAACCATTCCACGAAATATTCCGCCGGCTGCCAAAGCTCGCGCCGCCGCAGAAATTGGCACTGGCTTGCAAAAAAGTCTGGGACAAGCTGACATCAAGGTTTACGGCGTCCAACGCAAAACACATCTTGCCCAGGTCATGATCGAAGCGGACTATCGAATGAAAATGATGGCCGTTGGACTCGAAGCACCACCGATCAAAATGACAACCTTTATTGCCGCGCTCCGCGGCGCACCGCGCGGCATGCAACGATGGTGGTTTTCACCAAACTATGAATGCGTCAAAGTCGCGGACAAAAACCTGGCGATCGAACTGGTCGGACAAGGCGTGATTCTTTCGACACAAAACATCGATTTCGACAAACGGGCTCGCATTGTTTCGACCGGAAAAAAAAGCAGTCCGGCCAGCAAAAAATACGCTTCGTCATTCACAAAAAAATACGAAAAAATTGCCAAAGTCCGACCGGTCTACGCCCAGCTGCGCAACATCATTGACATGCTGGTGTTGTCCGCTTGGATTCACAAAACCAAAGCGTACGAGCGCGCAAAATGGACACCTGATTTCTTTTTTGACGAAAAACAATTTAGCATCGAAACACAGCCCAACCCGAAAAACTGTCCCTGTGTTGCCAATGCGGTTTGGAAACGACATGTCCTGATTCTGCCTGCTGGAGGCGGTGTTTCGATTGCCGCGGCGCGTGCTTTGATCGACAAACACCTGCTCCAGGACAAAGACGGCAAAGTCGCCGCCGCTCGCCAAGCGGTTAAATTCGCCGACGACGCCAACCGCTGGTGGTGGGATTGATGGAGGTGAGAGAGGCGAGGGAAGAGGCGCGAGGGGTAGCTCGTTCCTGTACCTCTTTCCTCGCTTCGGTGCCAGTGTCCTGGTTGCGAATAGCGGTTTTTAAGTACTTCAATTGAACGAAGTAAACCATGAGTCGATCGGTCAAACACTGGCAAAGCCAGTGGCACCCACACGCAAGGGAAGAGACTAGAGTTTTTACACTCACACTTCTTCACTCGTCCCTCGCGCCTCTTCTCCCGTACCTCTTCCTCCCCTCGCCCCTCTTCCCTTCTAACGTGCCGCGGAACTAAAATAGATAATCTCAACAGGTTTGGTTCCCAAAAATAACATGTCCGAATCCGGTCGTTCCAAAACGAACCTGCAACCCAAATCCACCGACGAAAGTCTGCGCGACGGCGAGTCACTGTTTTTATCTTTAATCCACAACATCCCTGCATGTTTCCTTCGCAAAGATCGTGATGGACGCATCGTTTTTGCCAACGAACGATTTGCTTCATTGCTGGGAACGACTGCCGATAACATGATCGGTAAAACGATCGCTGATTTTTACACCGAAGAAATCGCCACTGCCGCGCGCGCCGAAGACGAAGATGTGATGCGAACAGGTGACGTGTTGGAAGCGGTGTTTGACGACATCGTCGATGGAAAAGTCCACTACTTTGCCTCCCGCAAAGGTCCCGTTCGAAACGAGCAGGGCGACGTGATTGGTGTCCAAACGATTTTCTGGGATATCACCGAACAACGAATTGCCGAACAAGCGTTGGAAGCTGAACGTGAACAGCTACGTATCGCCAAAGAAGAAGCCGACGCTGCCAACCGGGCAAAGAGCGATTTTTTGGCGAATATGAGCCATGAAATTCGTACACCAATGAACGCCATTATCGGCATGACCGATTTGCTATTGGAAACCCAGCTTACAACAACTCAGCATGAATACCTGAGCATGGTTCAGGATTCAGGCGAGGCTCTATTAACGCTGCTCAACGACATCCTGGATTTTTCGAAAATCGAAGCGGGCAAACTGGAACTCGAATGTACCACTTTTGATATCCGCGAATCACTGGGCGACACCATGAAAGGGCTCGGGTTCCGCGCTCACAGCAAAGGACTCGAATTGGCAGTTAGCGTGGATGAAGAAATTCCAAAATCCTTGATTGGCGACCCGGGCCGCATTCGCCAAATCATCGTCAACCTCGTCGGAAACGCCATCAAGTTTACGGAGGCCGGCGAAGTCGTTCTCGAAATCGAATGCAAACAACTATCCGAGACACACGTCACATTACAATTTTCCGTTGTGGATACCGGGATCGGCATCGCCCAAGAAAACATCGCCAAAGTGTTTCAGGAATTCGAGCAAGCTGACGCTTCGACGACACGGCAGTTCGGCGGTACTGGTCTGGGACTGGCAATTTCATCACGCTTGGTCCAGCTGATGCGCGGGCGTATTTGGGTCGAAAGTGAATTGGGAAAAGGCAGCAAGTTTCAATTTGAATTGCCCTTGGAAATCGATCGCTCCGAACAAGCGCTCCAACGATCCGCGGCGCAGGTCAGCATCCAAGGTGTTCGAGTTTTGATCGTTGACGACAACGCCACCAATCGTCGCATCTTGAAAGACATGCTAACCAATTGGGGCATGAATCCAACTACAACATCTGGCGGCGCCCTGGCACTCCAAGCTTTGGCGGACGCAGCCGAGGAAGACGATGAGTATCAATTGGTGATCTCGGATGTCAACATGCCCGAGATGGATGGACTGATGTTGGCCAAAGCCATTGTCGAAAAATCGTTATTGCACCCCGGTTGCGTCATCATGCTGACATCAGGAGCGAGGCCCGGTGATTCGGCGGAACTGTTGCAGATCGGAGTGACCCTGCATTTGTTGAAACCTGCCAAACAATCCGAAATGTACGATGCCATCGTATCATCGTTGAGTACAACGGGTGTGAAACCTCCGGAACGTCAGGAAAAAACAAAGGAGCTGCCGGAAACAACACCGTCATTGCAGGAACTGAGAATCCTGTTGGCCGAAGACAATGTGGTCAACCAAAAATTGGCGATTGGAATTCTTGGAAAATTGGGCCATCGCATTACCGTTGCCAATAACGGCAAAGAAGCGCTGGAACAAATCGAAAAATCCCCGTTCGATCTGGTGCTGATGGATGTGCAAATGCCGGAAATGGACGGGTTGGAAGCGACCCGTGAATTGCGACGTCGTGAAGCGCGAACGCTGACTCATTTGCCAGTCGTCGCCATGACCGCTCACGCCATGAAAGGCGATCGCGAACATTGTCTGGCAGCCGGAATGGACGACTATTTGACCAAACCGATTCGCTTGCAAGATGTTGCAGATAAACTTGCCGAATTATTTGAAAACTCTCCGCCCGAGCCAGCCGCCAACACTACAACAATCGAAACGTCGAACAATTTTGACGATCCGATTCATTGGCCAACCGTTTTGGTCAATGCAGGTGATGACCAGGAGTTGGTCAACGATCTAGTCCAGATCTTTCTTACCGAAGCTCCGAATTTGTTTTCGCAGCTCAACGAAGCCGCCAATCGAAACGACGCTGCTGCAGTCTCCGCCGCCGCACATTCTCTCAAAGGCTCTTGCTTGTTTCTAAATCCAATCAAAACCACGACCTGCGCAGAAAAAATCGAAAACCTATCGGCCTCTGGGGACATTACTGCTGTGCGACCCATGATCGACGAACTGCAACAATACCTCGATGGCATTTATCGCAATCTGAAATCGCAAATCGATCCATCCTGATCATGCGCGAATCTGAGAAGGCGAAAGCCACCCGTGAGCGGCAAGGCGCTAGCCGCCGGTTCGTTGCGCTTCGTACCGGCGGATAGCGCCTTACCGCTCACAGGAACACGTTCACAAAAATCAGGCTCGGCAGGAGCCTCGCCCTCCCGAAAAACCTCAGCACTCGCGTCAACCCATTAACCGAACGGCCAAAGGCCTTTTTTGGCAACGTTTTTGCGCCCCAATTCGATCAATTCGCAAACATCATTGTCCGCCATGCGATTGATCAATTCTTCCGTACCCTTTTTGAGTTTCAGATTCATTTCGCTTTCATACAGCGGGAATAATGAAAAGAAATAAATGGTCTTTTCAGGACTGACTTTGAGTTCATGAAACTCTTCGGGTGCCAATGCCGGTGGAAACAACAACCAACCACAGAATTTCGTATTTCTGGCAAACGGTTCTGCCGGGTCGCCGTTGGGAACCGTATGGCCTTCGAACAACCACGTCTGATACTCGTGAGGAAAACGCGCCATCCGTTTCAGCCATTCGACGGGCCAGTAGTTGTTGGGATTGTTAAACGCTTCGTCAGAAATCGGCCATTCGGGTGGCAAACAAATCATCAATTCGGCGAAGGCATATTCACGACAGTCGGGCGGAGGAGCCATTGGGCGATCACTCATGCCACTGGTAATTAACGTATGAAAGGGGCGCTCCTGGCTAGGTTTGACAAAATGCACGTCGATGTGAACCAGATCAGAAACGATTTCATGGAACACGGCTTCGATCGGTCCAATGTATCGCTCAATATGTTTACTGATGATCTCGATATTTTCTTCGTTACCGATCGCCATCTCGAAATCAGAAGTTCGCTCCTCGTATCGATAGACAGCGCTTCCGCCATCTGTCTTTTCTTTGGGCAATTCCTTGGACGGCGCGGCAACCGGAATTTCCATGACGACTTCACATTTTTTACACTTCGTTCGTTTTCCACCGTGCTCTTCTTTGACTTTATAGAGTGACTGGCAATTTTGGCAGCGAAATTCAATCGTCATCTTGGGCCCCCAGTTCTCGAACATCCCAATTCATACCGCTAGTATAACCAGCAAAACCGTCAACATGTTGTTGCGCGCGAGGCCTTTCGACAACGTTTTTTTCGCATCGTGACGATTTTTTCAAACTCAACAGAAATTCCTGTTAGCGACTCCTGGCAAAACCTAGCGAACCCCGCCAAAAAATTATCGCTCCTGTCGACGTCTGGCCGATAACCGCTTTGAACATCTGATAGGAGACGTTTTGGGCATGGACGCGCCCACCGCAATCCGACGTCGGGAATAATCGTCGGGCGACACTGTTGGTTGCGTCCATCATGTTCGATAATCGAAGCCTCCGTGGCGACATCTCACTCGTTGGTCTTGTCGCGCTGATCATTTTTCTCACGGTCTCATTATTCACTTATGATCCAGCCGATCCGACGGCGCCGTTGGCTCCTCCGTTGGACGATTATTATCAACCCAGCGCACTGGTCTTTCCTCTGAATGAAACGCCCGCCAACGCTTGTGGCACCATCGGAGCGACTACCGCAGATCTGTTGTTCGCCAACCTGGGATTTGGAGCCTATTACCTGCTGGTTGGCCTAGTGACGTTGGCTGTCGCACTTGTACGTACCGAACATACATTGTCACCGTGGATTCGAACCATTGGCTGGGCATTGTCACTGGTTGGAGTCACTTGTTTGACTAGCTTGACGTTGAGCGATCTGACACCGGGGCCAGTCACAGGTTCCGGAGGTTATCTCGGCTTGCTCGGCGTCGGCATGCTGAAATCTCAATTCGCGTTCTTTGGCTCGATCTTGATTGCGACCGGCGTTTTGATCGTCGGTCTGTTGCTTTGGACTGATTACCTCGCGCTGCGTGTCGGACATTGGCTATTGGCAGGAATCTTTGGAGCAGCAGCTGTCGGCTACAAACGACGACAAGAAAAACGGGCAACCCGTCGTGAACGCATTTCGGATCTCGACATTGAGTCGGACGACGACGATGAATATGAAGAAGAAAACCACACAATCAAAATTCGCGTGGGCGGTAAAACAGCCGTCGAAGATCGCGTCGTCGACCAGGATGAAGACGAAGAATACGAATACGACGAGGATGAACTCGACGAAGACGAGTATGACGAAGATGACGCAGAATATTACGACGAAGAATCCGACGAGGACTACGAAGATTTCGAAGATGAACCAGCGACACTGCCGGTTGTTGTAAAAACAGCAGCCAAAAAAGCCATTTCATCTTTGAAAGCGAAACCGGCTGCGATCGAGGAGCCAGTTGATGAAGAGCCTGTTGACGAACCTCCCAAGAAAAAAGGCTTGTTGCGCGGTCCGCATTTCAAAATCCGCAAACCGAAACCGGAACCTCAACCTTCCGAGCGCGACAAGGTGATGATGAAACTGGATCAGGCCGCGCGCGTCGATGACGAAACCGACTATGAATTGCCTGCGATCGATATGTTGTTGCAAAGCGATGACGTCAGCTTCGACGATCAACGAAAAGATGCGATGCGCAACGCGCAAATCCTGGAACGAACATTTGCCGAATTCGGGTTCAAGGTCAAAGTGACCGAAATCGAAACCGGGCCAGTCATCGCGCAATATGAAATCAGTCTCGAAGCCGGATTGCGACTTTCGAAAATTACTGGATTGGCCGATGATTTGGCGATCGCTTTGCGCGTACCCAGTGTGCGGATTGTCGCACCCATCCCGGGCAAAAACACGGTCGGGATCGAAGTCCCCAATAACACTCGCCAAATCGTTCGCCTGCGCGACGTTATGGAACAATCCAAAGAAAAAACTCGTCGTATGAAAATTCCAATTTTCATGGGACAGGATGTGGTCGGCGATCCGCTGGTCTGTGACCTCGCGGCACTGCCTCACTTGCTGATTGCCGGGCGAACGGGAACCGGTAAAAGTGTTTGCTTGAATGCCATTATCTCGTCGATATTAATGACTCGACGACCGGATGAAGTACGCATGCTGATGATCGATCCCAAAATGGTCGAACTGAGCGGCTACGGTCGTTTACCGCACTTGATGCATCCGGTGGTTACCGACATGCGAAAAGCTGAAGCCATTTTGGAATGGGCTGTCAACAAAATGGAAGAACGCTATAAGCTGTTAGCCAAGGTTGGCGTTCGCCACGTAACCAGCTTTAATCAACTGGGGGCCGACGAAATCTACCGACGCCTCGATATCCATACTCCCGAGGAGCGTCTGGACATCCCGACCAATTTGCCATTTATTGTGATCATCGCCGACGAAATGGCTGACCTGATGATGACTGCGGGCAAAGAAGTCGAACAGCACATCATTCGATTGGCGCAAAAAAGTCGTGCGGTCGGCATTCACTTGATCCTGGCAACCCAAAAACCGACGGTCGATGTGATCACCGGTTTGATCAAATCGAACTTGCCCGCCCGCATCGCTTTCCAAGTCGCCAGCCGGACCGATAGCCGCGTGGTATTGGATGCCATGGGTGCCGACAAACTGCTCGGCAATGGCGATATGCTGTTCCTCGGCCCTGGCACCAGCACGTTGATGCGCGGCCAAGGAACCTATTTGAGTGACGACGAAATCGAAAAAGTGACCGAAGCTTGCTCGACCGGCGAGCAAAATTTCGTCAACGAGTTGGTCAACATCAAAGTATCGGACAAAGAAGGCGATGCATCTGGACCGGGTGCCGAACGCAAACACGACGACCTGTATCACCAGGCGGTCGAAACGGTGATCAGTGAAAACCGCGGAAGTGTTTCGTTACTCCAACGCTGCCTCGGCATTGGCTACGGCCGCGCCGCTCGTCTGATCGACTTTATGGAAGAAGACGGCGTCGTCGGACCTTACAACGGTAGCAAGAGTCGTGAAATTTTGATGACCATGTCACAATGGGAAGCCTTCTTGGCCGGCGGTAGTACGGAAACCGAGTCGGAATCGTCTCCAGTCGATATCGGTTACGTCAAACCTCAAAACGCGCCTCAAGCAGTCGCACCAGGCAAATCCGCACCCAAATCCATTCCAACCACCACATCGACCGCGCAAGCCGCGTTGGAAGAAATTTTGGCCGAAGCTGACGAAGACGACGAAGATGAAGATTTAATCGAAGAACCCGTCGCCGGTTCGATCGCGCCCGCAACTGATGATGAAGCCGACATGGAATACGAATACGTCGACGAAGATGACGAAGAATATGAATACGTCGACGATGAAGCGGAAGAGGACGAATACGAGGACGAAGAAGCAGAAGACGACAAAGCAGAGGACGACGAAGAAGAATACGAGTATGTCGACGAAGATGATCAGACCGTCGCTGAACTCGAAGACAACGATGAGCACGAAGAAGAGGATGACAAAGACGTCGAGTACGAGTACATCGAAGTCGAAGAGGGCGAGGAACCCGAGGACGACGATGAGTACGAATATGAATACGAGTACGTCGAAGTTGAGGAAGATGAAGTCGAATAGTTCGTTTGCAAACCGCAGCAACGGTCGCTGTCCGTTAGACCGTTGTTATTTTCTCAGCTCATGCATCTTCGGGGCTGAGATTGCCGGTGCGTTTGCCGCCGGCAATAAAAACTCTGAGCGTGCCCCTTTTGTCGTCGCACTATTCGATTCCAAGGATCGCACGCACCGTTTTTTTCCTCTGAACTTGGTCTATGCTTCCTCTACCACCAGTCGCAATGTCATTCCAACCCTTTCTGCTCTCGTAGCCTCTCCAAGGATCTGTTCGTTTAGATAAAACTTTGAAAAAACTTTTTTCATTGAGCAGAATTTCAATAAACTCCTGTTTTGATACATCAAGAACTTTGAACAGAGAATTTCTCCGCCGTTTTGGAAAATCGTTAACAATTGACTCTAACAACTCACGGCGCAACTTTTTCTCAAAGTTCTCAAGTTCCTTTTCGCTACTGCGACCGACTCGCTTCAGCCGGTTTTGCTGAGTAGATGAAATCCCAAAACTCTTCGCAACATCTGAACGCGTCAAAAAAAAGACAAGTCCATTTCTTGCAATGACTCCGCGGAATAGGAAAACGCCCTGTTGTGGAAGCAGGAATTCGCCGACTGCACGATGCCATTGATTCGAAATATCAACAACGTCATTTAGAGTTTTTGCCTTGAGAAGCTTCTTCGTTGCGTCATTGGAAACAATCAGCAATTGGCGGTATTGCTCATTAGTCAATTCGGCCCCACCACGTTTGAAAAACTCTTTCATCCATGCCTGTGGATCTCGATACATATTTTCCAAGAATCTCTTTTTAGTATCTTTCGCACGACTTAAGTTGGCAAATGCATTGCTGTCAACAGTAAAAAGTCGTGTATTGATCCAAAACACCTCCCGTGGCGATTGAGCAAAAATGCCTTGCAATTCTTTTGAAACTCGATTTGACATCGCCGACTCGGTGACATGGTGTTTGATATCGAATGTTTTCAACTCAGGGCGCTTACCATCATCGGAGATCTTTTTGTCCCAATCCTCAATTGCATCGACTAGTTCCAGACGAATTCTCAATTGCTTCGCATGTGTGGCAATATTTATCTTCTGACAAAAACGAATCGATTTGGGTTTTCCACTTAAGACAAAACGCATTGATGACAAATCCGACGAGTCATAGAGTAGAGGGATACTCTCAGAATGAAGGCCCAATCGCCTAGAAAGTTTTCTGAGTTGCTTCGCAGTCAACTCATTGAGAACGTTTTTGATCATTTGCCGCTTTTTCGCCGTCATCCGACTTCGATATATTACTTTTGCTTTTGAAATGGCACTGTCAAATGCGGCTAAATCGTCTTTGTTAATTTGCAAGATTTCAGCAAAAAGTGGTTGCTCCAAATAAAATGGTAACCCTTTATTACCAATGACTCGCCAGCTAAAAGCTGACAAGATGACTTTGCGGTCATGCAAGTTTTGGTCAAAATCCGCCAATGCCGCTTTCACGTACTGCCACTGCTCTCGAAGATCATCAATGTTTCCAGTTCGGTTTTGTTCGTAGTATTTTTGCAATCGCTTGAAAAGTCGCTTATGGACGAGTCTATGATCTTCACCATTACGTTGAGCAACCTCATTTACTACTTGCGAGAATTCAGCACGCCTCATGACGAAAGGCATCTTTTGTATTTCTCGCTTTACCTGTTCAGCCCTATCAAGAATAAGTTGACGATCATGCTTTGAAAGTTTCTTGTCATACTGGGCAAGCCAACGCAATGAGAGTTCGAAATCTTTGAGCAACAAATCGAAACTGCCCTGTTGTCGCAACAGATCACTATATTTCCTTGTCTGGTCGGTTGGTTGCCCGCTGCAAGTTACCGCCAAAAGCAAGCACCCAAGAACGGACAACATGGAGATACGCAACTTCGTTCTTATTTTTTGGTTTGTCACGTATTAATTCCCTTGGAAGCTAAAGTTCTTTGCTTTTACAATTTCGGATTCATCTAATTGTACGTCATGGCGAATTGAATTTTGCGATACTGTATAAGGGCCATAAAAATCAGCGTATGCGCTGAGTCCAACCAAGCCTCCGCCCCCTTGCACAGTAGTTGTGGTGTCATAGTTTGTGCGTTTCATATATTGGTGGGTTTGTCCCATTGCAGTGCTATCGATCTGTTCTGGGTTACCTAAAACATTCAACGCGGCATACCATTTTTGTTTGTACGAGCATCGAGTTCCTTTTAGTTTGTTGCTCCAGTGAGACACACTGTTTACCGGTCAAAATAACGCCTGTTTCCTTAAGCAAGCATTTACGAATCGGTAGGCAATAACCGAAAGATCTCTTGTCAATTCGGCGATCTTGCAGAAATCCCAGTGATTAACTCGTATTGCTTTTTTTGTTTTTCAGTCAGAATCTTGAAAGATCCTGCGTAAATCACGCGCATGGCCTGACTTATTTTTTTGCCCATTCGATTGGTTAACTTCGTGAGTGATTGTTGATATGCGTTTGACAATCTTTTTAGCTCTCTCTGTTGATCTGCCTCAATCTCTAGCTCTTTGGTAATGGCGGGATGCAGCAAACCGAACGAAAACCGAAACCGTGCTGCATAAAGCTGAAGTTCACAAGTCTTAAGCCATTTCAACTGGTGGGGCAGGATGATCGCTGTTAGCTTTTCAGAATATTTAGCTTGGAGTTTGATCAAGCTTTCCATTCGGTGCATTCGAAACTTGTCCGAAATCACCGCTGATTCTCGCCATTTGTCAAGAAGTTGATTGAGCCTTTGAGCTTGTTCATTCGTGACCTCCATCTCCCCCCGAAAAAAATTCGAAGCCAGGATGCGGAAAAGAAAATAGCTTACAACTTCTATTTTCTTTTTCTTAAGATCTTCAGGTTCTTTCAATTTCTTCAACGTCTTCGAGTCAAATGAATTGTTTTTTGGCAACAAGACTCGATGGTATTTGATTGGTTTCCCAAGTCGCACGAAGGATTTTGCGAAAGACTCATTGGCGATTGCCAATCGTTCCCAGTGCAGTGGCTTGCCGATCAGTCTCTCGAAGTGCTTTTTTTGCCGACTGCTCAACACTCGAACTGTGCGACTCAGATGTTCGTCGCGTAAATCATCAAATTCCTTTCGATGTTTCTCCAGAATTTCTCGACGCGCATTAAACAACTTTTTTTGGATTGGTCGGTATTGCTTTTCGGTTACGCCAAGTTTTTTTTGTAGGCGAAGATCGGCCAAAAAAGTTGGGTCATCCGAGTGTTGGCGGAGTCTTGCGAAGTGCTTCAATTCATTTCGGTTGTGCGTTTGCACCAGATGCAGCTGGCCTTGAGTCCCAAGTTCATCAAGCATTCGCGGAACATGCAAATCCCAAAGATCGTTGCACTGTTTTTCAAGTCGAGCCGCCGCTTCGTGATTCCCCTGAAGCTCTTCCAGTTTGAACTGGAGCACTAGCGCATTTACCTTTTGGCGAACCAAATTAAAGTTCTGCATTGACTCCGGTGAAAACAGGCCCGCTTCGGCTTTGAGATTGTCATCAATCAACCGAAACCAAGCTTCATTTGATCCAACAAACTCACCTTCGATTCGTAATTTAAAAATCGAATCAGCATTCTGGCCAAAAACCGTTGAGGGTACGAACAGGACCAGCAAAACGCAAAATAAAGTTGGATATTTCATCTAGTTGATTCCCAGATTCATGCTCGCTCCAGGTATCACGTCGTCTCGGTTGTAAATATTCTGCTGCAGGCCCGTTTGACCGTGATCGTTTTTTTCTTTTTCTGACCCAATATTGATAATGCCTCCTACTTTGTATTTTGCGGCTGCACCATTTGACGTATCATACTCAACCTTCGCCTGGTCGATTTTGTATCGAATCGATTTGCCAGGTTCGACTTTTTTCCATCCTGGATTAAATGCGGACTTTGCGTCACCGAGCGTGCCATCATCCTTTACTTCTGAAAACACGATCAGAACCTGAACCCAAGTATCCTTGTCTGAAGTATTTTTGATTTCAACATCGGCGTTGGATTTTAATTTATCACCGCCTGCGAAATCTACCGTCGTATTCTCCTGTTCTTCATCATCAACATGCGCGGTTAAGTTTTGTCGAATGGTTAGTTGATAAGAATTTTGACAAATCGCAGATCCGGTAAAGATGAGCGTAAACAGTAGAAATTGGGATAAGATTTTTAGACAGGTGACTCTATTCATCTCGACTTCCTTAGGTGTTTTTTGAGGAGAAAAGTGAAAAGGAAAAAGGAAAAGCAACTTTCAAAAATAGCTCGATACGAATACTCGATCAAGACACTCAACATTGTGGACGCAAAGCCAATACATGGACAAACGTTGGCATTGGTTTTTGCCTTGTGTCTTTAATTAGTTGCCTTTTTGTAGCGGTTTCAATCTATTTTCTTTAATAACAAAAAAAGGCTCGCCGTGATGGCAAGCCTTTGTGTTTTTCTCAACCTGGTCTGCTAAGAGCAGTTAAAAAATCTTATGAACTCAGGTTAGTTGGCCTTTGCGTCAAAACCCGCTTTTTTGATGGCGGCGATCACCGCATCTTTGTCCACGTCTTTGCCAGAGACCTTGACTGAACCTTTCTTAACTTCGTCGATAGTTACACCCGGTAACTCTGCGAGGGCATCGCGAACTTTGCCCCCTCACGCATTACCTCACACCATACCATCGACCGAAAAGCTGACTTGCGTTGTCCCGTCAGCAGGGGATTTTGCTGCTGCTTTCTCTTTGCCACCTTTGTCGCCGCCCTTATCGTCTTTTTTGCATCCGACGAATGTGAGTCCGACTACAAATAGGCTCAGAACCAGCAGCTTTGCTGCAAGCTTCATAAGACTACTCCTAGAAGAATGTATAAAAAACTGTCGACAAACGCTTTGCCGACACCATCAACAGGATATGCAAAAATGCCTTAAAAGAAAAGATTTTTCGTCGACCACAAAAATCGATCACGCTGCGAAAAAAATCATTCAAACAGCTCTCGACGTGGTTTCCCCACTCCGTCTCGGGTCACATAAAAAGGACGTTTTTCGATTTCAAACGCGGTATTTGGCGCGATTCCCATCGCTTGAAATATGGTCGCATGGAGATCGGGCACCGTGATTGGATCTTTGGTCGTCATCAATGGACGTTCGTTGGCTGTTTCACCATATAAAACGCCGCGTTTAATACCGCCGCCAAACATCAATACGCTGCTGCTGCCCGTGAAATGGCGATGTTGTCCATAGTGTTTTCGCTCTTTTAACACATCGGTGCGAGCACGAGACTGATCTCTTGCCGTACTGCCGGGAACACCTTCGATCATCATGTCGCGACTAAATTCGCTGGCAACGATGACCAACGTGCGATCCAACAATCCGCGCATTTCCAAATCCAAGATCAATTGCGCAATCGGACGATCAATTTCCTGTTTCATCCGAACCAGCGTATCATGTCCATTCTCATGGGTATCCCAACCGAGAAACGGAACATACTCGGTTGTCACTTCGATAAACCGCGCACCCGCTTCGGTCAGACGGCGCGCCAACAAACACCCCAAACCAAACCGACCGGTATTATACTGGGCAAGCGATTCCGCTGGCTCCTTGGTCAAATCAAAGGCGACTCGCTCGGGACTCGACAACAAACGATAGGCGTTTTCCATCGCTCGCATCATCGATTCCGTATGAAAATCACTTGCCTGTTGACCCTGGGGACTTTGTTCAATCAACTGGCGATACAATTTGTTACGTCGTTCAAAACGCTTAGGCGTCATGCCTTTGGGTGGTCGAACGGAATCGATCGCCATGCGTGGAAATGGCAACACGAACGGACCGAATTCACTGCCCAGAAAACCAGCCGTGTGAAACGCTTTGAGCTCTTCTTTTTCACCAATACTTTCCAAACGTTGTCCAATATCGATGAACGCCGGAATCGCCGGATTTCGTGGACCGAGCAAGCGAGCCATCCAAGCGCCAATGTGCGGCGCGGCGACAGTTTGCGGCGGGACATAACCGGTGTGCCAATGGTATTGATGTCGCGAATGCAGGATGTGTCCCAGGTCGGGCAAAACATGAGATCGAATCAGTGTGCCACGATCCATCACTTGGGCAATATGCTCCAACCCTTCGGTGATCTTGATATTGTCGACGACCGTGTCGATTGCTGGAAACGTACTGAGAATTTTTTTAACCGGAGTTCCAACTCGAAACGGTTCGTATCGTTTGGGGTCAAACGTATCAGGTGCCGCCATGCCGCCGGCCATCCACAGCAAAATACAAGTATCCGCAGTCGGTTTAATCGCCGGAATTTTTCGACCAGCTTTCGAAGTTTCAGCCGATAACATTCGCGGTGAACCACCCGCTAAAGCTGCTGCGGCGGCTACCGAAGTCGCCTTCAAAAACTCGCGGCGTCGAATCCGCGGGTTCGGTTCGTCGGGCAAAAATTCGTGTTGCAATTTATCGGACATGTTGAAACTCCGGCAACATGATGATGGACCAAATCAAATCGGCAGTCGATTGTTGTGTTGGTTTCTCACCAACGATTTCGCGCAGCACCGTCATTTCACGCTCGGTTGGCTTGCGGCATAGGGCGCGAATATAAAAACGTTCGATCAACTCATCACGCTTGGGCGACTGTTTGACGATCTGGGCGGCTGCCGATTCGATCATGTCGAACAGCGGTTTTCCGTTACTCAAATCGATCGCCTGCAACGTGGATAGTTGGGCGGGACGGGACGTCACGACTTGTTCACGATTAGGCCGTCCCAGGGTCCGCATCAGCGGATTCGAAACCATCAACGACGCTCGAATCGCAGGCAAATCTACCAACTTGCCCGCCGCCTCGGCCTCCTTGCGATGGATCGACGCATAAACCAGATACCACGGTTCGATGGGTTTGATCGGTTTGGCATCCTGAATCCCGTCCGTGGATCGATACTGAATTTTAGGCTGCACTTGCTTGTAATTTACAAACACGGACAAATAAAGCCCCGCGGCATTCGGCTCCTTGCCTGCATTTTTGGCCAAGATCGAAATGCGGTTCTGGCCCGCTTTGAGAAATTTGGCTAACTGAACAATTTCTGGCGTCGTCCAGTCGTTGTCCGCTTTGATCTGTTTGCCATCGATCAATACTGCAAACCGGTTGTCACAGGTAATCACCATTGCTGCATTGACTGGTTGTTTTTCTAAATTCAGATCGAATGAAAATAAAATGGATTCACCAGGTTTTGAATCCAACGTGTTTTCACGGCTCCAATACCACTGGCCGACAACAGGTATCTGTTTGCCAGAACGATAGTTTTCCAACTGGGCTGACATTTTCATTGGCCCGCGGCGCGTCAAATACCAGGCCGCATCCATGAATTGCTCGGCAGTGAAACGTCGTGCAACCGGTCCGCGAAACGAGTGATTTTCGTCGGCCGAATCCGCAGCGGAAACCATTTGGCTTTGATAGATCCTGGAGTTGGCAATCAGCGCGATGATTTTTTTCAAATCATATTTCTCGTCGACTAATCGAATCGCCAGATAGTCGATCAGATCCGGTTCGAATGGCCGGTTGCTCATGACATCGACCGGTTCGACAATGCCGCGTCCCAGCATTCGTTGCCAAATCCGGTTAACGATTGTCCTGGCAAATCGACCGTTGTTGTCACCGGTGATCAATTCGGCCGTTCGTTTCAATCGCTTGGTTCGTGACAGATTGGGATCTATCTCTCCCAACTCGGGCCACAAAAATTTGGGGGTCGCCTTTTTCCCCGTTGGCTTATCGCAACGATACATTTCCAACGGGCGGCGAGCAACAATAGCCGCCATCCCATAAGCGTCCGACAATTTCCAATCATCAATAAAACTATCGTGACACGATGCGCATTTCAGATTCTCTCCCAAAAAGACTTGGGACACGTTTTGCGCAAACTGAACCTCACGGACTTGGCTGGCGTTCACCCGTCCGCGCCATTGAATGCCGCGAATAAATCCATCGGATTCCGAGGTTGGTGAAATGAGTTCTCGAACAAACTGGTTGTACGGCTTGTTTTCGTACAGCGAACGATGCAACCAAGCCGTAATTTGTTTTCGGCCGCCATCAATGAATCCTGTTCCCGCGTAATCGTTGCGTAACAAGTCATTCCAGAATGTCATCCAGTGATCGGCGTATTCGCGTTTGCGAGACAGCAATTGTTTGATCAGCGCTGCTCGCCGCTGAAGAGATTTGTTCGCCAGAAATTCATCCTGTTCTTTTGGAGTTGGCAGAATCCCAATGATATCCAAATAGACCCGTCGCAGAAAAACACGATCGCTGATTTCCGCAGGGTGAGAGATGCCGCGTTCGCGAAAGTATTTTCCAACAATGCGATCGATTGGATTGCCGACACCTTTGGGAATGTCCGGACGCCGATGTCGAATCGGCGCTTGCCATTTTTTCTTGCGAAAGCTGAACCCCTCAGTCCAGTCGACGCCATCATCGATCCATTGCTTGAAACGTTTCACCTGTTCATCGGTCAAGCGTTTGCCCGTCGGCGGCATTTGTTCGTCGGGGTCGCGCGACGTAATGCGAGCAATCAATTCGCTTTCAGCACTGTTTTTATTTTCGATCATCCCTGAATCGAGCAGTGCCGAACGCGTATCCATCGAAAATCCACCCTTGTAGGTACCATTGGTGTGACACGATGCACAACGCTTCTGGAGAACCGGGAGGATGTCATGGGCAAAGTCAATCTTTTTAGTTTGCCCGCAGATCGTTGATGCAAAACTCGAAATACAGACGACGATGGCCCAGCCCACGGATTGCTTGCAAAACATCATTTTTGATTCGCTTATTCAGCCTTGGATTTCATCGCTTTTTTTATTGCCGCAACGACTTGATCTCCCAGCGCTTTGGAACCTTCCTTGCTAAAATGGACGTCGACTTTATTCTGGATTTTTGAAAGCCGCGGTTTGGCAAACGCATACAGATCGTTAACGGCGATATTGTTTTCTTTCATGATTTTTTTGGCGATATCATTGTATTTGACGACATCTTTGGGATCGCGATAAGGTCGCACACCCCCTTCGGGAACCGGCGTTGTTGTCGCAAATATCAATACCGCACCGGTGGCCTTCAGTTTTTTGACGATCTCGCTCAATTGTTTTTCGTAAGCCTTCGGATCGCTTTGATGCGGATCGTCCGCTTTGTTCGAATTTCTGCCAGTCTCTTTATTCACGTGTTTCAAATCGTGCAAGCCAAAATTGAAATGAATGACGTCCCATTTCCCGCCATCGATTTTCAGCCATCGATCAATTGCTCCAATCCCTTTCTTGGTGCCCGCACAATTTTCAGCTCCTCGCCCGCTTTTATTCATCGGCCGCAGGACAGTGGCCTGATCTTTGAGGGCGTTTTGCACGTGCTTGGTGTATCCCATGGAAATAGAGTCTCCCAGAATCAGGACTCGTTTTTTTGCCTGCCCGCGTTTGATTCCTGTGCTATTTTGCTGTCCCCACAAATCACCGGCTGGCAACGCCAAAGTGATTAAAACCGTCCAGATCATAAAAACTGATTTGAAATTCATTGCATACTCCCATTCGTTAGATGCTGGAGATTATAACACGGACTCGATGCTGCAAGTCGATTCTGACTGTCAAACGGTTAACTCAATTCCAACTATTTCTGAATCCATTTTTTCGCCGTATCAATTTGATCGCCTATGAATTCGCTGACTTCCCAATCAATGATGCTGACCAGATTGGCAAAATCGTCCGTCCAGACGAGATCCATCGAAGACTTGGACCACTGCTTCTTGAGTTGCTCCCAACTCATCACATCCGATATTTTGTTGCCGCTGGATCGCTCTTGTTCGACCATTTCAACTACCGAATCCAAAACAACTTTGGATCGCGACACCAAGACCCAGTTGGCGCCATCGGTTTCGATTTCATCGTCGTTGTCGTTGCCAACATGTTGCGAAAAACAACCGGCATCTTTGGCCAGGTTGTAACAAATCGGCTCCAAGTTCAAAAACCGATTCGAAATGTGAATTGCCAGAACACCGTCCGGTTTGAGATGTTTCAAATAAACCTGGAAACATTCTTTGGTCAACAAATGGATGGGAATGGCGTCGCTACTAAACGCGTCAATCGCCAGCACGTCGAATTTTTGAGAGCCCGATTTTAATTGATGTTCGAGTTTTACTCTCGCGTCACCCAACTCGATACTTACCGCCGCTCCATTCGAACGCGCCAGATCGATGTAATTGAAATCCGCTTCGGCGACTTCGACAACTTGCGGGTTAATTTCATAGAAAACGACTTGATCCTGTTTTTCTCCCCAAGCGGCGATCGTCCCCGTTCCCAAACCGACGACTCCGATTTTCAACGGTTGTTGACGATGCTGACGCATTCGCACAATGGTTCGGCCAACACCTGATGATGGTGAATAATAGCTGTTCGGCGAAATTTTTCCCTGCATCGTCTGGCTACCATGCTTGATACGCCCGTTGTACAAAACGCGTTTCTCAGCCTGTCCGGTTTCCACATCAAAAATCTCTTCGACACGAACCGTCCCGTAGGAATTTCGCGATAGATGAATCACTCGTTCATTGTCGGATGTTGTAAAATCCCAGTTCAAATGCAACCCAACCAGGAAACAACCACCAAGTAAAACAGGAACGGCAACCCAACCCAAAACTGGTATCTTACCTTCGGGGTCGGAGAACATAAAAACGCCGACTCCCAATACGCTGCACAAAATCAACAGCACATCAAACTCGTAATAGCTGACAAAGATATTGGGGGCCACGAGAACAATGAACGAACCACCAACCGCGCCTCCGATCGAAACCATCAAGTAGAACAAGGTCAGATATTGGGTCGACGGTTTCAGACGTGACAACTCTCCATGACAACTCATGCAGCACGAAAACATGACAAACGAGTAACCGAGCACTTGAAACGGAAGCGGTACCGAAACTCCAGCGATCAACAAGTAGATTCCCAAAAACGGACACGACAACAGCAACACGAGAAACACCCGTCGCAAGTACCAACGTGGATTGTCAAAACAGATAATAAAAGTGATCAGATACAAACTTAGCGGCAAGATCCACAGAAATGGCACCGATGCCACTTCCTGGCACATCTGGTTCGTCGTTGCCAGCAACATGGCCGAAGCCGCCGCCGCTAACAAACACCATAGTGCACACAAGCCAAGATTGGGCGGGCCGTTGTCTTTATTCTTCAGCTGATCACCTTGCGTTGATGTTTCTTGCTTGATCGGCTCATCCTGGTTTGGTTCGTTTTCGATTTGTGATTTCCGGAAAACTTGCCAGCCGCTCCCAATGCATAACACGGTAAACAGTCCGTAGCCGATCGCCCAAATCGTCGATTGCGTTCCGCGAGTTAAAAACGGCTCAAACACAAACGGGTAACTCAACAACGCCAACAGCGAACCTGTATTGGACAAAGCAAACAAGCGGTAGGTCGGAAAACTGGCGTGGGTGCGACTTTGCCAGGCTTGAATCAGCGGGCCAGTCGTCGACAACATGATAAACGGCAAACCGATAGAAACCGCCAACAAAAACAAAATAGCAATCGTGACATCTTCATCGCCATTCGGCTTCAACCACTCTGCTGGCTGGACCGGCAGAAAACACAGCGAAACAAATAGCAATCCGAAATGTAATACCCATTGCTGTTTGTGGTTCAAGTACTTCGTAACAATGTGTGAATAGCAATAACCGATCAGCAACGCAATCTGGAAAAACAGCATACAAGTATTCCAGACCGACGCACTGCCGCCAAACCAGGGCAGCACAAATCGACCGATGATCGGCTGCACCTGAAACAACAGAAATGCGCTTAAAAAAATCGTCAGCATGTACCGTATCATGCGTTTCCAAATCTCCGGTTGATTCACGTTGCAAATTTTAAGCTTCGTATTCTACCTAAACTCGGTTTTCTTGCAGCGTGCAGTTTTTTTGATCGCCGCCTAACCGTCACCCAACTCGGTCGGGTGGCACTCAACGCTGGTAACGAAAATTTCATGGATTAAATAAAGCTTCTTGATGCCAGACGTCGTGGGTGTCACTGGCCTCTGCCAGTGATTACCCATCAAACCCTGGGTTGTTATTCGTTCAATTGAAGGTACCAAACAAACACAATTCACGAAGTTTCAATCACGGTAAAGCCATTGGTTGAGTGATGAAAAAGAAATTGTCGGACCTATTCAACCAGAGAACACTGGCAGAGCCAGTGGCACCCAAAATGAGATTTTTCAACACCCTTATTACACCACTTACCTGAGAAGAAAATTCCATAACAGACAACTGCAACGACATCTGGCGGTAACGTGAAACAAAAGAATCTCTGCCCCGTGGAAACAATTAACCGGAACAAATTGCAAAACTTGAACATCAATTAATAGCCAGCGTTGAATCGATTACACAGTCAAAAACACAAGAACAACCGATTGTGGCGATGAAATGCTCGTTTTCAAAGCTTTTTGCACGGTTTCGGTGTGATTCAACGCGTTCAATTCGCCCGAAATCTTGTACAATATAACATTGACCTTCATCTCGAACTTTGTTGATTCTGGAGACTATGTCGGACCAACCTGTTGATTTTCAGTTATCACCAAATGTTCGCTCGGTTCTGGCCAGCCTTCGGCGGCAAATTCGATGGTATGTTTGGGCCGAAGGAATCGCTCTAGCAATTGTTTGGCTCGGCCTCACTTTCTGGATTGCCCTGGCCATCGACTATCTTCCCGTGCTGTTTGGACTCAGTGAGTTACCCTGGCAAGCTCGTGCTGTCATTCTATTGATCATTAGCACTGTTCTCGGCTGGATCCTCTACCAGTACGTTTTTCGCCGTGCGTTCGTCAAGCTAAAAGACCAAAGCATGGCGCTGATCCTTGAGCGCCGATTTGCCGAACTGGATGACAGTTTGATCACCAGTGTTGAAACAAGTGAAAAATCACACTTTGCCAAACTCCGAGAAAAAGAACTGCTCGAAGAAGGTGATCCCGACATGTTGGCCAACACCCGACGGCTGGCGGAAGAACGGATCAGCAATGTCAAAGTTTCTCAAGTTTTCAATTTCAGACCTTTGGCCATTGCTGGTGTTGCCAGTGTGCTGTTGCTGATGACCGTTGGCGGTTTTGCCATCGCTAACACCGAAGGTTTTTTGCTGGGCTCGAAACGACTTTATCTGCTGAAACAGGACCCTTGGCCACGGCGTAGTTTGATCGAGTTGGTCGGTGCGAAAATTCATCGTGACAACCCGTTGGAGGGTGTCGATGAAATCGGACAAGTCGTTCAATTCGACAACAATGAAATTCGAATCGCCAAAGGGTCGAGCCTGACACTGCTGGTTCGCGCGGCGGCTTCGGATGATGAAAACCCGGATCGAAAAGTTCCCGATTCTTGCAGCGTCATCTACCGAACTGAAAAAGGGGAACGCGGCACGCAAGCCATGAAGAAAATTGGTACGCCCCGCAACGGATATCAAAAATACAATCTCGACACCGAACCGTTTAAAGGCATTCTTTCGGGAATGCGATTCGAACTGCGCGGTGGCGACCATCGTATCGGACCGTTTTTTATTCGCGTCGTTGACACACCGGCCGTGGTCCAAACAAAACTTCAATGTGAATTCCCGGAGTACATGGTCGACAAAGATTCTGGCCGTTGGATGAAACGGGAAATTGACTGGTCCAGCGGTTTGCAATTACCGGTCGGCACGAATTTAAAAATACGTTGCCGCGCCAATAAAAAACTCTCTGAGATTTTTGCTTACAACAAAACGACGAACGAAATGAAATCACTGACCCCAACAGGAGACTCGCAGTGGTTTGAACTCGCCGTTCCATCGCTCAAGGAATTACTCACCTATGAGTTTATCTTGAAAGATACCGATGGAGTAATCGCCGAAGATCCACATCGCATCTCGATTGGCGCTGTCGAAGACGAAGCGCCGCAGATCACAACGCGGCTATCAGGGATTGGCTCGGCAGTCACTCCCGATGTTCGCATTCCGTTGACCGGCGAGATTACTGACGATTACGGCACGCAACGAACCTGGATTGAAATCGAAACCCCGATGTCCAAACCTCTTGAGGAAGAATTCAAAACGACCAAAAAAGGGAATGTCGATACGGCAATCGATTTCCGCGAAAAACGTCAAGCTGATCGCACCATGACGTTGCCCACAGGACCCGAATCAAAAATCACCGTTGTCGTCAAAGCGGCGGATCGATTCAATCTCAACGATAGCCAGCCCAATGTAGGAGTCGGCGATCAATATATTTTAGAAGTGGTCGAGCCGAAGGAGCTGCTGAATATCCTGGATCGCTATGAAGTCAATCAGCGCAAGCGACTCGAACAGATCCTCAATGAACTCAACGACTGCCGCACGTTGATTATGAAGACGTCCGGCAAATCATCCGGACTGGTCGAAGGCGGCGAGCCTGGTGACGAACCCGGAGACACCAACCGCGACAAAGACGCTCCACGCAAACGAGAATTGCGGTTGTTGTTCGCTCAACGCGCAACACTCCAGGTTCAAAAATCGATCCAGGAAATCACGGGGGTCTCAGATGCGTTCGACGATATCCGCCTGCAATTGATCAACAACCGCGTAGATTCGGAAGATCGCAAAAAGCGTCTGGAAAAACAAATTGTCAAACCGTTGCGACAAATTGCTGGAAAAATTAAACCAGAGCAAGGTCGAGCCCATTTGGTGCAAATTGACAAAAATATCCTCAAACTCGAAGTGCTACTGGAGCAAATCCAGACCTCGCCAACCGAAACGCTTGAAAAACAAGCGGAACTTTTGACCGAAAACAGCCTCGAACAAATGGACGATGTGTTGATTCAACTCAACTCATTAATTGCAATTTTGCTAAAATTCGAAAACCAAAGCGAATTAATCGCGATTGTTCAACGTTTCTTAAATGATCAGAAAGCATTGCACGAGCGCACCAAAAAAGAACGCGAAAAACGCGCCTTTGACGGATTGCTTGACGACGAATAAAGGACAACCGGCATGAATCAGAACAAAACCAAAACCGTTGCTGTCGAACAAGATCAAATCAAACGACGATTATCCTGGTTCACGATCACGGTTCTCATCCTGTTTGCCATTTTTGCTTTTGCCATCACGGTCAAAAACATCTCGGCCCAAGAAGGCAAGAAAAAGCAAGAAGACAAAAAAGCTGCCAAACAAGAGAAGTCTGACAACAAAGACGAATCGGCAAAGATCTCGTTTAAACAAAAGTCGCTCGCCGGTGACTATAAAGTGCTCGAAGACAAATTGTTTAAACTGCATGAGTACGAAAAAACGCTCAACCCGGACCGCTCGGAACTCCTCAAACGTGCGTTTCAATTGTCCAAAGACAATTTGACAGCCAAACAAATGGAACGTATCAGCCAATTGGTGACCAACGGTGAGCTGGCAACCGCCGAAGAGCATCAGTTGGAGGTCATCAAAGAACTCGAAGCTCTGCTGAAATTGTTGCAAAGTGAAAATCGCCGCGAACGCGTTCGCAGCGAAATCGAACGGCACAAACAATACCTCAAAGAAGTCAACCGTATTATTCGGATTCAAAAAGGAATCCGCGGTCAAACCGAAGGGGGAGCCGACGAAAAACGAGTCGCGGATGCACAGGCCAAAACAGCCGATCGCACAAAACGCCTGACCGACGATATGAAAAACGCCGATGGAAAATCAGGCGACGGCAAATCAAGTGATGGTAAGTCCGGTGACAGCAAAAGCGGCGACGGTAAATCGGGCGATGGAAAAAAAGGTGATTCCAAAAAAGGGGATCAGAAAGGCGATTCCAAAAAGTCTGACGGCAAAAAATCAGATGGAAAAAAATCTGACGGAGAAAAATCGGATGGAAAATCTGGCGATGGAAAAGGAGATTCCAAAGGTAAGTCAGGCGGAAAATCGGGTGGCAAAGGAAAAGGCAAATCGGGCGGCGGTGAAAGCGACCCCAGTGATTCCGGCCAACAGCCTCCTCAAGACGACGATGACAATCCCGTTCGCAAAAAACTCGAAGCAGCCGAACAAAAAATGCGCGACGCGCAAATGAAATTGGAAAAAGCAAAACGCGATGGCGCGATCGAAGACCAACGCGAAGCCGAACGTCAATTGGCTGAAGCAAAACGAGAACTCGAAGAGATTCTCCGCCAGCTGCGTGAAGAAGAAATTGGCAGAATGCTCGCCATGCTCGAAGCACGTTTCCGCCAGATGCTGCAACGGGAAATTCGCGTCTATGAAACCACGCGGAAATTGGATCGTGTCGTTCCCGAACAGCGCGGTCCGGATTTTGAAATCCGAGCCGGCAAAATGTCGACTGAGCAGCGTGAAATCGCCATGATGGCACAACGTGCTCTGTTGCTGCTCCGCGAAGACGGCAGCAGTGTCGCTTTCCCGGAAACAGTCGAATCGATGGCCGAAGACATGGACCAAGTTGCCAAACGTCTGAGTGCCGCCAAGGTCGGAAAAATCACTCAAGAGATCGAAGAAGATATTATCGACACGCTCGACTACATGATCGAAGCGCTCGTCAAAGCCCAGGAAGATCTCGAATCGGGCAAAGGCGGCGGTGGTGGCGGAGGAGGGCAACCTGGCGATGATCCTCTGGTCGACAAAATCGCAGAAATCAAAATGGTTCGCGGTCTCCAACAGCGAATCCACAAACGACATAAACGATACGCTCGTCTGCTCGACGATCCCGATGACGAAGTAGGCGAAACGGACGATCCTGATATCCGGGCCGCTCTGAAACGTCTGAGCGAGCGTCAGAAAAAACTACACAAAATTACCCGCGATATTGTCAACGGTAAAAACAAATAGCAGCATCCCAACAGAATGTTCTGAAAGGATCCATGGTGAAATCTTTGAACTTAATCATCAAATTCAGCCTCGTGGTTTCGTTGTTCGCGGTGAATCTGAATGCACAGGATGAATTGACCAAAAAAGCTTCCTGGACGCCGTCATCGGCAAAAATCCTCCGCGATACCATGAATCGACATCTGGCTTCGATTCAATTGGACGAACTCAAAAAAGCCAAAATCGATGCCGTCCTCAGTGATGAAAACATCGAGATGACCGGCGATCATCTGGAAAGTTTCACTGATGCATTGGCGATTGTCGAACCCAAAGTCATCGAACTTGTTGAGTCACTTCGGGAACATCCAGAAAACCCCAAAAAACCAAAACTGAGCGTTCTCGACGATGAAAAACTCGCGCCCGTGATTCGCAACAATGTTAGTCTCGCAGTCGGTCGCTGGCTGGCTCAAAACCGATTTTATGACGAAGCGAAAGATCTGCTCGGTCTATTAAAAACGGGCGACGTTGTTGACCCGGGAACATTGTTGTTTTATCGCGCTTTGGTCGACCACCGACTGTTTGAAAAAAACGCTTGTCTAAAAACGATTGACCGGCTCTATGAAAACGAATCTTCGCTGCCGAGACGTTACACTCAAATCTCCCGTTTGATGCAAAACGACATCAAAGCCATGAAGGCGGAATCGCTGGATCACGCGGCTCGCATCATGGACGATATCAATCGTCGTATCTCGTTGAACCGCAGTGGTAAACGGGTGATTGGCCAAGAAAAACGCGTCATCGATATGCTCGACAAAATTATCGAAGAGCTCGAAAAACAACAACAGCAACAACAGGGCAGCAGCACCAACCCGTCCAGCCCAATGCAGGATAGCCGAATTGCTGGCGGCAAAGGCGATGGAAGAGCGCAGTCCAAAAACTACGGTGAAGGTGGAGAGTGGGGAGATCTGCCACCGGCAAAACGCGCCGAAGCGATGGCCGAAATTTCCAAAAACTTGCCCCCTCATTACCGACAAGTCATCGAAGAATATTTTCGAAAACTTGCCGAAGACGACGACAAATAAAACGGTAATTGCAACTTGCGATCAATCTTGAGCCATTGTCTGAACACGAAAATCGTGGTGTTTTTTCTGTTTGCATTGATGTGCGTTCAGCCGGTCGCGATCGGCCAAATCGATGTGGTCCTGACGACAATTGACGGTAAAAAACGTACCGTCTCTTTGCAAAAATTCAACAAAGACCAGGTGCTCGTTCGCGGAGAAAAACCCGAACCGGTTTCGATCGAAACACGAAACATCCAATCGTTTCGTTTTAGCAATAAAAAAACGGTCCCTGGGATTCATGAAATTCGGCTCATCGATGGTTCGTCGTTGCGAGTCGATGAAGTCCTGATTGGCGACAAAAAAGTCACTTGTCGATTCTTGGGCAATGTGGTGACGTTTTCTCGGCGAAATGTCGATTGGGTAGCCTTTGATGTTGCCAAACGCCAGAGCGACATTACCAAACAATTCAATCAAGTCGTGGAAAAAAAACTCAAGGATGGCGACCGGTTGCTGATCGCTCGCAACGGAAAAATCCAACCGTTGGATGGAGTGGTTCGCGGAGCCGATGCTGACTCGGTCCAATTCCAATTCGGGTCGCGAAACGCGGATGTCAAAATCACAAAAATCACCGGATTGAAACTTTATCATGCCAGCGGTCGGGAACTGGACGAAAAACTATGCGATGTCATGGCGATTGATGGCAGCCGGCTGTCCATCAAAACGCTGTCCGTCGGCGATGGTAAATTCAATGTCGACCTGCTATCCGGTGATCCGATTGAAATTCCCGCCAACCAGGTTTCGAATATCGACGTTGGCAGCGCACGATTCGCAATCCTCTCTGAAATGACTCCGACGTCCGTTCGCTGGAGTCCGCTGTTGGCCAGTAGTTCGACGATCGAAGCATTAACATTGTTGAATCAACCACGATTTAACAAATCGTTTACTGGAAAACCGTTGTCATTGATATTCCGACGACAATTGAACAACGGCCTGACGGCATCGTCAGAGAAAAAATACGAGTCCGGCATTGCGGCACGTGCTGGCTCGAAAATCGTCTATGCCCTGGGCGGCACGTTCGAAAAACTAACCGGAACCGTCGGATTTGCACCGGGTGCCGGCACATTCGGAAATTTGAACCTGAAAATCCGCGGTGACGGCAAAGTTCTTTTTGAACAACGACTGCGGGCAGAAGACAATAAAGTTTATCAGCTCGATATTGACATCACGGACGTTAACCGCCTGATCATTGATGTTGAATATCTCGATGGCCGCGCCGTTGGAGACGAGCTTCATTTTTGCGATTTGAAAGTCAGCAAATGAAAAATATTTCAACCGTCATCGCACTGACTGCGATGATTATTTTACCATCGCAGTTTGCAGTTTCCCAAAAAGTTGACTCCAAGGTTCGCGATGCGGAAAAAGCTCGCGTCGCTGCGATTGCCAAAGCAACCCAGTCGACCATTTCCGTATTTGCACCCGGAGGCCGCGGCGGCGGATCGGGGGTTGTGATTTCCAAACAGGGATACGCCCTGACGAATTACCACGTGGTAAAACCGTGTGGAAACTACATGCAATGCAGCTTGCCGGACGGAAAATTGTATGACGCTGTTCTCGTCGGACTGGATCCCGTTGGCGATGTGGCAATCATCCAACTGCTCGGACGAGACGATTTTCCTGCCGCAACATTGGCCGACAGCGACAAAGTCAAACAGGGCGATTGGTGTTTTGCCGCCGGAAATCCATTTCTGTTAGCAACCGATTTTCAACCCACGATCACTTGGGGAATGGTATCTGGCGTCAACCGCTATCAATATCCATCCAAGACGCTGTTGGAATACGCCGACTGCATTCAAACCGACGCCGCCATCAATCCAGGCAACTCTGGCGGACCGTTGTTTGATGCCAATGGCGACGTGATCGGTATCAATGGTCGCGGCTCGTTTGAAAAACGCGGCCGTGTGAATGTTGGCGTCGGTTATGCCATTTCAATCAATCAAATCAAATACTTTATGGATCACCTGATGAGCGGGCGCATTGTCGATCACGCGACACTTGGCGCAACGGTTTACACCGATGATCGCGGTCGGGTCATCGTTGACGCCATCCTGGAAACCAGTGACGCTTACAAAAAAGGACTCCGTTACGAAGACGAGATTGTCAGGTTCGGCGGTCGTTCAATCCAAACCGTCAACCAGTTTAAAAATGTGCTCGGCATTTACCCGCGCGGTTGGCGCGTCCCGCTGACGTTTCGTCGCGAAGGAAAAAATTACGACATCACGGTCAGATTGGCCGGTGTTCATGACGTTGAAAAACTCACGGAAATGATCCAGGGTAAACCGTCGTCGAAACCCAAAGGCAAACCGGGCGACGCCAAAAAATCCAAAACGCCGCGAAAAAAAGGTGGCATCCCCAAAGCGGCAAAAGACCGCATCGAAGTTCGCCGCGGGTTCGCAAATTATTATTACAATCGCTTGCGTCGCACCGAAATCTGGAAAGCACATATCGGTGCCCAAGATTATTCCAAGCTACAAGGAAAATGGAAAATCAGCGCACGAGCCAGTGACGGGACTGTCGTGCAAATTCTACTCGATGATGAAAAATCGGGGATTCAATGGGGCGAAGACCCGTATGTCCTGGATCCCGAAAAAGATCTCAGTGAGCAACTTTATCCGCGCCAGACCGGTGGTTTGCTGCCAGCTTTGCATTTGTGGCGTCGTTTGCTGATTCAAGGTCCCGAAAAATTTGGCAGCCTGCATTATTTTGGCTCGTTGCCGTTGGAAGGCGAAAAAAAATACCCGCATGTTTTCGAAGGCACTTTTGATGTCGCGGTGACCAATTTCTTTTTCAATCGCGATTCCCACCAACTCATCGCTCAAGAAATGTTCCTCGACCCCGAAGGAAACGCAGTCGAAGTTCGCTTTGACGATTATCAGGAAGTCAATGGAGTGATGTTCCCGCGGAAAATTAAAACGACGGTTTCAGGTCGTCCCACGGAAATCAGATTCAACAAAATTGAGTTTCAAAAATAAAACATGACCAAAGTTCGTAAAAAATCGACGGCGCTCTTTCATATTGCGTTGATGGCGGCCTGCTTGATATGCGTCGACACCAGTGCGCAGCTGAAAAGCTACAAAAATGTTGTCGAAGACGCTCAAAACAAGATGGTAAAAATCTACGGCGCTGGTGGATTCCAGGGGCTCGAAGCGTACCAAAGTGGATTTTTCATTTCATCAACCGGTGAAATCCTAACGACCTGGAGCTATGTCCTGGACGCCGAAGATATCGTCGTCATGCTCAACGACGGTCAAAAACTCAACGCGAAACTCAAAGGCTACGACCCGCGAACAGAAGTTGCGATTCTCAAAGTCGAAGTCCTCAATGTCGATTACTTTAATCTCGACAAAGCCGTCAAATTGCGATCCGGCTCCAAAGTTCTGGCCTTGAGCAATCTGTATGGTGTCGCAACCGGCAACGAACCGGCTAGTGTTCAGTTTGGCGTGGTTTCGGCAAAAACAAAATTGTCCGCCCGTCGCGGCGCGTTCGACACGAACTATCAAGGTTCGGTTTACGTGATTGACGCCATGACCAACAACCCAGGTGCCGCCGGTGGAGCCATCACCGATCGCCGCGGCAATCTCGCGGCAATCATCGGCAAAGAGCTGCGCAGCAGCAAAAACAACATCTGGTTGAATTTTGCGATTCCCGTTTCAGAGATAACCGACTCCATTGACGCCATCCGCTCCGGAAAAATTATCGCTCAAGCGGATCCGAAAGCGAAATTGGCGGACGAACCGATGACTGTCAAATTGATGGGAATCGTGCTGTTGCCGAATGTTGTTTCGAACACGCCGCCGTTTGTCGATCGGGTGGTGCGAGGATCCGTGGCCGACAAAGCCGGTATTCGTCCGGACGATTTGATTATCGAAGCCGCCGGTCAATTGACCACTTCGCGCAACGCACTTGAAAATAAATTGAAAACCATCGAACGGGATACGCCCGTCAAATTGACCATTCAACGTGGTCGTAAATTTCTGAACATTGAAATCGACCTCAACAAATAATTTCGACCATGACCCAATTCACAAATAAAATTGCCGCGTTTGTCACCGCATGGTTGTTGATGCTGACGGCTGTTTCCGTCAACGCACAAGACATCGAGCAACTCGAAGAAGAGGCGATCAATGCCGCCATCGCCAAAGTTGACAAATCGGTTTTGCAAATCGAATCCATCGGAGGTTTGGACCGCATTGGCGACAAAACAGCCAGCGTCGGACCGTCAACGGCATTGGTGATCGACGCTGACGGTTACCTGATTTCGAGCAGTTACAATTTTGTTCACAAACCAACATCGATCTTTGTCAAACTTGCCGATGGAAAACGGGCCGCCTGCGAAATTGTTGCCCGCGATCTTTCCCGCAACTTGACACTGCTCAAAGTTGATACGAAAGAAAAATTGACCGTGCCAAAATTTGTTGGCCGCGACAAGCTCAAAGTTGGCAATTGGGCGATCGCTGTCGGACGAACGTTTGACCCATCATCGACTAATATTTCGGTCGGCATCGTGAGTGCCACGAATCGAATCTGGGGAAAAGCGATCCAAACGGATGCAAAAATTTCGCCGAACAATTACGGCGGTGCATTGATCGATATCGACGGCAACGTCATCGGCATCCTCACTCCGCTTTCAACACGCGGCGCCGGCCCCACCGCGGGATCGGATTGGTACGACTCCGGGATTGGATTTGCAGTTCCCATGGATGAAATCGTAAAACGTTTGCCAACTATGAAAAAAGGGAAAGATCTGTATCCCGGCTTGCTCGGCATTTCGTTCGCGGGACGAAACATTTACGCCGATCCAGCAAAAATTGCAGCCATGGGTGGTACTTCACCGGCTGCCAAAGCGGGCATCCGTTCGGGCGATACTATTGTCAAATTCGCTGGTAAAAATATCCGTCGGCAAGCGGAATTGCGACACGCCGTCGGTCCGTATTACGCCGGAGACTCCGTTGCGGTCACTATCGATCGCGACGGAAAAGAAATGGAATTCACGGTTACCTTGGCTCAAAAAATTGATCCCTATCAACAACCTTACCTGGGTCTGTTGCTGGGAACAAAGACAGATAGCGGTTTGCCGATCCGACATGTTTTTGACCAGTCGCCGGCCGCCAAAGCCGCGCTGAAAAACGGCGACATCATCACCACGTTTGCCGGTGACAAAAATGTTGAACAAGCCATTGAAAATTGGATCATCGGTTCGAAAATCGGCGACGAAGTTGCAATCGAAGTTGTCCGTGACGGCAAATCGATTCGTTCGACTTTGAAATCGGTAGCCGTTGACCCCGCACTCCCGGCGTCATTCGCAGCCGAAACGAAAATCGACGGCAAACCTGATTATCAAACCGGTATCGTTGAAGTCAAAGTTCCCGAAGAACCCAACACTTGCCATGCATACGTCCCCGAAACGCAATTTCGTTCAGCTCCGGGACTATTGGTCTGGATTCCTCGACCGGGCGAATTCGAATTCAAAGACGTCGTCAAAAATTGGGAAGCAGTTTGTCAAAAGCACAATTTTATTTTGCTGTTTCCACAATCGGCAGATAAACAAAAATGGCGACCGGACGAAGCCGATTTTGTTCAAAAAGCGATCGATCAACTGCGTTTGTCACACAAATTCGACGATGCTCGCGTCGCCATCGCTGGCAGCGGTTCGGGAGGGTCGATGGCCGCAACGACCGCGTTTTCCAATCGCGATCAGATTCGCGGATTGGCGATGATCAATGCATCGTTGCCGCGACGAGTTGGACGAATCGCAGCCAGTCCCGTGAATCGTCTGACTGTTTTCGCAGGCTCATTTGTCGAAAAAGACAAAGACAAAAACGGCAAAACGATTCAAACCAGGATGTCCGCCGCTAAAATCCCAGTGGTCCACACAAAAATCGGCAGCACCAAAGAGCTGTACGAAACATTAGCCGTTTGGCTGGATTGCCTCAAGCGTTATTGATTTAATCCTTGGGATGAGTCAAGAAAATCAACAACGCAATTCCAAAATTGTTTGCCGTCCACTCATTGCAAGATATCGCACGTGGCTCGGCAGAAGCCAGATCCCGTGAGCGGCAAGGCGCTAGCCGCCGGTGAACCCTCAAATACCGGCGGCTAGCGCCTTGCCGCTCACATCAAACTCACAGCTTTCCGATTTAATCAACGCTGCCTAGTCTTTTGTCGCTCACGATGGCTTTGCAATGGATGAGAGTTCGTCCCAAGACATCGCGCACGTGCGGCTCGGCAGGAGCCTCGCCCTCCCAGTTGTTTTCACCCTCCCGGTTGCTTTCACCCAAACCCTGCAAAAATGATTAAGATACAAACGTGCAGGACAAATCGAGTAGGGCCGGTTCCCACCGGCCGTTTGTCGGACGATGTCATTAAGATTTTGGACCTGAAACTCCCATTTCGGGTGCCACTGGCTCCGCCAATGATGTGGTTCGATAGCGGTTGGTAAGTACTTCAATGAACAAAAAAAACGTGAGTCAATGTGCAAATCACTGGCGGAGCCAGTGCTGGGGGTATCAAACCACCGACAAAAACGTCATGAATTGAATTTGATCTCAGTGCTTGAAGCCAAGGAAACCGCAACCACTGGCTGGGGCCAGTGGCACGCAATCGACCCCCCAAACTTAAGAAACCAACGACGCAACAACGAAAATCGCCCAAAAACCGGGAAGCTATTTTTCGTTACCAGCGTTAAGTGGCACCCGCGAAGGCTCAGTAATATGTAGGGCCGGTTCCTACCGGCCAATCTAACAAACGGCCGGAAGGAACCGGCCCTACGGCAAACTATAAAATCTCCTCTTACGCTTCGCGTTGCGATTTTTGTTTGATGCAACATCCTGAGTGGGCTAAGTTTGTTTGGCAAAACATTTTCAACAAAACATTTTTAAAAAAGTGTATTCTCCAAAACATGCGATTTCGATAAAATCGCCAAGTCTCAATGTCGTAAATTACGTGTTAGTCGATGTCAGTTTCCAACCCACAAGTCAATCGAAAGTCTTATGGCCGCCCTCAGGTTGACATGAACAAGCTGATTGAGCGCAAGTCGCGAACGCGACATGGAGAAACGCCGTCGACCATTCCAATTTGGATTTCGTACAACGACAAAAAACTGTTGGAAATGAGGATTTGCGACTTGGGCATATCGCTTGAAACGCCCGTGCTCCATCGGGCAATTGGCCAACTTTACTCGGAGTTGGCCCACCGCAAGCTCAAATTCAGGCCGCATGTCTGGCTGAGCGATGAGTGGTTTTCACCCGATGGCATTCCTGGGATCGCCATTCCGTTTTACCTGGCCCACCCACGTTTGTCTCGGTTGGAACGCAACCAGATGTTAGAAGTTGAGGGAGGCACGCGACAATGGTGCCTGAAAATCCTGCGACACGAAACAGGCCACGCCTTTGACACTGCGTTCCGTCTCCACCGCCGAAAAAAATATCGCGAGTTGTTTGGCCGCTACAGCACTCCCTATCCCGAAGTCTATCGTCCCGATCCGACGAGCCGCGATTACGTTCATCACCTCGAACCCTGGTACGCACAAAGCCACCCCTCTGAAGATTTTGCGGAAACATTTGCCGTCTGGCTAAAACCTCGTTCTCGCTGGCGTTCGGTTTACCAATCATGGCCGGCGCTCAAAAAATTGGAATATATCGATGAGATTATGTCGGAAATTGGCCAACAAACTCCGCCGATTAAATCTCGTCGACGAATTGACCCTGTTCATCGAATCAAAAAAACGCTTGGCGAACACTACACCACCAAACGACAATACTACGGCTACGATACTCCAACTTGTTTTGATCACGACTTGCAGAAGCTGTTTCCAAAATCGTCAGGCAAAAAAACTGCCGCAGGTTTTTTAATGCGACATCGCACGGAATTTTCACGTGTGCTTGCCACGTGGACCGGCGAATGCCGTTACAATGTAAATCAGGTCATTCGAGAAATGATTGATCGCTGCCGAGAATTAGATTTAAAAGCGGGCGATGACGAAGAATCGCTCAAGCAAAATGCTCTCGTCATGCTTTCAGTTCACACCGTAAATTTCTTGCATGGCGGACACCATCCAGTGGCACTGTAAAGACAAACGTGCCTGTGCCGGGGTTTCGGTTCGATGAAGAAACAGCGTATTCTCGTTTTGATGCACCAGTCGCTGGTTCCCCCCGATTCGACCGAAGGGTATTCCGAAGAGGAAATCCTGGAATGGAAAACGGAATACGACGTTGTCAACACTCTCCGTGCCTTGGGCCATGAAGTCATGCCGTTGGGAGTCAGTGATGACTTGGGTGTGATTCGACGTGCCATTGTCAATTGGCATCCAAATCTGGCTTTCAATTTGCTCGAAGAATTTCATGGCGTTGGAGTTTACGACCACCATGTCGTCAGCTATCTCGAACTCATGAAACAGCACTATACTGGTTGTAACCCGCGGGGGTTGCTGTTGGCCAGCGACAAACCCTTGGCCAAAAAAGTACTGTCGTACCATCGGATTCGAACTCCTCGATTCCAGGTCTTTCCGCGCGGCAAAAAACCGAAACGGCCCAAGGCGTTGGAGTTTCCGCTGTTGGTCAAAAGCGTTTCAGAAGATGCCTCACTAGGGATTACGCAATCGTCCGTTGTCCACGACGACGAAAAAATGTTGGACCGCATTGCATTTGTTCACGACGAATTGGAAACCGATGCCATGGTCGAACGGTACATCGAGGGTCGCGAATTGTACGTCGGAGTCTTGGGAAACCGACGCCTGACTGTGCTGCCCGTTTGGGAGATGGTTTTTCGAAATGCACCCGAAGGCATGCCTCAAATCGCAACCGCACGTGTCAAATGGGATATTCAATATCAGAAAAAACTGGGAATCGACACACTCCAAGCCGAAGACCTGGAGCCCGCGATCGAATCAAAGATCAAAACAACTTGCAAGCGAATTTACAAAGCATTGAGCCTCAGCGGTTATGCCCGCATGGATTTGAGACTCAGTGAAAAAGGCGAAGTGTACGTATTGGAGGCTAACCCGAACCCCAACCTCTCGTTCGGTGAAGACTTTGCCGAATCCGCAGAAAAAGTCGGAATCTCCTACGACCAATTGTTACAAAAAATTATGACACTCGGATTAAATTACCAGGCGGAGTGGCGGCTGGTTTAAAATCGAATAACAACTTGCTACAAAATTCTCTTTCTACAAAACAAACGATATTCGAAATCTGGTGGACGACAACAGAACTCAAAAATCGAAGGATTGGATAAAGCGGGTTGCAATATATCAACCCGACCAGCGTATGCCATTCGGTTTGGTCATGGTCGCGGGCGGCTATTTTTTGTTCGTCGCTGCCGTCTTTTTCGTCCTGCAACGCACCACTTTGGGTTTCGATTCGCTGGCTTACATTTTGCCACCACTGATGGTTACCATTTTTGTTGGCATGATATTTTTTGCGCTGGCGATTTCATTGCTGTCCCAACAAGTTATTTATCAAATTGTTTTGATCGCACTTTATCTGGCCAGTTGTTCCGTCCCGAATTTGGTGGCCGAATCATCCAGTTTCTCGTTGGACTTATTGTTGCTGCCACCCTTGCTGATCGGTTTGTCGCTGCTGATTGTTACTTTCCCATTAGTTCTTATGCGAGTTTTAGCAGGTTGGCGATTGACTTGTACTGACGTGCATCTGTTGGAACGATTTCCATTTTCGATTACCAAGATATTCGCTTTCATGATTGGGATCGGCATATTCTTTGGAATCGTAGTCGGACTGACCAATTTTTATCAGGACCGCAGCAGCATCAATGGCATTGGCTTCCCGTTCGTTCAGCAGTCATTGATGAGTTTAAGTATCTGGCTGTTCGTCAGCGGTCTGATCCACTTACCGATTTTTATTTTGGGACTCCGCCTGAAAATTAACTACGCGACATTTTGGATTGTCGTCGTGGTTTATTGGCTGTTACCCATCATCGCGTTTTTACTGATCGGAGCATTTTCCGCTGGCCCTGCGCCACCTGAAGTCTTTGGTTTGTTGGTTGTGAATTCTGCCTTCAACGCATTTGGATTTGCCGCGCTCGTCATGATGACCAGGTCATTTGGTTATCGATTGATGTTTGTGCCGATCACAACACGTCCCGGAACCGTTGCCCAAACCGACGAGGATTCCGATCCATTCGCAGATTGAAACTTGGCAACAGTGCTCGGGAGGGCGAGGCTCCCGCCGAGCCAGTTTCGTATTGCGCTGGATAGTGATTTCCAATGTCCATGCGGCTCGGCAGAAGCCTGATCCTGTGAGCGGCAAGGCGCTAGTGTCACGAACGTTAAATACTGTCCCACCAGGAGGGGATTCTTCCTTTCTTACCTATTTTGTCGTGACAAAAAAGCTCTTC
>JANQLU010000050.1 GCA_028280445.1 Pirellulaceae bacterium | reverse complement strand
GTCTGATCAGTTCTGATCTGTCTGATCAGTTCTGATCTGTCTGATCAGTTCTGATCTGTCGATCAGTTCTGATCTGTCTGAACAGATTGATTGGATTGAGAGTGCATAAAAGATCTATTCTGCTTGTTCATCATAGACCTGTTCCTGAAGTCTGACTTCAGGTTGGACTGCACTGTTGAGTAGGATTAGTCATGCCTGTCAACTTTGCTACTTGGCACGAAATCTCTATCTCGCTCCGTACTGGCTGTACGGGCACACCTTATTGATGTGCCTGTCCCTGAAGTCCGACCCCAGGTTGGACTGCACTGTTGAGCAGGACTTGTCATGCCGGTCAACTTTGCTACTTGGCACGAAATCTCTATCTCGCTCCGTACTGGCTGTACGGACACACCTCATTGATGTGCCTGTCTCTGAAGTCTGACCTCAGGTTGGAGTGCATCATCTTGTAGGACTTGTTGTGCTGGTCAACTTTGCTACTTGGCACGAAAGCTCTATCTCGCTCCGTACTGGCTGTACAGGGACAGGTTGTACTCCAGCATGAGGAAGATCACCTTGTACGTGGTGGTGAGCATGTTCAGGATGAAGCACTTCTGGCACTGAGCACACGTGCCGAGTTTCGTCCAGATCGGTGAAGGCACTGCAGAACTATAGTGTGATTTGAGTCGTGTCCCAACAAGAACAACAAAGTGACGTGTAGAGCGGTTTTCCACAGCTAAAAATGTGTACGCAAAATTGGAAAGTGTCATCAAGAGCTCTCTTTTGGAGTATGTGCCACCCCTCTAGCTTAAAATATGAAGGAGTTATAGACCTTTAAGTTGTCATACTCTACGTTAAGTGAGGTCACATTTTGACACCCATCGAACAATACGTCTATTGCAGCTCTGCTAGGAATGTGTCATTATTTTCTTAGTGTTTCCATTACCCACTGCTGATCTTTTGCGTTACTCTGAATATAACTTCTATGTTGCAGTCCTTATCATAATGGGCCATAGGGCAAGGCCATCATTCGAGGATACA
>JANQLU010000077.1 GCA_028280445.1 Pirellulaceae bacterium | reverse complement strand
ACGGTATCGGCAGGTACCGGTATCTCCGTGAACCAGGTGGGCGACGACTTCGAGGTGACCAACACGGCCCCTGACCAGACGGTGAGCATCACCGATGGCGGTAGCGGCAACGTCACCGTTGGCGGGACCTACCCCAACTTCACCCTGGACGTACCTGACAACACGGACAGCCAGGACCTTAGCAACAGCGTTGTTACGGCCAACGAGAGCGTCGAGATCCAGATCACGGGCGGCAACAACACCACGATAGACATCAGGGACGCGGACAGCGACCCCAATAACGAGGACCAGACGGTGAGTGCCGGGACGGGCATCTCCGTGAACCAGGTGGGCGATGACTTTGAGGTGACCAACACGGCCCCCGACCAGACGGTGAGCATCACCGATGGGGGGAGCGGGAACGTCACCGTTGGCGGGACTTACCCGAACTTCACCCTGGACGTACCCGACAACACGGACAGCCAGGACCTGAGCAACAGCGTAGTGACGGCCAACGAGAGCGTCGAGATACAGATCACCGGAGGGAACAATACGACGATAGACATCAGGGACGCCGATAGCGACCCGACCAACGAACTTACCCTAAGGGGAACTGGAGGTCCTACCGGGACACCCGCCGAAGGAACTACCTATGTTGATGTTTCCAGCGGACAGTTATATGTATACGATTCCTCCGCATGGGTTGCGGTGGGTGGAAGTGCCACCCCAGGGGATGCCAGTGATACCAACGAGCTTATCACATCGTTCGGCATCAATGGCACGGACCTAAGGATCACGGAAGCGGGCAACAATTTTGATGTTCCCTTATCGAGTATCGACGATCAGGACATCAGCACGGACAACAGCCCTGGTAACATCACGATAGACAATGGGAGCACGCTGAACCTCAATGTGAACGATGCCGACAGCGACCCGAACAACGAGGACCAGACGGTGAGTGCCGGGACGGGCATCTCCGTGAACCAGGTGGGCGACGACTTCGAGGTGACCAACACGGCGCCGGACCAGACGGTGAGCATCACCGATGGCGGGAGCGGCAACGTCACCGTTGGCGGGACCTACCCGAACTTCACCCTGGACGTACCGGACAACACGGACAGCCAGGACCTTAGCAACAGCGTAGTGACGGCCAACGAGAGCGTTGAGATCCAGATCACGGGCGGTAACAACACCACGATAGACATCAGGGACGC
>JANQLU010000011.1 GCA_028280445.1 Pirellulaceae bacterium | reverse complement strand
GCGTGCATGCGTGCAATGCTCGTTCCCAAAGAGATCCATCGATCTCAGCCGCCAGAAAAATGGCTGGCTGCTTTGATTGGAGCTCTGTAGACTGGACGTTGAGCAGCTGACTGCAAAAGAAACATGGTCGGCTGGCCGTGTTGCAACCTTTGTAAGACGTGACGCGCGCTGCTTACTGTGAAATTTGATACTAGAGTCAATATACCCTGCGCAATTAACTGCTTTGGTTAAGTCCGTTGGCGCGTACGTTAGAACCGCGCCGTTATGTCGGACCGCCCGTCTCTTAACACGTGTCAGACCGGGCGCGGTTGGCGGCCAATCCGGATTAGCGCACGCGCCACCGGCATGCCATCCCATGCCATGCCATCTCGCGCGGCGCTCGCTCGCTGGCTCGCCGCCAATCTCATGCGCCAAATGCGTCCAAATGCGCGATGATTGCAATGCTGCTGGCTTTTTGCCGAGCACGCCCGTCTGACTCCGCGCGTCATTTTGCCCGCATGCTGGCAGCCGCAGCCCAGTCCCGCCATGCCAGCGGCGACCGCTTGGATGGCTGAATGCGCCCCCCGCTCGTGGCATTGGCTTGGCTCGCCCTTTCCCGGCGTCTCGCTCGCCGACCTGGGCGGCTGCCGTCCGCGCTTGAGCGCCACGTGCGCCCTCCCACCCCGCCGCGCTTCCATCCCGGTCTCTGTCGCGGCGCCGCTGAACGGATGGCGCCGCGATCAGAGCCCCCCGCGCGCGTCAGGCCGGGCTGGGCGGCCGGATTGCGGGCAGCGGCGGCGGAGACGGAAGCGGCGGGGTGGCATCGGAGCAACGCGCGCGCTGGCGTGCCTTTCGTCGCGCTTTCTTGTCGCTTTTCGCGCGTTTCGCCCATTGCAAACCACGCCGCTCGCATGGTGGGCCTTCATTCTGTGCAATGCCGTTCGCATCTGGACATGAGCGTGCGAGTGGGCAGCCAGCGCCTCGGCGAGCGTGGCCAGTCCGCGTTGCAGCGAAGGATGGGCCCGCACGGCGCCAAGCCCAGCCGCCCGGCCCCTTTGCCGCAGCTTCGCGGCGTTGGATCGCTTCTGGCAGTCGCTGCTGACTCGTTCCCGTGGTTCAGCGGGCTGCGCGCCCGCTGACCGCGCCGCCGCACCCTACCGTTGCCGCCCAAACCGGACGGCGACGGAGCCGATCGCAGCCCCCCGTCGCGGGGTGCGCTGCGCCGCGCAAGCCGGGCAGACTGCGGGCAGGAAGGCGACGCTCGCGGCGTGACGTGGCACACTGCTTCGAACTCCATGGCAGGCAGCGAGGTGCAGGGGAGCTGTTTTGTTACAAAGCGCGCGCGGGCGGCGTCCGTGTACAAAGCCAGCTTGCTTCTCGGTCGCGCGGAGCTGCTTGGCTGGTGGAGCGAGCACGATGCCGTGAAGCCGTCCGGCAAGCCTTCATCGCGTCCCCGGCGCTGTCGCGGGTGTCAGTCGGCGCCGCGTTGACCCGTCATCCGGCGCGCCCGGTGTGGATGGGCCGCATCGCCGCCCGCCGCGCGCTCCCCTGTGCCGCAGGGCCCGGGGGGCGGGGGGCGGCCGAGTTGGCAGTGCCAAACCCGCGCGCCCCCCGAGCCCTGCAGCGCAACACACAACGGGTCAGGTCTCATGCACAGTACATTGCGAGCGGCGCTGCGCGGCGAGCTGGTGCGACGGAGGGGGGCACGCTAATCGCGTCTGCCGGCCTGTCAGCGCCTTAATGACGCGGCGCTGAATGGGCCGGCATTGCAGGTGCCGGCCGGCCGCAGCCCCTAAACTAATGCAGCGTGGACCTAACCCTACCGGCAGCCCCTAGAGCCCCGGGGCCGTGCAGCGCGCCGCATGCGCATCTCATTATTCGCCGGCATTACGTGCCGTGTGCGCGCCCCCATCTCATTACATTCCTCCTAATGAGGATCCGTCACGTTCGCACGGGGGGCGCACGCGCATGCCACTCGTCCCCGTGCTAAGGGGCCCCGCCCCCTCCGCCGCCCTAACCTCTTTTCCCTCCTCCTCTTTTAGGGACTATCCTCCTGGTTGCGCTCTTTCGCGTCCCTTTGCCCAGACTAACTCTTTTTTTTTGTTTCCCCCTACCCCCCGGCCGGCCCGCTCATCTTTCATTTCACTCTCCGGAACCTTGGGCCGCCCCGCCGGGGCTGCTTTCGCCGACGGCCCCGGCCGGCCCATTAACATCCATTCATGCCGCCATTTTTTGTCTCGGCCGGCCGGTACGCCTACCCTCCCGTCCGCGCCGCCCCCGTACCCACCTGCCTGCCTTCCGCCCGCCCCTCGGGGCGGGACTCGCTCCTCCCGCGGGCCTCAAGGTGCGCCTGCCGCCGGGC
>JANQLU010000009.1 GCA_028280445.1 Pirellulaceae bacterium | reverse complement strand
TCTGATCGAAGAAGATCAATCGCTGAACACCGCGTTTGGCGTGTTGTTTTTGGTCCGCAGTACCGAACTGATGGCCTTGGGAAATCGCAAAGGACGATTGAAAGCTTCCAAAGGATTTGGCGAAGGGAATTTGAGAAACGTCAATGGTAAATTGCTGGGCGAAGAAATCGTCCGCAACACCGAAGATTTGATGAAGCTCATTGACAACCCATCAGACGAAGAAGATTTGTTGCGGATCAAACAGTCTTTCAAGAACCTTGCATTGACAGGAGATTCAAGCTCTAAAGCTAAACAGCGCGCTTGGATTCGAGGTTTGGTCACTCATCGCAGTGTTGGTCCACGTTGGGTCGGTGTTAATTTCCTGGCCAACCGCCGAGACATCGACAATGCTCCGGCGTTGATCTATGCCGTCAGCGACCCGAATCTTGAGATCGCCATGAAGGCTCACAATGGTTTGCGATTTATCAGCCGCAAGATCGACTCAATCCGCTTGCCGGAAAAACCGAGTCTCGAAGATTTCCTGGTGGCCAAAAAAGAGTGGGAAAAATGGTATCTCTCCATTCGCCCCAATGGACAATTATTGGATCGTCGACAGAAATAATAATTACTGACATATTTCGTTGTGTTTGCTGAGGAAAAATATGAAGTTGGTTCAGAAGCCTAATCTGGTTGTCGAGACCAAGGTTTCGTCTTACGAACAAACATCCGCTTGGTTGACCGCTGTGGTCACCATCATCGGCATCATGGTGTTGCTCGGATTTTTGATCTGGTTGCTTTCGATTTTTAGCTTGAATCGAACCGAAGCGGTCGCGATTACGGAATTTCCAGGCAAGCCTGGCGAAGAAGCCCCCGAAGGCGAAGCAGAAGATTTCGAAGAACCCGGTGTCGAAGAATTTCCTGAAGTCGAAGTCCCTCAGTTGGCCGATGCATTGGAAGCGGTAACCGATGCAGTTTCCAGCATTCAAGGGCGACTCGAAAGAGTTGACGGAAGTGCGGCGTTGATGGGAAAAGGAACTGGGCTCGGGCATCGAGACGGCGGTGGCGAAGGTGGTACAGGAGGTGCGCCGTGGGATCGCTGGGTCGTCGAGTATACCAGTTCTGATTTACGAACTTATGCGCAGCAATTGACTTTCTTTCAGATTCAAGTCGGAGTGGTCAGTCGTCGCACGCCTCGGATTGACCTGATTTCTAATTTGACGACAACCCCGATCTCCCAAACGACAACGCGGCGACAAGAAAAACGAGTCTTTTTTTCACATTCCAATGCCCGTCTGCGACGATGGGACGAAAAACTGGCCAACCGCGCGGGAATCAAAGATCTCGCAGGTCGGTTTATTGTTCAGTTTTATCCTCGGCGAATCACAAACATCCTCGCACAACTCGAAGCGAAGTACGCTGCCGCCAATGGCAAGAACCTGAAAAACGTGACGCGAACGACTTTCAAAGTCAGAGACAATGGAGGTCGGTACGAGTACTACGTCGACTCGATGGAGTAGCGTCACGGCTCAACAACTAAAACGGGGGCCGAAGTGATTAAGTACAACTCAAACGACAATGTTGCCCAAGTCAGTCGTTATGACAAACTCTCGGCGCTGCTAACGACATTCGTGTTGTTCGCAGGCATTCTGGTCTCCCTGATGCTGATCGTTTGGTTCTTTTTTCAAATTGCCGGTCGAGGCATGGCGGAGCCGATCGCCATCCAGCTGTACGAAGACGAGGATGACGATCCCGAAAAAAAATTCACTGGAGTCGCCAACCAAATTCAGCCACCAGGCGTTCAGGAGTTTCCCGAAATCCAGAAACCTCAACTCAAGGAAATGCTCGAAGCGATGACGGATCTCCCATCGAAGCTTATGGGAGAATATGAACAACTCGGACGCCACAACAAAAGCGGGCCGGGTATCGGCCCGGGTCGAGAAGACGAAGAGGAGTACGTTCCTTGGCGGCCCGGCGATCGTCCCTGGGAGCGTTGGACAGTGGAGTATTCGCAAGACAACATCGAAAATTACGCACAACAACTCGATTATTTTGGGATTCAAATTGGCTTGGTCAGTCAATCGATGCCGCGTGTCGATCTGCTTTCGGGTGTATCGACCAATCCAACATTGAAATCAACAACACGAGTTCGGGAAAACCGCGTGTTCTTTACTCATCGCCGCGCTACGTTGATGAACTGGGATCGCCGGTTATTGCGACGCGCCGGAGTCAAAGATTTTGAACATCGTTTTGTGGTTCAGTTCATCCCTAATGACCTGACCAAAAAATTGATTGCCTTGGAAATCAATTTTGCCAAACAAAACAGTATCGCTTTGAAAAAAGTGCAGCAGACGGTCTTTCGAGTTCGCCAAGCCAATGGTGGATATGAATTTGTCGTGCAATCGATGAATTGATTTGGCAAAGATTTGCGAATGATACTGGCTTTTCTTGACTGTTCCTTGTGAAGCAGTCATTTGCGACTGATTACAAGCACGAAGCGCCAACGAGTGGTTCGACAGCGCAAAACCACTCGCTGGCGCGTCGTGTTGGTAAGGTTTGAAGTATGCATGAAATTTCCTCGTCAGCGACGTATCGTGTTTCACTGCACGTCTGCGTGGTTTTGGTCCCTCGCTCACACTTCGCACTTATGATTTGGGCTGTTCCCGTTGCACGTTTTTTGCAAAATCTGGTGAATATCTTGCCAAACCGTATAATCGTCGGTTGCAGGCAAATAATATTTGTCCACAACCCGTTTAGAGATCGGTACCACAATAAATCTGCAGAAATTCTCGTATTTTGAAGGAATTCAGGACATGATCAGTCGCTATCAGATTGTGATTCTCACGGCCTTGATGATTGGAATCGGATTTTGCCAATCAGGATCTTTTGCTCAAGAAATCTCCACTTCGAGAAATACGAAATCCGCCGCCAATAAAAATCGTTCGCTCAAAAGAATTTCTCAACGAGAAATCAAAAAAATGGCGGCCGAAATTGACGGCCTGATTGAAAGTCAGCTGGAGTTGAATCAGCAGAAATTCAACTCTCGTGCTACCGACGCGACTTTTCTCCGCCGAGCCTACCTCGACATTATCGGCCGCATTCCAACTCTCGACGAGTCGCGAAAATTTCTGAACTCCAAAAGCCCAAACAAACGTGCCGTGTTGGTCGACAATTTGTTGGAATCCAACGGCTACGTCAGTCGCCAATTTAATTTTTGGGCCGATGTCCTGCGAATCAAAACCAAACTAAACAATAACATCACCGGCCAACCGTACATCGAATTCGTCAAAAAATCATTGCGAGACAACAAACCTTATGACCAGTTTGTTCGCGAATTGATTTCTTCGAGCGGAGGCAATTTGCAAAAAGACAATGGTGCCGTCGGATATTATTTGCGCGATGTTAATATGCCCGAAGATAACATGTCCAACACCATTCGTATTTTTTTGGGAACGCGACTCGAATGCGCCCAATGCCACGATCATCCATTCGACAAATGGACTCAACGTCAGTATTACGAAATGGTCGCGTTTACCGGCGGCATGAATTATCGGTATGGACAACAGAATCAACAACGCTCCCGCGAGTTCTTCAGAATGACTCGCTCAAAAGATTTTGACCAAAGCCTTCGCCCTTATGTGCGGCGAATGGTCTTGCCGTTTTCCTACGGAGTTTCTGGAAACGGCACCGGGCTCGCTCGACTCCCAGAAGGATACCTGGGCAAAAAAGGCGAGGAGTACGAAGTCATCAAGGCCAAAGAAATGTTCAGCGGTAAAGCGCTGGTCGATCCAACAATCCCGCGAATGAGTTCCCGGCGAAACAAACGCCGACCTCAGGTGATCTACGGCGCTCGTCAAATTAAATCACGTGAAATTTATGCCAACTGGCTAACCAAAGCTGACACTCCTCGTTTTGCAAAAGTCATTGCCAACCGGATGTGGAAACAGGCAATGGGTTTGGCTCTGATCGAGCCGATCGACGACATCAGCGATCAAACGGTCGCATCGAATCCTAAATTAATGAAGCACTTGACGGAATTGATGGTTCAACTGAATTTCGATTTGAAACAGTATCTCCGAGTTATTTACAACACGCGTGCCTACAACGCCAACACAACGGGCAAGGATATTGTCGAGGCTCGCAAGTATAACTTCCCTGGTCCCGTTCTCAGACGGATGTCGGCAGAACAGATTTGGGATTCGCTACTGACGATGACCATCGAAGACGTTGACAACATTCCTCCGCCCGAGCCGCGAAATCGGATTGCAAATTTCTACGGCGCCAAAGATGTTTATGAAGCTTACGAAAAAGCTTCCAAAATGTCGGCAAAAGAGTTGATGGAAGTGGTTGAAAAAGCGGCTGCTGGCGGTGGACGTCGAGGCATGATGGCCCAGATGCAACGCCGATACTCGAAAGAACGTGAAATGCTGAATCGCGAACGCAAAGAGTTGCAGACAAAACTTCGCCGCGCTCAACGACAAAGAAACCAGCAACAAGTCAAATCGTTGCTCAAACAACGTGATGAGTTGGTCAAAAAATATCGTCGTGTCGGCGGCAATCGATATTACCAGCGTGCGGCGGACACCAGTTCACCGGCACCTCCGGGACATTTTCTGCGCGAATTCGGGCAAAGCGACCGAGAAACGATCGACAACGCCAATGTTGATCCTGCCGTCACTCAAGCCTTGTCACTGATGAACGGATTTGTCGAGACGCGGATTGCCAACAATCCAAATACCGTGTTGATGAAAAACGCCGTTCAAACTCCATCCGTTCGCGAAGCCATTGAGTCGGTTTACCTGACCATGCTCAGCCGAAAACCAACGGCTAGTGAACGACGAATGTGGGAAAATGATTTCAAACGCATTAAAAATAGCCGCGAAGCTGCGGCCGACCTGATCTGGACACTGGTGAATTCCAGCGAGTTCATTTTCATTCGTTAATTGATCGATTTCCAAAATCACCAACCTCATTTGCGAGCGCAATATGAATATCAAAAAAGTTTCCGACGGTTTTTCTCGACGGCAATTTGTCGAAGGTGCTGCAAAATCATTTCTGGGGCTTGGAGCGATGCCATTTCTCGCCAATGCAGCTCTGGCTTCCGGAACCTACAATCGCGCTCCCGAGTTTGCCAAAGCGAAATCGGTCATCTATCTGTACATGAGCGGAGGAATGAGCCACATCGACACGTTTGATCCCAAACCAGGTGCCGACACACAGGGACCGGTCGAAACGATCAAAACAAATGTCGATGGCATTCGCGTCAGCGAGCATTTTCCAAACATGGCCAAACAAATGAAACATGTTGCCGTCATCAACTCGATGAACTCCACGCAGGGGGCACATGCTCAGGGTCGTTATTTTATGCACACCAGTTACGCGATGCGCGGCACGATCACTCACCCGGATATGGGAGCCTGGAGTTCCTATCACTTGGGAAAAGTCAATAAAACCTTGCCAGCCAATGTCAAAATCGGTGGCAACAGCTCCGGGCTGGGCGGCGGATTTTTGGAATCCAAACACGCAGCATTGCCGATCGGCAACCCCTCAGCGGGATTGCAACACAGCAAATTGCCCAGAGGCGTTGATGACGAACGATTGGCACGCCGCATGGCACGGCTGAAAAGCATGAATCGCCAGTTCATGAAAAAATATGACACCAAACAAGCGCGTGCTTACGCCGAAATGTACGACGAAGCCGTTCGCTTGATGAAAAGCGAAGATCTCAAAGCGTTCGATTTGTCGCTCGAAAAACAATCGACGCGAAACTCTTATGGCGACAACCCGTTTGGACAAGGCTGCTTGCTGGCCAGACGATTGGTTGAAAATGGAGTGCGTTTTATCGAAGTCGACGATGGCGGCTGGGACACGCACGACGACAATTTTGGCCGAATTGCGACAAAGGCCCAAGTTCTCGACCAGGCGATGGCGGCCTTGCTGTCCGATCTGTCGGCCCGTGGAATGTTGGACACCACGATGGTCGTCCTGGCAACCGAGTTTGGACGAACACCAACGATTCAAGTCGCGCGCAACAACGGGCGAAACCACTACCCTCAAGCGTTTACCTGTCTATTGGCCGGCGGAGGCATCAAAGGTGGTATCAAATTCGGCAAGACGGATGATGAAGGGCGTGAAATCGAAGACGACATGGTCGAAGTTCCCGACTTTAATGCAACGATCGCTTATGGCCTGGGAATGGATCTCGAAAAGAAAGTGATGTCACCATCGCTGCGACCATTTACCATTGCCGACAAAGGCAAAGCGGTTAAATCATTGTTTGCCTAAAAGCAAAATCCCACGCTGAGATTCTGTGAGCGGCAAGGGGCTAGCCGCCGGTGAACCCACAAATACCGGCGGCTAGCGCCTTGCCGCTCACATCAAATTCACAGCTTTCCGATTTAATCAACGCTGCCTAACGCCTTGCCGTTCACGGGTGGTTTTTCCAAGAATGAGAACTCGTCCCATTACGGCTCGGCAGGAGCCTCGCCCCGCGCGAAAAATTCCATCCGACAATTTACTTTCACGGAGTTAGAAGAATTTCCCATTTGATTATGTCGTTGCCACGGGATTGGCTAACGTTCCGCAGTCGCCGAGCAACGGAATAATTTTTTCACGCTGTTTTGCGCCGTACATCGTATGATCCGCTTTGCGTACCAAAGCATGCGAGCTCGAACCATCGTCAGGAAACCGGCTGTGTCCGATGCTACAACATACCTGATGAACATGGCCCGCCAACACGATGGGTTGTGTCAGAACCTCCTGCATCTGTTGGATCAAAGACTTCGGAGAGACATCACTCGCCTCTTCGAACAGGGCTAGAAATTCGTCACCTCCATGTCGAGCAACGATTCCATTTTGTCCAAAAAATGACTTCAAACGTTCGGCCACCAATTGCAACAACTCGTCCCCTACATCGTGGCCATAGCTGTCGTTAATCTGCTTGAACCCATTGAGATCGAAATAAAAAATATCAAATGGTTGACTTGTTTCGGCACGACGAATCAACAATCGGTTCAGATGTTCTTCGAAATACCGTCGATTGTAAATGCCAGTCAAACTGTCGGTATTGGCAATGCGTTCCATTCGCATTCGGATCGTTTTGGCATCTTGAAGTGTTCGCAAAGTACCGACGTACGTAATTGCGATCAGCCAGATCGCCAGTACCAACAACAGGACAATGGCCGAAATCAGAATCAAGTTTGAGTATTTTTCCAGCTTGCGACGTTCTTGATAAACGTGGATTCGTGCGTGTTCCATTGCGTTGTTCAACATCGCTGCGGGTTGGCGATCGACACCACGTACGAAAAAATCAGCTGATTTTAAATTTCGATGGGCAATGAAATCGTCGCGCGCTTGACGATATTTTTTTCCAAGCTCCGCATGCGACTTAACAAACCGTTTGACATCATTGACCAATATTGGATTACTCATCGATGCAATTGCTGATTGTGAGATTTCTTGCACGCGGCGTTCTTGCAATTCAAAATGTTTCCACTGTTGACCTAAATCTGCTCCATTTTTGCCGCGCAACAAAAAATTTTTCCACTCCTGAACCTGAACTTTAAACTCAAAATTGATCCGCGACACCTGGTTGTATTGCCGCATGACTGTGATTATTTCATTTTTGTCCAACGAACTGAGATGTACCAACGTCAACGCACAAATCGCCAATTTAAATACAAGTAGCGGACCCAAGAGCATGTATTTCAGAAAGCGATGATTTGAAATGGTTCGTTGGTCGATTGAATTAGTTGCTGTGTTGTCCATCGTTGAACCTCACGGACGCCTCTTTAAAAGAAAATTGTTTTTTGTGCTATTTCATAGAGGGAATATTGGATGCTTGGGGGATTCGGTCTGCGGACGATTCAGTTTTTGTTTTGCTTGTTTTGCGGAATACATTCGTTCATCTGCACGTCGGATCAAACTCCGCAGAATACGCCCATCGTTGGGGAACAAACTTTCTCCAATGCTTACTTCTGCTCGGACGACAACATTACCCAATTGATAATCGACGCAGATTTTTTCTTCGAGGTCGCGAATATAGTTTCCGCCGATGTCGCTTTTTGCCGGTCGCGGTCGGAGAACAACAAATTCGTCTCCACCGATTCTGGCGACGAAATCTTCTCGAGACACCGACTGAGATAATTTCTCGGCGAACAATCGCAAGAATGCATCACCAACATCGTGCCCGTATTGATCATTGAGTGGTTTAAATTCATCCAGATCGAGATAAACCAACTGAATCAGCTGATCATCGTGTCGTCGTTCGACAAACAGCTGTTCGTATCGTTGTTCTAGTGCAAACCGATTGTTCACGCGCGTAACGGGATCGGTACTGGCGATTTCAAGGATTTTTCTTTTACGCCGATCTTCTTTATCCATGATGCGAACCGTTCCCAGAATCGTCATCGTCCCCAACCAAAATCCGATCGTCAGCAATAAAGCGATGCTGACGCCGGTGGTCGTGCTGGAAATCCGCTCCGCTTTGTAAGATTCGCGATTGACCAAAAAATTCGCGCGATCGATCGACTCCTTCATCGTGTTTGCGGGCTCGCGATCAATTCCTGCCACCAGTTTATCAGCAATCTGCAAATCTAAATCAGACGTCAAAAATGCACGTTTTGCTTTGCGATACGCATCGCCCATCATTTGATGTTGATCAGCAAACTGCGCAAGAGTTTTCATCAGTTGGGCGTTGTCAATCTGGTTCCGAAAATCATCTGCTAATTCTCGGACCACTTGCTCCTGTTCTTCGAATCGGGCCCAGTAGTATTCATGTTGACCTTCGATACAACTGCGAATCAGGAAATTCTTCCATTCTTGGACCTGGACCTTGAATTCATAATTCACTTGGTTCAGCATCGACTGATCTTGCATTAGTTGAACCAGTTTCGTTTTCTGATGGACGCTTGCCAGTACCAAACCTAGCGAAACCAAACACATACACAGAATGAAAAACGGGCTGAACAATAAACAAAACAGAAGCTTGTTTTTGCTTTTTGTGTTTTCGTTGGCAGTTTGAACGCGAGTCATGACGTGTCACGATTCTGAGTCGAAGGGAGGATTGCTGAGTCAACAGCGACGGGTTTGCGGAGTTTGACAGGCTTTGAAGAGCTTCAAAAAAAGGGAGGATCGTAAGCTCTGCCATGACCCTAGCTTTTTTTCGAGGCCCAGGCGATTCAGCCGCACTAAAAGCCGATCAATCCGCTGAGGCCAAACCGTTACAATCGTTTGTAAACGCACCCGTGCCGCGGAATAATGTAACGATTAGATTGTTCCGTACATTCGCCCAACCCAAAAAATTGCGTAAATTCGATTCCGATCAAAAGATGAATGGAATACTGGCCCTGCAGATGACGGCAGTGGTCAGTATGTTCGCCGTCAAATGATCTACGTTAAATTCATGCAGCAGTATTCGTGATTATGTATCAAATCCGCGTCGCCAGACTAAACGACTGTGAGCCGATCGAACGGTTGATTCAATCGTCCGTGCGAGGACTCGCCGTATCGGATTATTCGCAGGAACAGATCGAAGCAGCTTTGGTTCGCGCGTGGGGTCTGGACACGCAATTGATCAAGGATGAAACCTATTTTGTTGTGGAAAACGACGAAGCATTGGTCGCTTGTGGTGGATGGAGTTTTCGACAAACTCTATTCGGCAATGACTCAGAATCCGCACGGAATGCCGCAGTCGCGGATCCTCGCGATGGCGCTGCAAAAATACGTGCGTTTTTCGTTCATCCTGATCATGCACGACAAGGCATCGGTTCGATGCTGATGCAGAAGTGTGAAGCTGAAGCGATCGAGTATGGATTTCGGAAACTTGAGTTGATGGCGACCCTGCCCGGCAAGCGGTTTTATGAAAGGCATGGTTTTCAACCCGGTAACCCCATCGATTATGAACTCGATCAAGGACTGGTCATTGAGTTTGTGCCAATGACAAAGTGCATTTCCGATCGTTGACGGGAAGCTGTTTGGCCGGTTCCCGTCGGCCAATCCAAAAAACGGCCGGTGGGAACCGGCCCTACTTTCACTGGTCATGGTAAAACCACCTGTAAGCGGCAAGGCGCTAGCCGCCGGTACGAAGCGCGAACGAACCGGCGGCTAGCCCCTTGCCGCTCACAAGATCAGACCCAGAATCACTTCTTGTTTTTCGATTCAATATCTGCTTTTAACTTAAGCGCCAAGGTTTGAGCTTGTCGGCTGAAATCAATCGACTCTCCAAGAATTCGGGCGGCTTCTTGCGATGCATGGAACCCCTGTGAATTCTCACTGCTGATGTAATCTAACCGCCACATTGATTTTCGTTGGAATTCAAAGACCTTGGCAAGTTGCTCATTCGTGACACCAGATTTTTGCGCGGCCTTGATTGTGTCGAGCATTTCGGTCATTGCGAAAGCGGCTCGCTTGGTAAGTTTCCGTGTCCTGTCTTGAATCGTTTCGACTCGATAACGCAAATCGTTTTCAGGCACTTTGTGGCAAGTCTGACAAGCGTTGTTGATTTGTTTCATCGGGCTAGTGACGTTGTGGCTGCTCAATTTTTGAGCGCCAACTCGTTTGAATGGCATGTGACAATCAGCACAACTGACGCCGCTTTGAGCGTGAATACCCTGACTCCAAAGTTCGAACTCGGGATGCTGAACTTTGAAAACTTTTGCACCGGTTTCTTTGTGAACATAGTCGTAAAACTCTGAACCATCTGGAAACTTCATGTCTTCCCAGAATTTTTCCAACTGTTCTGATTTGAGTCCATTTCCCCAAGGGAAGACTAATGTTGATTTTTTGGCACAGTAGTATTCGACGTGACACTGTGCACATACAAAAGTTCTCATTTCCTGACGAGATGCATCACGGTTTGGGTCGTAGGGTTTTTTTCGATCTCCGCGCCGCCACTTTTCGATACTTGGCAAGTGTTTTGTTGGTTCGTCGCTTTTGGCCAACATGGCGATTCCGTTGACAAACCCCGGACGAGTTACCCGAATTTTCAATGATTTTGGGTCATGACAATCAACGCAACTGACCGGATGTGCTTTTCCCGTGGCAAAATGATGCGGCGAATTTTGGTCTTTGCCCGATTGATCTTGCGAACTCAAAACACGTTGAGGTGTTTTTAGAAGTTCTTCAAACACGTCTTCATAATTTTTTGTACTCACTGCCTCGAACCCTTTCATCACTGCCGGCCAATTGAATTCTTTGGCGAGGGCTGTCGCGTCCGATTTTTCTCCCATCAATTCGAGACCGACACGACGATACATGGGAACAACGGATGCATGGCAATGAAGACAGGCGCCGCTTTGTTGACGTTCGGTAACTCGTTTTGAAACGCCTTGATCGTACAGCATGTAGGCATGCCCTCGCGCTTCGCGATAGTCGAGGCTGAATGCGTATCCAGCATAAAGTCGTTTGAGCCAAGGGTGTTGCTTCAGCTTGCTTTCTGGCAATGCCGAGGAGCCACCATGATATTTGTCTCCGGCCGATTCCAAATATCCGTCGTACTGATGCGGCCAATTGACGCCCCAGGGTTTAGGATCCGTTGTAATTTCATCGACTTCCTCAAGCCTGACCAACGAAGATTGGACTTCGTGTTTTCTATCTTGAATGTTAAACGCCAGCATCGCGATCAAGTAACACGCGATGCCCGAAATAATTGCTACGACGAGGTAAGCGATATTGCGTTTCATTGAGTTCCGGTCCTAACAAAAAATTAAGCTAACAAATTGCGACAATTAAAAATTGAAATTCGAATTCTTATTTTGGATGGCCCACACCCCGGTGACACCGAATGCAATCCAACGGCTCCAATTTTTCCTGCGAAACACCCGTATCAATCGAGTGCGTAAAATCCGCATGGCAGTAACGACAATTGTCTTCGACCACCTGCCGATTGTATTGCTTGATCATGATTGGCTCATGAAAGTCTTGAGTTGTGAACGCCAGTGAATGAAAAAATCCGTTGCGGCCTTTGCAATACCATTTTCCAACCATGTCGTGGGGAGCGTGGCAATCATTGCATTTAGCGACATGATGATGCGTCGATTTGACCCAAGCATCGTAGTGATCTTGCATCACATGACAGTTGGCGCAACTTTCGCTGGCAGACGAAAGGTAAGAAGTGCCGTGTCCGTACTGAAACGTAAACGCGCCTCCTCCGACAACGGAACCCATCAGTATCCAAGCCAGTAAAGGGATGACAATCTTCCAATATTTTCTCTTAGCCGGTTGAGAAGAATTTTGCGATGTGTCTGGTGTTTGCATATCCGTTGCCATTAGGCACCAAAGGTCGTTGGGTCGAATTTAATTCCGGTTCCGTTTTATTCAGACCGCCAATATTCTCGTTTAGAAATATTCTGGCAGTGTATCACGTGATGCGGACCAATGAAATGACTCCCATCAAAGCTCTCCCCATCGATCTGTTCGCGAGAATTTACAACGGTGAGCTGCGGAGAATTGTTAATTTTTTTTAACGAGCTCTCAGCCATCGCAATCTCTTCGTGAGCGGCAAGGCGCTAGCCGCCGGTGAGCCTCCAAATACCGGCGGCTAGCGCCTCGCCGCTCACATATCAACACTACCGAGCCGCCGGTACGCAGCACTAACGAACCGGCGGATAGCGCAAAAACGCAAATCTGTGTTGAGACATCAAATGCTTCAATTGCGTTCTTCAAAATCAGCAACTGGTTTGACGCGAAATGTCTCGATCAATATCGCATACAGTGCTGGAACAACATACAGCGTTAGCAGAGTGGCAACCATGAGGCCAAAAATCATCAACCACGCCATGCCTTCCCAAAGTGGCCCACCGCTCAAGGCCAGTGGAACGAGGCCCCCAATGGTTGTCGAAGTCGTCAAGAAAATTGGCAGCATTCGAACTTTGCCCGCTTCGACCATGCATTGTCTAAATTCTTTTTTGGTCAATCCGTGAATCGGTCCCGATTGTCGTTCACTGCCCGCACCATTTGAATTTTCGCCATCCAGTTTTTCTCTCGCTTTGCGCTCGATGAGAATATCCGCGAATTCGATAAAGATAATGCCTGTATTAAGTACGATTCCAAATAGCGATAATAAACCTAATTGCGGCATAAATCCGAATAGGCTGTCCGTTGCCCAAAGCCCAAGAAATGCCCCCATAATTGCCAACGGCAGCGTGGCCAAAATGACTGTCGTTTTTGACCAGCCGTTGTATTGAATCACGAGGATCACAACGATCAATAAAAATGACATCAAAAACGACTTGAGCATGTTTTGTGTCGATTTTGCACTCTCTTCACTTGCTCCTCCGACTTCAATTCGGTACCCATCGGGCAGATTCGACTGAAGTTCTAGAAATCGATCATTCGCTATAATTTTCTCGACAACATCGTTGCCGGAAACTCCCTCGATCACCTCTGAAGTGACTTCGATTGTTCGGTTGGAATTTCGACGTTCGATTTTTACGGGCTGCCACTGTTGTCGTGAAGTTGATATTGAGTTCAGCGGTATTTTGCCATTGGCTCCTTCGACAAACGCTTCGTCAATGACAGACAGATCACCGCGCTGCGACGATTTCACCCTGAAATAAACAGGAACCTGGTGTTCGTTCTCACGAAAATTTGTGAGATTGAGCCCGGCAAAATACGCACTCAACGTGTCTGCGACATTTGCACGATTGACGCCTGCCAAGCTCGATTTTTCAGAATCAACATCGATCAGCAATTGGTAACCGTCGATTCCCCAAGAATCTGCCACATCCCATGTTTCCGGTTGCGCATCGAGAATCTGTTTCATTTCGTTGGCCAAAAATCGGAGAGTCTCCGTATCCGCAAACCCGTCACCAGAAACGCGAATTTCAATTGCTGGAGCCGGAGGGCCCAATGCCAATTCTTTGGGAATAACCCTGGCACCCGAGATTGGCTCAATTCCGAGCTGCGAGTCTCCTTCGTTGCAAACGCGACGAATATCACGCAACAAACTTTTTGTTTGCCGTGGGTCGTTGGTTTGAATCAGGATTTCGGCCACATTTGCGCCTGGCGACGGAGGGTCGACGGTCAATGCCCATCGCGACCCACCACGGCCGATCATACTGCGCATGTTTCTCAATCGTTCAACGCCGCCGGCTGGACTTATTCGCTTGATGACTTCTTCGATTTCCGCAACCTTTCGCTGCGTTTGTTCGATCGTCGCCGTTTCAGGCAAAATAATATTGACGAAAAACTGGTCACGCCGGTCCTGTGGAAAAAACTCTTTTCCAACAGGCAACTGCAAACACGCTACCAACAAGAAAAACGCAATTCCGATCGTTACAAATTTGAACTTAACTGCGACCGCTGCAGTGATGCCATAGATTTTCAAAATCGCATTGTCCGATTGCTGTTCTGCTGCCAGGACAGACGAAGCGTTTTGCGAAGTACGTGAAAATTTTTGTTTTACCACCGCCCAGGCTTTACCGACCAAGAAACCGATTAACGGCAGTGGTGCAGATGGAAAATTCGGATTGCGAGGCGCGCGAATAAAAGCGGCAGCCAGGATGACGCCAACGGTCATCGCCAAAACCCAACTCAACAAAAGTGTTACCGAAAGCGTGACTGGCAAACTAAAAACATACTCTTTTGACGAACCGGTCAGAGCGATTGTCATCGGAATAAACACCGCAACGGTTGTCAGCGTTCCGGTCAGCATCGGAATCGCCAAAGTCCTCGCTCCTTCGACCGCCGCAGCTCGGGGCGTCATGCCTTTCAGAATGTTAGTTCTCGTTTGGTCACAAACCTGAACTGCATTGTCGACCAGCAAACCCAAGGCAATGATGATCGAAGCCAATGAAATTTGTTCCAGTTGAATTCCGAATTGGTCAATAATGGCAATCGCCCCAAAAACAACAATCGGAATGTTGGCTGCCATAACCAACGCCGTTCGCAAGCCGACAAACAAAAATACGACAATGACCACAATGACAATGGCAGAAACGACGTTATTGATAACATCGTTGATTTTTCCTGAAACATTTACCGATTGATTGGAGATCGGTCGGACACGCAAATCCAAAGGCAACGCTTGATCGACTTGAATCAGTTTGTCGATTCGTTGAGTACAACGATCACAAACATCGATAATGTTTGCACCGGATTTCATCGTGACGCCCAGCATGACAGCCGGGTAAGTTCCCGTTTCATCCGTAAATCGCGAAAGCACGGCGGGCGGGTCCGTGTAGCTGCGTTTGACAGTTAGTCCGAGATCAATGAGTCGGACTTTTGTAGTATCCGACAGTTCACTCGATTGTCCGCCGTTGTTTGCCGCGAAAGCAATCGATTCAATCTCTTCGACAGCATTGATTTCGCCAGTGGGTTTGAGGTTGTACGATCCTTGTTGCGTTTGAATACTGCCACCTGACGCGATAATATTTCGTGCATCGACCAGTTGCCGAAGCTGTGAAGTGGTCAAACCGAGTTGAGACCAATTGCCGATATCGGTTTCCAGATAAATTGCTTCATCTTGAACGCCATATTTATCAACCGATGCAACGCCGTCTAACAACCGAATGGAATCTTTGATCTTGTTGGCAAAAATTTCCAAATCGCGAGGCGAATATCGATGATTAGGATGGATTTGCTCCCGACCTTCGGCCGGTATTTGATAAATGCCGAGAACCAAAATCGAAGTATCACCAAAACTGGAGTCGACGACTGGCCGAACGTTTTGCGACGGCATTCGCACGAGTTCGATTTCGGCACGGACTTTGTCCCAGACGTTTTGAATCGCTGAACGAGCAATCGTGTCTTCGACATCCACGTAGATCGTCGACAAACCATTGATCGTTGTCGAACGAATTTTGGACACTTCTTCGATTTTCGCGAGTGCTTCCTCCAGCGGGTCCGTTACCAGTTCCTCGATTTCAATCGCAGAAATACCGGGCCACGATGTCGACACGACACAGGAACGAACGGTGAACTCCGGGTCTTCACGGCGGGGCATCGTTTGAAAGGTATACACACCAAAGACGACGAGCAGCGCCACCAAAGTTAGAACAACAGGACGGTATTTCATTGCAAACGCAGCAATGTTCATTCATTACTCCATTTACTCTGAACCGTTTGAGGTTTTAGACTGGGAATCTTGGTCCCGATTCACACGGACGGTTTGCCCATCTACCAAGAAATGGGCTCCGCTAACAACAAAATTTTTGCCCGCCAAGGATTCGCCATTTTTTGCTGTGACCTGGCGGATGGACGATTCAGCACGGTCGCCCGAACGCGACACCATAACCACTTCAACACGATTAACGGTCGTCGCCTCCTCGGCGTCTGACAAAATCATGAGATAGGTTTTTTGTTGATCAAAAACGATCGCATTGATCGGTACGAAAATGCCCGTCGAACCAGAACTCCCACCCAGATCAACTTTAACCAAGTCGCCAGGGCGAAGCATCCATCGTCGCTCAGGAACAATTCGAACTTGTGTGCCATTCCACGGCTCGGTTGTTTGTTCAGAATTGGTCAAACGACCGGCAATTAGCGTTTCTTTAATGTTGAGGGCAGCATCGTTTTCAATCCGAACTTGCTGGAAAATCCAGTTTCCTAAAAACGGAAGTTTTAATGGAAGCTTCGTAACTCGCAATTTTGAAACCTTGAGAATGCCGTCCGCTGGTGGATTTTGAGGGACTTTGAGGTTGTCAATTTTCCAGACAAAATCACCTTTATCGTCATTTAAAACGACTTTTTCAGGCACAAACCGCATACCGCGTTTGGCACCCGGCAGAAATTCGTAAACCAGCGGCCATGTTTGTTCAATCGTCGGCAAGGTTGCATTCTGGTCAGCTTGCGAGATGTTTTCGTTTTTCAACAGCACCGTCACCGTAAATGTCCGCGTAGTAGGATCGGCAACGGGATCCACCGAATAGACAAATCCGTTTTTCAATTCAATTTTTCCATCGGGCATCGTGACACTAATCGGAACAACTTGCCCTTGTTGCAATCGGCGAGACTCCGCCGGAGACGTTTCAAATGCAACTTTCATCGGATTCATCAACTGGACGGTCGCCACCGGATTTCCCGCGCTGACCACACTGCCTGGAACAACATCAGTGTCAGCGATTTGTCCGCGGAACGACGAAAACAGCACACAATTTTCGAGATTTCGATTCGCGTCTTTTAACGCTTGTTTGGCGATTTGCACTTGAAGTTTCAACGACTCGAGTTCGGCTTGCTTGGCCTTTTCCGTTGCCGTCAACTGTTCAACTTTGGCAGCCGCGTTTTTGTAATTCGCGACGGCCTTGTCCGCATCAACTTGTGCGCCGGCATTCTTGGCGACCAATCGAATGCGTCGTTCTTTTTCCAGCCGGGCGAGTTCCAAATCCGCTTTCGCAGCAGCAATTTGGGATGGAATACTTTTTTCAATTTCAATCTTGGCCGCAATTACCGATTGGTCCGCGCGATTCAATTCGGCTTGAGCCTTCTCGACTTGCAGACGGTATTTTTCATCGTCAATTCTTGCAATCGGAGTGCCTTGGATAATGACCTGATTATTTTGGTCGACCACATGACCTTCGATATCCGTATTGGGTTCGGCGACCCAGACAATACGTCCGCTGATTTCAAATCCGATTTGTTCAGTTTTCCAGGATTGGGCAACGGCTGTCACCGATTTCGATTGCGGGCCGCCGCTCAACTGCAGCGTCGCGATTTCGACCGGTCGCGGAGGTTTCTCCGCATCGGAGACGGAGTCTTTCTTGGGTTGGCATCCCCATAAACAAACCATCACCGCCAAACTCGAAATAGATCCAAATCGACAAAGATACTGGGCTGAATTCATGGTAAAGTCTGAGGGTTGTAACTGTTGAATCAGTTTTTTGTGGGGAAAGAACATTACCCCGACGATTCGGTTGTATCGATTACAAGAATCAATTTGATGATGCCGATGTTGATTAACATTCGTTTGCACAACACAAGCTATTGTAACTCGCTCACAACCAGGATTGGAAAATGGTTCGCACAAAATCGATTGCAAGGCTTGCCTGTGTGTCGATTATTTTGATCGTATTGGCTGTCAACACCGGTTGCCAGAGCCTGCGCCAATGGCGGAACAATGGATTCAAAGTCGGACCGAATTACAGCGAGCCAGCGGTCCGCGTAGCAGATCAATACAGCGAATTTGCTTCCCCACGAATCAATACTGCCGAAGTGGTTGACCCCAATTGGTGGTCGGTTTTTGATGATCCCGTTTTGAACGAATTGATCGCCCACGTTCTGCAGGAAAATTTGTCATTGAAGCAAGCGATTTGTCGTATCGAAGAAGCTCGTGCCATTCGAAATATTCAAGCTGCCAATATCTTTCCCCAGCGCAATACAACAACGGGTTCGTATTCGAGAAACCAAAACAATTCACTCGGTCCCCCTGTTTCGACGAATCGGTGGAACGTTGCGTTTAACTCGTCATGGGAACTCGATCTGTGGGGAAAAATTCGTCGCAACATTACCGCTGCAAACGCCAATCTGGATTCGACGGTCAAAGACTACGATTTCCTGGTCGTGACATTAATCGGTGATGTGGCCTCGCTCTACATACAAATTCGTTCAGCCGAAGAACGAATTGAACTTGCAAAAAAGAACGTCAAAAGTTTCGAAGGCAGCTTGAGAATCGCCAAAACTCAAAAAGACGAAGGTGTTGCTTCTCCGTTGGATGTCGTTCAAGCGGAAACGAACCTGTTGGCAACTCAAGCGATCATTCCACGCCTGGAATTTATTCGGCGTCAATCATTAAACGCGTTGACCGTGCTGTTGGGAATTCCACCCAGTGACATCACCGAACTAGACGGCGGCTACGGCAAACTCCCCCGGATACCGACAGAAGTCGTGGTTGGCATTCCTGCGGAACTGGTCACTCGTCGTCCCGATATTCGCGCCGCGGAGCGAGCGTTGCATGCAAGTTTTGAAGCGATTGGTATTGCAGAAGCGGAACTTTATCCGACGTTTTCGATTTCGGGCAATCTCGGATATCAGGCACCGACGTTTCGAAATTTGTTTGCTTCGCAAAGCTACATTGCAGGCGTGACACCATCATTCAGTTGGAACGTGCTCAATTTTGGCCGAATCCGAAATCAAATCAAAGCCAACGAAGCGTTTTTTCAACAAGTGCAGTGGGATTTTCAAAATCGCGTTCTGCAAGCGCAACAAGAGGTTGAAACGTCCATGTTTGAGTTCATCAAACTGCATGAAGAATATGAACTCAATGCCAAAAACGAAAAAGCGGCAAAGGAGTCTGCAAGAATTGCCGTCGAACAATTCATCGCCGGTGATGTCGATTTTGGAAGAGTTTTTGTTGTTCAGTCAAATCTCGTCCAAGCGCAAGATCAATTGGTCGCCAATCGGGCAAGTATCGCACTTGCACTCATTAACACTTATCGCTCACTTGGCGGTGGATGGGAAATCCAAAGCAGACCGAATGGAAGATAACTCGGAATTTGTTTGATCCGTTTGCGAAATTCAACTCGGCTTGCCTCGACTATTCATTTTTCGACTTCTGCCAAATTCTCTGCACCACCGTAAAAAACAAAGCGGTGCTCCAGCCAAAGATCAAAATTCCTGTCATGACCTGGAAAGCGCTCAACATACGCCAAGGCCCTTCGATGACGATGTCGCCATAACCGAGTGACGTAAACGTGACCGTCGAGAAATATACGGCGGTCTCGAAATCACCAAATTTGTCGTTTCCAACGAGAATGAAATAGGCGGCTGCCCAGATCATGACTTCCAAAGTATGAATGAAGAGCAGCGCAACAGCAGTCGTAGACAGAACTCGAAACTCACCAATTCGCGATTTGTGTTTTTGAGCTTGGTATTTCAGAAAACGAATCAAATAGGCTGTACCACCGGCATGCAAAAATATTGTCACGATGGTCAATAAAGTACCTGCGAAAAATGAACGAATCATTTAAAAACCATTTTTTTTGAATGGGTTGGCTCAAAAGAAATTGCAATATGATGCTCGAAAGAGATTTTACGGTTTTCTTACAATATTTGGAGACACAACACCGTTCTTTGCATAGCGGTTCGTAACTTTGCAAGAAAAATGCAATCGGCCATGTTGCGCCGTAGTAAAATAAGGCCGAATCTAACGTGCGGTGCAAAGGAAACTTGATGACAAAAAATATAAACTCCCCGACATTCCGTGAACAATTCCATTCGATGTTGCGCACATTTGTAGTTTGCTGTTTGGTTTGTTTTTCGTGTGTGACGATGCCAAATTCGGTATTGGCCCAGCGCCCCAAAGTCGATCGACCGCCCAATATTGTGGTGATCCTGGCTGATGACTTGGGCTGCTGCGACATGACTTTGTACGACGGCTGGGTCAAGACGCCGCGGATTGAGCAAATGGCCAAACAAGGAACGATGTTTACCGACTTTCACACCAACTCTTCGGTCTGCAGCCCGACCCGCGCCGCTTTTCTGACAGGCCGATACCAGCAGCGTGTCGGAATCGTTGACGTGATCGTCGGCAGCCGCGAACCAGATAGCGGTATCAACCCGTCAGTCCCAACCCTGCCGCGAGTGTTTAAAGACAACGGTTATACGACCGGCTTGTTTGGTAAATGGCATTGTGGTTATCAGGACAAATACAATCCGATCCATCACGGCTTCGATGAATTCGTCGGTTTCCTCAACGGTGCAACGGATTACCACAGACACGGTTCATGGCGCGTCGGCCTTGAAAGAAAAAACGTCCGTGGTTACTCGACACATGTCATCACGGATCGCAGCGTCGATTTTATCAAACGCAACAAGAACAAACCGTTTTTTCTGTACGTCTCGCACGCAGCAGTCCACAATCCCTACCAAACCGTCGAGGACACGCCCGACAAACGCATCAAAGGCGAGAACCCCAATCGGCTCAACGACAAAAACCGCGCCAAGTACAAATGGATGCTGCAGGACCTCGATAAAGGTGTCGGCAAGATCCTCGACACGCTCAACGAACTTGATCTGGCAAAGAACACCTTGGTCGTGTTTTTCTCGGACAACGGGGCCGTGGGCATGAGCCCAAGAAAATTTCGCAAGTTCCGCGGCGGCAAATTCAGCCACTACGAAGGGGGCCACCGAGTACCTGCCATCGCGTGGTGGCCAGGCAAGATCAAGGCGGGTATCAAGTCGGACAAATTAATCGTCGGATTCGATCTATTTCCAACCTTGACCGATATCGCCGGCCTTTCGAAGCATAACCCGGATAATCTTGATGGGAAAAGTTTCAAGGACCATCTACTAGAGCAAAAAGATTTTCCGGACCGCGACATCTTTTTCGGTTACGAACCCAAACTCGGAACGGCAATGCGGCGCGGCGATTGGAAAATGATCGTCAAGAAAGACAAAGTTCAACTCTACAACCTTCAGAAAGATCCGACAGAATCCACCGATGTAAAAGCTCAGCATCCCGATATTGCCAAGTCCATGCGAAAGGCGATTGAACAATTCAAAACAGAAGTTAAGCCCGAGTCGACAAAGCCAAAAACAAAGCAGCCGCCAAAAATGCAGCTGCTTCCAGTTCACCGATTTTAATTTTTTGCCGTTGGTTTATAAGCTGCCCGCACTTCACTTTCAAGTCGCTCAGCAGTCATATTGCTCCAATCCCAAGAACGATCTTCCCACTTCGAACGGTCCGTCACCACGTGACCCGCTTGGAAGGGAATCAGTCGACACCATTTATCGTGAAAATGGCGTTGTAGAACGATCCAGAATTCTCCGTTCAATGTCTCGTTGACGATCTCGATGTCATATTCGCGAAAATCAATTGGATAAGAGTATGATTGCAAAATGAGTTGCCCATTGCGTCGAAGACAAAACGTGGCGACGTATCCTCGATGTAGCCCAGTCGAGATGATTTTGGTTCGATTTTCCACGTCCGGTTGATGGTCGAAATCGTACGGGATACCAGTTTGGTGATAGACGGGATCCCGCAGAACGCCAAATAACCGTAGCGGCATCCACCATCGTCTTGTAGAAACCTTTGGATGTTTGTTAATCAATTTGTCGGGAGCTTGAGCTGTCATTTCTAGCCAGAGACCGTCTGTGAATTTCCGAATGCCGACAAATATCAATCCATTTCTAATTTGCGAACATCAAATGTTTATGCGCCAGGACGGTGAAGCACAGCCGCCGGTGAGCGGCAAGGCGCTAGCCGCCGGTTCGTCAGTGCTTCGTACCGGCGGCTAGCGCCTTGCCGCTCATATCATATCGCTATGTTCCGTTTGGTGAAGTCAGAATTTCAAACCTGCCCGTTGTCTCGCTCAAAACCAAGGCATGCCTGTTGGCTTCGAACCATCCGATAAATAATTCACGATCAATGACGGTTCGATGAGTCGTTTTTAGTGATTCGGGCAATGGCAACATGATTGTAAGCGCCAACGATGGTGCTGCAATCATGATACCTGTCGCAGTACCGGGAGCAATTTCTGGGTCGTACTCCAGAATCGCTTCGACCGCAGAAAGATCGCCATAGGCAAGCATCCCAGCTGCAAAAATCGCTCGCAGCAATTTCTCCGAATCGTCCGTTTCGTGAAACCGAGATTGGTAGGCATCAAGTGACGGCTCAAATGGCGCCAGAGGAGACGGTGGATCAGTGAGCAAACGGGCAAGATCTTTGCGGAATATATCTGGGGTCATCATTTGAGAACACTGATTGGCATTGTGAGCGGCAAGGCGCTAGCCGCCGGTTCGTTAGCGCTTCGTACCGGCGGCTAGCGCCTTGCCGCTCACAGGATCAGCCTCGGCATACCAATATACCACTTGTCAAGTAATGTTTTATCCACCAGTAGTTCTCGTGAATTTGTTACTTCGCGATTCGATTTCATGCGCACTTTCAATTTGAATCTGCCGAAGCCGACGGCCCGGTATATGGCTGCGAACTGCCAATGTTGGGTGACAATACAATCGAGCCAATCACTTTATTCAATTTGGTACGTGCGCGGGTAAGCGGAGATTGTGGAAACTGTTTGTCGTACTTTTTCTGATCTGACAAATTGTACAAGGCGCCGTCATTGAATTTTGCATCGTAAGGATCTTTGTAAAATCCAGCCAGGCGTCCGGGCTTGCCGTCTGTTGGCGGCTCAAATTTCAATTGCCCCGACTCCAAAAGTTCTTTGGACACCAACGCTTCGCGGATTCCTGTAGTCCCCGTCTCTTTGCTGCAAACGAAAATCAGGTAGCTAAAATCTCGTCGCGGAATGAAACAGACTCCGGTGAATTCGAATCCCCTCGGCTCCATGCGTTGTTTCGTGATCGAAACACTGGCCAATACATTTTTGCCGAGGGTAATGATATCGGCTTGCACCAATCCGGACTTTTGTTCTTTGGATGTATCTTTGGAAGTTTTTCTTCTGTAATTTCTGAGTTCTTCAACGCCCTTTGCCAAATCTGGAAATCCCTCAGGCAGTCCGTTGCCGTCGACCTCTGGCGGAGAAAACAAGGCAATCGAAAGCATGTCGCCGTCCTTGTCCGTCCAAGCCTTCATTTTGCGATTGTCGATTGTTAATTCCCAGCCGTTTGTGTCAATCGTAACCCAGTCGAGTGTCGGAAGGAGTTCATTACTGGCGTTGGATGCAGAATTGTCGCCGTTGTTTGACTGCGATTTGGAGGCTGAATCTCCGCACCCGGCGACGAGTAACAGAATTGCCAGAACAAAAATTTGTTTCGCCATCATGAAACATCCCTATCAAGACGGGGTTCGGTATCGGCACGCGGCGTTGATTTGTGTCACAGGAAATGACATTACTTGATGATAACCTGTGCCGATTGGAATTTATAATCCTGCCTTGTTCCAATCGTTGAATATACCGCCAAGAATTCTACAAAGCAGCGCCGGTTGCATAGAATAACCGCCATATTCGCCGCAAACAGAAATTGAATGAATCTACATGTGGTGCTGTGGTTTTGGCAATGTCTTCAGCGTTGCCAATTCTTCGGCACGTTTATAACGCCGCTACGCTGTGCGATTAGAAAAATTTTTTAATCATTTTTTGCTGTTTTGGTTTTGAACATCCTGAAACCCAAACAGTCGATCGTGGATGGCAGTCTGATGGCAACTCATACACGATTCCAATTTATCAACAGCCATCACTTTTTCGGCAGCGGGGTCGACTGTGGCGTAGATCCAACCTTGATCGGTCCCAGGTGTTTTGGGATCGAGTTTGGTCATGACAAAATAGGCATATCGCTTCATCGGCACTTCGCCTTTGTTTTCCGCGGAGTTGGCGTGAAACGAGTCTTTGATCAACGTTTGACCCACGGGTGAAACATGGACAGGACGTTTACCAGACGTTTTCCGTTGGGAATCATTGACCTTTTGATAGTCCGCCAGGTTTTTGACGTATAGGTGATAAAGTTTTTTACCGTGTGTTTCAACATCGTCGCTTTTGCTTGTCATGGTTTTGACAACACGACCACCTGCCGGTACGGCGATACAATCGGTTGGCGCGGATCGAAGCTGTTCGGAAACTGGGGTAAGTTTTTTTCGGTTTTTAACAATGTCGAGAACAATTTTTTCAAACTGTACCTTCGATTGTTTTTGCCGTGTAGTTTTCGGAACCACCGATTTTTTAGTTTGACTTATTGATGATCCCGGCAGATTGCCTTGGTAGGCTGTGAATGAAACGCCATTACGCGTCATCGTAAAAACACCCTTTTTGGAATCGGACACTTCCCATTTCCATTTGAAACGGGCATTGTTGGCATCCCCCTGCGACTCTGCTAATGCGGTGTCACTGGTCTTTTGTTTAAAGCGACCATGCTCTTTGAGAATCAGTTTCCCATTGGCATCTGTCCAGTGAGCGGAAAACGACAAATCTGACATTGCGAATAGCTCAAGTTGCGTCGCGCCGCCAACCGGGCTGCTTTTGGTCGAAAATTTAGCATGATACGTGTTGAGAAACGGCCCATTGTATCCACAACCCGATAAAAACATTCCGACCAAGAAAATTGGAAGAAATCGAAATGAGATACGACTGTTCATTTGCTTACTCCGTCAGAAAAGATTTTCTCTAGAACCTGTTCCAGTCAAGACAATCCAAAAAACTGCTGGCCTTCTTTTAGGTTAGAGTCCTCGTTTCATTGATTTGTTCTCGAGTTGACGCAAATACGTTACCGATGTCGCAAATCCGCATGCAATTGCAATCGGGCGCTTAGTTTTTTCGCATTTTTCGCTGGCAAATCCGCGCCACTCTGTCGCAGATTCGAACATAGTTTTGATCAGGGCAACCATTTTAAATTGCGCAACTCAAATTCGAGAAAGTCGACCTATTTCGAAATGAATCAAAACTGTGATACGCTTCTCGCAGGACGGATTCGCGAGACGGTTGATCGTAATAATCAACTTGAATTGCGAGAATTTGGTCGGTCTTTAGATCGTTAAAATCAGGTGAAAATCTACTACTCCAATCCTACCTCATACACCGCGTTGGCGCGTCCGACGAGTAGTGGATCAACCGTTCCAATTTTCTTGAGATTCTTACCTTGATAGGGCATGCGATGCAGAATGAATCGCATTGAATTCAATCGGGCTCGTTTCTTGCAATCCGATTTGACAACGATCCACGGAGATTCCGGGAAGTCTGTGTAATGGAACATCGCCTCTTTTGCTTTTGTGTACTCGTCCCATTTGTCGAGCGATGCAAGGTCGATTGGAGAAAGCTTCCATTGTTTCAGAGGATGGACTTTGCGATTGTCAAATCGTCTTTGTTGTTCTTTTTGACTGACCGAAAACCAAAACTTTATTAAGTGAATTCCACTTCGAATCAGACTCCGTTCGAATTCGGGTGCCTGTTGCATAAATTCGTAATATTCTTCATCAGAGCAGAATCCCATCACCCTTTCGACACCTGCACGGTTGTACCACGAACGATCAAACAGCACGATCTCGCCGGCCGTTGGCAAATGCTGGATATATCGCTGGAAGTACCATTGGCCTTTTTCCGCATCACTTGGTTTTTCCAGTGCAACAACCCGTGCACCCCGAGGGTTGAGGTGTTCCATGAAACGTTTAATCGATCCCCCTTTGCCGGCGGCATCACGCCCTTCGAACAAAATGACCAGTTTTTGTCCCGTTTTCTTGACCCAGGATTGAAGCTTCAGCAGCTCTACCTGAAGTTTGTATTTTTCTTTTTCATAATTTTTCCTCGTCATCAAATTTTTATAGGGATAAACGCCATCCTGCCAGTTGGAAGCCAACAGGTCGTCCGGCGTGGGCTTGCTGTTTTCCAACGAATGAGGCTGTCGCAAAATAGCATTGCGCAAAACGGCAGCATCATCGGTCGACGTGCCACTCATGATTCCAGCTAAAACCCGAGCCAAAGTTTCAACGTCGTAAGGGGGCGTTTTACCAATAATGTCCTTGATTGCGGCAACTTTCGCTTCTTGAGCCGCAGTGATCGCCTCGTTGACCACAAATCGTTCGATTCCTCGTTCCGTTTTTGATGGTGGTATGTCGCCACGTGCAGCTGGGCGAGGATTGACCTTGTCTTTTTTGGGTTGGGAATTCTGCTTACTTTTCGATTTGCTGGATTTAGTCATGTGCCTTCCACTCATTTGTTAGTTTTGAGCAGTATCCATTTTGTTGTGGCGCATCGTCGTTTTCAATCTTTGAATTGATTGAATTGCTTGCAACAAGCGATTGCGACACGCATTAGTTGATACGAATTCAGCGTCGTTTTCAACTAAACGGACGTCGGCAGGCGAACCCAGTTTTTGAGATGTGCATGCTCGAAAATCATTTCATTTTGGATTTTGAGGTCTTGGCCCAAACCTGCTTCCTTGGCGCGTTTGTACATCGCATAAGCGATCGCAACGTCGACGTAGGCCAGACCAACTGCGTTAAAATAGACCTTTTCTTGATCATTTTCTCGTCCCGACTTTTGTCCTGATACGAGATCAATCAGGTCTGCGTAGATTGCGTCGTCAGTTAATTCTCCATCTTTATACATTCGACTGAGCGTTTGAGTTCGGTGTTTAACTGTCTCCCAATCATCACAAACGATTTTGTCACAAGACTTGGCGACTTCGTATTCGTCTTCCCAGCCACCGACATGCGAATAGAAACACCCTTCTTTCATCCAATTCGCTTTGAGCAGTGGCGCCTGGGCGCTGGTTGCCGTAACAACGACATCTGCTCCGGTAATGGATTTTTCCAAATCTCCTGCACAGCCCACGATTTCAACATCGGGCAAGATCGGCTGCATTTCCTTGAAAAACTGATTTTCTTCCTCGGGTGTTTTGGCGGCGACGCGGCATTGCGACAGACCGGGCAAGACAGTTTTCATTGCGATCAAGTGCATTTTGGCTTGCTCGCCGGCACCGATAAAACCGATGCTTTCGGAGTTCGGGCGTGCCAAGTATTTTGCGGCGATTGCCCCCATCGTTCCAACACGAATGTTTGAACAAAGTGTGCCTTCCATAAAAGCGATCGGGAATCCCTGCTCGATCTCCGACAAAATGATGACGGCGGACAGATTCTGGACTCCGTGAATGATTGGGTTTGGGGGAAACACAGAAACCCATTTCATTCCGCATATCTTTTCTGTCTTGAAGGTGGCTGGAAGACAGTTGATTCGCTCTTGAGTTTCATCGTTAAAGATCTGCACAATTTTTTCGGGGAAAATAACATCGCCATCGTTGAAAGCCTTCATCCCATTTTCCGCGGCTTCAATTGCCATTTCGATGTCCAGACAACCTGCGCCTAGAAGATCCTCTTGAGAAAAATAGCTGCAGTGAATTTCGTGTGTAGCAGACGCTGTCATTTGTAGTGCCTTTTGGGATATTTAAATGTGTGGAACGGTTAGTTCTCAAATCGAGATTCAGGGTAAGCTGGTTTGTAGGGCCAGTTCCTACCGGCCAATCTTTCGAACCGGCCGGTATGAACCGGCCCTACTGCCCAGAAATACTTCTTGAGTTTTCAACGAGAACATTAGCAATTGCGATGCCAATACGATTGTGGATTGAAACAGCCAGCCGCCGATGATGATGACGCGTTCGCGGAACGGAATCTTTCGCCAAATATGCTAAAAAACGGGCACTCTAACCGCCAACATTTGGCGTGAGGCCGGCATGCAATTTTCAATGCATAACGGACGCGCGCGTTATCGCTCAGTGCTAAATTGCATAGCCCTTTGGGTTCACGCAATGAAAACGCTGTGCAGAATCGATTAACGTCCAATTGTGAATCACGGTCTCACCGAAAACCTGTGCGACACAATCAATGCCTGGCAAAACAGCAGTTCGGAACCACGTGAAAAAGCAATATCCAGGAGTTCGGTACAATAAGTACAACAGGCTGAATTCCTATTCAAATCACCTTTTTGGTTGCAATGAAAAATTCTAGACGAACAATGCTTGCAAGTGTTGCCACGTTTGCGGCACTCATTTTCTTTGCATCCGTAAACTCGGCACAGCTGCCTGACCGTTTTAGCCTCAAACTCGATCGGCGCGGAAACCCCGAATTGGTGGCCTCCAGGCATCTCTATCGTGGTCGAATTTTGCTCAGTTCGTTTATTTTGGACGCCGACTCGGTGTTCGAGGGTGAAATTGCATTGAGTGCCGAACAAACGGCTGCCGTCAAAGAAAACTATGAAGACTTTTACAGCACCGTTCGAGGCGATCTTCAAAAACTTCGTCCCGAGGAAATCGAATTTCCAGCGTTTGCAAAAATTTACGAATCCAAAATTGTTGCTGCCAATCGATTGCTGCAAAAAGAATTGAACAAGGAACAATTGGCAATCCTCCATGCCGCTGTGTTGCGTAGCAGAATCTATAGATTTGGTTTGGTCTATGAAATCAGCAAAGGCTCGCTGAGCAAAAAAGGATTGAATTCTCCGGACATCATGAAACGAATTCGAAGTAAATCTCAATCCATTGAATCCAAATTTCTCAAAAAGCTTCGAGAAACACATGACGAACAACTTCACGAATTTTTGCAGCTAACAGATTCGGGTAAAAAATTCGAACAGCTGTTTGGCAAGTGGCCCAAGAAATCGATTCCAATTCTGACTTTGATCAAAAAATTTGACGGAGTTGAACTTGAGCCAACACGCGATTTTGTTCGTCCCAAATTTCATCCAGCGCTCAACTCGATGTACCCCGTCACTCACCGCCGCTATCGAAGTTTGCCGCGTGGTTTGTCGGTCGTGCGTGACATATCGGTACAGCGAGATGATTCTTTGATTCACTGTTACTTGAGATACTTGATGTCCGACGAAGTGTTGTTGCGTGAATTGGACCTGACAGATGAGCAAGATGACAAAATTCACGCATTTCTTTTGAATGCTGAAAAGAAAATCAAGGCGGGCGTAGCCCCGAATCGCGCAGCAGAAGATTTTGGTGGAGGCGGTTTTGGAAAGCCCAAAAACATGTTTGCTGCACTAGAAGCTTCGTTGGTCAAGGAAATGCAAAAGCACGTCGGTTTTAAACGGGCTCGGAAAGTCGAACATTTGACAAATCGTTTTTATTTTCAGCTTCTGGGGTACCAAGGATTTGTTAAGTCTCAGGAAATGCAATCGCGATTCGGGGCAAGCCGACAATCCACGATCGATTCACTAAAAACATTTCGTGGACAAGATTCGTCGAACAAACGCAGAAAAGAATTGCGCAAAATCGAAAATTGGTATTTCCAAGAAATGTTGGGCGATTCCAAAGCAGCCGAACTGCAAAAACTACTCGGGTCTTACGACGGCAAGATGGTACATCATGTTGATATTTTGTACTTGCACCACAAAAGATTCACCGAAGATTTAGCTCGAGCCAAAAAATCGAAATGAATGACTCGATGTCGTATTGCAACTCATAATTTTTGCCGCATTACAACCGAATTTTCTGAACCGCTGTTAATTCAATGAAACCACTTTGGGTCCGATCCTCTTCCGTTCAACGCACTGTTATTGACAGAGTAAAACTCGGAATGACTTACGCCGAAGTGGAAAGCATCCTTGGCCCGCCTAGCAAGAAAATGAGTATGGAAATCAAAGTAGCTGGTCTGCACCAGGAAACATTTCATTGGGGCTCGGAAGAGCTAGGCAGCGTTGATTAAATCGGAAAGCTGTGAATTTGATGTGAGCGGCAAGGGGCTAGCCGCCGGTATTTGAGGGTTCACCGGCGGCTAGCGCCTTGCCGCTCACATTTCATCAACACTACCTTGGATCGTGCGGAATCACATTTCAAAATGGCGTAGTGGCTTCGAAGGTTAAATTGGATTTTGGATTCTAAACGCTGATCCCAAGCAGAATTTTTTTAGGATTCGTCGCTTCGCGCGAGACCCCAAAAAAATCAGTGCATTCACCAAAACTGTTCATGGGCAACATTAGAGCGCGCACCAGGAGGTGCACGCTCGCACGTCGATCTTCAAGCTTGGGCTAGATCTTGAACTTGCCTACCAAATCCTGAAGCGAGGAAGCCATCTTAGATAACTCTTCGGAAGCCTGCTGGGAATTCGTGGCCCCTTGCATCGTGCTCTCAGCAGCCTGAGTTACGGACTCAATATTGGTTGTTATCTGTTTCGTACCGTCATTGGCTTCTACAATGCTACGTGAGATTTCACCTGTCGTTGCCGACTGCTCTTCGACAGCACTTGCAATGGTCGCAGAAACTTCGTTAATCTCATTGACCAGCTCTGTGATTTCGCCAATGGCTCCGACAGCACTTCCCGTATCTGTCTGAATCGCCTCGATCCTTTGTCCGATATCTTCAGTCGCTTTAGCGGTTTCTTTGGCCAATTCTTTAACTTCATTAGCCACAACTGCAAACCCTTTACCGGCTTCACCCGCGCGAGCAGCTTCAATAGTTGCGTTGAGTGCTAAAAGGTTGGTTTGCTCAGCAATCGAGTTGATAACCTTTACGACTTTTCCGATTTCAGCACTGCTGGTCCCCAATTGGGAAACTGTTGAGTTGGCGGACTCTGCAGCATGCACAGCGTTACCCACGATCTTTGCAGCGTCAGTTGCGCTTTTGGCGATTTCCCTAATCGACGCATCCATCTGACTAACACTGGAAGCAACTACCTGAACATTTTGGCTAACATTTTCTGAGTTTTTTTCGGCTGTCTTGGCTTGCGTTGTCGTGCTGTCAGCATTTGAACGCATTTGCGTGCTGACTGCTGAAAGCTCGAGAGACGCTGCGGATAGCGTTTGTGCGTTTTCTGAGATCGCTTGAATGCTGGCTCTCAAGTCACTCAAGAGTTTTTCGAGTCCGGCTCCCATCTGGCCCAACGCATCATCGCCGATGACTGGGATTTCTTGAGTTAGATCACCATTGGATGCAGCTTCAACGACGGCTAATAACAAGTCAACTTTCTCTCGCAATTCCTGCGATTGTTGTCGTTCGCGCTCTGCGTTTTCTTTGATCGCTTTCTCGGCAGCCAATTTTTCGGTAACGTTTTCCCAACTCACCAGCGTTCCCGAAAATTCACCCGAGTCATCCGTTATCCGACTGGCCTTCAATGTGAATGACTGGTCAGCAATCCTGATAGTGCCTTCGAATGGAAAGTTCTTTTTATCGGCGATTAACGCTTGTTGATGCGCCGGTCGCTTGTGAAAAATATCGATTGAATTACCAACGATTTCATCCACCTTGACTGGCAAATGTTCTTCGACAACAGACAACAGCTTTCTTGCAGCTGGATTAACGTAGGTAATGATGTTGTTGGCGTCTGCGAACGTGACGCTGGCAGCCATATTCTCCATCATCGCCTTGATTTGACCATGATCATCTGCCGATTGTTCATTTGACTGGCGTTTTCCGGGTGCTTGCGCAATTACGGGTACATCGCCATTTACAGGTGTGGTGTCTATTGAAGTACTCATCTCGGTGTCCTTTATCTAGGAAGGTTGTTGTAGGTGGGTTGTCTAAGGTTTGATCTATGCTTCGAAAATGAACGTTCCCAAACTAAGTTACGGTTAACGTTCTTGTTTCGTCTTAAAGATTAATGTGGTTCATCTAGCTGGCTCACAGCTTGGCAGGGTTGTTTGGAGTGAAGATTTACTGTATCCAAGTGAAGTAACAAGTCGTTGTCAAGTTTGTAAACGCCGTGAATCATCTTCAAAATGTTTCGTGGCACAGATTCCAGAACCGGCTCAAATTGATCCACGCAAACATCAATAACGTCGCCAATTTCATCAACCAAAATGCTGATCGTTGCGTCGTCCATTCGAATCAAGACACTCATTGGGCGTTGATTGTCTTTGCGTGGTGGCAAGTCGAGCAAGGTTCTCATGTCCAACGCTATGACAATTTGCCCGCGAAGATTCATGAGCCCACTCACGACGTCTGGCGCCAGCGGAACTTCCGTCATGTCTTGAGCTCGCAGCACTTCCTGTACTTCCGCTACATCAACACCAAACAACAGTCGGTCGATGTAAAAGGTGCACATTGTTTTCGTTTTGTTCATCGTCTTTTTATGTTCGTGTGTTGAGGATGACTACGTTACTCTGTTCAATTGTGCATTCTGGGAAATTGGTTGAAGAGAAAATAATTCTCGTCAAGTTGTTCCAATTTTCTTCCCGGTTGAAGTTTGCGCGCAAGCAAAATTAGACTACGACGATAGCGTCAGATATTTGTGATCGATGAAATCACATTTTCCTTGCGTCAACTGGACGCATTTTTTTTGTATTAGCTATATCTTCCGCAAGTTGTAGCGAGAACATGGCATCCAGGTTGTAAAGATTGCGCATCGAGAGTGCATTTTTTTCGCATTCGAAGACGCCCGTACTTTTCGCGGCTTTCTAATGACCGATTTTTGCCCAGGTATTATGTCTTCCCGTAGATCCGAACCCGAGCTCGTCCAGTTGCTTCGTGGTGTGAATAGACTGGGGCAGCTTTGCCCTGAGAGCGACGTTTCATCATCGAGCGGCAACTTTTCTTTGGAGCAAATTTGGCAGTACTGCCCAATTTGCTTCTTGGCTTTACCGCATGTCTGAACGTTAGACGGTCGTGAAATTTTTGATTTTCTTGGCGTTTTTTTTTGTTGTTTTACTCAGTGGAGGCGAACCTTCGACCTCTTGAATGCCATGAGAAATTAGATTTTCAGCAAAGCCTATAAACACCGGTATTTATAGTATTTGATCGTACTGGGAATGCAAGTTGGTGCTTAATTTGGGTGGTAGTAGTGACCCAATCCGGTAGTCGAACGAAGCAAATCCGGTAGTAGGCGATTTCGACATTCTGATGATCGATGACAACCTTATGCCAAGTAGCGCATCCGGGTTCATCCGTTTGTTATCTGGGCAGCCAATTTCGATTGATCAGTTCCATAGTCAAGAAATTAGACCATTCCGAAAACGAATCAAAGCTGAAATCGGCGTCATCCAAAACTGCAGAACGCGATTTCCCTTCTTCGTAGTCGTCAATTCTAATCGAATGGATCAGTTCCGTCTTCAAATCGAAACACCAGCTGTCACCATCTGTTTCACCAGTCCACCAACCGATTGTGAACAAGTCGTTTTTGATGTTTTGTGTGTAAGGGAGAACGTTCAATTGCTCGTCTAGCAGCCCTGCCGCGTTTTTTGTCTTGTAAACGCCGATATCGACGAAATCAATTGGCAAAGTTGTTGAGAGGAATTCGATCAAACTGCCAGGTAGTGGGGTTTGGTAATGTTTTCCAAATATTTCTAAATCCGATGGGCTGCAACCAAAGCTCTCCGGGATCATGACGGCCGGATAGTCCATGTTGCGGAGTTCAGCGTAGATATTCAACAATTCCATAGTGGCAATAGTATATCAATTCAAACGTTTTTTGAATATTAACATTTCCGCATCGCCAGTTAGTCAACTTGAATAAACTTTTTTCTAGCCTTGTTCTATCCATTTTCTGAGGAGCGAAAAGGACATGCATGTTTCCAATAACAACCTTGATGGATGGCTTGCAGACTCGGTTCATTCATACCTTCACTTTTGGAGTGATTCGATTGCAAGTATGCACGCGTTCACAATGTGAAACGCAGTGCTTTTCGCACACTTGCGTTAAGTGAACACTTGTTCAATAATTTCTGCATCTAGTCAGGCTGCTGCAAAGGCTCGTAATCTTTGTGGCTTGGTTGCTCGCTGTCTTGTGAGTTGACGACAAGGCCTATCAATCACATTCTAAATGAGTTGAGGAATGCGAAAGCCGTTCGATGCGTCGATGGTGTGCAAAGTCTTGATCCGACAAAGGTCGGGGAGCAATGTCCCTTCGGGCCGGAGTGATTGCCGGTTTACGAAACGTGTCGGGCGGCTTTTGTGTCAGATGGACTTTCCTCCAAAGGATGCCATCAAGGAGTTTGTGTCATGATTCGCTTTCTTCCCAATCTTGATCCGGTCGGGAGCGACATGTGTCTTTCGCCCGTGGAGGTTGAAGCGTCAGTCGTCATTGTCGACAACGGAGTCGATTGCCTTTGGTACCCCGGTGCCATGGATCCGATCACTGCGGATGGAATTGCCTTTGCCATCATGCAAGGCTCAAACGCAGAAGCGTTTCGTGTTGATTTGAAGTTGATCCTGCCCAGCGCAAGCGAACTTCGCGCAGAATTTGGTGATTTGGATCAAGTGGTTTGTGAGCCGGTTCGCGCGAGGTTGCGGGCTGGTTAGCAAAATTGCTGGACGACGCCGGAGGGACCCGGTTTTTATCGAAGGAATTACATGATCGACAGGATGATGATTGGAAAAAATTGTCCATCCTGTCAAAGAAACTTTAGAAACAAAGCATTGGATCGAAGTGAGAAGCCTTTTAGCATAGATCCAAAATCAAATGGCGGTTAAAACCAAAGCGCGGCTTTAAATGACGAATTCTCATCCGCAGGTTCCAACCACCGTTCTTCCAGACTACTTACGATAGTTTTCGCGCTCGGTTACCAATTCTGACGTGAATTTCTTACCGTCCCGGATCATCTCGACGGTGACGGTATCACCCGCTCGGTGCCGCAGTTTGATGTGTAACTCCGCGAAGTTCGCGACTGGATCCGTGTAAACTCCTTCCACACCGTAAATCACATCTCCAAGCTTCCATTCTGGTTTTGCAAATTCCGTGTAAAACTCGATGTAGCTTACGCGACTGGCAAAACCATCTGGTTCCAACCCCAGCTTTTTCTTTTCCTCCAACGTTAGTGGTGTCGTCTTGAAATAAGTCTTGGGCTCGACCGTCCAACGACGATGATTGTGATAGTTGAACCACCAGAGGTCTGGCAACTTGACGGCAAAATTAGTTTCCTTCCCAGCGCGGTCAACCGTGAGATCCAGTTGAGCCTGGTCTCGCGGCACCTTGTCGTAGGCGTACTGCAAATCTCCAAATGTATAGACGCGTCGTTTTTCAAGGTGCGTAATCGTATCACCCGCGCGCATCCCGGAAGCGAGAACTGGCCCCTTCGCTTCTTTCACAACAAGTCCTTTGGGGACATCCAGATAAATACCGATACGTTTAATATCGGGAGAACGGTACAAATCTCGAATTCGGTCTAACGTGCCATCTGCCTCTTTTGCCTGCGTGCGATAGTCGTCGACGAGGTGACATTCAACGCACCCTTGATTACCGCCAGACGTTCGTATTCGCAAGGCGGGAATCTCTTGTGGGTAAAAAGGTTTCGGGCGTGGTGGAAAATCAAGCTGCTCCTTTTTTGCATGAAGCTCAAGCCCTTGCTCAAGTGCCACTTTCAGACTACGCATGTCCAGGTAAGTTGACTCAGATTGTGCGTCACGACCGCCGTACCGCATGTAGATTTGCTCATCCGAGTTCAGTAGGAAAAAGTAAATTGCGTTGTGGCCATCAAATTCAAACAGCCCCAGATCAATGCCATCCAGTCTTGTTATTCGTGCGCACACATATTTTGAAAGGATGGAACCAAGCTCTGAATTTGTCCTGGTACGCGCAACCTGCGCGTCAAATGTTCGACCGTTCGCTCATGGATCGCAACGAAACTCGACAAACAAAGGCTTGTTTGTCAACTTGGCTTCAGCAAGTGCTTCCTGGTAATCGGTATGAAAGTGGATGACATTCCCTGGCCGCAACAGGTCATACTTCTGGATCATGATGACCACGGCAATCGGTAGAGCAGAAATAGCGACGATCAAAAGAGCGATCCACAGCTTTTTGTTATTCATGACACGTCCAGCCGTCAACGACGCTGTTTTCTGAGTTCCAGACCATTTCAATTTGGCCAACGAAGTTTGGTTACGTTTGATTTCTCGTTGCTGAACCGCCATCAACTGGCTTCATTTCACCGACAAAGAACCATTTTTTAACCAAAAATCTTTCATATTCTTCGTACCCGGCATAAAAAAAGCCAGAAATGAACACATTGGCGCTGCAAAATTTCAAAACGCTTCGAGAGACTTGTCTTTGCCGTTGATCGAGACAACAGCGTAGTGTTTACGGCCGGAATAAGAGCGAACGGTTTCTTGCGATACTTGGGGATTCTTATCATGCAGTTCCTTGTTTTGCGGTTCTTAATACCGGAAATTTCCGGTTTGTGATTTCCGCTGAACAACGCCGCATCTGAAAATCAGGTAATGCTTTTTATCGCAATTCGGCTAGATTTCTGAAGTTTTTCAGTGGAGCCGAAGGGAGTCGAACCCTCGACCTCTTGAATGCCATTCAAGCGCTCTCCCAACTGAGCTACGGCCCCTTATGTGAAACATCATATTAGACAATTTATGGGTTTAGGTAAACTCCTAACGAAATCCGTGTTGCCACGGAAAACGCCAATGTCGCAACCGATTTGCACCTAATATCTGACAACGCAGTTTGGCGACAGGTTCGCAGGTTTGAAAAGTCTCACGCAGAGACGCAGAGGTTTTTTTTGGAGCCGGTGTAACAAGCCGTTTGAGCCGCGACGATAAAAAATCAATTTTCTTATTAAGATTTATACGACCACATTCTTCTCTGCGTCTCCGCGGCTCTGCGTGAGCTTTTTTTACTCAGACCTTGCAATCAAACATTACCACAACAAATAAACAAAGCCAGAAAATCCGAGATTTAAAATTGCATTCATCTCAATTCTGAACTGCCTGCGATTATCTGGATCTATCAACAACCGGTCGACAAGCTTTATACGTTCTCAACAGTCATGTTGAACCGACACTTAGAGACTAAAATAGACAATCACTGAAGGTACGAAATTCTATCGACTTGTTGTTTTTAACGCAAAAACATTTCACCCCATTTTTAAAATGAATAAAAACCAACCTCAGGTAATCCGTTTGTGCACGTCGGCGGTGTTTGTTTTGCTGCTGTCACTGAATACCGCTTGGTGTCAAAAACAAAGTGGCCTGACGGCCGCAAATGCTGATTCGAAGATTTCAAAAAAATCTCGCCTCGCTGGTGATTCTCCATTCGTTGTCGTGTTAGGAACGGCGCAAGATGCTGGATTTCCGCAAGCGGGATGTTTAAAAGATTGTTGCAAAGAAGCCTGGGGGGACCCCAAAGTGCGACGGTTTCCAACCAGTGTTGCAATCGTCGATCCCAAAACAAAACAGCGTTGGCTGCTCGATTGCACTTGGCAACTACCAGACCAACTACAGATGCTCAATTCAAAACTTGCGCGCAAAGACTCGCCTGGTATCGACGGGATTTTTTTAACGCATGGGCATATCGGCCATTACACCGGCCTGATGCATTTGGGGCGTGAAGTTATGGGTGCTAAAGACGTCCCCGTGTTTGCAATGCCGCGAATGAAAACGTTTCTCGAAAAAAATGGACCCTGGAGTTTGTTGGTCAAACTGAAAAATATCAAAATCAAATCGATGAAAGCGAATCAAAAAATCAAGCTCAATCAACAAATCTCCATCACACCAATCATGGTTCCTCATCGTGGCGAGTACACGGAGACCGTCGGTTTCGTTGTTGAGACAACTGGAAAATCTGTTTTGTTTTTGCCCGATATTGATAAATGGTCGCGGTGGGAAACGAAAATCGAAAAAGTCCTGGAATCGGTCGATATCGCTTTTCTGGATGCCACGTTTTTTGCCAACGGTGAAATACCGGGGCGCGACATGTCGCAAATTCCACATCCGTTTGTCGAAGAAAGTTTGTTGCGGTTTCGTTCACTCGATGCGACCGAGCGGAACAAGATCCATTTCATTCACTTGAATCATACCAATCCTGCGTTGAATCCCAACGGAAAGGCCGCCGATCAAATTCGACGGGCGGGTATGAATTTGGCGGTTCAAGGCAAAGTTTACTCTTTAAAAAAATCGCGATAGCAGCCATCCGTGTGCTTTTGGTAAAACAGACAACAAACCAACACGTTGTTCTGGTTGTATATCGGACTCGACGCTGCCCTGATACAAATTCATCATTGTGAGCGGCAAGGCGCTAGCCGCCGGTACGTTAATGCTTCGTACCGGCGGCTAGCCCCTTGCCGCTCACAGGATCAATGCAGCATCGTATTGGGCGAGCGAATTTTTCAACGGACGGTTGATGGAATTAATTGCCGTAATTCTGCGTCAAAAAACGGTCGTTAGTGACAAAGTGTTGGACCCGGATACTCATAAGTGCGAAGCGTCAGCAAGGGACCAAAAACCACTTAAAAATGCGGTCCCTCGCTCACGCTTCGGGTTTTGATTAAAACTGCGACACTTATTCACTCACTGCCTGAAAAAGTCGCTTTTTGCTGTCGAACTGCAATTTGGTAGAATATTACTACAGGATGTTGACACTCAAATCTTTTTCCGTTTGGAAAACTATGAATCTGAAATCTACGACTTTGACCGCGTGCATTGCGGTGTTTGCTGCACTTTTGTGTTTTGAATCTGGCCAGATTGTTAACGGTCAAGCTCAGAAGAAAAAGCGTGCTACGACGACTAAACCGAGATTCAAGGTGGAAATGATCCCAGAACATTTTTATTTGCACATTCCTCCGCCACAACAAAGGGCCGCTGAAGAAAAATTGCGGCGTGCGCAACTGGAAGCAAAGAAGCAGGCGTTCGAACATGCATTGCGTCAACAACGCAATTTGCAACAGAAACTTCGCGGAGGAGTTCAGCGCGGGGGAACAACTCGCGGAGGGGGAACACGTGGTCGCAAACCTCAACAAGAATCACCGAAACCTCCCAGCGGCACTTCTAAAAAACCTGACGACAAAGAAAAAGAGAAAGAAAAACGGCGCAAAGAGCTCGAAGCTTTCCGTCAGAAAATGCGGCAGAAGGAAATCGATAAACTCAAGGCGTTTCTCAAAAACCGCGATATCGAAACATCGTTTGACGGCATCCAAAAATATTTACGCGAATTGACCGACGAAACGCGCGATTGGTCCGAGGCTCAAAAACTGATCGATCAACTCAGTTCGACCTCTTATGCAAAACGTGTCGTTGCTCAAGAAAAATTGATGAAATTTCCAGAGGTGCCCATCGAACTGCTTCGACAGGCATCCAACAGCCAGGACCGTGAACAGGCCTTTCGCGCAAAGATCATTTTGAAAAGCGCTATCCCGTTGCGGCGGCAAACGGTCAACAATGTTTTTCGAATTGTCGAGTTGCTCAAAATCACGGGACTGTCCGAAGATCTGTTCAAAGCCTTGGGTATGTTTCGCGACGAAGTGACCGTGGTCCGGGCCGCGAAATCGATGATGGGCGAAGTGGCCACGCCGAATGATGTCGAGTTTTTGTCGGCCCAGATGAAACGGCACGACGTACTCGCTTTTCAAGAGGTTGCCATTTATGCATTGCGATTAATGGAAAACAAATCACTGGGTGAAAAATTTCATCAATGGGCAACCGACGGCAAACTCAATGAGACGTTCCGACTCGAATCCACTTTGGCATTGGCCGATCTCGGAGATCGCCGGTGTCTGGAAGTGTTGCTTGGATTTATGGAAAAATCAAATAGTCCACGCGTGCGATCGAGAAGTTTTTTGGCGATTCGAAAATTGACCGATCAAAAAATTCAGTTTTCACCTTATGAAGACAAAGCTGACAAACGAATGACCCAAGTCAAACAGTGGAAAGAGTGGCTTGGCAAAAATGGACAAACCGTTGCACTCCGTTTTCCACTGCGATCGGTGCGGATGGGCAAATCTTATTTGAACGGCCATACGCTGATGGCGTTCGGCTACAAAAACAAAGTCGTCGAATATGACGAAGGGATGAATGAGGTCTGGAGCTACGACTGTCGCGGACCTTGGAGTGCTGAAAAAATGGCAAACGGCAACTACTTGATCGCCGAATATCAACGCAATCGAGTCATCGAAGTCAGCCCCGGGAAAAAAATCGTCCGTGAGTATTCTGTCAGTGCCCCGTTGAACGCGCGACCTTTGGAAAATGGTAATGTATTGATTTCATCTTATTCCCAGCGAAAAGTGATCGAGATGACACCCGAGAAAAAAATCGTCTGGGAATTTACCGCCAAAAGCCTGGTTCCCGATGCGGTGCGGTTGGAAAACGGCAACACTTTGGTATCGGAATACAACGGTGTGGTCGAAGTCGACAAGACTGGAAAACGCGTTTGGGAACTCAACAATCGCGACATCACGAAACTCAATCAGGTCATGGGGATCCAGGCGCTGGAAAATGGCAACGTCTTGATTTCCAGCATGGCAGGGTATGTCGTCGAAGTGAATCGGGAGAAAAAAGAAGTTTGGCGTCACAAATGCAGTCGGCCCAGTGATGCTTTTCGTTTGGAAAATGGAAATACACTGATTACCGAAGGCAGCCGGTTTGTCGAAGTGACTCGTGACAAAAAACAAGTTTGGAGTAAATCTGGCGGCAATTACGGAACCATCCGTCGTTAAACGACTGTTTGCGAAACGAAACAATCCTGAACTCATCGCCTCGCGGATTTTTGCTGGCACATGGATCGTTTGACGAACCGGAACTGGATTGCTGCCAACTTTCGGACCGCCCACGGACGGCAATTCGTCGTTGATTTATTTCTGCGAATTGCCATAAACTGTGTGAAATTCGGGAACATCTAGCAGCCTGTCTCATCCAAATTACGGCGCAAATTCAACATGGAGATTTATATGGCGGGTTTGAATCGATCCAGACGTTTGTTGCAAACAATGTCAGGTTTTTTGGTCGCGGCAGTTTTTCTCATCAACGCCCAATACGCACCGGGCCAACCCAAAACAAATTTGCTCGACGATGTCCCGCATATTACAAAACTTCCCGATTTTGGTGGCGAAGCCTGTCTCGCGATGGCGCTGCAACACAAGCGACATTCGTTTTCGCAAACGGATGTTTTCAATTTGTCGGGTGTTGATCCGCTACTCGGCCGCGGATGCAACACATCCGAGTTGGACGCAGTGGCAAAAAAAATCGGCATGATTGTCGGCAACCCTTGGCTGACCGTGGACAACCGAGCGAATCGTCGTCCGGCCTGGCGCGCCACCGATTTAATTTCCAAAAGCCTCGATGATGGTGATCCCGTCGTCTGTTTGATGCGACAAAAATTTGAAAATCGGGTCATCGAACAATTCGTATTGGTTATCGGTCTCGATACCGCCAAACAGCAAGTCACGATTCACGATCCGCGAGCCCGGTCAGGAAAAAATCGTGTGATGTCTTTACGGCAGTTTGAAAACGCAATCATCTGTACCGCGGCGGATGAATCGAAATACATGTTTTGCTTGCCGACAAAAATTGACAAAGTTGCCGCCAAATTTACTTCGAAAGAAAAATTTACAAGCGCCGACTACGCCCAGCACATCCGCAAACTCAAAAAACGTTTACCCGATGAATCATTCAAAATTGTGATACAAGCTCCATTTGTTGTCGTCGGAGACCAGTCGCGGCAGCAAGTCAAAACACACGCGACCCGTACGGTGAAATGGGCCGTCGATCTATTGAAAAAAGACTATTTCAAAAAAGACCCGGAACATATCCTCGATATTTGGTTGTTCAAAGACAAAACGAGCTACTATTCGAACGTCAAAAAAATCTGGGGCACTAAACCGGGCACTCCGTTTGGCTACTACTCATCATTCAACAAAGCGCTAGTCATGAACATCAGCACTGGCGGCGGAACGCTGGTTCACGAGATCGTTCACCCCTTTATCGAATCCAATTTCCCCAATTGCCCGTCTTGGTTCAACGAAGGACTTGCATCATTGTACGAACAATCGTATTCCAAAGGCGGCAAGATTATGGGCGCTACCAATTGGCGATTACGCGGTCTTCAGGGTGCCATCGGCGCCGACCGTGTTCCTGAGTTTAAAGAGCTTTGCAGCACATCGCGGCGCGAGTTTTACAACGAAGACCCCGGAACGAACTACGCTCAAGCGCGTTACCTGTGTTATTACTTGCAAGAAAAAGGAAAACTGCGGCAGTATTACCACTTGTTTGTCAAAAACTCGAAAAAAGATCCCACCGGTTACAAAACGCTGAAGTCGGTTTTGAAAACCGATGATATGAAACAGTTCAAAAAGGACTGGGAAAAATTTGTTTTGAAATTGAGATTTTAGGAGTGAGAACTTCATTTTGGGTGCCACTGGCTCAGCCCAATATTGTCCGGGATTTTGGATGCTTACAGTTGTCTGGGTCTGGTTTTGGGTTGCTTTTTGTTTGGAAGCAGTTT
>JANQLU010000155.1 GCA_028280445.1 Pirellulaceae bacterium | reverse complement strand
AAATGCAAGCATTTCCGCACGACTGGGTAAGGAGTTGTTGAACTAGGAAGACTTCAGCTCCCATGGAACAACAATTAGCGTTTGTAGCACTAGCGCCTTGTCGCTCAGCTCAAATTCACGGCTTTCCGACTTAATCAACGCTACCGAGATCAAGGCGTCTTTATTTTGGCAGCTTTATTGTCGATCCATCAGGAAACGTCACTGTCAAATTGCCGACCGACCACGTCCCACCGTTGAGATTCATACGCCCTTTGACTTGAGCCGTTCCATTCGGTCCGCGGACCGGGAAATTCACGTCCGCTCCGCCGTTGCCATTATTGTTTTGATAGTTGTTGATTCCAATCGATTCATATTTGATCGGCGAACCGAGTTTATCAGTAACTCGGGAATCATCATTCAATGCATCGGTTGCCTCAACCACCGGTTTTTTGATCGCGTTAAATGCAAATAGCCCACCACCAGCGCAACAGGCGATGGGTGCCACTATAACGACAAACACCAAAAACAGAATGACACAAACGGGAATGATCCAAAACAGGTTTCGACGGAACCATCCGCGTTGCGGTGGCGATGGCATTTTGCTTTCGTGGGGTGTGGCCTGACTCATTTTTATCTCCAAGGCAGCTGGCGTTCCATGACAATATTCTCAGATTCTATTGTGAGAACCACTCACAATACAACTCTGGGCGTCGGTGTTGAAAAAACAACTGTCGCGCGTGCGAGCGGTTTACTTCTGCGAAATCGAGGTCGCAATACAAAATTTCATCGGTTCCCAAACCGGCACGCGCGATGACTTTACCCGCCGGGTTGCAAACAAACGACTCGCCGGCGAAAACCAACGACTCCTCGCGTCCGACGCGATTACACAACGCCGTAAAATAACCGTTTTGAAAAGCGGCTACCTGCATTTCCGCTTCGAACAAACCCTCGGGCCATTCACCCACCGAACCTGCTTGCGGCACCACGACCAGATCCGCCTGCTCCGTTCCCAACCGCCGCATGTACTCTGGGAAATGCCGATCATAACAGATCGCTACACCGATTTTTCCCTGCTGGGTTTGGAAAACATTAACACCGCGATCACCCGGCGAATAATATCCCTGCTCGTAGTAATGTTCATAGTCGGTGATGTGAATCATGCGAGTCACTCCCAAGATTTCGCCATCGGCATCAATCACTGGCGAGCTATCATAAGTTTCATCGCCATCGCGTTCGAACACATTCAAAACAACAACCACACGATGTTCTCGCGCCAATTCAACGAACATATCCGTGGTCGGTCCAGGTATCGATTCTGCGCGGTTGAGGCTTTCGTCCGTGGCGCGACATTGCGGATAAAACGGGTCAAACGCCAGCTCGGCAAAACAGATTATGTTGGCTCCTTGCATTGCGGCTGTTCTGGCTGCCTCCCATCCCCGTTGGCGATTGGCTGTCAAGTCTCCACTAACAGCTTGTTGGATCAAAGCAATTTTCGTCATATTTGGTCAAACTTGTCAGATTAAGAAGAAATTCGAACCCCTTGGACGGATCTTATGAAAACTTATCTCGTTTTCGGGGGTTTAATGAGAGCTGTAAAGCCCTCGGAGTGCCTGCATGTGCTGACGGGGGAATGATTCGGATTCTCACAGTTGTGCGTTTTTACACGAATCAGTTGTTTGAATTCTTTTTTTGCAGTTTGCGAATGATAAAATAGAATAGTCGGCCTCAACGTCGATTATTTGGTAACCCGTGATCTATCGAGAATGTCCATGAGAGCAATCATTGTTGCCTGCCTTTGTCTTGTCACCACTCCTGGTCTTCTGGTCGCTCAGCCAGACACTTCTTCAGAGAAAAAAACAGACCCAGCACCGAATGTTGGTACGGGTGCTCCGAAAGATCTTGGAGAATTTCCGGATCATCTGGTCAGCAACCCACCGAAGTCTTTAAAAGACATCCAGCTGTTGGAGAAACGTGTTCAATCAGTTTTGAAAAAAGTTGCGCCGGCTACGGTATCCGTATCGGGAGGCAGCGGCGTCGTCATTTCGAAAGATGGTTTGATCCTGACCGTGCAGCATGTCAGCCGAACTCCCGGCAGAAACGTCCGGGTGACTTTTCCCAACGGAAAAACGGCTCGAGCCGTGACGCTCGGCGGTTATGCCGGAGTCGACGGTGCGATGATGAAAATTACAGATGAAGGCCAGTGGCCGCATGTTGAAATGGGAGAATCCAAATCGCTCAAGGACGGCCAGTGGTGTGTTGCCGTTGGATTTCCCGTTTCGTTCGACCGTGGAAAACAACCGCCGATTCGTCTGGGACGAGTGCTTCGCAAAAGCCAAACCGTTTTGATGACCGACTGTACGATCATGGGTGGCGATTCCGGCGGACCGTTGTTTGATTTAAACGGGCGGGTTATCGGGATTCACTCACGTGTTAACAGCAGCTTGAGTCGAAATATTCATGTTCCGGTCGACGTGTTTACCACGTACTGGAGTCGATTTTTGGCAAGTGAATCATGGTCGAGTCGACGTGGTTCGCGTACCACCACCAATCGCGGATACCTCGGCGTTCGTCGTGCTGAAAATTCAGACGAAGCAGTTGTCGATTCGCTGATCAAAGACGGGGCTGCCGAAAAAGGTGGTATCAAAGTTGGCGACAAAATCATCGAATTTGATGGCCAGGCCATAAAAAACTTTACAGAACTTCAACTTGCGATTCGCAAAAAAAAGGCGCGAGATCGTGTTAGCGTCAAAGTCCTTCGTGACGGGAAAGAACATCTGCTTCGTGTTCGTTTGGGTGCCGACCCAAACCCGAGGGACAACTAAACGTTCGTGATGACTCTGCGGTTAACTGAATTTAATGGAAGGAAATATTCGTGAAATCATACGCTTCCTTGTACATATTGACTGTTGCAATTTGTCTGGTTTTTTCTTCGTCGATTTCGGCTCAACGTTTTACCCGGGACAAGGGAAAAAATCACTCTACCGTAAAGCGCGCCTATTCTAAATTGACCGAAACGGCTGGCAAATCAACCGTTCGCATCAAATCAGGTAATGCGACGGTTATTCTCGGCACGGTTGTTGACGCTACGGGTCTGATCGTAACCAAGGCTTCGGTTTTAAAAGAACACAAGGAAATCTTGTGTGTCATTGATGACCAAGAACTAAAACCATCGGTCATTGCAACCGACGATAATTACGACCTGGCACTGCTCAAAGTCGACAAAAGCAACTTGACGCCGATCCAGTTCGATAATTCGGAAAAACCTTTGCAAGCAGGCCAAATCGTTGTCTCAGTTGATTATGATGCCGAACCTGAATCGATCGGCGTGTTGAGCGTCGAGCCACGACGATTCCGACGTTTGCGAGGAAACCGGACACCACGTGGTCGTCAAGGTTATTTGGGTGTGTCGGTTGATTCTAATCCTGATGGAGACGGAGTCCGAGTTCGAACCGTTCAATCCGACAGCGCTGCTCGACGTGCCGGGTTACGCGTCGGTGATGTCGTGCTTTCGATCGGAGGCAAGGAAACAAATTCCCGTGATGAACTCAGTCAGATCATCAAAAAATTCAAACCCAAATCCGACGTAAAAATCAAAATCGTTCGACGCGATGATGAACGTGAACTGTCGGCAAAGCTCGGGGATTTGGCAGATGCCGAAACCAGCGGCTTTGACCAATGGGGCGGAAAACCGTTTAGCAAACGCCGGTTCAATTTCCCCAAGGTCATTGTCCATGATTCAGTGCTCAACCCAACCAAATGTGGCGGGCCGCTGGTCAATTCAAAAGGACGCGCCATCGGCATCAATATCGCCCGGTCATTGCGCGTTGCTACTTACGCGGTCCCCTCGAAAGCGATCAAGGAATTTTTGGCGACTCATCGAAAAACCAAAGATACCTCGAATGACTTTCCTAAATAATCGGCCCACAATTTCGTGAGTGCTTGTCAGAATCTGACGCCACCTGCGCCCTTGTTGGCGCAGGAATTGTTTTCAATCGTGATGATCGCGACCCTCGTATTGTGTGTCGTCATTCTGCTGGTCGCCTTCGTTGCCTTTTCCAGCTATTTTCGTCACTGGCTGAAGGCGTTAAAACATCATCTCAATCTATCGATTTTCGATATCATGGGAATGACTTTTCGCAAAGTTCCTCCCGGTCGAATTATCCAGGCACTGGTTCGGATCAAAGAAGCCGGGATCGACGATTCCTCGTTGACAGCGAACACGTTGGAACAACATTACCTGGCTGGCGGAAATATCGAGGCGGTGGTGGATTACATCATTGCAGAAAGTCGATTCACCAAACCCGTTCCACCATTTTCTGAACTCTGCGCATTACAACTCGCAGGCTTAGCGCCGTTCGACAAGCCTCATCTGTCATAGTGCGGGCCAAAGCCACATGTATGACTGCTCAGACATGTTATTGTTTTGAAATCCAACCCAATGGTTTTCCTGCCCCGATCTTGCGGCGGTAATGATCTTCCCGCTTTTTCAGTTTGGAAACGATATCCGTGTGGCTGTTAAAAACATTGACTCGTTGGTAGGGATCGGTTTCCAAATTGTATAGCTGTGCGAGCGGAGCGGATTCTTTGATTTTGCCTTCCTCAACATCGCTATTGATTTGTTCGGTAAAGCGGAGGGCTGCGGCGCCGCCCAGCAAGTGATTCCCCCATTTCTTGCCGTCGAAACCCCCTTCGTCGCGAGCCGGAATGTACATCCATTTTCCTTGACGAATGGCCAAATGTTTGGGGCTGTTACACAACACCACCAACTCATTTCTTAACGCTCGATCAGCTCGCCCCAGCAATTCAGGCAGTTGATTGATGCTATCCGGGTTCTTGGACCGATCGAGCGAATTACCTGCGATTGCCGCGAAAGTTGCCAAAAAATCAACTTGGCTAATCAATCGGTCGCAGGTCGTTCCCGCCGGAATTTTTCCGGGCCATCTGGCAATCATCGGAATTCGGTGGCCACCTTCCCAGGCACCAAATTTGAAACCCAGTAATTTCCCATTGAGCCGATGTCCAGCTTTCCAGGCACGCTGACCCGTGACATTGAACATTCCCCCATTGTCGCTGGTGAAAATCACTAAAGTGTTGTCGGTTTGTCCGATTTCATCGATCGCCTTTAATACCTCTCCGACAATCCAATCCAGTTCGTGGATGAAATCTCCATACAAACCACATTCACTCGTACCTACGAATTGCTTGGCCGGTGTAAAAGGGTGATGAATATTGGTCGTCGCCAAATACAGAAAAAACGGTTTGCCCTTGTCTTGTTTTTTGAGCCACTCAACCGATTTGTTTTTGAGTGTCGTGCCGATTTGTTCATCTACATAGAGCCGGTGTGCCGCGTCGGCACCACCAATCGCTTTCGAGTTTCCGCTTTTTTCAAAAATCTGTTTGGTCACCGATTTTTTTCCGCGGACAAACGGGGCCTTTGGGTCATACCCGACAACGCCATGGTTTTCCACGTAGACAAATGGCGGACCGCTGTTAACCGTTGGTATTCCAAAGTAGTAATCAAATCCCAACTCCAACGGACCGGGAGCCAGTTTTGCATTCCAATCAGTTTTTCCTTTGCCAAACCCAACATGCCATTTGCCGATGCAAGCCGTCGCGTAACCGGCATTTTTCAGTACGCTGGCAATGGTCGCCGATTTTGTATCAATTGCCAGTTGAGCGTTAAACGGCAACGGACCCCAAAGATTTTTTCGAAGCGGGTATTGTCCCGTCAGCAGACCGTAGCGCGATGGCGAACAAACAGCAGACGGTGAATGTGCATCGGTAAACCTACGACCTTGGCGGGCAAGTTTATCAAGATGAGGTGTTTTGACTTTGGTGGCGCCGTAACAACCCAAATCTCCGTAACCGAGATCATCCGCGTTGATCAGAACAATATTCGGTTTGTCATCGCTGGCGTGTAACGCAGAACCAAAAACGAAAATCAAACAACTTAAAACTGTGAAAATATTTTTCATCAAATGCCTGCCCCAACACAAACGAATAAACCATCGGTATTAATTTACCACAACGCGCTTCAGGCTGTTGCTCGTTGTGCCGCTGCGGGAATTGCGACAATGGGGAAACGGTCAGATAGCGGCAAAAAAATCGCGGGCGAGGGCAGGGCAGTAACAATCCAACGAGTATTGATCGGTTGAGCCAATCGATATTTTCAGCGCATCCGAGCGTCCATCTGACATTCAGCTTGTCTTGTAGAAATCGGTAGCCGTACAATGGCATCTACAGCCTCGCGCTTCGTGCTTGTATCAGTCGCCATTTCGGGTGCCACTGGCTCCGCCAGTGAAGTGATTGCAGTGAAGTGATTGGATAGTCATTGATAAGTACTTTAATTGAATGAAAAAACCGTGAGTCAAAGTGCAAATCACTGGCTGGGGCCAGTGGCACCCGACCTGTGTCATTCCTACTGAAAACATTAACCCGTTGGCAGCATACAACTTACAAAACAACCAAGAAATTTCCTCGTGAGCGAGGGACCAGATTTTCATAAAATTTCGATCGATCGTTTAACATGCCCTTGAGTCAAGAAAAAATCGAAGTCTTTCAAACGTGCGAAGAAATGTTGCATTTTTCGCACAAAACCCGGGCTGCAGGAAAAAAAATTGGATTTGTGCCGACGATGGGTGCTTTGCACGATGGACATCTCAGCCTGGTCCGACAAAGCCAGAGCGACACCGATCTGACTGTCGTTTCCATTTATGTAAATCCAACCCAGTTCGCACCTGAAGAAGACCTTTCTAAATATCCACGACCGTTTGAGCGAGATCTGGAGTTGTTACAGGAATTGGGAGTCACCCACGTTTTTGCGCCATCGGACGACGTCATGTACCCAAAAATGACCGTTGAAAGTGAAACAGGTTACGGTGGCACGTTGGTACATCCCCCCGAAGTTGCTAAGTCATTCGAGGGTCAACGACGACCAACACATTTTCAAGGCGTCGCCACAATCGTATTGAAACTGTTCAACGCTGTGCAGCCTGATATCGCATATTTCGGCCAAAAGGATTTTCAACAAACTTTGGTTGTTGAACAAATGGTCAAAGATCTAAATTTGCCAGTCAAAATCCAAGTTTGCCCCATCGTTCGCGAGGAATCGGGATTGGCATTGAGCAGCCGCAACGTTTATCTTTCTGATTCCGATAAAACGCAGGCATTGGCAATTTCTCAATGCCTGCACGAAGCGGAAAACATGATTCGTGCGGGGCAAACCCGCCGCGAAGTGATCGAGAATAAAATGCAAGCAATCCTCCAGGCCGCCGACATCCAAAACATCGACTATGCCACGGTCGCTTGCGCTCAAACGCTGGGACAACCTGATGAAATCAAAACCCCAGCGGTTTGTCTGGTGGCGGCCTATGTTGGAAATACACGTCTCATAGATAATATCGTAATCGAAAAACTAACCTGATACTGATTGGCAATAATGCGTCAAACGTTGTTTTACATTCCGAACTTTCTGTTCGAAGGCCCATTGTTGATCGCCTGGCTCATCGTCGGCTTGATCATCATGGCAACCTTGTATTTTCGCAAAGATGGAATCAAAGAGGTCATTGGATTTGTACCAATCTATTTAATCGTTGCTGTTGTTATCTGGCTGCTGCTGCCTAAATTTGTGGTCAAAGATATCGATGACAACGCCATTGGGTTAGCTGTTCGCGGTTACGGGTTTTTTATGCTGCTGGCGATTGTGGTCGGATTGGCGGTCACTTGGGTTCGTTGTAAACAAATCGACTATCCGTTTGATCCTGTACTTTCTCTTTCGTTCTGGATGATCGTTTTCGGCATCGGCGGAGCAAGGATTTTTTATCTCGTCCAAAAACGACATCAAATCACGGTCGATGCACCTGCGGACGCAATCAAATTGCTGGTCGATATGACTCAGGGAGGGCTCGTCGTTTACGGCGCAGTCATCGGTGGAGTTGCTGCGCTATTGGTAATTGTGTTTCTCAAAAAATTACCATTGCTCAAAATCACGGATATCATCGCCCCGGGGATGATTATCGGATTGGCGATTGGCCGAATTGGTTGCCTGATGAACGGATGTTGTTTCGGAGGACTGTGCGAAATCGACCAGATTGGAATTCAATTTCCTGCCGGCTCGTTGTCCTATGATCGGCAAATCGAAACAGGTGAATTGTTCGGACTCAAAACAAAAGCAATTACGGAACAGTCAAGCAATGAATACCCGTTCTTGCTCGTTGAAAATGTTCAACCTGATTCGATGGCCGCTCAACTCGGAATCGAGATTGGAGACAAAATCCAGATCTCACCCGAAGACGCCGAAGTGATTCGCGCGATCAAGCTGCCCGACGACCCAGATTTGTTTGATTCGGCGGTCAAGGCAATTCGACTCGTCAACGACAGCAGCGCATTGCCCAGGGTCGCTGATAGTTTGGACGAGATGTCGAGAAATCTGAAGGCGGGGAAATTCGACAACAATACTGGTATCGTCGAGCAGCTTTCATCAAACCATCCCATACCGGCGGTGACACCGGCCTGGCAAAAGTTTTACGAATTCGTTGCGGAAAAAACGAACGTTGAAAAAAACGACGACGCAAAATCCAAAATACTCAAGACGATTGGGCGGGCCGTAAAATGGCAACATAAAAGTATTGTGTTGATGAACGAAAACGTGCACCACCGGATCAACGTCTTTGATTCGTTGCCGATCAGTTCGCGAAAAGTTCACCCCACCCAGATCTACAGTTCAATCAATGCCACGCTGATATTCCTGTTCCTCTGGTTCTATTTTCCATATCGCAGGAGCAATGGCGAAGTTTTCGCCTGGTTGCTGATTTTGTACGCTATCACTCGATTCCTCCTGGAAATGATTCGGATCGACGAAGCGCCCGTGGGAAATACGCCGTTTACCATATCGCAATGGGTGAGTTTCGCGACCTTGGCCGCAGGGATCTCGTACATGATTTACAGCCGATTATTTGGCAAATTCCAGTCAGACGACGGTCAGGCGTCCGCCCCGGTGGCAGAAATCGAATAAAAATATTTGCCCTGTTCCGCATAACCCGCGCAACTTTCAGGATGGGTGGCCGGGAATTTGTCACTTTCGCTCGCACAGAATTTGGCAAAAAAACGTATAATTAGCGCGAATCGATTGGGATTCCCGGCAACTCCCAGTAAATTCAAAGCAACAAATGAGTCAAAATCACTAATAAACTGCCTCTTTTGGCCGATTTCTCTGTATACAGCCGTCAATTCTGCGGAACCTGAGAACGGGGCACTACGTCCAAGCTATGACGAAACCGAAACCACAATACGAAGACCAGGTGCTGATCACTAAGTCTCTGGATGGTTGTCGGCAGTCATTTGGTGATTTGGTGAGGAAATATCAGGATCGACTGTACAACAGCCTCGTTCATTTCATGGGATGCACGACTGACGCCGAAGACGTTGCTCAAGAGGCATTCGTTTTAGCGTTCACTCGATTAAAATCATTTCGTGGTGACAGTGCATTTTATACTTGGCTGTATCGTATCGCTGTCAACTCGGCAATTAGCCATCGACGCAAACGTCGTCCAACTGTTTCCACCGATCGCCAATTGCCGATCGACGTCATCACAGATACGTCGGATGGACACCTACCCGAACATCATATCCAACGTGAGGAAGATGTTGCCCACGTTCATCAAGCGATACAAATGTTATCTGATGAACACCGCAAAATTCTGACTTTACGAGAAATCGATGGTTGCGATTACGACGCAATTTCGGAAATGTGTGAGATTCCGATTGGCACCGTACGTAGTCGTTTACACCGCGCCAGAAACCAATTGAAAATAGAATTGGAACGAATCGAACAGTCATCTCGTCAAGAAAGCCGATAACATCCTGCGAACCGTTCGCATAACAAACCAATGTCAAAACCGATTCCCGAAGAACTGCTGAGCGCCTATCTCGATGGAGAATTGTCTCCGTCTGAAATGGAATCGGTGCGCGAACAATTGACGATCAAGGAAAACGCGGACAAGCTGGCGACCTTGCGAAAAAATCAAACCCGACTCCGCCAGCTGCCCAGTTTTCAATTGGGTGACGATTTCGCAGAACGCGTCATTGCTGCCATTGAATTTGAAGACTCGGCCGATAGCACTCCGCAAAAACAAATCAGTGCCGTCAACTCAGGTGAAAACGCTCCTTGGCGTTTGGCGCTGGTAGCCATTCTGTCGTTGGCGGCGATGGTGATTTTGGCGATGTTCATGCGACCACCCGCACCCGAAGATCGGGAAATCGTACGGACTGATCCAAGTGATCTGATGGAGTCTCGCAAAAAAGAACTGGCCGGTGCAGAAGGCATTGCCCCCGAAGGAAAAACGTTAGCTGATCAAGGCGAGCGAATAAAAACACTGAAAAACTCTCTGAACCAACTCGAAGACAACAAATTGCCAATCGCCATCGAGCGCGACAAAAGTGACAAAGAATTCGATCGAAAAAAAAATGATGACGGTTCGGTCCTCATTCCAGGAAGTAAAAAAATCAAAAAATCCGAAATCGCCGATTCGATCAAGAAAAAAGCACCGTCGATGAGTCAGCCTCGCGCGGCGGCACCTGGCAATCAAACTGACAATCGACCGCGCGATGAAAAATCCCCCAAAGGGTCACTCGCCAATAACGGGGCATCACAAAAAACTGGTGGCGGTGGACCTCCGAGTGTGCCACCCACACAAACTCTGCAAGTTTACAATCAAAACTTCGTCAACAATGAACTCGAAGAAATCGTTCATGTAAAAGTTTGTCAAAGCGATTTCGACAACTACTCGGTCGAAAAAGCGCTGTTGTCCAACAAAATTTCTTGTGAGATTCCGCCCAATCAAAACAAAAATCTCAAAAACAACGTGTCCGGAAAAGACAGTCGCACGGCTCGATTTCGTAGCGGACCCAGCAACATTCGGTTCCTGATGGTCGAAGCACCCGATGATCGTTTGATATCGACATTCAAACAGCTTAAAAACGTGCGAATCGATCCGCTGGTTTTGGCCGACACAACACCTCAATTTCAACAGCAGCAGCTGCAAAATTGGCAAAACAACCAATTCGGTGCTGGCGGAGCTGGGGCTGGCGGTGGAATGGGCCTTGGAAAAAATCAGGGCAATGCACGAGGCGGCCAAAAAGGCGGCCAAAAAGGCGACCGGCAAGACGGCCAGAATCCCAAGCCATCGCAGTCACAACAGAAAACACGGCAACAACTCCCAGCCAATCCCAAGTATGCCGACATCGCGCAAAATCGAGCGCGCAATTATGTGCATCCAACCGAACTGCCGAAATCTGAATTGAGACGACGCGCTGAAAAACAGAGAATTATGCAGCAGCAATACGACCAGAATTATTCAACATCCGAAGAATCTGAGTCAAAAATAGCTGACAAAGCTGACCGGAAATCAAAAAGCCGTCGTGAAAAATCGAAGGATCAACAAAACGAATCCTTCGATAAAAAACTTGTCGCAGAAGATGACAATGATGAAGTCATGGATTCGCCTGAATTGCGCCGCATCTCAGAACACTTTGCGCTGCTGCCCCAACCACCTTTCCGACGCATGTTGTTGGTGATTCAGTCGGACCCTAAAATTGATGCCGAAATTGCCCAGGCAAAACTGAACAAAGCGAAGCAGAAAAGCAAGACAAATTCATCAACAGTGCGTCCCAAAAAATAGTGGTGCGCGTAGTTTGTGAAATTTGGGAAGGCGAGGCTCCCGCCGAGCCGCAGGCGCATCGTTTTGGCTCGGCAGGAGCCTCGCCCTCCCAAAGCCTTCAACGACAGGTTATCCGCAATTCGGCGCCATTCTTCATATCGCGACGTCGATTCTTTCCAGGCTCCATCCGGCCCATTCGCCAACACGTTTTCCACAAGTCTATTTGTGAAATCTGCGGTTGACAAAATCTCAATTGATACGCCTTAACAGCCGGACGACGTAATTTCTCCACTTCAACAAAATTAAGCCTGTTCAAGTCTGTACAACTCGGTAATCTGATTCCTTTTCGAATACCCATCGGACGGCGGAATTCACGCATCATGGCAGAACCTAACATTCAATCGGAATCTGAAAACCAGTTTACCGACGAAAATATCAACCAACTTTTACCGATCGATCAATCAAAAAATTACATTGGCAAATGGAACCGATTGATCAGCACTACGAATTGGGAAAAAGGCAACATCGTGGTTCGATGGCGCAACGACTTGATCGAGCAGGGCGCCAAAGCAATTCAATACTCGGACGAAGCCTGGAGCCGCATGGTCGGTGATGTCACCGCTCAGCACGTTGGCCGCCTCCGCCGAACCTACGAACGGTTTGCCGAATCGTATACTGAATACGAAGGGCTGTATTGGAGTCATTTCTACGCGGCCCTCGATTGGGAAGACGCCGAGATGTGGCTCGAAGGTGCCGTCCAGAATCGTTGGTCCGTTTCAAAAATGCGCCGTCAACGTTGGGAAACGCTAGGAAAAATTCCCGAGCACGAACCACGCGTAGCCGACGTCGTAGTCAGCGAAATTGACGAAGGATTCCAGCCGCTGCAATTCGACCAGCAGATTCAAAAAAGTGACCGACCGGGAATGTCGGGACCCGTCTACGAAGGCCCCGATTTTGGTGACGAAGACCTCGATTCGACTGCGGGGGATTCGCGAAATTTCGTTGAGACTTCGGTGGCCAGTAACGATTCGCCGGCAGCCGAGTCCACCGAAAAAATCTTTGAAAATTTGACGGAGCTGCCCGAAGATGTCGCCGAAGCCACCGAGTCCATGAAATTGGCCATTTTGCGGCACAAATTGAGCGACTGGGAAGACATTTCGCGTGCAGACATAATCGGCGTACTCGAGGCACTCAAGAAGCTGACAAAGTCACCGACCGACGCGGAATCAAACGACGCCTGATCCGGGAGGGCGTAACTTGGCTTGGGAGGGCGAGGCTCCTGCCGAGCCAAAAACTGTGAGCGCCAAAAACTGTGAGCGGCAAGGCGCTCGCCGCCGGTACGAATCACTAACCGCCGTACGGAATCACTGACGAACCGGCGGCTAGCGCCTTACCGCTCACGATGGCTTCTAAACCAGCTTTCGCATTTTGCTGATCGCCGTACGTTCGATCTGACGAATCCGCTCGCGCGTCAATCCTAACAACCGTCCGACTTCGGCCAGCGAATGATTTTCGTTACCATCCAAACCAAACCGCAATTCGATCGTGCGTCGTTCGCGCGGGTTGAGCGATTGTAACAGAGAACCAACTTCGACGGTCGTGGACACATTTCCGCGAACCGGTGACGAATACCGATCCATCAGGATGTTTTTAAACGCGGTATCTGCGCCAGCCGGTTTTTGTTCGATCGAAATCGTATCGTTGATGATCGACCGCAATTGATCTTTCGACCGTGGCGAAAAACCGAGCGATTCGAAAATTTCTTCGTGGCTTGGATTTCGTTCCTGTTGTTTCCACAACAACTCACGCGCCTGGTCGATTTTTTTTGCCGTGGAAAAATGCTGTTCTGGGATGCGAATGGTTCGTCCGCTGTTGGGGATTTTTTTCAGGATCGCCTGCCTGATCCACCAAGTCGCGTAGGTTGAAAATTTCAATCCACGTTCCACTTGAAATTTGCTGACCGCTCGCAACAAACCTCGATTGCCTTCCTGCACGACATCCAACAAATCGTGTCCGTGATATGCGTATTTTTTGGCGATCGATACGACCAATCGCAAATTGGCTCGAATCAGTTTTTCAATCGCGATTCGGTAACGTCGCTGAATGCTCTCCAATTTCTGTTTCACAACGTTGTCACCGCAATTGGAAAACGCCATCAATTCGTATTGTTCGTGTCGTATCTGAAGCTCTCCGAACAATCGAATCATTTTAAAACGGTCTCGACGTTGATCCGTTTCATTTGTTTCCGATCGGGTCATCAACTTTTGAATCGTGGGAACGTGAATTTCCAGCAAACTTAACAACCGATTTTTTTCGGCAACGTCATTCGGGGGCACATCGAGTAATTGATCGATTTTTCGGTGACCCGCCAAGATCTCACAAAGTTGTTCGACAAACATGTTGAGAATGTTGGCATCGGACAAAGTGATTCGACGAAAAGCCTGCTGTAGTCGAGCGATCCTTCGTGCCAGTGTTTTTTCTTCGTTGGCTTGAAGCAGTGGGGTGCGTTTTACTTCCTGCAAATAGATATGCACTAGATTTTCAGACTTCGCTGAGCTGGTATCGCTCGAAGGGTCTGAAACGGAAGATAATGGAGACGAGATCGAAATAGCTTGGGAATCTTGGTCGACAGCCTTTGCTGTCCGTTTACTAATTGCGATCATCGATACGGGGGCTCTTTCTCTCAAAAACCGGATTTCCGAGACATATCGGTGAGGGGCCGAAAAGACTCAGAAATCTACTATGAACCGGCAAGTGCAGGTCCATTGGCTTAGCTATTGCACGAATTGGGCCAAAACCAGAAAAGTACTTTTCAAAAACCAAAAATTGTGCAAAAACGTCGAAAAACAGTGGTTTCTCGCCAACTAGCAACGATTTGGTTGTACGATTTCAGACGTAGCAAATTGCTACATCGGTGCGTAATACAGCGCGTATTCTGCTCGGGAAAATCGGTCAAACTCAAATTCCTGAAAAAACAGCTGAGAAAGCAGAGTTGTGAAATTAGCCCTTAAACTCATCCTGGTTTTCGTATTTGCCATTCTTGCGATCACCATCGCGATGAGCTATCTGGCCGCGCGGCGGGCCTATATCATGGCCGAACAACGACAACAGGAATACGCCAAACGATTTGTGGATAACCTCCATCGCGACCTGATGAAAGCTTGGGACGAAGGCGGCGTTGAAAAGCTCGAAGCCTTGATTCGCGATCGATCCCGCAATACCGATGTCGAATCGCGGTGGGTCTGGTTCGACGAAAAAACCAACGACATCAATAATCCTTACGCGCCGCGTGCTGGAAACCAGGCACAAAAGATTCTGGAATCCGAAGACCAAATGCTCCATATCGTGACGCGCCGGGGAAACCGACGTGAGTTGACCACCTATCTCCAGTTGGAAGTTGGAAACCAGCGCAAAGGCGGAGTCGAATTCACGTCTTCGTTGGCTGAAGTACAGCAGCAGGCAACGGAAACCATTTTCCAAACCATTTTGATGATTGGCCTGATCGCTTTGTTGGCCGTCGGGATCATATTGTTGACCAGCGTGAGAATTGTCGCGCGTCCACTCGAATTGCTAACTGAAAAAACTCAGCGTGTTGGACAAGGTGATTTTTCCAATCCGGTCGAGATTTCCGGCAATGACGAATTGAGTCAACTGGGACAATCCATTAACGAAATGTGCGCGCGTCTGGCTAAACAACAGCAGGAAATTGCCGACGAAGCCAAACATCGCAAAGAAACAGAAACTCAACTGCGACACGCCGATCGGCTGAAAACTGTGGGACGACTGGCCGCCGGGATCGCACATGAAATCGGGACGCCACTGGGCGTTATTTCCGGACGCGCGGCATTGATTTCAAACAGTGACATGGACGGATCCAAAATTAAACAAAGTGCCGACACAATAAAATCCGAAGCGGATCGAATTACGTCCACCATTCGTCAACTCCTCGATTTTGCCCGCCCATCCACTCCTCATCGCGACAAAACCGATCTTGTCATCCTTTGCCAAAATACAATCGATCTTGTGTCGCCGCTGATGGACAAAACGAATTCCACGATTCAACTGATCGAATCACCCGAGCCAACTTGCGTTTACGTCGATCAAGATCAAATCCAGCAAGTCATTACCAATTTGTTGGTCAATGCCGCTCAAGCATCCAACGACGCGAGCCAGATCACGATCACCATCGCAACACGTCAATCGTCCAATCCCAATCTCATCAAATCCAACGGCGGCACACTCGCCAATTTTGCCACGATCGCAATTGCCGATGACGGCCCGGGAATCGATCGCGAAAATCTCAAACATATCTTCGAACCGTTTTTCACGACGAAAGACGTTGGACAGGGGACGGGACTGGGCCTTTCCATCGCTTATGGTATCGTCCAGGAACACAACGGCTGGATCGATGTCGACAGCCAACTGGGCCAGGGCAGCTGTTTTACCGTTTATCTTCCGCTGAATGATTCAAAGTCAATCGGAGCATCTATTTGAGTACCAGGATCTTAATTGTTGACGACGAACCCAACATGCAACAGTTGATTGACGACGCATTGAGCATGCATGACATGGTCACCACGACAGCAGGTTCGGCACTCGAAGCGATTCAAAAAATCCGTGAACAGTCTTTCGACATCGTCCTGACCGACATTCGCATGCCCGAAATGTCGGGCCTCGAATTGTGCCAAAAAATCCATGACAACCGCCCTGATATTCCGGTGATTGTGATGACGGCATTTGGAAATCTCGATACGGCAGTCGAAACCATTCGCGCTGGTGCATTTGATTTCGTTACCAAGCCGTTTGAAATGGATCTGTTGTTGGCCGCGGTCAAACGCGCCGAACAATACCGACGTCTTTCGCAACAAGTAAAAATGCTGCGCTATCAAACCGCCGATCAACGTGCCGGTTCTTTTGGACCATTGATTGGACAAAGCGAAGTCATGCAAGAATTGTTTGAGTTGTTGGCTCGAATCAGTGACACACAGTCAACGATCTTGATTAGCGGTGAAAGCGGAACTGGCAAAGAACTTGTTGCGCGGTCGATTCATGAAAACAGCAATCGCAGCGACGAAAAATTTGTCGTTGTGAATTGCGCCGCTTTGCCCGAATCTCTGCTCGAAAGCGAATTGTTTGGACACACCAAGGGCGCATTCACCGGAGCCGAAACCGACAAACCCGGACTGTTTCGACGCGCCGATGGCGGCACGATTTTCCTGGATGAGATTGGCGAGATGCCAATGGAAATGCAATCCAAATTGTTACGCGTTCTCGAAGAGTCCCGAGTCACACCCGTTGGCGGTAACACAGAAATCGAAGTCAATGCACGGGTCATCAGCGCCACCAATCGCGATCTAACCGTCGAAGTGGAAAACAAAAAATTCCGGCGAGATTTGTATTTTCGACTCAACGTCATTCCCGTCGAAGTCCCGCCACTGCGTCTTCGTGGAACGGACATTTTGATTTTAGCGCAGCATTTCCTCGAACATTTTGCGCGGCAAATTGATCGTCCGATCAAAGCCATCGCGCCGGCCACGGCAAAATTACTCGTCGAATATCGCTGGCCTGGAAACGTGCGTGAATTGCGCAACGTAATCGAACGAGCCGTCGCATTAACTGATCTGGATCAGATTTCCGTCGACGATTTACCGGCCAATATTCGCGAGCATCAGCCCGAAAAATTTGTCTTGAACGTCGAAGACCCGTCACAATTGTTGCCGATGAGTGAAATCGAACGCCAGTATATTCAAAAAGTGCTGGAATCAACGGGCGGCAACAAAACCCTGGCCGCAAAATTACTCGGATTCGATCGCACCACCCTCTATCGAAAAATTGACCAGCTTCGAATCGAAGTCAAGAAATAGTCGTAGGGCCGGTTCCTACCGGCCGGTTTGTCGATTGGCCAGTAGGAACCGGCCCTACGGCACCAATTGAAAAAGCCGTTAACGCAAACCAGGCGCCCGTACCAATTGGGACAATTCACCATTGTCCATCCAAATCACCCGACAGCGATGACATGAATCGATCACGGCATTGCCGGGACCATAATAAGGGTGCGTTTCCATTTGCAAATTGCATTGAGGGCAATTTCTGATGCGCCCCAAGGACTCTTGATTCACGGGCACCGGCTTGTCCTCGACACCTGAAAATTCTTGCCGCCGATTTTTTAATACCATCGCCAACGATTGGCTGTCGACCATGAATCCAAAACAATCAGAACAAAATGCGACACGCACATCGTCCAGCAATCCTTGGCTCAACTGGTTTACATCCATGCAACTCGGACAAAAAATTTCTGTCGTTGTCGCCGACGCGACGACCTCGTCCAGCGAGCGGTGATCGCCTGATGCCAATTGCTGGGAGTCGCAATAATGACATCGCAAAAAACGATTTGTCGAATCGATTTCGAGGACACCGCCACAGTTTTTGCAATTCACGATTTCAACCTAAGACAAAATCTGATTTAAATTGATCCATTCAATGTCGCTGCGGGTGTGAATCCGCTGTACCAGATCGAAACAATCGGGATGTGCTTCCAGTAATTGGAACGCGAAACTTGAAATCGGAATGTTTTTGCACTCTGTACAAATGAGAAACTCTCCTGTCGTCGCATGCGTGACGTTCGCATCAGCTCGAAAAGCTTGTTTCAACGATTCCAGGTTCGGTTGTTGGTCGGAACGCTTGGGAAATGAAATCAACAAATTCGAGGTTCCACCACATTTATTGATACTGGAATTGGATCGTGCCACGATGTTATCGAGCAGTTGATTCGAAGGTTCCAGTAGCGGTTCCAACAGCGAATTGAAATCAATTGACTGCAACGCATTGACAATATGGATTCTCGACTGATCTTCCATTTCGTCGGACAGATCCCTCGATTTGTTTCCATCGGGATCGATCACGGCCAGGAACCCGCCCGCTTGTGAGAAAATGGTTTCTTCCAGATATTGGTCGGCTTCCTCGACGAGCGACGGAATCAAAGCTTGAACTTGTTCTTCGATTTGTAATTGGATTTTTTCGAAGTCATTGCTTGGCTCCGGTGTATCCTGAACATCCGCTTTGCGTTGCAACACTCGTCCCAACAACAAAACCGATCGTTTGTGGTCCTGCAGTTTTTCGTCGATAGTCGATAACTGGCTGGCCCAATGTCGGCAAAACGTATTGATCGCTTCGATCGCGCATTTTTGAGCGCGGTTTTCGACAAACCGACGAATGGTTTCAATAAATTCGACATCGCCGGAATTCGCTGTACTGGCCAACGCTTGCAAATGTTGAGTGATCGCTGCCTGCTGAATCGCGATCTCCTGTTTTCGATTTTCGACTTCTTCGAACAACGCTTGGACTTTGGCCTGAATCCCTTGCACGATTGAAATCGTTCCTCCGAGTCGAATTCCACACAGGCATGCATAGCGCAACATGTTTTCCTCGAACAACTTTGCCGATTCCGACACGTCCCGCGCGACAAGCGAATGAATATCAAAATTGTCGACAAATTCAGCCAGATCTGATGTGACGGCGTTGAGCACATCCAGTCGACCTGTTTCCTGGGATTGGTGAAGACAACGGTCGACGAAATCGACTCCATCACGATTGAGATTAACCATCGTCAATTCGGCCCAGGTTTTCGACAGATCGTCGATATCAAACAACTGATTTGTTAACAACTCGACTTGATGTTTGACAAATTGGTTATCCGCCTTTGATTCTGTCCAGCTGGAGATCAGCGCTTGGAACATCTGTTGGATCAGATGGTCACAGTTGCTTGCGCCGATTGTTGTCAACCCAAACGATTTGAAACCAACTTCTTCGGATTCTGTCTCGATGGCGCGAGTTGCCGCAAAAAATGATTCATTGGCCGTGGCAATATTCTGGAACAAATACTCAGAAATACTGGCGGCATGTTCTTCGTAAGATTCATCGGTGACAACGCTGCCAAAATCGTACAAGTACGTATTGTCAAATGGCAAGCAATCGTCGAAATCGGGAATGCCCAGCGATTCATCACCCGGGTATCCGTTGTGAATGTAGTGCCCCAACTCTGAAAGGCATGCAAAAGTATTCGAAACGCTGATTTCTCGGGTTTGCCTTGACACGATATGCGCCAGGATTCCGTCGAACATGCATTCACGCACTCCCAGGTCTGACAAAATCGTCCTGGCAACAAACGCCAAATCCAAAATGCATCCGCTGGTGATTCCTCCCGACGCCGCACCGACCAACACTATGCGAGGTGCCTGATCGGGGTCCATTTCCAAATGGTGCGCGGTTTCAGAAATCGCTTCTGGACGAGTAATATCGGTCAGGATTTGTTGCAATCGCAAACAAACCTCTTCGCAGTGGTCGGCGAACGCTAATCGCCCCAGAGGACGCAGGCCTTCGGTTTGCATCGTTCGTGGAACATTGTAAATCCAGCGACGACTGAGCCAGCTGGAAAATCGTGAAGCATTTTCACGGTAATCTTGCGGCGCCTTGAGAGGAATTTCCAACAACTCCTGTGGCAACATCGCTTCTTCCTTGCGAATGGCACCGGCCGCCCGCGCTAAAGCACGACGATCGCTGTCAATGCAGATCATTTTGATAGCGGGATAACAATCACGACGGCCAATTCGCTCGCTGAGTTTTGACCGCAATTGGCAAATAATTTTCGTTCCGGTTCGTCCGACTCCAACAACCAATGTCGGTCGGCAGACTGGGGTGGACATTTCGACTGCAGGTTGCGCCTCGACTTTGACGTTTCGGATCGCCAGCCGGTCACTTGTGAGTTCGTTAGTCACTCCCATGTGACACGATGAAATCTTGTTCGTATTTGCCTGCTCGCGTTTTTCGGCAGCTTTCAACAAACCCGGACGGCCTTTGCTTTTTCGCGCTTTGCGATTAATCAGCTCGTCGGCCATTTCGACACAGCTGCTAAACCGTTTGTCGGGATCCTTCATCAACGCTTTCTGCAACACGATTTTGTCGCCACGAGACAACATCGAAAGATCGGGCTGTGCATTCATGTGCTGTGCAGCGAGCTGAGCCGGAGTTGTTCCGTTGAACGGCCGCAGACCTGTCAACATTTCCTGATAAACGATGGCCAAACTGTACTGATCGCTGTTTTTGTTCGGCCGACCATCAAACAACTCGGGCGGCGCGTAGGTCGGTGTCAAACCATTCATCAATGATTGCGTAACGTTGTGAATGTTTTTGACCAAGCCAAAATCAGCGATCTTGATGTGGCCGCCGGCCATTAACAAATTGTCTGGTTTGATGTCCAAATGCTGCAGGTTGTATTTTTGACTAATGTAATCCAGAGCATCGCCAGCGTTTTTGATATAAGTCAGTAATTCTTCGCGGGGAACACCGGCAAGCCCTTCGAGTTGATAGCGATCAAACGTCTGAACTAATGAATCGTCTGCCAATTCGGAAACAATGACCAACCGGCCATCAACGACTTCGATACGATCCAGACTCAGTAAAAATGGGTGTCGAACCTGTTTAATTTTGTCCAGTGATTTCAGTTCGACTTGAGCGCGGCTATCGCTGTGATTTCCAAAGATGAACTTGATGGCTTTGCCAATGCCACCGGGGGCTTCTGCGCGCCAGACTTCCCCATATCCTCCGCTACCGATTTGTTCTTTGAGAACGTAACCGAGGATTGATTGTTCTGGTTCGAGTATTTGGATGGACACAATGTCAGTCCTAGTTGATGAGGTGTTTCCACAGGTTTAAATGCATCGGATTTCCAATACATCTAACCGTAGCTTGCAGTTAGAGCGTTTCCAGAAAAATGGCACCATAAATCGGCGAACTTCCCCTGTCCGCACGATTGATAGATTCGTCAGAACGGTACCGCCGGTTACCCCATGCCTTTGACTACCGTAAAGTAGCTGCGCACAACCAGGTCCAAATATTCGTTTTTGATCTCCATTTTGAGATCGTTGTAGGTGCAATAGCTTTTGACCTGGCTCAGTAAATCGCGCGGATGGCAACGACGCATTTTGCGGTTTGTTTTTCGATAGTGCTCATCGAGCAAATAGGCAACCACATCGGTCGGACATTCACATTCGAATTTCTCAGCTGCCGCGGTGAACAACCGATAGAATTCGGTCGGACTTGGGTCTCCGATTTCAATTTTGTAAGGAATCCGGCGCAGAAACGCATCGTCAACCAAATCACTGGGTTCGAGGTTGGTGGAAAAAATAATCAGCTGCTCAAACGGCACTTGAATTTTTTTGCCGGTTGACAGCGTTAAAAAGTCGATGCGACTTTCCAGCGGCACAATCCAGCGATTCAACAGTGCCGAGGGTTCCACTTGTTGTCGACCAAAATCGTCAATTAACAGGCAACCGCAGTTGCTTTTCATTTGCAGCGGAGCTTCGCTGACGTTGCTGCCGGGATCATGCCTGATTTCCAAAGCGTCCAGTGTCAACTCTCCACCCACCATCACGGTCGGTCGTTTGATTTTGATCCAGCGGCGGTCGCTGGCCGAAGCTTTCAAAATGGTTTGCTCTTCGTTTTTGGCAACGTGGTGATAGGCCGTATCGTAAAACTTGATGATCTGGCCGTCTTCGTAAATCGCATGCGGCACCCAGATTTCCTGGCCAAAACACATGGTAATCCGCTGTGCCAGCGTCGTTTTGCCGTTGCCCGGTTCGCCGTAGAGAAACAACCCGGCACCGGAATTAATCGCTGGTCCAAGAACTTCGAACAAATTTTCTTCGACTGAAATATCTTCGAAAGCTGCGCTCAACTGTTCGCGCTTGGGTGATTCGTAGCGAATGGTTTGGGCCTCGGCCGACAAAACGTAGTCGATCAACGGAACGGGAGCTGGTCCAACATACGCGCAATGTCGCATGGCGGTATTTGCTGCCGACCGTCCGGCATCAGTCAATTCGTATTGATAATCGTTCAGCGGCGCAGAACCACGATGAGTAATGACTTGGCGCGATCGGAGTTTCTGATAGATCGGCTCGACAAGATTAAACGGGAGACAAATATAGTCGGCCAACTGTCGCCCGCTGGTAATACCCACAATGTTGAGTCGTTTGATAATCAATGACTCGATCAACGAACTGGGGATACCAGTGTCTGCTACCGTTTGTGGTTCACCCGGACGAAAATTTTCATCCGTTAAAATCGTCGCCAGCAAACTGTTTTGCGTGATGCCTGTTTGTGTCGCTGTCATGGAATTGTCCACTTATTGGATTAGAAGTGCGCATCGCCACGTCACTTTTCATGGATAACTCTACGTCACAGTTTTAATGCATCTTCAGAATTGATGCCGGAAACTTCGGTTTATTCGTTAAAGCCTGAACGCAATCAAAGTTCCCGAAAAATACGGCGAAATTTTGGTTGCGAAAGTTTTGCCATGTCCTTTACTTTTGCAGTCGAATTTATTCGTCGTAAATTTTTTCCTGACCACTCAAATAATCGTGTCACAAGCTCACATCGACAATACGCAGCATTTTCCTAACTCGGATACGGATTCCAGCTGGTTTCTGTCGGGTCAAACGGATGCTAACTCGCCTGTTCGGCGCGTGACCATTCATAGCTCACCGTTTACGGTCGGCCGAAAATCAGACTGTTCTCTGAGTTTGACAACTAGTAGTGTTTCAAAAATACACGCAGAATTGATTATCGATGGCGAACGTCTGGTCATTCGTGACCTTGGCAGCACCAACGGCACCTACGTCAACGGCGAACGGCTCGATCACGAACTGCAATTGTGTGATGGCGATCTAGTTCAATTCGCCACGGCTGTTTTTCGTGTTGGTAGCGGCATCCATTCGATGTCAGAAAACACCATCGAAGAAAACGCTTGCGACCGCGCGCTGGCGATGATGCAGTTTGATCGCTTGATCAACGACGGCGGTTTGCTGCCTTATTTCCAACCGATCGTTCGCATGACTGATCGTAAAGCGATTGGATTCGAAGTTTTGGGTCGCAGTCGATTATTTGGTTTGAAATCACCGGCAGAAATGTTTGCCGCAGCTTCGGAATTGAATCTCGAAGGGAAACTCAGCGAGTCGTTTCGTATTCGTGGACTCGAGGACTCGACCAACCTGCCGAGTAATTTCAATTTATTCCTGAACACACATCCCACGGAATTGGGCACGCCAGAATTGTTGGAGTCGCTCCACTCACTTCGCGAACAATTTCCAGATCAGCAAATGACGCTGGAAATTCACGAAGCCGCCGTCACCAATCCCAGTATGATGCAATCACTTCGCGGCGTACTAGAGGATTTGAACATTCAACTCGCGTTTGACGATTTTGGCGAAGGCCGTGCTCGGTTGGTTGAATTGGGCGAAGCCAAACCGCATTTTGTTAAATTCGATATGAAACTGACCCGCTGTATTTCGCGGGCTCCGTCTGAGCGACAGGGAATTGTCGCGACCATCGCCAATCTGGTTCAGGAACTCGGCATCGTAGTTCTGGCCGAAGGCGTGGAGTCGATCGAAGATCATGAAATCCTGGTGGAAATGGGTTTTGATCTCGGACAAGGATATTTTTATGGCCGCCCGAATCGGCTCTCAAAATATCAGGATTATCTGCAAACATCGCTTCCCGTGGACACGATTCAGGCCGATAGCCTGACCGATTCATAAACCGCAAATTCTGGTTGCGGTGAAAAAGTGTTGGCGAGGAAAATCAGTAGGGCCGGTTCCCACCGGCCAATTCAACAAACGGCCGGTGGGAACCAGCCCGACCACGAACCCAAACCTCGCAAAATGCGGCTTCTCGGCGGTTTTCAGGCAAAATTCACGCAATTTCTTCCCTTACGAAACTGAATTTCGATCGCTACAATATTGCGATTCAATCTGATAACAATTTAGCAGCTAAAATATTCGGAGCTGATTTCAAATGGCCAAGAAAAAAGGTGGTCGTGGCAAAAAGAAACTGGAAACACTGTTTCTGGTTTGTGAAGAAACAGGCGATTACAACTACACGATTCGACGTAAACCTGGTGGTGAAAAACTAAAGCTGAAAAAATACTGCCCACGTTTGCGCAAACACACGATTCACAACGAAAAGAAAAAATAGTTCGATTCCTTTTGAATCAAAAATGACGGATCGCTTTGGTTGGAACCAAAGCGATTGTTTTTTGGCGCAGCCGTGAAAACGGCTTTATGTTGAAAGGAGTTTCTGTGGTCGCCAAAAAATGGGTTCTTTCGCAAGTCGACACGGGAATTTCTGAGTCACTCCAGAAAACGACAGGACTTTCACCGGTCATCGCTCAATTATTGACGTCTCGCGGAATCGTCTCCCCGGATCACGCACTTCAATTTATCGATGCAAAACTTTCGACGTTGCGCCCTCCCGAACAGCTGCCTGGCGCAAAACTCGCCGCAGATCTCTTGTACGATGCCGTCCGCCAAAACAAAAAAATCGCGATTTACGGCGATTACGACTGTGATGGAATGACATCAACAGCCATCTTGTTTCGCTGTTTAAAAATCGTTGGCGCTGACGTCATATATTTTGTTCCCAATCGACTCGACGATGGATACGGACTGAATTGTGAATCCATCCAATCACTTGCGGACCGTGGAGCCCAGTTTTTGCTCAGTGTCGATTGCGGTATCGCCAGCATTCAGGAAATACAGTTTGCGCGAGATTTGGGAATGACCGTCGTCGTTTCGGACCACCACACGCCCGGTGAAAAATTACCCGACGCCGACGCGATTGTTCACCCTGGTATCGATCAATACCCATTTGCGGGTCTTTGTGGAGCCGGTGTTGCGTTAAAAATTGCCTGGGCTTTTTGTAAACGAGTCAGCGGTGGTGAAAAAGTTGAACCCCGGTTTCGCGAGTTTCTGATCACCGCACTGGCATTGGCTGCCATCGGAACAGTTGCCGATGTCGTTCCCCTGGTCGATGAAAATCGCGTGATTGTCAGACACGGATTAAACAGTCTGGCGAAAACTTCGATTCAGGGACTGAGAGAAATTCTGCGGATTACGGGTTTGGACAAAAAACCATTTTTGTCCGCCGAAGACATCGGTTTTGTCATTGGGCCGCGATTAAATGCTTCGGGGCGCCTCGGGCAAGCACAGCTGGGAGTCGAACTACTCACCTCGTCATCAAACACGCGCGTCGAAGCCTTGGCCGATTACATTGCTAATCTCAACAGTAGCCGTGATAGCATCGAACGGAAAATCACCAAAGCGGTGAAACAACAAATCAAGGACCAGTTTGATCCGGAAAACGAACCGGCTTTGGTTTTGGCGGAAAAAGATTGGCACCAAGGCGTCATTGGAATTGTCGCCGGTCGCATTGCCGAAAAATTCCAGCGACCAACCGTCGTTATTTCGATGAAAGAGGACGGCGAGTTGGCCGTCGGCTCCGCTCGTAGCGCACTCGGAATTGATATTTATCGCGCCTTTGCCGAATCGCGAGAACACTTGATCTCGTTTGGTGGTCATCGGGCTGCTGCCGGTATCAAAATCACTCCTCAACAAATCGACAATTTTCGAGAAGCGCTCTGCCAAGCGGTGCTTGATCAAAAAAATGTGACTCAGTTGCAGCCCGAATTGAAAATTGACATTGAGGTTGCGTTGGCCCAATTAACACTCGCAGTGCTTGGCGACATCGAGAAATTGGCACCGTTTGGACAAGCCAATCGTCGTCCGGTGTTTTGCGCCAATGCCGTTGAATTGGCAGCACCTCCCAAACGCATGGGTGAAAGTGGTCGACATTTGTCGTTGACTATCGTGCAGCATGGAATTCGACTGCGTGCGGTCGCATTTGGACAAGGAGACTGGGCCGAAGAACTCGAAAAACTCAACGCCCCGTTCGACATCGTCTTTCATCCGGTTATTAACGAATTTCGCGGGAGACGAAGCGTTGAAATGCAATTGATCGATTGGAGGCCTTGTCCCAGTTCCGTTCCCGAGCCCAAACAAACGTTTCAAGATTCACCTCAATTCGCTAAATCCCAAGCCGAATAATGAATGCGTCGCTCGACTTGTTTCCCGACCATTGGCCGATTGAATCCGATTGGTCCGAGTTGCTGACTCCAGAATTTCAACAACCCTACTTTCGCGATTTGACGAATTTCGTCCTCCAGGAAAGAAACGATGCCGAGATCTTTCCACCGGCAACACAGGTTTTTCGCGCTTTCGAATTGACCACATTTAGCAATTTGAAAGTCGTCATTCTCGGACAGGACCCGTACCACGGTCCCGGCCAGGCACACGGTTTGAGTTTTAGCGTCGCTGAAAATATCAAACTGCCACCCTCGTTACGAAATATCTTTCGTGAATTGGTCGATGATTTGTCTTGCCCAGAACCAGCCCATGGCAACTTGGAATCCTGGGCGCGGCAGGGAGTACTGTTGTTGAATACCGTGCTCACCGTTCGTAGCGGCCAAGCCAATTCACATCAAAAAAAAGGCTGGGAGAAATTTACGGATGCTGTCTTTCAGTTAATTGGAAAACGGGATCAGCCCACGGCGTTTATTCTTTGGGGAAAACCAGCGGCCAAGAAAATTAAGTGGATCGATACGACAAATCACCTGGTTATCGAGTCGGCGCACCCCTCTCCGCTTTCAGCGCGGCGCGGATTTTTTGGCAGTCAGCCTTTTTCGAAAGTCAACGAGTTTTTTGCGGCACAGAATTTGCCGACCGTTGACTGGAATCTGGCGGAAGCGGATTGCTAGACAAAACCGATTTCCGAGTCAAGGCAAATGATCGCGCTTTCAAAAACTATTTTGATTGCATTTTTTAAAAACGCAATTTGTTCCTGATGCCGAACTGTTTATAATTAGGCATAGCAAAAACAAAACGAAATATCGATTTGCGAAGTGCTCGGTGCGCTTCGTTTTTTTTACGACATTTCGAAAAACTAACATGGTGTGATTGACTTGCATTGCGTTCGACCTCGGATTAACGAACTCGCGTATCGCGTTTATTCGCGCAGCCTGCATCCCGAGCTGCTCGAACAACATGCGCGCCGAGTGATCGAACGAGACAACTACCGGTTCGATGTCAGTATTACGTCGGCCGGCCATCATTTGAAATTTGCTTACGAAAATCTGGTCTTGGTCGAAGTCGCCACGTCGAGCCACCATGATCTGCCCAAACAATGCGAGATTTTCTCTAAAAAAATCCGCAACACGTTCGAAGAAACGATTCAGCTGGAACAACAAATTGAACTGAATTGCAGTGTCTCGCTCGAAACAGTTCAGCCTAAACATTTGTTTTCGTTCAACCAAATTATTGCCAAAGCGGATCCGGCAAACTCTTTGATTCACCAATTTGATCCCAATGGCCGAATTGCCATGGGTGCCATGAGTTACTTGACCATCGAATCTCGAATGAATGACATTCGCGTCCGGGCCATCCATACGTTTCCCGACACCTTTCAAATCCTGACGAGCCAGTCGCGTTTTAAAATCGCCGACCAATCGAGTTAAGCGGTTTTAGAAGATCAAAATAACCAGTTTGACCAGCCATTGAAAAACCAGCGCGATAGCCATGGTCACAACGAACGCCATCCCATACGGCACCTCGACTCGCGGTCGTTTTTTCGACCAACGAAACAGCAGATACGATCGCCAGGGAATCTGAAAAGCAATCAGAATATAAACGAGAAAACCGGCAGGATTGAACGACCAGGCGCGAGGCAAATCAGCGCTGCTAATGCTGATGAATGCTCTTGTTAGCCCGCAACCTGGGCAATCAATATGCAACAAACGCCTGAACGAACAAATCTCGGGCATCGGCGTATCGGAACCCGGTAAAAAAACCTGGGTCGGTCCTTGAGTTTGCATCAAAAACGAAGCGAGAATAATCGCGCTGCAAAACACCAACAGGATCAGATCCAGCAATGGAAGATTCTCTGGCCTGCGGGCTGTTGGCTCACCACCCGGCTCGACGTTATCAGACTCGATATTGGCAGAATCGCTCGACAAATTGTTTGCCCTTTTCGAGTTATCAATCACAGGTGATTCAGTCGAATCATCCCAGGAATCGGTAATTTGGTAATGGGTGATTAAAGTGTTAGCGAAGAAAAATCACAACCCGAAGCGTAAGCGAGGGACCGGAAACCAATACAGATTTGCTGCGGAATGTGGTCCCTCACTAACGTTTCGGGTTATGATTTTTGTATTGTTGAAATTTCCTTTGACGCTTCGCGCTTGTGGTTAGAGCTGCCACCAACACTTGATTGCGCCATTACTTTTGATATCTGCGAAAACTCGAAACTAATTCAAATGTGATGGTGTTTCCATTTGTTCAATGTATTTTCGCAGCTTTTCGTTTTCGTCGTGGACACCTTTCAGTTGAAGCATGTTTTCTACTCGCTTCAACAATTCCAGTTTCGTCACCGGTTTGGAAACGAAATCATTGGTGCCAGCATTGACGGCGCGTTCGATATCACCCAATTCGTTGAGCGCTGTCACCATCAAAACCATGATGTTGCGAGTTTTCTCGTCCGATTTGATTTTTTCGCAAACTTCAAAACCATTCAGTTTCGGCATCATCACATCGAGCAAAATCAAATCGGGCTTGAACTCGGCCACCTTGTCCAATGCCGCCTGGCCATCGTACGCAAAGTCGATTTCACATTCGACGTCCACCAGGTAAGCGTCCAGTAGTTCACAATTTGCCTGGTTATCGTCAACGATCAGGATTTTATGCTGTTCAGACATGTTTCTTTTCTTGAATATTCTGTTTGTCTTTTATTGTCGCAAATCGCTCATGGGCGACAACCGCAAGAAATTTGCCAGCGGTGGCCAATCAGTCATCAAAATCGTTGAAGGCATTGAGTAATTGTCGACCTTTGTAGATCTCAAATGCCAATTCTGCCGTAATTGGCGAATGAGGCGAGCCAGCAGGGTAGACGTAATCATTGTCACGATCGCTGATCGCAATGAAACCTGGATCCGTCGAATCATCCGACGTTACCCTGCCCACCAAAGCTGGAGTTTCAAAAAAGAACCCGACAAACTCCGGTTTAAATTGATCGTGTTGCCCGCGCAAGCGATGCAACAGTGTTTCTGTGATTCCCGGCAACGCTTCTTGGGCACGTTCAAATTCGACCGAATAGATGTCTTCGTGTTGTGTCTGCCAGCCAGCAAAGGCGGACAAGATATCCAGTTCACTGAGATGTTCCAGATTGTTGGCAAAAGCATGGGTGATCGGCCCGGCAATACCGACATTCGAATAGGTCTGCCCCGCAAATCGATATTCGAACCGAAACAGGTAGCAAGCCACGGGCATATCAAATCCCGGCCACCTCAACGTCTTTCGATAAATCAACTCCATCGCAGTCGGAGCAACGCCCATTTGACTGGGTGCGGCGAGCCAAATCGCCAGTTGGCTTTCAGCGGTTGCCGCATCGCTGAGGTAGTCTTGGTCGATCTGATCGGCCAGACCGAGTTCGCGTGCATAGGCGATCGCTCTCAAACGGCAGATCGGTTCGGCCGCCAACGAGATCAATAATTTTTCACCCTCTTTGTCATCGGTATCGCCCAACCGAACGAGTGCCGCGGCTGCTTCGGTTTTGACACGACGATGCTTCAGCGACATCGCCTGCAAAATTTTGCCAATACCATCACCATAGTTGGACAATGCAATCGTATCGCACAACGACACCGTTAGCGCAACGCTTTCATTGACGTTGTCACTGATCTGTTGTGGTGATTGTCCGCTGATCTGCCCTTCTTCGATTAATTCCAATTGTGAAACGACTTGGCCCAACAACGTGGTTAAATGTTCAACACGGACACTGGCTGGATTCGTATCGACCAAACCTTCACGAAAACAATAGTTGGATAAATCCAGAATAATCGCGGCCAGATGCTTGTATTTGAGCGCCTCGAGCAGGCGCGGAAACAACGGATCAACCGGGTATTTTTTCCGTTGGTTCACCAGCGGAGCAAATGCAATCAAGACCCCTTTTTCATCCGAGGGAGGGTCCGACACAATCAAATCGGCAAACAGCTTGTGAGCCGGTTCGCTGAACATGCTCGCCAGACAAGCCAGCAGTTGATTGCGCACGTTGGAATCCATCGGCAAATCATGATAGATCGAATCTAGCCGCGCATTTGACAACCATTGTTCATCGTAAGGACAAGGCTCACCCGACTTCTCTGCCCGAATCAGCAGATTTCGAATCGCCAGATTGAGCTGACGAAAAACCGCATCTAACGGCTTTTGAGCCAGAGAATTTGCTAACAACTCGTTGCTTTCAGCCAGCCGTGCCAGAAATTCTCCGATTTGACGGACGCTCAAACCGGGAACCGTTGGCAGCCCTTGCTGGAGTTGCTGAGCGGCCCATTCCGGGTCATTTGCTGGATCAACTGCCTGGATCAGTTGACGGAACTCGTTTTGACCAGATTCAAAATCGTTGGAATCGGGACGGTGGTCTGCACCAAGTTCGGACGACATTGATATCTCACGTTGACCGTTCAAGCGTTCTAGTGGTAGCTTAACGGCTATCGTTAACTGTTAAAAACCAAAAGTGCTTCCCCAACTACGTTCGTCCACCTACGCTTCCAAACGCCTCTATGGAATCACCCATTCGAAATCAGAAGACAGACGATAAATCAAACTCCCACAAAAAACGAGTGGAAAAACGGGTTCAACGCCTGGCTTTTGAGGAATTAAACCTCAGCGAAGCCATGTTAAAGTCTTTGTCAGCCGCCGGTTTTGACAAACCGACCCCGATTCAGGCTGGATTAATCCCGTTGGCGATGGAGCAATTTGATGTCGTCGGGCAGGCTCGGACCGGAACTGGCAAAACGGCGTCTTTTGCTATCCCCATCATCGAACAACTTGACCTGAAATCAAACTCCAAAGATCCCCAGGCCCTGGTTCTGGTGCCAACGCGAGAATTGGCAGTCCAAGTCCTCGACACGTTTAAAAAACTCGAAGGCAGCCGGAAAATCAAGGCAGTCGCCGTTTACGGTGGCAAACCGATCCGACAGCAAATGCGACTTTTGGCCGCTGGAGCCACGGTCGTTGTCGGAACGCCGGGACGCGTGATTGATTTGATGCAGCGCGGAAGTTTGCAATTTGGCAATTTATGGTGTGTCGTGTTGGACGAGGCAGATCGCATGCTGGATGTCGGTTTTCGACCCGCCATCGAAAGAATCCTGAGGCGATGCCCCGAAGATCGACAAACACTGATGCTCAGTGCCACGGTGCCTCCGCCAATTGTGATACTGGCACGCCGTTACATGGACCGCCCCAAACTGATCGATTTTTCACCCAAAACCATCGGCGTCCAAACGATCGATCAATATTACTTCAATGTCTTTCCCGATCAGAAATTTGAATTGCTGATCAAATTACTGGAGCGTGAACAACCCAAACAGGCCATCGTTTTTTGTCGCACAAAACTGGGCACGGAAAGCTTGTATCGACGCCTTTCCAAATATCCAGAGTTCATTAACATTTTTGGCGCCGACTCGGTCGGGACCATTCACGGAGATATGTCGCAACCGGCCCGTGACCGCACGATGAAACAATTTCGCGCCGCTGAAATTCGTTTTTTGATTGCCACCGATGTGATTGGCCGCGGAATCGATGTCAGCGATATTTCGCATATCATCAATTTCGACGTTCCAGAACTGAGCGATGATTACGTTCATCGGGTTGGCCGAACAGGACGTATGGGACGTGACGGCGTGGCATTTTCGTTTGTCTCTCCGGTCGAACAAACCAACCTGCGACAGATCGAACGACGTATCGGTTCCTCATTGGAACTCGATCATATCGACGGATTTGATTTCCCCGACATGTCCAAAAATTCTCGCAGCGGTCGGCGTCACCGCCGAGCATTGTAATCGCCCCAATTGTCGCTCGTAGGGTTCGATTTAAAATAAACTGATTCGACTCCAACCTCGGGAATCGCACGTGGAAGCTACGTCAGATTTCGACATTGAGCCCATCCATCGCTTGATCGAAAAATGCTCGATTCGCGATGTTGAACTGGCTCGCAAGAATCTGGTTTCGATAGCTCAGTCTGGAATTACCATCGATTTGTTCGAGTCGATCTGTCAACAACTGTCGGATTTTGCGACCGAGTTCAGTGATGCGGATCGCGTATTGAACAACCTGGAGCGATATATCCGCGCAGCCCGCAGCCCGCTGGCGTTGGCCGCGTTGTTTGATCGCGACCCAACGGCGCTGAATGTTCTTTGCCGTATTTTTTCCGCCAGCCAATTCCTCAGTGATTTATTGATTCGCGACCGGGAAAGTTACGATGGTTTGCGTAAAACGGCAGGCCAACCGGTGGCTCGTGAAGCGTTGATTGATGAAATCACCAGTGAAACGCAAAACATCGACGACGAAAACCGTTTTAAAAATGTCATCCTGCGTTTGAAACAGCGCGAGTATCTACGAATCGCGTATGGTGATTTGATCGGCGAACAACAGATTGATATCGTCACCGCTCAGATTTCTTATTTGGCGGATGCCATTTGCTCGGTCGCTTTGGATTTCGCCTATCGAAATCTCGTCGAAAAATTCGGTGAGCCTAACGGGATTGGTGGGCAACCGTGTCGGTTTGCAGTTTTTGCACTCGGAAAACTGGGCGGTTGTGAATTGAATTATTCCAGCGATATCGATTTGGTTTTTGTTTACGAAAACACAGGTCAAACATCCACGAGCCGGCGAAACAATCAGCAGTTTTTTGATCGCCTGGCACAGAATTTTTCAAAACTCCTCACCGATACAACACCGTTGGGTGCCGCCTATCGCGTCGATTGGAGATTGCGGCCGGGAGGCAATCAAGGTCCGATGACAATCTCCGAGGTCGCAGCGTTTCAGTATTACGAAACCCAGGGCCGCAGCTGGGAACGACAAGCGTTTGTCAAAGCCCGTGCGGTTGCTGGCGACCTCCAATTCGGCGACGCATTTCTGGAACAGCTTTCGAACTGGATTTTCCAGGTGCGTTGGTCGAGAACCGATATCGAAAGTATGAAAGCGCTCAAACGCCAGATCGAACAACGAACAAATCGCGAGGGCGGCGAAGAGTTGAATGTTAAAACAGGTCGCGGTGGAATTCGCGATATCGAATTTACGATCCAGTTTTTGCAGCTATTACACGGCTTCCATCTACCCGCAGTCCGAACAACCAACACCTTGGAAGCCATGGATCGGCTGCAATCAGCCCACTGCATTACCCAGCAAGAACATTCGCTGCTGCGAAAAAATTATTGTTGGCTGCGCAAAGTCGAACATCGTTTGCAAATGATGTTTGATCTGCAAACGCATACGCTGCCCGAAGACGATGAAGAAATGGCCAAGGTAGCTCTGCGAATGGGCTATGCACGAGGTAAAGCCGATTCGGCACTGGGCAAATTCAAAAAAGAGTGGCAGCAAATCAAAAATTTGAACGTCGGGATCTTGAAACATTTGCTCGACGGTGCCTTTGGTGAATCCGAACAGGAATCGGTGCCGCCTGAAGTCGATCTGATTTTTATTACCGAACCAGCTGAAGATTGGATCAAATCGACGCTCAAACGATACAAGTTTGATCATCCCCTGGTGGCGTCAAAGAATTTAGATCTGCTGGCAACCGAGCGTATCCCGTTTCTATCGTCGCGCCGCTGCCGACATTTTTTGGCGGCGATCGTACCCGAGTTGTTGGACGAAATCTCCAAAACTCCTAACCCTGATCAAACATTAACACGGCTGGTTTCGGTCAGTGATCATATTGGCGGTAAAGGAATTTTGTGGGAACTGTTCCGCCAACATCAACCGGCGATGAAACTGTTCGTCAAACTGTGTTCGTCCTGTTCCTATCTGTGCGATATTCTGGAACGCGATCCCGGCATGATCGATAGTCTGCTCGACAGTTTAAAACTTGTCGGATTGCCAACGTTTGAGTCGTTCAAGCAGACACTCGATGAACTGTCCGCCAATGCCGAAGACATTCGCCCGATCGTGCACGCTTTCAAAAACGACCAACATTTGCGAATCGGCGTGCGAGATATTGTTGGTTCGGATCGCATTCGCGAAACGCATCTCGCACTGTCCGATGTCGCCGAAGTTATTTTGCAATGTGTTGCTCAGCGGCAATTGGAATCGCTCGTCAGCAAATACGGCCAACCGAAATTGCACGACGGTTCGGTTTGTGAATTGGCAATACTTGCCATGGGAAAACTTGGCGGTCGGCAGCCCAATTACCACAGCGATCTCGATGTCGTGTTTTTGTATCAGTCCGACGGCCAAACGCAACACGCACTCAACCCAACGTCGCATCAACATTTTTTTAGCGAAGTCGGCGCGGCGATTATCAAATTCGTTTCCAGCGTCGGTGCGTTTGGCCGGCTTTATGAAATCGACTGCCGATTGAGGCCGGCCGGAAAAAACGCACCCTTGGCCGTGTCATTCGATGAATTCGCCAAATATTTTGATTCGGGCAAAGCTCAATCGTGGGAACGGCTGGCCATGTGTAAAGCTCGACCGGTCTTTGGCTCGCGCCCCGTTCGCAAACAACTGAAACATTTGGTGACCAACGCGATTCAGTCTCAAGACTGGAACCAGGATATTTTGAAAGAGTTACGCGAAATGCGTTATCGGATGGAATCAAACAACTGTTCTCCGAACAACATCAAACGGGCTGCGGGCGGCACTGTCGACGTGGAGTTCATTATTCAAATGTTACAACTCAAACACGGCAAGGCTTCGCCCGAAGTGCTTCACAGCGGCATGTTCGAAGCTGCGCAACAACTCAATCAGTGCGGATACTTGCCCAAATTCGATTACTTGGCACTGACAGAATCCTATTCGTACTTGCGCGATGTCGAATCTCGCATTCGACTAATGAACACCGCCGCCCGACACGATCTACCTGTCAACCCCGCAGAAATCGCCAAGTTGGCATTTTTGTTGGACGAAGAGCCCATTCGACTGTGCGACAGAGTCAACGAATACCGAGCTGAAAACCGACGACTGTTTAAAAAATATTTCGAAGCGTAGTCGGTAGTTGAACTTGCTGAATTGGTGAACTTGAAAATTTGAACGGAGTTTTCCAGACGGATCGGTAATGTCTGTCATCAATTTAAACTCACAAAACTCAATTTTCTTTTGTGATCAAATCATAACTCTCGTCATTCCAAATTCCGAAAAGCAGATCGCAATCGAATCGAAAATCGAACTTGCTTTGACAACTTTTTCCATTTAATGATCACAAGCCCATATGCTGATACGGCGCGGGATTTTGTTTGACTTCGTGAGAAATGTCTCAGTACGATCAATGCAGTAGCAAGTGATTTGGAATTCCCCAAGGAAATTTGAATTCCCGTGATGACGCGAATTAACTTTTTTTCGGAACCCAACAGTTTGGCAGTATTCTTTAACAAAGGACAGAGATTATGCAAAAACTAATTGTTCCATTTGTCGTTGGCTTTTTTTTGTTTCCCGTGGCTTTGCAGAGTCAGACCGTAAATTCAACCAACCATGATCGACTGGTTGGATACAACGGTAGCTCCACTTTCAATAATCAAAACACTTACAAAGCGGGGATTTGGAATTGAGCGGGCCTGGTGGTGGAGGAGGATTCTAATGATTTATCGATTCGCTTGTGTTTTTACAGTCGGGCTAGTCTCGATTGGATTGAACCTTAACGTCCTTTTGGCATTCCAGTCAGACGACAACCTTCTCAAAGGTTTCAAGGCGGTTAATATGGTTCAAGATTTGCAGGTTGGTTCATCCATGATACTCAAGGAATTAAATCTGTCACCGGAACAGATTGAATCGTTGAAACGTTTGAACAAGGACTGGAGCCGAGACTACATCGAGGCCTTGAATCGTGGCATTGATCCGGATGTCGCGGAAAAAATTTTTGATGAGTTCCAGGCGAAAAATGCTCCAAATTTTCTCGATCGGATCAGGAAAATTCTTGGGCCTGAGAATAGCTTCCGGCTCAATCAACTATTCAATCAGCGTGAATTTGTACAAGCAAGCAAAATCGAAGTTGATTGGTATGGTTTAGGCGACCCTAGACTCCAAAGGGTGTTAAATATCTCCGAGAAGCAAAAACAAAAATTTGTGGAAGCTTCAGATGATGTTTACTCTGAAATCAAGGAAATGAAACAACAAACAGCAACCGCTTTTACCAAAGCCAGCCAGGATTTTCGCAAGAAAATGTTGAGCGTATTGAATGCCGGTCAAAAAAGCAAATTCGAGTCATGGTTCGGAGAGGATCCCGTTTGGAGTTTCTGCAAGGACTCAGCTGATTGGAAAAAATTGATGCGTCAATATTCCCAAGGTGGAAACCTGCAAGTGAGAACACGCACATTTCCAAAAGTTGAAAAGCCTAAAGATCCAATTAAGTTGGAGATGCTCTGGTTCTCCCTGGTCAAGAACACGCACCTCATGCGGGAGCTGGATTTTACTAAGGACCAGGAGAAAAAACTCAATCAGTTATTGGAAAAACACTCTCAAAATCTCATTTTGGTGCAAACACCTGGAGGACGAATTGTTGAGATTTTGGAGGGGAAACCTCCTGAAATTCACAAAGAATTCGCCAAGTTGTTTTTGCGCCATCAATTGAGCACCATTCGTCAGCTTGAATTGCAACTATTGACGATTAACTGTTGGTCCAGCTTTGGGCTTCTTCATTCTCATGTCGCAGGAAAAAAAGGCCTTAACTTGACGGATGAACAAAAAACAAAGCTGAAGAAACTCTCAACCGAGTTTGAGAGTTATTTGGCTCAGATGCGACAAGAGACTGAGCATGGAATCAGTAAAATATTTGCGGGAAGGCGATCCAAGTTATTCGAATCTCTAACTACAGGTCAGAAATCTCGTTACAACCTTTATTTTGGAGAGCCAGCCAAATTCAGGGTTAAGAGATTTTTGACCTGGGATTTAGAGGTTGATAAGGTCGCAAGAGATGAAGGTGGCCTGAAGCGCTAGCTGCCGATAGTGGATTGTAAATTCCTAAACTTGAGGCAGCTGGAATAAAGTTGTTAAACGTGATTCTACAAATACGAGGGACATGCCAGCTGGTGGTTGAACTTACTGAATTGGTTAAGCTCGAAAAAGGGAGTTTCCAGGCGAATCCGTCCTGCATGTCATCAATTGAAGCTCACGAAACTCAATTTTCTTTTGTGATTAAATCATAATTCCCGTCGTCCCAATTTCCGAAAAAGCAGATCGCAATTGAAACGGAAATTGAATTTGCTTTGACAATTTTTCCACTTAGTGATCGTGAGACCACATGTTGCAAAGATGGCAAGAAGTCTATTTGAGTTCTCCAGGTCTAAGCTATATTGCAAACTTTGGCATTGTAGTGCCACTTTACTTTTCTTGAATTGGAGTTCTCCATGAATAAATCCAAACTGCAAATCACTTTATCTCTTTGCATTTTTCTCGTGTTGCCTGTTTGTCAAATTCGCACTGCACAAACTACTTTGCTCCCGAATTCGCCCTCAAATGAATCCACGGAGGACGACGGGCTATTTCTTGATCCCGACTCTGTCAGGATCATTGAACTTGACAATATTGAATTGCTTCATTCAAAAGATTTCACAATAGATCCTCTGGTAATCGTCACAGCTCAAATTGATCCTACAAAACCTGGTAGCTTTGCCTTATACGCAAACTCTTTTGACGGAAATGACTCAGTGATGCTAATTGGTGGAGTCGATTCGTTTGGACGGCGATGGTTACGTTCAGTTCAATACTCCCGCGTGCAAGCTGAAGAATTATTGCTTTTGATGGAAAAAAATGAGAGTATTTCATTTCGCGGGTATCAGTACGGATCAATTCAGTACGTATCAACTACGAACTTAGCCGTAGTATCCGGATTTTGGGATGGTTTTTGGGAAGGATATTGGCACTACCTGACTAATCCTTCTGAAATGGACGACGATCTTGAATATGGGTTTTACGGTGCGGTTGGTACTGCCGCTGTTGCCGGCACAGCTGCCGGAGGAGTTTACGTGTGGGGTGCAATGGGTGGAGGCCAATTTGCAGTGAGTATTTCTGCAGGAACATCAGCAACAAGATTTATTCCACATATCACCTACGGTTTTGGAACTCGAGGTGTATATACATGGGCTCACGGTGTCAAAGTTTCAGGATTCACGACAACATATGGTGCAACACAAGGTGGTTTGACTATCACTGGAATTCCAATCCTTGCTCCTGGAGCGGTTGCTACCTGGGTCGGTACTCGACCAGACGTTGGTAATTGTGGTGGGTCGTGCGTCATTGCATTATTACGTGGTCTTTGGCCTTTCTGATGTCGAGGTTTTTGCAAATGGGACTTCCAAGTGTTGCCATTATGGCTACCGACAGTGAATTGTGGATTCCTAAACTCGAAGCAGTTGGTATTAGAGTTGTTGAACGTGGTTCGACAAAAACAGGAGACATACTGGAAGTCGACTACCTTATTGAAAAAGGACCTGAATCAGTCTCGGCTCTTTACAGCAAACGAGACCATGAAGAATTCGCACACCTGACTTTTATGCTAAACCTACCCAATTCTTCAACCGATCTGGCTTCGACTGTTCAACAGATATTGTCACCACGTGAAGTGTGACAAATAACAGTTGAACGAGTTGCTGAATGACCAAAGGCGGATCGGATGAGAATTTAATTGACGATAGTTCGTCTTTGACTTTTGATCATTAACCCATTGTCCAGCGACACAACACGGACATGCCTTGGCCTCCGCCGACACACAGTGTTGCGATGCCGAGTGCGCGATTGTTGGTTTCTGCGGCTAATCGATGATGCAGGGTCATCAACAATCGTAGTCCGCTTGCTCCCAGTGGATGTCCGACGGCCATGGCGCCGCCCCAGGTGTTCACACGGTCCATGGGAATTTGTAAATCTTCGATACAGGCTAACACTTGAATCGCAAACGCTTCGTTAATTTCCCAGGCGGCGATGTCATTGACCAACAATTGGTTCCGTTCCAACAACTGCCTTGTCGCCGGAACAGGGCCCAAACCCATGACTTCTGGGCCAACGTGCGACACACAGACGTCAACAATTTCCAGTGCCGATGAACAACCACTTTGGAGCCACGTCGTTTCATCGACGACCCAACCGCAGGTGGCACCATCGGTCAGCGGGGAACTGGTTGCGGCGGTCACCACGCCATCATCGGCAAAAGCCGGTTTCAGCGATGCCATTTTTTCTAAATCAACCGGTACACGAATAAATTCATCACGTTCGATCAAATACGGAAAAATATGGTTCGCGTAATTTCCGGAGGCATTGGCTTTATCAGCCAGTTCATGGCTTCGACCGGCAAACGATTCCTGGGTTTGGCGGTCGATTTGCGGATAATCTTTGGCAACATTTTCCGCCGTTTGGCCGTTGGGAACATAAGCCGACGGAAAAACTTTTTTGATTTGATCGGATTCGGAGAAATTGGCGCCGCGGCGCGGGATACGACTCATCGATTCGACACCGCACGCTAGAAAACGATTTCCCATTCCCGCGCGAATGCGGCAAGCGGATATGGCGACGGCTTCGAGCGAACTTGCACACAGACGATTCACGGTCATGCCTGGAACATCCAGACCTGCACCGATGGCAACCATCCGACCGATGTTGTATCCCTGTTCCCCTTCGGGATAAGCACACCCGACAACAATATCCTCTGGATCGTTTTGCCAAAGCGTCGAAAATTTTTCTTGATTACCGCGAATCAAATGGATTAATAAATCGTCAGGCCGAACATCTTTGTACGCACCTTTGAACGCCCGGCCAAACGGCGTTCTCATTCCCGCCAAAAAAAATGCTTTGTTCATGGTTGTGAGATTTCCAGATATTCATCGGCGATTCCGAGGTCCGACGGCTGAACACCGGCAGCCAGTTTTTCGACGCGAAAGCTGTTGCCGGTCGGCGTAAAGATCCCCAAGTTGGAAACGACGGTGTGAACCACGCCTTTGCCAGTCAATGGAAGTTGACATTGAGGCAACAGTTTACAATCGCCGCGTTTTGAGAAATGGGCTAACATGACGATCACACGTTTGGCGCCGTTGACCAAATCCATGGCCCCTCCCATCCCCGTCACTTTTTTGCCGGGGATCATCCAATTGGCGAGGCTTCCTTCGACATCGACTTCCATCCCGCCAAGCACACAAAAATCAATATGCCCGCCGCGAATCATTCCAAAACTGGTGGCGCTGTCAAAAAAACTTGCGCCGGCTCCGATCGAAATCGTTTCTTTTCCAGCGTTGATCAATGTTGGCGAAACTGTTTCTCGCGTCGGTCGGCCACTGACTCCATGCACGCCGTTTTCGCTGTGAATAAAAATATGTTTGTCGTCTGGCATCCGCTCGGCAATCAACGTCGGCATCCCGATTCCGAGATTGAGACTCGCGCCGTGATCAATCATGGCGATAATTTCGTCCGCCATCTGCTGTTGCGTCCAACCGGCGGGGCTTTCGGCACCAGCGGGTTGATTTTCGTTACTCACCATTGGTTTCACTCATCGGCATAAATTGGGATTTCGATATCGTTTCGATAATTGGCGCCTTGAAAAATCCGTTGGACAAAAATCCCTGGGAGATGAACGTCCTCTGGTTGAATCCCACCCAGCTCGACCAACTCTTCGACTTCGACAATCGTCGTTGTTGCCGCCATCGCCATCAACGGTGAAAAATTTCGGGCGGTTTCTTTAAACCAGAGATTTCCATACGTGTCGCCGCGTTGTGCTTTGATGATTGCAAAATCGGCTTTCAGTGGAAGCTCCAAAATACAAGGCCGATCAAACTCGCGGACTTCCTTACCTTCTGCAACCAACGTTCCGTAGCCGGTGGGTGTGTAAAACCCTCGGATCCCCATGCCACCGGCACGGATGCGTTCGGAAAAAGTTCCTTGAGGCACCAGCGTAACATCCACTTGCCCCGACAACATTTGTTGTTCGAGATCTGGATTGCCCCCAACATACGAACAGGTCGCTTGAGAGATTTGGTGTTGTTTGAGCAGAATCGCCAGACCGCGGCCAGAATTTCCGATGTTGTTGGAAATCGCGTGGATCCGTTGGATTCCCATTTCAGCAATTTGATTGATGCAATTTTCAGCAATCCCGCACAATCCGAAACCGCCGCTCATCAGCGAAATGCCATCGGTCAAATCAAATAACGCTTCTGCCGCATTAGCAAAAACTTTGGAATTGTTGTTCATCGAGGAACCGGGGCACGAATGCTAAAAATTCATAAAACGTTGCTCTGCAAATCAATGCTCAACGAGACAACGTTGTCACGAAGCAACGTTATCATATTCTGGTGCGGCTCACCAGCTTCACCTCAAAGTCACCGTTTTTTAACGGAACGAGTTTTTCACCATCGGTTCAATCAAAATCACCAGCCCCCAGATGCCAAAGGCAGTTGGCAAAAAACAACAACCCAGACCTGAAACGAGCGAGATGATGGTTGTGGTTATGCAGATTCCCCACATTTTCCGGCGAAGCATCAGAACGCTTCCAAAAATACAGAACAATGTCAAAAACAAGGAAAATCCGCAGATAGCCAACATCACATAATCTTCTTCCGGAGGATTACCACCTTCGGCCAAACTCATCATGCCACTCAGTATTGCCAGGCCCAAAAACAAAGCGCCGAGGATATGAATGACCAACAGTCCAATCGCAGGTCCCATCAATTTGGCGGCAGCCTGACTGTCGTAGTAGTCATGGCCCGGCGTCGCAACTTTGTAGTCGGTGGGACTTGAGTAGGGATTGTTGTAGGGATCGGGTTGGGTGGGATGAACCGCCGGTTGATGAAACGACGACTGAGGTGCAGCGCCCGGTTTATGTTCTGTTGCCGGACTAGAATACGGTTGAGGTGACTGAGCGCTGGACGATCCGGGGGCTGCTGCGCTGCCACCCGGAATCACTTGAATCATCCCACAACTTGGACAACGTGATTGCTTGCCTTCGGTTCCCGCTGGAGTGCGTAAAATCGAATTACAAGTATGACATGGAAACTCAATCACGTTGTGTTGCTCAAAATAAATGAATCAGCGGACTATTCGGGGAACAGCGCAGTCGACAAATATCGTTCGCCCAAATCAGGTAGCACAACGACGATCATTTTGTCTTTATTTTCCGGTCGTCGGGCGACTTCCAAGGCAGCCGCTGCCGCTGCACCGCAGCTGATGCCGCAGAACAATCCTTCCTCGGTCGACAATCGGCGAGCCATATCGAAAGCTTGTTCGTCGGAAACCGTCATTACTTCATCAATAATGTCGACATTCAAAACACCTGGGATAAAACCTGCCCCGATCCCTTGAATTTTGTGTTTGCCGGGTTGCAGCTCTTCACCCGCTCGGCGTTGCGTAATCACCGCGCTGTTTTCTGGCTCAACGGCGATCGAAACCAAACCTGGTTTTTTTTCTTTTAACACTTCGGAGCAACCCGTAATTGTGCCACCGGTCCCGACGCCGGAGACCAGAATGTCAATCTGGCCATCGGTATCACGCCAAATTTCTTGGGCTGTCGTTTGTCGATGGATCTCGGGGTTGGCGGGATTATTGAATTGTTGTGGCATAAAGTAATTGTCGTTTTCTTCGCATAACTCCGCCGCCTTGCGAATTGCACCTGGCATGCCTTGATCCGCCGGAGTCAGGATAACCTCGGCACCCAGCGCTTTGAGAAGCCGACGCCGCTCGATCGTCATACTTTCGGGCATGGTGACTTTGAGCCGATGACCGCGCGCTGCACAAACATAAGCTAGCGCGATACCGGTGTTGCCACTGGTGGGCTCGATGACGACCGTGTTTTCCGTAATTTTGCCATCGCGTTCGGCGGCGTCGATCATGGCGCGACCGATACGATCTTTGACACTCCACAACGGGTTCATGTTTTCAACTTTGGCAATAACCTGGGCTACACATCCGTCCGTGACTCGGCGCAGTCGAACCAGTGGAGTGTTACCAATGCATTGGGTGATTTCTTCACGAATTCCGCTGGATGTTGCGGTCGACATGATGGAAATTCCTTTTCTAAGTAAAAAGTGGAGACGCGATCATTCGACTCGCGCCAAACAGGGTCAGAAACAGCCTGATTTTCGTGAAATCAGTGGCTTTTGCAGGATTCGATTGTAACGAATTGCCCATGACTCCGATAGGAATTATTGATACGTTTGGGTGGAATCGTGGTGGTGCTGCAGCAAAAATCATAACCCGAAGCATGAGCGAGGGACCAGCGCGACCTATGAAAGTCCTAGACAATTCTGGTCCCTCGCTCACGCTTCGCGCTTGCGATTGGCTCCCCTCCGAATCGATTGTAAGAAAAGCTGAAATGTTGAGCCCGGAAACGGATTGTGGAAACGACATTACACCGACAATTGAAAGAAAAATTTGCCGGACAAACGGGCAAGACCGAGGTCAAACTGGGGCGGTATCGAATTGACGTGGTCCGCGGCAAAAAACTGATTGAAATTCAGCACAGTTCGCTATCAGCCATCCGCGACAAAATACAAACGTTGTGTGAAGAACATCGCGTTGATGTTGTTAAACCGCTGGTCACCCGCAAACGGTTGATCAAATTGGCGGAGCAGGGCGGTGCCATCGTCGATCAACGCTGGAGCCCTAAGCGCGGCAAACCATCCGATTTGTTCGAAGAGCTGGTCTATTTCACGCGCGCTTTTCCACACCCGAATCTGACATTGATTGTGCCTCATATCGAAGTCGAAGAAACCCGCTACCCGGGACATGGTCGCCGACGTCGGCGGCGTGAAAATGATTACCAAGTCCAAGATTTGCGAATCGTGGCTTTTGGCGACACTCTGCGATTTCGCAAACCCGAGGATTGGTTCAAATTGGCACCTGGACGTTTTCCAAAACAATTTGATACGCAAGTTTTGGCAGATCGAATGGGTGTTCACCGTTGGGAAGCCCAGCGAGCCGCCTATTGTTTGCGCAAGATCGGCGCGATTGAACAAGTCGGCAAAAAGGGGAATGCGATTTTGTATTCCAAAGTGAAACGACGCAAAAAACAGGCTGCATGATGGGGTTTGTGCAACCACGGGAGGGTGAGGCTCCTGCCGAGCCACGAGTGCTGCAAAAAATCGTTTTAGCCATCGTGAGCGGCTAGCGCCTTGCCGCTCACAGGATTAGGTTCCCGCCGAGCCACGGGTGTGTCGTATTGGCTCGGCAGGAGCCTCGCCCTCCCAAGTTTGCGCAAAAAAAAAGCAGCTTCGGAAAATGAAGCTGCTTTGATGATTTCGATTTTGAAAGCGAATTATGCGTTCGCTTTGGTGCGAGCCTCTCGTAGACCACGGCTGAGGATATCTCGAAGCATCGGAGAATAATCTTCGAATTTCGATTTATCGGGTGAACCGTTGGAGTATTGATAAATCGCATCGCGCGGTTTTTTGCCCAAGGAAATCAAAGTGGAACTCACCGTTCCGATATCGTCACCTTTGACGACCATGCTGGGCCGTCCAGGAGCGCCCGGTGATCGAGCAAATACTTTGCTGGCAACGGCCAAAAACTTGACCGGCGAATCGAGCATTTGCAATGTCAGCAAGCGTCGAGCCATGCTGGCTCGTTCGTCTTGTAAATCATTGACATCACGATTGCCAACAATGCTGAGACCTTGTTCGAGTTCAACAACGTCGATGTCATTGCCTGCATGCACCACCCAGCCGCATTCTCCGTCGGCGATAATGTAATTCACACCATCGTATTGACCGGTATGGAGTTCCTCGAGCGCCAGATCGACAGCCTGTCGAGCCGAGCGTGCCCGCAACAACTCGCGGCACAACGCGCTGCGACTGCGTGGAGAGTAGGGGGGTGAAAATTTCCGTCTTTTTACAGCGCCCACGAACATTCCGTTCTGATTCACGCCAAGATACGTCCCACCCGTATCCTGATCCATGCTGGCAAGAATCCGTGGTTTACCAGATTGAATCGAAGGAGTTGCGATGGGCCGGTCATATCGCTCTTCGCGATTGGCGGCGACCAGAATCGGAGCCTCGGGGACAAGATGATATACAATTGCCACTAGGCTCATAGATTAATTCTCTCTCGTTAAAGTACTGAAACGAGGCGTTTCCGAAACTAAAGAGACCAATTTACAGCAAACAAAACCGACTAACACCCCAAGAAGAGGGGGTCTTGAGAAATAATGGATATTCGCTCTAAGCGCTTATTATTTAATAACTTAGAAAAAAAATTCCCAGCTTACGGGCCGGCTCCCGGACGTTTGTGTGAATCGAAACGCCGTTAAATACAACTGATGACGCATCTCATTTCGTTTTTCGGCGCATCGTATCAACAAAGCTTGCGTGTCAAAAACAAAACTTGACGTTGGCAGGTAATATCCCGACACTGATGTTTCATTGAGCTGTTTTTTCGTTGCAACATCATTTCAATGTTGTACTGGGGCATTCGACGGATTATCCAGCTTTCCCTTTTTCTAACACCGAAAATAATCAATGGCGTCTATTTCTACGCAAACTGAGTCAGAGCAAGCCGTTTCACCTTTTAATCGTGAAGTTTTGGGAATTCGTATTTTGGGGACGGGTTCGTATGCCCCAGACAACGAGGTTTTGAATGAAGATTTGGCGCAGATGGGGTTTGATGCTGACTGGATCGTTCAACGAACGGGCATCCTCGCTCGACGACATGCACCAGAAGACCAAGCAACCAGCGATCTGGCGATCGGTGCTGCCGAATTGTGTATTCAAAACGCGGGTGTGAATGTTAACGATATCGACATGATTTTCGTCGCGACGATGACGCCGGATCATTACACTCCATCGACCGCATGTTTAGTGCAGCGACATTTGGGTTGTGTTGCCAGTGCAGTCGACATGAACGCCGCTTGCTCCGGTTTCATGTACGCTTTGATTACCGGTTGTCAGTTTGTTAAATCGGGCAGTTCTAAACTAGCCCTGATTGTCGGTGCCGACAAAATGTCGTGTGTCGTTGATGATCGTGACATGAAAACGTTCCCCTTGTTCGGCGATGGAGCGGGTGCTGCATTGATCAGCCTCGACACCGAACCGTCCGACGGTCAATCAGATCGTGAATCGATTGCACCCAAGGGAATATTGGCGTGGCGTCTGGCATCGGCCGGCGAATTGGCGCACACGTTGGTGGTTCCAGGTGGCGGCTCGCGAAAACCGTGTTCCGAGGCCGTGGTTTCGGTACGTGATCAGTATTTGAAAATGGAAGGCAAGGTTGTTTTCAAATGGGCTGTGCGATTGATTCCTGAAATCATCGACACGATCTGTGCTGACGCAGGAATTACCAAAGAAGAGATCGATCTGTTTATCTTACATCAGGCGAATCGCCGGATTCTCGACGCTGCGATTGAAAATGTCGGTATCGAAGCCGATCGATTTTTTGTGAATCTCGATCGCTATGGAAATACTTCGGCAGCCAGTATTCCGGTCGCTCTGGACGAAGCGATTCAACAAGGCCGCATCAAACCTGGCAGCAAAGTGATGTTGTTTGGATTTGGCGCCGGGTTGAGTTGGGGCGTGTGCATCTATCAATTTTGAGCGTATCGCCAATTCACCCAGCGATTATATCTTCGATGTGCGGATCTGCCGCAAACATTAATTTGGTCAGCGTTGCTTATTGATCGCTTTCGTCACGCTGTTTGATGGCAGCAAGCGCTTCTTCGGCTGTTCGTAAAGCGCGTCGTTTGTTGAATTTTTTTGCGACGCCTGCAACTTTTTCGATTTGCGAAACGCTTTTGGACGTACCAATTTGTTTGAGGATATTGAGTGCATCGACCACTTCACCTTCGTCCGAAGTCGACAGCAGCGAGTGGACGATTTCTTCGACTTCCGGCCCTTTTTCGGTTAGCATTTTGGCCAACTCACGACGTCGCGAAAAATCAGCAAAGTGCTTTTTTAGATTCCGCTTTCCTTGATCCGAATCGATTTGCAATTGCCGCATGATGGCTGCCACGCAGATTCGATACGATCGATCGTCGACCATTGACTGCAGCATTTGTTTCTGGTCTTGATCTGCCCAATTGCAAAAGGCAAACGCAACTCGGTCCGTCAAAAAATCCCGTCTTTCTTTTGGCAACTCGTGGGACAGGAATTCGCCCAGTGCTTTGGCAATTCCCGAATTCGGTTGAGGTTTCAATTTCGCCAGGTATTCGATCGCCGTGGTTTTTCGATGCCTCAAACTCGGCTCGTCCGTCGTGAAATCGGCGATGCATTGAGCCGCAATTTTTTTGGATTCGGTTTTAAATCTAACCAGCAGACTGCGTGCATCGTCGCGTTTTCGGCTGTCACTTTCGTTCACATAGGGCAGCACAAAATCCTCGGCTTCGGAACCGAATTTCACCAGCGCGGCAACCACTTTGTTTCGATCGACACGATAATTGCCGATTAATCTTGCCAGACCTCGCGCCGCGTCTTTGCTGTTGAATTGCATCAAGAAATCAGCAATAGCTTTGGGGTCGGTAAAAAGTGTGAGTTCGGAATCCGCGATAAATCCGCAGGCCGATTCATCGCCCCATTTGACGATAATCTTGGTCGCGTCATAGCGATGGAAAGTGCGCCGTTTTTTATCCGACATCAATTTGATGATTTGTTGCGTGGCCAAGGGTTTCAGATCGGAAATCGGCTCACTGGTTTTCAACCATTGGAGTACATCCGAAGTCGATTTGTTGGTATTGGTCAGATCTAAAATGCATTGCTTGGCAATTTTTTTTCGATCCGTTTTCCACTTGCTCAGCATGTCGCGACAAGACCGACGCGTGTTGTAATGCTTCGAATTGTAGTTTTGCAGGATTTGGGGTTCGATTTTTTTGCCCATTTCCAGCAAAGCACTTTTGCCCAAATCTGCAGGACTTCCCGCCATACCTAACATGTCGATCAATGAATCGGCATATTTCGTGTCGTTGTATTTTTTGAACCAACGACCGAACTGTTTTTCCGACAAGCGATATATTTTTCCGGCTTTGATAACCGTGGAGGTATGACTTGCATTGCCATGTTTGAGCAATAAATCGAAACTCTTGCCTTGCACGCTTCGACTGCCGGGTTCAGTCAACAGTTTTGCAGATCGATCAACGACCCGTTTGAGCTCAGATTTTGGAATCGTGTTTTTCGCCATCCACTCCAGGGCGCGTTCCTGATCGGTTGGAAAACTGGAATTCAGGGAAACCAATGCCGTGTCAAAATCTTCGATTTCTTTTAGCTGACTTCGATTGCTGAAACGATTTGGAATACCAGTGGAACGGCGTTCGGTTCTCGACGGGCTACCGAATGGCGAAACGTCTCGTTCTCCGGCATCGGCGACATCTTTGGAATCGCTGCCACCATCACCCGCATTGCCCAGTAACAAAATCAGCCCGATGATTCCGGCGACCACAAACAGAACTGCAAAAGAAATCCCAAGAATCAGCGCCAACAGAAAAAACGAGCGTTTGGTTTCACTTGACTCAGGAATCGGTTTGACGGGTATCGGTTGGGGTTCGACAGGAATCGGCTGCGGTTTCGTCGTGATGGCAGGTTTTTGAGGCGGTAATTGACCGGACATGAATCAGTTTCCGTAACGATATTCAGTTTTCTCGGTGATCTGCGGACGTCAATCTGTGATTGGCTTTATTTATTCATGGTTTACATCGCATTTTGCAAGCTTCGAATCTTACAAGCACCGAAGCGTTAGCGAGTGGTTTTGCGCGGTCAAAACACTCGCTGGCGCTTCGTGCTTGTATCAGTCGCAAATGATATCCCACACAGATCGTTCGTCCCGATTTGATTTTAGTTTGTTCGTCCAAATATTGCATTATTATTCCTTGATCAACTTGGATGCCGCAACATGCAGCAGCGGTACGGATCGAGGATAGAGCTCGATGAGCCCGGCGAATGCTTCGATGGTTTGGCGCGCGCGTTTTTCGTGTTCAGGTTTGGCGCTGGTTTTTGCCAGATAAATCAAATTGAGAGCACTGATGCTATTGCCACTGGGTCGAGCCCCATCGCTCGGATTTTTCGCGCGAGCCAGCAACGATTGGTGGTCGTCTGAGGTAAAAAAGTAGCCGTGATTTTTCTTGTCCCAGAACAATTTATCTTGAATGGCTTGTAATTCTTCGGCGATTTTGAGCCATTTTTTGTTGCCAGTCGCCCGATGCAACGCAATCAGACCATCGATATAAAACGCGTAGTCGTCGAGATATGCATTGAGTTTCGATTTGCCTTTGCGATACGTTCTCAGCAAACGGCCTTTGTCGTCACGCAGTTTGGTGTTGATGAACTCTGCAGCCCGCTCTGCTGCCGCAATGTATTTTTTTTGCTTGAGAATTCGCCCCGCATCGGCCATGCCTCGAATCATCAGCCCGTTCCAACTGGTCAATATTTTGGTATCGGTTAATGGCCGTTCGCGACGGTCTCGTTTGGCTTTCAATTTTTGGCGAATCGGTTCGAGTTGTTGTTGCAGTTTGGCGAATTCCATCCCTTTGGCTTTGGCCCACGATTCCAGAGATTTGCCGAGTTGCGGTGAATAATATTTTCCTTCGAAGTTTGGAGCTTGATCGATTTTATAAATGTTGCCCCACAACTTGAAATTGCTGTCGCCGATCGTTTTCAAAACTTCGTCTTTGGACCAGACGTAGTATCGGCCTTCTTCACCTTCGCTTTCCGCATCGAGGGCCGAGTAGAATCCTCCTTGGCGATCGGTCATTTCCGACAAAACAAAATCACAAACGCCTTTGGCAACGCGGGCGTATTCAGGATTTTTTGTGAACTCGTAAGCGCGAGCGTAGAGCGACGCCAATTGCCCGTTGTCGTACAGCATTTTTTCGTAGTGCGGAATACGCCAGTAACGATCGACGCTGTAACGATGAAACCCTTGGCCAACATGATCCCACAATCCACCGTGGTGCATTTTTTTCAGTGTGTTATTTAAAATTTTGTTGGCCGTGCCATTTTTCCAACGTTGAGCTGCCTCGAGTATGGCCATCAAATTTCCTGGCTGCGGGAATTTTGGAATGCGATCATTGATGGGGCTAAAGCCGAACCCGCCCCAGGTATCGTCATAGGTCTGCTCAAATGCGCTGACCATTTCACCGATGATGCTCTGTTTGTATTCAAAATTTTCTTTTTTCCGCGTGCCGTCGAGTTCCTCTTTCAGCTTGCCGGTCAAAAATTTTGCGTCTTTTTCAATATCCGCTTTGCGAGTCGACCAGATTTCATCGATGCGTTTGACAATGGTCAAAAAACCGACCGCCGCGCCGCGGTCGCCATTGCGCGCGGGGAAATAAGTGCCGCCAAAAAACGGTTTGGCTTCCGGCGTTAAAAACATGGACAGCGGCCAGCCTGTCCCGCCGCCATTTCGAGTCACGCGATTGTAAATGGCGAGACTTGTCATGTAGATCGAATCGACGTCGGGCCGTTCTTCACGATCTACTTTGATGCAAATGAAATTTTCGTTGAGGAATTTGGCAATTTCTTTGTCTAAAAATGACTCTCGTTCCATCACATGGCACCAATGGCAAGAAGAATATCCGATCGAAAGAAAGATCGGTTTGCCTTCTTTTTTCGCCAACGCCAACGAAGCGGCATTCCACGGTCGCCACTGGACCGGGTTGTACGCATGCATCAGCAGGTAAGGGCTCGTCTCATTGATCAGTGCGTTGGGCTTGCCCTCTTTTTTGACATGGGCCAAGGGATCGTCGTTGATCTTGGTCTTCGACTCCTGCTTCTTGGCCGCCGACTCCTGTTTCCCCTGTTTATCCGTATTGCCAGTCTGCCCGCCCGCAGTATGTTGCGTTGCAATGACAGCCAAGAACAGAATTGGCGCCAGAAAGATTTTGTTAGGCTGTCGTAATCGCATCAGAATCCTCTGGAAAAAATGGGAATTTCAAACCCTTATTGTAACGAATTCACAATATATTCCCCGAATTGCAAACAGGTTTTACTGCAAACATCCGGGACTGAAAAATCATGCGTTCGTTGCTTAAAATGCCGTTAGACTCGAAGATTTGGGATTTGTTTTGAATTTTTAAAGAAAAACAGAGCCGCTAGTTTGACTCTGAGTGCGGGTTCTGTAACCTGATAGTGCCGTTTTTTTGATTTTGGGCGTGACTAGATTTTGATGTAGGTGCTTTTTTTGTATTGGCTCCCTAAAAAATTTGAGTCTTCGGCAACCCGGATGTATTTTTGATTGAGGATTAGTCGTGACGAACATTTACGTGGGAAACCTGTCGTTTCAAACAACCAACGACGAATTGCGTTCAGCATTCGAAGAATTTGGACAGGTCTCATCAGCCAATGTGATTCAAGACCGCGAGACAGGTCGTTCTCGTGGTTTCGGTTTTGTCGAGATGCCAGATGGCGAAGCCGCACAACAGGCGATTCAACAAATGAATGAAGCTGAACTCAACGGTCGAAAGTTGACCGTGAACGAAGCTCGACCAAGGCAAGACAACCGTCGCGGCGGTGGTGGACGTTATTAAGATAGCTTGATGACAGATTTTGACGTGATCGCTCCCGCCGGCGATCACTTTTTTTGTGAACAGCGACGAAATAATGTCGCATCGTCTTATTTAAGTATGATCGTAACGGTCTGCGGTTGATCGCCGATCTTGACGGTTTGGGATTGTTTCCCATCTGCTAATTCGATTTTGTATTCGACGCCTTTGGTTGCCTTGATTGTCAAAAAATCGTTGGTGTCAAATCGTTCGTCTTTACTCAAACCTCGAACCGTTTTTTTCGTTTTCAAATCGGTCACTTTGACTTTTCGCGCCACCCGAGTTTTGCCATCGGAATCCAAAACGCGAATAAACAACCGGACCTTGTCCGATTTAGGTTTGGCAAAAGCGTTGTAGCGCTCGGTGACATTGACGGCATAAACGCTTTTGTCGCGCCGTGCCCAAACCAATGGAAACGTGGTTTTTGTTTTTCGAAAACTGGTTGAATAAATGGCGTGCAACCGAGAATCCTTGATGGCGCGTGAAGCGTCACCGACAAACCAGCCGTGATTGAGACCTTGCTTGCTCGCTTCGCAAGCGCCGGTAAAGTGCCAAACGCCGTCCCAAATTTCGACCCAGGTATGATTGCCACGTTTGTTGGTCCAGAGCGGCGTCCCCGTTAGCCGCGCGGGAATGCTGACGCTGCGACAGGCATCGCTCAACAATATCGAAAGCCCGGTACAAGATGCCATTCCTTGTTCGATGGATTCGCTGGGCGCCTGGTCGGGTCGTTTACGTTTGGTCGAGTATTTGACTTTGACAATACGAAACAATTGTTGATTAATTTTGTGTGCCGCTTCGGCAGCCGTTTTGCAATCTTTGACAATCGGCTTGCAAATTTTGTAAAGTTCATCGCGCCAAGCTTCTCGTTTTTCATTGACGTTGGCATACGCGACAACATCGTTGAAAAACATTTCGTCGGAGATTTTTTTGCCCCACGGAAATTCGCCTCGGGCCTGGTAAGCCAGTCGTACATGTTCGAGCAGAAAATCTGCCTTGAGTGATTTCAAATCGCGGACGGGCATGTTCTCAATCAAAAATTTCAGCGCGGGTTTTTGTTTCTCAGAAACCTGCTGGAGCGATTTTTCCAACTCGGCTCGATTGTCGCCCGCCGCTTCCAATGCTAATTTCAACGCCGAGTCGGATTTTTTGTCTGTTTCCTGTGCCGCCTGGCCATGGCAAATTACGGGAACGATCAAGATGATCGCGATAACGACTTGGAATTGGAAAACGAACTTTCTCATGAACAACGCCTCGAATGATATCTTGTTTCATTAATATCATAGTATTGAAGTGCGTGATTCGAAACTTTGGGTTCTCTCGACGATGGAAATTGGACTTATTTCTGACACACACGGTTTCCTCGATCCGCGTGTTTTCAGGTGTTTTGAAAACGTCGACGAAATTTGGCACGCTGGTGATTTTGGGACGTTGGAAATTGCCGAGCAGCTCGCAGAATTCAAACCATTGAAAGGAGTTTACGGAAATATCGACGATGTCACGATTCGTGAAATCTACCCCGAAGACCTGCGTTTTCAGTGTGAAAACCTCGATGTTTGGATCACCCATATTGCGGGCCGCCCAGGTCGATACGATCCACGCGTTCGAAAAATACTTAAGTCCGATCCGCCAGATGTTTTAATATGCGGACATTCTCATATCCTGCATGTTGAAACCGATTCGCACTTTGGTGAAATGCAATACTTGAATCCTGGTGCCGCCGGCCACCAAGGATTTCATCAAATGCGAACGCTGCTGAAATTCAGGCTCGACAATGGCACACTCGACAAAATTCGTGTGATTGAACTCGGTGTTCGCGGACGAAGCCCCAAAACAAAAAACTAGGCGGTATTGATTAATTGTGAGCGGCAAGGCGCTAGCCGCCGGTGAACCCTCGGATACCGGCGGCTAGCGCCTTGCCGCTCACTAAAATCCGCATCTTTCCGATTTAATCAACACGACCTAACTCGTTGCCGCTCGTCAAAAACGACATTGTGAAAAACCAAAACTCTTTAGGCATTCTGGTCAAGATTTTGGGCCGTGTTTTGCGGCAATGTGAACACAAGCGAATCACCACAAACACTGGCAGGCTCGGCGTGGCTCAGATAATTGTCAAACGTGGGCTTCTGCCACATCCCCGCAAATCCATCACGTACCAACTGGACAAGCTGTTGACAACGTCCTTTGACTGTTTGCCAAACTTGTGTTGTTTTGCTGGTTGGTTTCAAAATAGTCGAGCGAGATTCTACAACATCTACGTTGAGTGATTTTTGATGTCGGCGATAAAGCACTTGGGCTGAGCTGCCGGCAAACACCCAAGCGATTGCACAGATCAACAGCAATCCGATGATCCAGTTCATTCCTACCACGGAAACCGATGCGAACAACAAAATCACACCGCCAGCGACTGCCGACGCGAGCGGTTTGCAAATCGTTTCAACCTGAGCCACCATTCGCATGCGTGGGCCGACCGGCAAAATATCGATCAGCAATTTCATTGACGGTTTTGCAAAAGCTGGTTTGGTCACCGCTTCCGTGACATGGCCAATGGCCGCTGCAAAAAACAGCAGCGTGATACTTCCAAATGCACCGGACAACATTACGATTGCCAACAAACTGATGATGATTGGCAATACCAACAATCCCGGCGCGACACCCCAGCGACTGATCAAGTTTGCTGAAACGAACAACATGACAAACAATTCGAGTGACCCGATAGCCATTTCAATCACGCCCAAAATCGAAGTCAACTCTTCGTGACTGGTGACAAATGATTCGGCAACGTTTTGAAAAACGTAAGTCATCAGCACGCTGACGATAGTGATAAAAATGGTCAAGCCAAAAACGAGTAGCGTTTGTCTTTTGAAATTTCGCAATGAAACTTTCGGTTGGTCTGCTTGACGCGTTTTGGCACTGACAGGTTGGTCTGCCAATTGTCGAATGACAGTTTGAATCAACACTGCCGTGATACCGATCGCGATCAAGGCGGCAAAAATTGGAAACAACGTTCCAAACCACATTGTCATTTTTGTGCAAGTTGCTCCGGCAATAATTTGTGACACAGGAAACCCAGTCGTGATCACCATACAACTGCGACAGCTTTTTTGACCTGGAAAAGTTTTTGCTACCAGCTGCCAAAATGGAACAAACGTAAACATCGACAGCAGTTTGATAAACAACACCATGATCGGTGCAACCACTCCGATGGAACCAACAATTCCAAACAACCCGATCAACAACATCAACGCAATCAGGATCGAATACGTCACATTGACGGTTTTGCTCAACGAACGATTGGCAGTCAGTTTGGTGTACAGGATTCCGAGAAACGGCAACAGCAACATGGCCAGCGTCATCGCCAGAGCAACGGTTTTAGAACCATGGACACTGATGCAGCTCGAAATGGCCGCAATTCGAAACCAGGTGACGCCCGATCCCATGAACAACGCCGCCGCTGCAAGAATCAAGAGTTGCTTTTTGTTCGATTCGTTTTCGATGCCGATAATTCTGTTCATGATTGCCTCCAAAAGTTACGTACAGGCGAATCATGGGTCTGTGACAAAATCCGGCAGGTTTTCCATAAAAAGTCTGAAAAAATAGGGTTTTCCGCCCGATTTTTTACTTCCGCCCCAGAATGGACCTAAAATGCAACTATGAATATTTCGTCTGACCAACTCCCCGAAAATCGCCGATTTGCAACCACGCATTGGAGTTGTGTCATTCAGGCGGCCGGCAACGATTCCAGCCACTCCCGGGTCGCGTTAGAGCAGCTGTGCCGTTTGTACTGGTATCCGCTGTATGCCTTTGTCCGGCGAAAAGGGCATGATGCTACCGAAGCCGCAGATTTGACGCAGGGGTTTTTTCTGCATCTTTTGGATGGAAATCGGCTCGATGTCTGCGACCAGACGCGCGGTAAATTTCGCTCATTTCTGATGAAATCGATGACCCATTTCATCACGGCACAGTGGCGTCGCGAAACCGCCCAAAAACGGGGAGGCAGCCAAACGATTCTGCAAATCGATTTCGAACAGGCAAACGAAAGATTTAAAAACGAACCGGTCGACGATTTAACGCCTGAAAAACTATTCGAACGGCGTTGGGCGCTGTCGATTCTCGACCAAACCATGACAGAACTCCAACAAGACTACGAGTCCAGCAACAAGCGCAATTTGTTCGACGCACTCCAGCCTTGTATTGGCGGCGACGGCGTCCAATCCTATCTCGAAATTGCCGAAAAACTCGAGATGACCGAAGGGGCCGTCAAAGTAGCCGTCCATCGTCTACGCGACCGTTATCGAAAAAAACTTCGTGACGTGGTCGCTCAAACACTCGATTTACCCGCTCTGGATTCCAACGAAAGCCCCGGTTCGTTCGATACGTCGATCCTGGTTGATCGGGAAATCAAAGAACTGTTAAATGTCTTGAATTGACTGAAAACGGTCAGATCTCGGCTTTTTTTCTTGTACCCAAAATAATTTCAGATTTTCTGTAACCCCTCATCATTTTTTGCTTAGTAATTAGCGAGAATGAAAGAGAGGAATCCATGGCACCCCAAAATTGCCCAAAATGCGGAAAACCGATCGAAGCCGGTACACCTGGCGGCGCCTGCCCAAGTTGCATGATGGCCATGGCGATCCCCGGGCATACCAACGGCCAGACGACCCCATTTATACCGGGGACTTATGCGCCCGACCCATCGGAGTTGACCGGATATTTCGCCAACCTTGAACTTGTCGAGTTGTTAGGCCACGGTGGAATGGGAGCCGTTTACAAAGCCCGGCAAATCAACCTCGATCGAATTGTCGCGCTGAAAATCATGTCTCCGCGATTGATGGCTGACCCCAGTTTTGCAGAACGATTCACGCGCGAAGCCCGCACGTTAGCAAAACTGAATCATCCCAACATTGTCACCGTTTACGATTTTGGTCACGAGGTCGGTCCCCAAGGCGACTTGCATTATTTGGTCATGGAATTGATCGAAGGCGTGAATCTGCGCGCGGCAATCGCCAACAAAACCATTACGCCCGAACAGGCGTTGGCCATCGTGCCTAAAGTTTGCGAAGCATTGCAGTATGCACACGACCAAGGCATCGTGCATCGCGATATCAAACCGGAAAATATTTTGATCGGCAAAAATAGCCAGGTGAAAATCGCCGATTTTGGCCTGGCGAAAATTCTCGAACGGCCCGATACAGAATTAACGCTGACTGGCACGCATCAGGTGCTCGGCACACGTAATTACATGGCGCCCGAGCAGATTGAAAAACCGACGACGGTAGACCATCGCGCCGACATCTACTCGTTGGGCGTGGTGTTTTATGAACTGCTGACCGGCGAACTTCCCCTGGGCCGTTTTTCTTTGCCCAGCGAAAAAGCGTTCATCACGCAACAACTCGATGATGTCGTTTTGAAAACGTTGGAAAAAGAACCTGCGGCAAGGTATCAACAGGCCAGCCAAGTCAAAACCGCGGTCGAACAAATCGAAAATGTACAACCTGATCCGACCGCGACTCCTGAACCAAGTATCGAAGAAAAACCTGCCAGCACCGATTCCGCCCAACCAAACAACCCTAAATCCAAATTCGACCGACTGTCTTTGCCGTTCATTGGCGAAGAAATTCACGCCGGGTTTTCTGAGCTCAACGGAATCGCTCATTTTGACGGCAAATCATTCGAGCTCGAATACCAGACTTCTTTGCTGGGGCTCAAGAAAATGAAGCGCGGTACGGCCAATGTTCCCGCTGAAAAAATCTTGCGGGCCAATTTTCAAACCGGCACCTTTCACGACTCGATCGAAGTTCAATGTGGTGATATCGCGGCATTCGAAGACGTGCCGTCGGCGAAACAGGGAAAGGTTCGGCTGTACACCGAAAAGAAATTTGCGGATCTGGCAAGACAATTTACTGCGGCGTTAAACGGGCAAGCCCCGTCGTTTATCACTCCCGAAAAACCACCGAAGATCGACATTGATTCTGCCTTAGCTCATCTTCCGTTTGCCATCGAAGGCATCAACGATGGATTCAGTGACGCATACGGCATTGCCAAAGTTACTGACGACGCAATCGAACTCCAATACGAAGTTCAAGATGGTTTTGGCATTTCCAAATCGGCGACCAAGACTTCGACGATTCCGTTCGCGCAAATTATCAAATTTGATTATCGCAAAGGGATCTTTAACGATAAATTTGAAATTCAAACGAATTCGATTGAATCGGTCGATGAAATTCCCAGCAGCTCTCGCGGCCGTGTAAAGTTCACCAGCAAAAAAGCCGATCGGGAACTCGCCCGCCATTTCGCATTGGCATCCTGCAGAGCGGCTGGCGTCAAAATCCCTGAAGCGGCAATGCCTAAAAAACCGCTGACGCCTGACCAGGAAACCATTCAAACGATGAACCGGCGTCTGCGTTGGCCCGCGCTGGGATTGTTGATCGTTGCCGCATTGAACATGGCATACGTGGGACTCTATTTTTCGTTCGTTGTTTTGAATCATGTGCCAATGATGCAAAACGAACAGCGAAGCATGGTCTCTCAATTCTGGCACGACAACGTTACTTCGACGTTCGAAGACAACGCGATTTTGGAGTTTATCTCCAGCTTTATTCTGAACGCTGGTCTGGAACAACCAGGTAGCTTTTTTTCACTCGCCAGTTGTGCAATGTCTATTCTGGTAATCGTCATTTCGCTCACCGCTTTTGTCAAAATCAAAAATTTGAAAAGCCGTTCGCTGATATTGGCGATCGCCTGTTTAATCGCGTTGCCGTTAAATGTCGGTTTTCTCGTCAGTTTACCAGTTGGTATCTGGCTAATCGCGATTTTGATTGATCCGGAATCGGAGCAGGGTTTTCAAATCTCGGCGGCCGATTCGGATTTAGACTCAAACACCCAGCAGCTGAAAACTTACCGCATAATTCAGCTTGCGATTTTCATGTTCACCGCGATCAATATCATTATGTTCGTGACGTTGGCAACAGCGGCCTGGAATTTTGGCGACTTACCTGATTCTCAAATATCTGAAACTGTCGACAACAGTCAAAAATCGAAGTTGGGAACTGTCGGCGAAAAACAGGAAACAACAGAATCCAGTTCAAAAGCGGAATCTGATTCAAACTCAGCCACAGCCAGTGAATCGAATTCCGAAACTTCGCCGAATATGCTGAGCCCCAGCGTCTCGATTTCAACCATCGGATTGTTCTTTGTAGTTGCAGTTGGCATCGTGTTGATGGTTTTGACGTCGATCATTCTCATCATCGTCATGACGCGAAGGAGAAAGCTCGAATCGGTTTAACATCGGGTTTATGTAGGGCCGGTTCCCACCGGCCAAATCGTTGAGCGCGTGAAATCTTACGAGCACGAAGCGCCAGCGAGTGGTTTTGCGCGGTCGAACCACTCGCTGGCGCGTCGTGCTTGTAAGATTCTCATTTCGGGTGCCACTGGCGGAGAAAGCTCGAATCGGTGTAGGGCGGTTCCCATCGGCCAATCAAACAAAAACGGCCGGTGGGAACCGGCCCTACTGAAATCGCAACGTCAATCGGTTTGCAATTTATCATCAGGAATCGATCGCATCTTTCAAGTGATCCATCCGATCTTGTAACGTCAAACTCGGTCAAAGCATTTTCTGAAGTTCCTCGATTGATATGATGGGAATGCCAAGTTTTTCTGCTTTCACGCTTTTGGAACCGGACCCTTCTCCGGCGACGAGATAGTCGGTTTTTTTAGAAACGCTGCTGGAACATTTTCCACCCTGTTCTTCGACCAATTGTTCCCAGTGCCGTTTGTTTTTTTCGAACCCGCCGCTGAAGCAAAATGTTTTACCGGTCAATTTTCCAGTTTTGGGTGACTCGGGCTCTACGAAATTCAGCAAATCGTCGATCTCATCGGCATGTTCGACCAGGTAATCGTAAATCGTATCTGCCGTTTTCGTTCCGATGTCGTCGACGGATTCTAACTCTTCGACCTTAGCGGCGCGAATCGCATCAAACGAACCAAAATAACTGGCAAGTGCTTTGCCTGCCGATCTGCCGGCAGCCTCAATTCCAAAACTGGCGAACAGTTGCCAGAGCGGGATCGTTTTTTTTGTTTCTCTGGCAATTTCGATTTGCGCTTCCAGTTCATCGTCGCTCAGTTTTTCCGGCGCGGGAATCATCTGGATACCGCCGATTGCCAACAACGATTGTCTGCGCGTGAGCCCGGTCGCTTCGGCGCGGGCAATATCCAGTTTGTAAAAATCGGCAGGCGTTGATACGGCGCCACCTTCGACCAATTGGCGAACACGACTTTCACCCAAGCCCATCACACCAAATGTTGACAAATAATGACACAGGGTACTGATGTTTTGTGCCGGGCAGTTTTTGTTATTGCAAACCAATTCCAGCATGCCGGTTGTGCCACCAGATACTAATTCCGTAGGCTGGTCACACGACGGACAATTTTTGGGAAACTCGGGTTTTCCCAAGCCATCAATAACACCCGTCACTTTCGGAATAATTTTTCCCGCTTTGCGAACAGAAATCTTCGAACCGATCGTAATATGATTTCGCCGCATGAATCCCGCGTTGTGCAACGTCGCGCGAGAAACATTGGTACCAGCCAATCGAACCGGGTCAAAAATCGCGACGCTGACAATTTTTCCTGTCCGACCCGTTTGCCATTCGATTTCCTTGATGACCGGTGTTGCTTCTTCTTCACGAAACTTCCAGGCAATCTTCCCACGTGGATTACCGGTTTCGCGATCGCCGTGTCGTCCGAGTTGCTCTTGGTCTTCGATATTGTTGACGCCGATGATGACGCCATCAACCTCGAAATCGAGATTGGGTACATCGTCTTCCATCTCGGCCAAATCGGCGAATTTAAAAAACTTGGTTTCACAATACGGCACACCGAGTTTTTTTGTACACCACTCGGCACGTTCGATTTCGGATTCGTACGGAGGATTCGACAGGCCTTCGATGGCATAGGCCAGAAAGCTCAAACGCATTTGACCCGTTTTTTCCGGCTCCTTGAATTGACGGATGCCACCCGCCGCGTGGTTGCGAGGATTCGCACGCAGTTTTTCACCCGCAGCTTCGAGATCCTGTTGAACTTTCTCAAAATCAGACAGTTTGCAGATCAGCTCACCGCGTATCGAGCAAGTTACCTTTTGATTCAATTTTGTCGGGATTCCGTCAACGTATTGGCATTGTTCGGTAACATCTTCGCCGTGAACTCCATCGCGTGGGCGCAAGCCCGCACCTACCAGTTTGCCCGCCTCGTAGTACAGACCTAATGCAACGCCGTCGAGTTTATACGCCTGGTAAAAGTAATTTTTGGCAAATTTAAACGACTCACCTTTGTAGGTTTTATCTTTCAAGGAAATCATGGCACCGTTTCGAATTTTCGCGGTTGCACCTTCAGTGGCATCGACAAGCCATTTGAACAACATCTCTTCTTGGGTTGCAACATCTTCGTGGCTGGCTTTTTCCAATGATGTCATTGGTGGATCGTGGACAATTTTGCGCACACCCGATTGGTAAGTCGATGCGGTTGCTGATTCGAAAACTTTGGAGTCTGGGCGGAGCGCTTTCAGCTCCCGTCGCAGTGCGTCGTATTCGCCATCGCTAACGATAATCCCGGTATCTGGATGCAGACATTCTTCGCCACTTTCATACAACGTATCGAGGCGGCTGATAATCCGTTCCAGATCATCAGCACGTTTGTTATTTTTCCCACTCGAGTTTTTCTTTGCCAAAACAACTCCCCAACTTGAGATCCAATCGACGCTCCATTTTCGATAAGCGGCGCAAGAAAAAAACCCCATAAAACAGATGTTTTTGCGGGGCTGGTAACTAAACCTTGTCAAATTCGTCGTTCACGTTTTTTTGTTTAAGAATTCGCAACTTTCTGGATTTCGTTTGATCAAAATCCATGATGATGCCGATCGAGGGATCAAAGCTTCCCGTGAGCGGCAAGGCGCTTGGCAGCGTTGATTAAATCGGAAAGCTGTGAATTTGATGTGAGCGGCAAGGCGCTAGCCGCCGGTATGTTGGTGCTTCGTACCGGCGGCTAGCGCCTTGCCGCTCACAATCAGCCTCGGGTTTCGACACGTCACTTCAAATTGGCAGGAATCTGGGCGGAAACGATCATGACAACCAGATGCAGCGTAGCGAAACAGGTCCAATTGTGCTGCCATCGGTTGCAGCATTGCTAACTTCGTTGACATAAAAACAACGGCCGTCTGCGCTGATTTCGATGTCATTTGGATAACAGAACAATGCTTCCAAAGCAGGACCATCAACCTGTCCTTTGTCGCCGCTGCCCGCAAACAAATCAACGTCTCCCTTCATCGACACACGATAAATTTGATGGGCTGTGCGGGCGACGACATATAACGCACCGTCGTGATAGGTGATATGCCCGTTGTTGTTTCCAGGGATCGTTGCAAATCGGGAAACCGATCCGTCGGGTGTCACTTGCACTACATCACCGTTGTTAAAATTTGCAACATACAAATTGCCGGACTCGTCAAAAGTTATTCCGTTGGGACATTCGAACAATTCACTTTCGGCATATCGTGACAAATCTCCGACACTGGTGATTTTCGAAATATATTTATCGCCACAATTGGCGACATACAACGTGTCGTGTTCGTCGATCGTAATCCCAACCGGTGAGGTCAGCCCTTGTGTTACAAATTCGACCGCGCTGCCATCGGGTGCGATTTTGTGAATACAATGGCCACGGATGTTTGATTGAAACAGATTTCCTTTCGAGTCAAATGCATTTCCTGAAGCCCCTTTGAAGCCCTTCGCAAAAACGACAGCATTACCATCCGTCGAAACCTTGTAAATCTTTCGGTCCACCGTGGTTTTATCGCTCAACAGCATTCCAAAATCAGCGACATAAATGTCACCGTTTTTATCTACCGAAACCCCGCCGGTCCCCACGTCGAGATGATCGCAGAGCGTAGTAACTTTGTGCATTCCTGACTCCCTTGGCACCTAGATTTAGATAGTGTAATTATGTTCACTATCGAGTCGTTTCGCAAGACCAGTCTTTTGCCGATTGAACAGGCACAAATCCCTTAATTTCATAGAAGAAAAAGGTCTCACGCAGAGACGCGGAGGCGCAGAGAACAAACACTGAAAGTAATACACGAAATACGACTCGTCGCTATATTAAAATCTGCTTTTGTTTTTCATCATTCCTAATCTCTCTCCGCCTCTGCGTCTCCGCGTGAGACCTTTTTTCACGACTCCTCAATTCCCCCGTCGACTATTCTTTCCAATTGCTGAATCACATTTCGCCCGCCGCCGGGGCGAGATTCCCATTCGAAATGTTCGACAATGCGTATCAAATCATCGACGCGTTCCAATTCGCAGTTTGATTCACCGCCGTTGAGCGTACCGTCTAATTCGAGCTGACAATATCGGAACTGAAATTTTGAGCCGCTAATGATACCGACCAGATAGCCTTGGTGAATTTTTCCACCCGAGTATTCGGCATGAACAAACGCCTCGGACTGCCGAAACCGGAAAATTGTATCGACACCGATAACGCCGTTGGGATCCGTTTCGACCGCATTCATCAGTAAACCGTCGAGGTTAAATTCTGGAGCGTTCATCATTCACCTGAATCTTTAGTAAATCGAAATCGACCACTCTCATTTCGTCTTGCGACGATTCTCGGCGATCATTCGAATCCGCCGTTTCTCATAGACAAAATAAGCCGCTATCCAAAATATCAAAAAACCGATCGCAAACACTCCTCCCCAAAACTTACCTCGGTCGAAATCGGGGCTGTACAAGGATTCGTATTCAAATGGTACGAATAAACTGCAACTTGCAAAAAAGCAGATCGCCGTCGCCGGCAGCAAAACAAAGATACCTGCGAGGATGCCGCACGTTCGAAGCTTCCTTTTAACTCGAATTGGCTCATTGTCGAGTTTTTGATGTTTCGATTTTTGTTCGCTTTTTGGATTCATCTTCGATCCAATTGCAATCGTTGTCGGTTTGATCAAGACGCGAAATCGAACTCAATAAAAGCTAGATCAATTTTCTGACAAATTCTCCTCTATTTCGTATCGCCTGATACTGATTTGCGTCAATCGTTACGCTTATGCGACATTCTCGCCATGCTAGACAAACAACGGTGTGCTCAGAAAACAAAACTAGTGCTCGGATTGATAGTGTCACTTTTTCTTGTTTTTAACAAACAAGTACACCCCTAAAATCGCCACAACAACGACCAACAGCCCAAAGAGTATCAATAAGTCGCCGAACGACAATCCAAATAAAAACGCAAACATCAAAATCACCTTTGATCGGTTAAACGGCAAACTTTGTGCATTTTAGTTGACAGTCTGATGTTATTGTCGAATGCTCCGAACAATTCCAATTCAGTTTCGATTTTCAGGCAAACCCCGCGGCATCTCCGTCTCATGGGATGGCAAATTCATCGCCGCAATCGGCGACAAAACCAAACGTCGAGATGATGTAAGGATTCAGATTTGGAAACTGAAAGAATAAATCCTTGCCCGCAGGTCCAGACTTTGCGTTTGCCCGATCCGAATGTGAATCCGGAACCTGCGAAGTTGTAAATCGGTTCGCCACAGTAACTCACGACTGGCGATGCAAGTCATTCCAAAGACTTTTCTTGGTGAGATCCAATTGGCCGAACGTTTGGCACCGGTGACCGGGCGTAGCGAAAGAGTATCAACGCACCCGTTCGCAACAAAATAGATTTGGACAACAAAATATTGTGGCAATGACCGGATGTGGCAATTTGCTAACTATCCTGGCTGGCATGTCCCGCAAACGCCTCCTCTACGAAATCCCTGCTGGCACCGAAACAAATAATTGGAGTTCTGCTCGGCTCTGGTATCATAAAACATGACAACTCCACCCGTTTTGAAACTCAGATGGTAGTAAGTATGTTGTGGAAATCTCGTCTGATTCGAGTATTGTTGATGGCTTCCTTAATGGGTCTTGTGGGTTTTGCAATTCCACTGCCATTTGGCATTTTGGAACGGTACCTGGAATATTCTGCATACTCGGACTTGTTGTACCCGCCTCCGTTTGGTTGGTACGAAATGTTTATTAGGTACCTGTATGCTTCAGTAGGTTGCTCTTTGGTCTTCTCACTTGCAGCGATCCTGAACTATGCCCCCGAAACTCGGTTGGGGTTCGTGCGATCGTTGCTTTTTGTTGGCCTGTCCGCCTTGGGAGGCATCCTGTTAGCTAAAGTCGTATGGGACAATCTCGAATTTTTTCGTTTAGACGCGTCCAGATTCACGGTGCGGATGTTTCCAATTTACGTTCCAGTTTTCTACACGGTAGTTCACACCTGCATCCGCTTGTTTTATTCTGGCCACAACAATTCTGGCCACAACAAACAAGGCCTCGATTCGTAACGTAACCAACCGCATGCCGTTGTTTGTTGACGCAGATCACATCGACTCCCGGCTGGAAGATAAACGTGATCTACAAGGCTGTTATGATGTGTTGCAAGAGGTTGCACAAGCTCCAACTACAGTTTCGGTGCGGGCGGTTTATCCCGGCCGCCACCGTCTGCCCGTAACGCTTTGACTACCAGCTCTATCTGCTCTTCGAATTTCTTCTTGCTCTTGATGCGTTTCTTTTCGGCATCCCAACAGTCTTTGAAGTTGGCAGCGTTGCGACTTTTCAGTACATCTCGTTTGCCACTTTGCCAGTTATCGGAGAACATAAATCCATCCAGGTTGAGGGGAATGATTGCAAGCGTTTTCTTTTTGCGTTCCTTCATCAGTTTCTGCTCTTTTTGCAACGCAACATCTATCTCGTTGTCGCACCACCAACTCGTTAACGATTCTTCTGATGCACACAGGATCACCTTGTCCCACATTCGGATGCCACGATTCACCGAGTCAAGAATTTCATCACCTGGCAGGATTTGTTTCTCATCACGCCAACATCGGATACCTTTGTCTTGAAGGTAGTCGTGTACCTTGGTTGCGAACGCTTTGTCTGCGTGGCTGTAGCTAATGAAGGTTGAGTAGAAACTGATTGCATCGGAAGCAGCGATTATCGATGGCAGATATTCAATGTACGCATCCGGCAAGCCACAGCCTTCAAGGAACTTTTTAGGCAAGTTACCAGACATGCGTAGTGTTTCGAAATCGATTGAACTAGGACCAAGATGCTTGATCGCTGCAAGATTCTTGGCTGCAGAAAGATCTGTGAAGGATAAAATCGTACGATAGAAATTCGCATTGTCAAAATTTGCATATTGACACTGGGCACTTTCAAGTCGAGCAAAAGTGAAATCTGAATTTATGAGATCTGTGTAATTGAGAAGTGCATTGGTGAGGTTTGCAATTCCGACATTCGCACTGGTGAGATTTGCACCTCCGAGAGCTGCACCTTCGAGATCTGCACGTCTAAGATTTGCATTTTCGAGATCTGCATTTTTCAGATATGCAGTGATGAGAATTGCATCCCTGAGATTTGCACCCCTGAGATTTGCACCTTCGAGATCTGTGTATTCGAGATTTGCACCTTCGAGATTTGCTTCACTGAGATCTGCATCGATGAGATCTGCACCCCTGAGATCTGCACCACTCAAATCCCGTTTATGAAGATCCGCACCGTTGCCGTTCTCCTTTGCAAGTTTCACAGCTTCCGGATCTGCCACTACTCACCCCTCACCTGACTGGACGTCGGTACGACTCACGTGTCATGTAAATCACGTTGCTCACCAAGGCAAGTTAACTTCAATATGCGGCACGTCGGGAAACCTCTCACCAATAATGGGATTCAACGTGTCCGCTAAATAAGATTCAATTCCGTCGAGAAATTTTTCAAGATCAACGGCCCAGGTAACACGCAGTTCACCAAATCCAGTTATGGCATCGTTTTCTTGGTGTTCTGCGATTCTTTCTGCAATAATCCCTTGGCCCAATCTGATTGCCTGCGGCTCATCTTGCATGACCGAAAAAATCACATAGACACCCTTGTCACCCCTGCGGTTTAATTCGGACAAATCCACGTTTAAGAAATCTAGCCACTGTCTTTCTGTGCTGAGAATCCACTCAATATATCTTCTTGACATTTTCTGTCTCCAAAAACAAAAATCATTCACCTGGTTGGACGTTTGCTCACATTCTGTTTCGCAAGGCCAGCTGGCTTACGACCTCTCGCATGAATCGCAAAAACATGACCTGAAATTCTGCAGCGCCGTACGTGAAGCAGGCAATCAGCGGGACAACAATAAACGCACTCGCGTCACCATTCGAAACACTGGCTACGATTGAAAGTAAAATGGCAAATCCACCAGCGAGCCAACACATCGCACGTATGAAGCCGATGAAGGTATCGCACGTGGTCACAAACTTATCGGCGGACTGAAGCTTCGTAGCAACGTACTCCTGAAATCGATCCGCGTTTCTTTTCGCAATCTCTTCCTCAATGGACTTTTGATCGTCCAATACTTGTGGCGGTGGATCCTCTTTCGCCAAGTTAACCTGTTGCATTTCAAACTCTGGATGCTTCGAAACAACCAGGTTAAAGGCAGCAACATCATCGACAGCTTCAACAGTGAATGACTTAGCAGATCCAGCCAGGGTGCCGGTAACTTTGTATTTCGCCATGCCAATTCGACCAGATTCGTGAAGGGGAAGCAGAAAAACAGAATCTTAACTACCTGGCTGGCAACGAGCAAATTTGCTGGGGAAGCATGAGTTCGATGAGTTCAGTTGCGCAAAAAAGCAATCACTATTGTCCACTTTGATAATTGACACTTTGTTTCGTACGTCTAACTTAACTCTTAAGTTTCTGTTCCAAAAAGTCTTTTATTTGAGGTAAAAAAATGATACTTCGAAGTCTTGTAATTTTTGGTGCGTTGGTATTACTGCTCCCTGCAATTGCAACATGCCAAAAAAAGAAAGTAATGGTTATCAACACAGTTTCTGTCTTGGCAACAAAGGCCAGTGGTGCATCTTGGGATGCAGGAGATGGTGCACCTGATCTAAAACTTCGAGTGAAAGCAGGTGGATGGGGCGGATCGGATACGACGTCCACGAAAAACAACACGTACTCTGCAAAATTCAATGAGAAAACAATTAAGTTCAAGGCAGGCGATAAGGTTACTTTTACAGTTACCGATGTAGATGCTTTGAGTAATGACCACGTTGGAACAATTACTTTTATTATTTCCGAAGAGATGTTTAAAAGTGGCGGTTGGGTGACCCCAAATCGTGGTGATGGCAGCGATTATAGTAATCGGATAAAAAAAATCACCTTTAGTTTTAAGTAAGCTTGCTTGTGAGCCCGGGCAGCTCGCCCGGGCCGGTTTCACTTACCTTACTACTGCCATGTTGTCTGATTGGCAATGGGAAAGAGAACTGTGAAACATACCTGTATTCAGGAAACAATTCACAGGCGAAAGGACCAGTCCGCTTTGGAGGATTTGGCAGTAGCTGTGGCCACAAAGCCACCAAACCTGAGATTTAAGCCTGAATAGGACTTAGAACACTTGAGGGTGGCTGAGGGGACTCGAACCCCCGACTTTCGGAACCACAATCCGACGCTCTAACCAACTGAGCTACAGCCACCATGGTTTTCAGAAGAAATGATTCTAAAGCTGCTGAAAAGGTTCGTCAACGCAATTTGATTTTTGACGGTTTTCTGTCAATCAAGCCGGCTTATGCAGTGAGAACTGCCCCCCCAAATATCGATACATTCAATGATGGACCATCGCCTTACCCAGCTCTAGTGGCTAATTTGAAAGTTCATCATAAAAGGGTCGGGAATCAATTGCCGCAACAGCCCGATGGGTGCGTCTGCACCATTGGCTCCCGCCCCCTTTTTTTAACTCCAAAACCACATACGGCAGGCGAGATCATTCGCATTCTGCTGCCGCTCGTGGCTCGGCAGGAGCCTCGCCCTCCCATTGCCCAACGCAACCCACGATGTGCATTCGTTATGGCAAATTCAACACGACATTTTGAAACCGATCGACTCCTGGTCCGAGATCTTTCGATCCACGATCTCGACGGTTTTCATCAGATGCAATCCGACCCGAAAGTGTTGCGGTACGCCAATGGAATCGCAACTGATCGCCAGCAAAATGAATTGGAACTGCGCCGCTGTATCGATCGGTATGATGCGCCGGAAAACGACTTTTGGATTTGGGCAGCCGTTGAGAAATCGAACGACCAGTTTGCTGGAACTTGCGCGCTGGTACCCGACCATGCAACGACCCCGCCCGATTTTGAGATTGGATTCCGATTCATTCGATCAAAATGGGGACAAGGATTCGGCCACGAGTTGGCAAATGGTTTGATCCAATACTGCATTGAAATTCGAAATGTGCCTTCGCTGGTCGCGTATGTCGATAAGCGAAATGTCGCGTCGGTAAAAATTTTGGAATCATCGCGGCTTTCGCTGACCGAGGAGCGAATCGATGCAAACGGCGATCCGGAACTGGTATTCCGCTGGCGCGCTAGGTTGTAGGTGGTAGGGTCGAGGCGGTAGTGGTGTAGGCCGGTGGGAACCGGCCAATTGACCGATCTGTTGATTGTGACGCTTGGTTGAAATATTGCGTTGGCTATTCGAAATGCGAATTCCAATGGGTCGAGCTTTTATCAATTGGCAATGTAATCTTGCCGTCGATGCAATTTATCGGCCGGTGGGAACCGGCCCTACGTGTCGAATGGAAATTTGTCGGTAATTTTGGCTTGGGACAATTCGACTAAAAATCCGCCAAGACGCTCGACGAGAATTTTCATTAGCCGTTCGCCTTTTTCGGCTGTGGCGGCGTGAGGGTTGGCTGAACCGCTGTTGGTGGTTAACAAATGCCAGGGGCGCGTGATCGAAACCCATCCTTTTTCAAGCGCTTCGAATTGCATGGCGCGGGTTTGAGCCTGGTCGGCGGTCAACGTACCATCTTCGTGACGGGCGACGAGGTCGGGAAAATAGGCCAGGCCAAATGATGTTTCCATTTCACCCGCGTGATCTTCGGCAACTTCAAAAATTTCGTGGTAACAATCTTTGATGCTGTTGTACCAATTGCATAAAAATAAATGCGCGTCGGTTTCGTTGGCCAGCTCCCGGAGCAGCGGTTTGAATTCGTTGCCACCGTGACTGTTCAGCAAAACAATTTTATGGATACCGCTACCAACCAACGAATCGACCAAATCGGCGATCACCAGATTTAACGTTGATGGATTTAAATTCAACGCCAGCGGAAACTCGCTGAGATTGGTCTCGGTGCCATAAGGAATCGTTGGCAACAACACCACGTTGGCACCTTGCTGGTGCGCGTATTCACAAATGTGTTCGCCAATGATTCGCGCTTCCAAGACGTCGGTACCATAAGGCAGATGCAAATTGTGCGGCTCAGTGGCACCGAGCGGTAAAACGGCGACTTCAAAGTTCGCTTGTTTGATTTGTGCATAATTCGCATGCAGCAAGTTCCAGGGATCGGCAGAATTGCTCATTGGGTCTTTCTAATTATTCTTCGGCGTTCGTTTCATCAACATTGGTTTTATCACGAACAAACGGATACAAAAACTGGCGCCAAAAGCCCTTGGGAACGGGATGCCCATGGATACCGTACCCATCGGGCCATCGATTGCCCGGTAAATGAAACGTGCCAAACACCATATCGATCACTGGAAAATGGATGGCAAAATTGACATCAATCGCCTCTTTCTCGACGCCGTGGTGCCAATGGTGAAAACGAGGCGTAGCAATGATATATCTCATCCAGCCAAACGGAATGCGAATGTTGGAGTGGATGAAAACCGACAACAGGTAAACAAAAAAGATATAGGCGTACAACGGGCCTTCGGCGAACCCCATCACGTACATCGGCAATGTCGTAAATGCCCGCAGCAAGATCACTTCGGCGATATGCATCCGCGAACCGGCCAGCCAATCCATCGCTTGGGCCGAATGGTGCACAGCGTGAAATCGCCACAGCCAAGGAATCTGGTGAAAAACACGATGCACCCAATATTGCACGAGATCCGTCAGAAACATGATTTCCAAAAATTGCAGCCACAGCGGTTGGCTGGCAATCGCGCTGCGAATACCACTGGCCCATTCGGTAGCCGCCAAAACGGTCAATGACGGATTCAATGACAGGTAGGTCAGCGTTTGAACAAAAAGCGTACTGACAAAAAAGTAAAATAGATCTTCGCGCCATTCATAGCGGAGAATCGGTTGATCCACTTTTTTTAACAACCGCTCGATGGGAATAAAGATGGCGCCCAGCAGAATCAAATTGAGCATGAAAAAATCGAGGCCCAAATACAAATCGCTCGAGCCATCCAGCACGCTGCTGGCCTTTGATCCGCCCATCAAACTTGCCGATAGCACCAGCAACAGCGTCACAAATCCCAATGTTTTTTGATCTCTCAAAATGACATTGGTGATTCCCAACAGGAAAGCAGCAATCAAAACAACATGCAGCAATATGCGAATCCAGCCGATGTTGTTCGCGTAAAAATCGCGCGCCTGATCGACCGTCAAAATTTGAGGAAAGCAAAAACAAAGGACAGTTGCAAAACCAAGGACAGCCAAAAACAGTCCCAACGTTCCGCTAATCCAACCGGTACCGAATTGTTTTTTCGGTGAGTCAAGTTCGTCGGTGATTCGTTTCATCAATGGTTCCGTAACAGATCAAGCGATTCACAATCGGTGCTGATCATGAGTATTCGCGAATTTTGAATGGAAAACATCCAAGGGTAAATCCGGCTTGGAGTGCGAATTGGACACAAAATGAAGATTTTAGTGGAAATGTAGGGCCGGTTCCCACCGGCCGTTTGTTGGATTGGCCTTCTTGTTAGATGGGCCGGTGAGAACCAGCCCTACTTCGCTGAAAAGACTCCCGACCCATTAATGCTCTTCACCCGTGAGCGGCAAGGCGCTAGCCGCCGGTTCGAAGCGCTAACAAACCGGCGGCTAGCGCCTTGCCGCTCACATCAAATTCACAGCTTTCCGATTTAATCAACGCTGCCTAGCGCCTTGCCGCTCACAAGATCAGGCTCGGCCGGTGGGAACCGGCCCTACTTCAGGTTCGGCAATTTGGCTTTGAGATTGGCCAATGCGGCTGGAGTTACTTTGGTGCCGCTGACGTCGAGATGTTCCAATTGTCTGAGTGTCGACAATTTGGCCAGACCGACATCCGTAATATTCGTTTTCGTCAGGTACAACACTTTGAGGTTGGTAAAACGGCTCACGACATCGAGGCTTTTGTCGGTAATTCGTGTTCGTGCCAAATCCAGTTCGTACAATTTTTCCAACCCGGCAATGTCGCTGACAAACGCGTCAGTAATCGATGTGCTGTCCACAAACAGTTGATCGAGATTTTTCAGCAACGCCACGGTTTTACCTGCGGCATCATCGATTTTGGTTCCCGACAACTGCAACCATAACAGGTTTTTACATCCACCAATCACCTTGAGTTGTTCGCTGGTAATCGGCGAAGCGCCCAAGGCTAACTCGGTTCGATTCGCCTGGTCGGACAAATTTTTGATGGACCCGGGATGGGGGATCAAAAACCGTCGGTAGGCAACATCCAGTTTGTCGTAACCTGTACCGAGCGCTTGCGACAACGAGTTCGCTTTACTGCGTTTTTCGTAGGCCAGACGAAGCAACCGAACAAACGCTTGTCTGAATTTGCCGTGTTCGTTCGTCATGAAAAAATGCGCCAGACCTGCCGCTTGGCTATAAAGACTGCGAACATCCTGATTTCGTTGAAATTGCACGCGGCCCATTTCAGAAAGTTTGGCCAGTGGAACATAAAAGCCTTGTCGATTTGCTCGAATTCTGGCGTACTGCAGACGTTGCGATTCCATTCCGCCGACGGTGACAAACTGTTTTCCGCGCGGCTCGGTCAGCGATTCCATGTACATCGCCACCGCTTCGACCAGCCAGAAATTGAGTTTGTCGGTGGCCCCTTTTTTGGTGATTCCTGTTTCCTGAAACAGTTGATGCGCTTGTTCATGTAACCATGTGATTCGCACATTGGGATCGTCGTCGCCCGCATAAAAGAAAATCGTTTTGATTTTGTCGTTGTAATTGCCTGTCGAATGTTCGGCACCGGCAACACCCAGCTCGCGCATCGTTTCCAAATATTCGGCGCGGCTTTTAAAGAACACGACCCGATGTTTGCGAGACGATTGCCGCATCGATGTTTTGCCATCGAACCAACGTTGAACGGTCCCCGGTTTGACCCAATAGTCGAAAAAGACCTGCCGCCAAACGTTTTGCCAACGTTCCAGTTTTTCTGCCAACGCAATTGCTGTTTTTTCGTCGGCGGTAGTCGAGATGCGGTAATGTCCCGAATCGACGGTGATATAAGTTCTCGCTTTCCACCCGACGATCGATTGTTTCGTTGTTGCCTTGCGCGCCGTGATTTTTCGGGTCGGTCGATACCATTTCCCGGACGACAATTTCTTGAATCCCAAGATTCGTCGCGCTTCGGCGTGCTCAGGGTCGTAGACCAAAACCTCATGCAACAATTGAAACGCCAAAGCAGAATGTTTGTCTAAATCACAGGTTTTTGCGAATTCAAACAGCTGCGATGCGTATTTTTGATTCGCTTTGGCAAGTGTTTCATCCAAAAAACCTGGCTGGCTTCGATCAATCGGAAAAATCGTTTGCCGATCGTCCGGAAAGACGGCTCGATAGGAACGAACATGTTGCTTGGCCCGATCGCCTTGGGAATCTTGTTCGAATTTCTTTAATGCAGCCTGATGGCGTTCTCGAATCTCCCGCAGCCGCGACAACGAATCGGTCTGAGCGTGAACGAAACCAGCACTGGTGGTCAATATCAGCCAGACGATCCATCCGGGTAGCGCTATCGCCTTGATCGGTGGTACCCTTGGTTCAACAAAACGTTTTGGTGAATGCTTCATGTTCTTATAATACCTGATGGATCAAACGTACGGCGAGCACTGATGGAAATTTTGATTGGTGAATTTTGGATCAACACGCTTTGGGTTACCGGTGCGGTCGTTCTGGTTTTATTGCTTCTGACGAGTTGGGTCACCAATGTGTTAGGAATCCCTGGCAACTGGATCAATTTGGCGTTGATCGGGTTGTGGATGTTTCTCGCTCGCGATACGGAAGTCATGGGTTATACATGGATTGCGCTGATTGCCATGATCGTTGTCGCGGTCCTCGGCGAGATCATTGAATTTGCTGCCGGTGCGCTGGGCACATCGGCCGTTGGCGGCAGCAAACGAAGTGGCGTATTATCTTTGGTCGGCAGCATGATCGGAGGCGTTGTTGGAATGTTTGTCGGATTACCGATTCCCATTCCGATCATTGCCAGTGTGATTTCGGCGCTGTTGTTCGCGTGCGGCGGCGCGTTGGCTGGCGCGGCATTAGGAGAATATTGGGCCGAAGGCAAATGGGACACAAGTTTGAAAGTGGGACACGCCGCATTTTGGGCTCGATTGATCGGCACCGTGGCCAAGACTTTTTGCGGTGCTGTCATTGTTGCGGTAGCGACCATCGGTCTGTTTGTCAGCTGGCTTTGAAATCGCGGAAAATGGCGTAAAGCGTATTTGCAATCGGATTGTTACAGGCTTTTTTAAAAATAGTTTTTCTGAAAGAAGCCCCTGAATTCCCGCCATTGTTCTCTCACAAACAGCCTTTCTGGTTGTTCTTCAACAGTCTTTTCACAGGTGAGAAATATGAAAACGAAAACTGGATTACTTGGATTGCTCGCAGTTTCCGCAGTCGCACTGACTTTTACAGGTTGTATGACCGGACCCGGTCAATACGAATACATTGGCGCCAAAACCAATGCCGTCGACTTTAATGGCTTTACCACAGAACCCAACGAATACGTCTATATTTACGCTCGAAAACCAGGCACGACGTCGTGGAAATATATCGGCTATGCAAAATCTGGAACGTCTCCCATCAATCACTTTGGAACGGATTGGTATTACTGGGGTAAGTCGATTGTTGTCCCAGGTTCGTGTTGGAACACAGGCTGGTGGTCCGCTACTGAAGTTCGTGCGACGAAAGCCAACGGAACGGAGTTGTTGACATTTGAACAAGGGTTCTACGACTGGTTTGACGACTACACCAATTTGTCAGACCTGTACAACGATCGTGGTAACGGTACGGTTGTCACCGTTTTTGCCGACTAGGCGTCATGACGTTGGCGTGCTGCAAAAGCACGAAATGATATTCATTCCCTGCTCATCCTTGAGGAGAGATAGGTGGGGATGATGCGAGGGATGTTGCCGCGAGGTTTTAGGGTGCCTCGCGGCTTTTTTGTGTTTCAGTAGGGCCGGTTCCCACCAGGCCGTTGTGTCGGATTGGCCGGTGGGAACCGGCCCTACTCGTTTTGATGGTTGGAAACAGATGATACCTGATCCCGTGAGCGGCACGGCGCTCACGAAATCGAGTTAAAGGGGTCGGGAGTCTTTTCATAAACGAGTCGATGATGGTTCGTGCTTCAAGCCGTTTTAGTGGTTGGAAACAGATGACGCGGCTGCCTGAAAAGACTCCCGACCCCGTGATGCTGGACATCGGTAGCGAACGACCATTTTTGGCGCGCTCAGCGTCGTTTTTTGGTCCCTCGCTCACGCGTCGGGTTACGATTGAGTGAATACATTGGGAGGCTTAATCGATACGAACGTCAAAACCAGTCCCAAATTTTGTCTCGGCGCCAAAACGGTAACGTATCTTTGGGGAGAAATTTCTCTCTCAAAAAAGCTTCCCGATGAACTCTGCAGAAACTCAAAAATCGCCTTCCAAAATCGGAACTGTCGAGATTCTGATTGTTACCGTTGTCGTTCTGGCGGCTGCCTTGGCTATGAGCCCCAATGTTGCCGACCCGGATCTTTGGGGACATGTGCAATATGGACGCGATGTTTTGGCAACGGGTGAGATTGCTGAAACAACCAGTTATTCATTCACCGCGGATGGCTATCGTTGGATCAATCACGAAAATCTGTCTGAAATTGTGATGGCGATCATTGCCGATACACTGGGCCCGATCGGTTTGGTGGTCGGCAAGATCTTGTTGAGTTTGCTGGTCATTGGACTGGTGTTATGGTGGAACTTGCGACGCGGCGTTGGTGTTATTGCATCCAGCATCATTGTGTTGTTGCTCGGTGCGAATTTGGGATACCACTGGAGTATTCGGCCACAGCTTTCGTCGTTCGTGTGTTTCGCGATCATGGTTGTGCTGTTGCAGTTTTGTTTCGAAGGATGGCGCGGCAACTGGCATTTACGCTTTCCCCAAAAGTGGTTTCAACAAAGTCAATGCGACTCGCCCAACGAACTGGGTTATGAATCCTGGAAACTGCGATCCTTGTGGCTGATGCCATTTGTATTTGTCGTCTGGGCTAATTCCCACGGCGGATTTATTGCCGGATTATGCGTTTACGTTGCGTACCTGGGAATGCGAGCGATTGAATCCATGAGCCGGCGCGGTTCGGCGGGTTGGGGAATTGTTCGTCGAATGGCTTTGATGGGATTGGTTGCGATTCTGGCAACGCTGCTCAACCCTTATGGTCCGAATCTTCACGGGTGGTTGTTTGAAAGTCTCGGAAACCCGCGACCGGAAATATCTGACTGGGCAACAAACGAATTGACCAGCCTGGTTGGAATGAAGCTCTGGGCGCTGGTTGCAGTTGTTATTTTTGCGATCGGTTTTTCCAAGCAGCGAAAAGACGCCACGCAGTTGGTTTTATTAGCGCTCACGCTGTGGCAATCGGTTAGCCATTTTCGACACGTTCCGTTTTTTGCAATCCTGGCGGCGTTTTGGATCGGACCTCATTTACAGTCCACGCTGGAGCGGCTCAAGATTTCAATTTCGTCGAACTCAGAATCACCCGTTGTGCGATCTGCAATTCACGCCGTTCTGGTTCTGGCGATTGGTCTGGTCGGTTTTCGTTTATATGATCGAGCGACCGAATTGCCCGTGCAACGCGATGTCTTTCCAGTCGACGCCGTCCGATTTATGCAGCAACACGAAATGAGTGGTCGGATGGTTGTCACCTACGATTGGGCTCAATACGCGATTGCAGCATTTTGTGTCGATCGAGGACGTGGCGAAGTGAGCACCGTTGCCTTCGATGGGCGTTTTCGAACGTGCTATCCCCAGGAAATCGTCGATATGCATTTTGATTTTCTGTTTGGGTTTGAACCTAAAATTGATCGCTTCCGCAGTGCTGATTCGCCGCCGGTCGACCCCACAAGCGTATTGCGACACGGCCACCCAACGATCGTATTGATTTCACGTCATGGTGAATTCACTGAAAAACACATGCGACAGCAGACCGACGATTGGGTTTTGTTGTATCAAGATGGGCTGGCCCAAGTTTGGGGCTCAAGAGATCGATTCGATGATCCCAAAAAACCCGACTACATTCCGCCGAATGAACGTGTCATTGAATCCAAAACGCATCGGGGATTTGTTCGCTGGCCAGCTTTTTAACCCTGTTGCTCGAAATCGGTTAGCGTCGACCGGGTGGGCGTGAGGTTGTCGTTCGCGTTCGCGCTCGCTGCGTCGTTAGGTTAAGATAGTTTATAATTTCGCGCTCTGTTAATCTTCCATCCCGGTTTCTGTCATACAACAAAAACTGTCGGAGTGCCTTTCCTTCGGCAGCCGAAATCACTCGGTCACGGTTGGTATCGTATCTGTCGATTAACCCTTTTGCATAAGCGCCATAACGGGAACCCGACGAGGATCTTCGAGTGGTACGATCGGACAAGACCGACTCTAAAGTTTCAACAGCCAGTAATCGAACATTTGCTTCTTTGTCGCGAATGGCTTTGGTGATTGTCGGGATTGCAGGCTTGGCATCTGAGCCGATGGACCGCAGCGTTGTCAAAATTTGAATTTTCCATTGATCGTTCGCCGCATACATTTCAGACAACACATTCATCGCCGGCGCCGCATCCATGCCCCAGGATTGCAGCACTCCGAACAGTTGCCGTTTAACGGCACGAGACGTATTTTTGTCTTTTAGAAATTCGGCGACCGCCAACACAGATTTTTTGTCCACTGGCAAACTGTACAACAACTGGCCAGCTACTTCGACTTGTTTTTGATTGTCAGAATCGAGCAACTGAATCAGGATTTTTAATTTGATCGAGCTGTCGCATTGCAATTGCGAAAAAGACTGGACCGCCATGAGGGCCACCTGTTCATCTTGATCAAACAAGCAATCTTTGAGTTTGTTCGCAACATCTTGAGACAACACTTTGCTTTGACCGAGCAACCGAATTGATGCGACGCGAACGCTTGTATTTTCATCATCACAAGCTGCGATCAGCGCGCGAACGGCAGCCTCCAGATGTTTTGGATCGACCGCCGGTTTTTCCTGCTCCTGCGTATTTGTTTGAGCGGAGGATTTTTTCGGAGTCGTCGTTTGGGCATCCAAATCGCCAAAAAAAACAACAATTAGAATGAAAGACGAAATCACCAGTGTACTGCAATGTTTCATGAATCCGCTCCAAGGACAGAAGATTCGACCGAGCAATTCATAAAACCCGAAAACAGTTCACAAGTTTCGTTAATTCAACGACGCGACTATCCGAATATTTCTTCTAGTGGCCCCGATTGATCGAGATCGCGAATTTGCGGGTCGATTTGGCCGAAATGTTTGCCATAAGAAACTTTCGCCGCATCCATGATCGCCATGTACAAATTGGCCAAAGTTCGATGATTTTTTTTGCCATAACTCGGCAATTGAACATACTGGCCGGTTTTCATTTTGTCGTCGACATTGCCCAGCATCACAACGGGCCAATCATCGCGACCACCATGATGTTCACCGCCGGTACAGCTGAGATAGACAATCAAAGTGTTGTCCAGCATCGTTCCATCACCTTCGGGGATCCGCTTTAACCGCTGTACCATTTTTGCGATCAGGCCGAAATGATACGCGTCGACCTTGCGTCGCATCTCGCGGGCCGTCGTTCCATCGGGCAATGTGGCACCGTGTCCGATTTGATGGAGTCCCAGGTTTCCAAAACCCAACCCTTGATATTGGGTTCCCAAAGTGTCTGGCCGCAAAGTGATGACATTGGTCAGCCCGGCAATCAGAGCGGCAGTTCCCAATTCAAACTGGCTTTCCATACGGTCCATGTGTTGCATGGATGTATATTTGTTTTTCTTGTAATCGGGTTTGTATTTTTTGATCTTGTGTTTGATCGTTGCTTTTCGTTTCTCGCGGACTTGCAACGACTCGAACGTGTCGACATACGCGTCGAAGCGTGCCTTGTCGTCTTGAGATAATTGTTTGCGAATTCGTTTCGCATCATCTTTCAGAAAATCCATCAGGTTTTCCTGAAGCAGATTTTTCGTTTTCAATTCCGCTGGGCTGAGTATGGCGGTCCCAAATAGTTCGTTGAAAGCCTTGGTCGGACTGGCTTGATAGGCGATTCCCTGACCCGCTTTGTAAGCCGACAGGTTGGGGTAAACATAACTGTCATCCGGCTTGGACGCTTGACCGCGAAGTGTCCCGTTGGTGGCCATGCCAAACATCGGGTAGGGCCCCGTTGAGTGTTTCAAACCCAGCAAGGCATCAACCGTTGGCGCGATTGGAGACAGTTCCGAATTAGCACAAGACAGCGCTCCGTAACCTGCCGTGTGATTCCCTTTAAGATGTTTGGCGGAAAGGCCTTGGACGATCGTCAGCTGATCTCGATATTCTTTCAACGGTTTCAAAACATCGGGCAATTCATGGCCGTCCAAATCAAACTGCACCAATTTGTCTCGCGATTTGGGATAGTAGCGATACTTTTTCCCTTTCTCGTATTTACTTTCATAACGACCCGATGGTGGAACATCCGTCAACCGTGGTTGCTCCTTGATTCCTTTGGGAACCAAGTTGAATTTGTCGAGACCGCTGGCCTTGACGATAAATACAAATCGTTTTGGCAGTAATTGGGGGTTGCCCGCCGCGTGCGCTTCGAGGCTGCGGAGAAAAGGCGCAAACAATGCCGATCCGGCACCCAGTGAAGTCGTTTTTAGCCAGAGGCGTCGGTCAATCATTTTTTGTTCGTTCCTGGTTTGGGGCGGCGATAAAGAAATGAATCTGAAGTCAGGATGGAAATAACAACCGCTTTGAAACTTCCACCACTGTCGACATAAGCCCGATCGGCAGCAATGAGTGATTGCGAGTCGCTCAACATTTCATTGCGTCCCAGCAAATATCGAAACAGATGCCGGATGATGGATTGCCGGGCACGATCTGTTTTGGCAATTTTGTGAATCATATCCACGGCGTTGTCGAATTTTCCGGTCAATCCCGGAATACCCAATGCGTCAAAGTCGCTTTGGACCTTGATCGGCCGTTTGGAGTAAACACCTTCTGTAACTTTCTGGTCACGGGCCAGTGAACGGAATCCAATTTTTCCGTCTTCATCCGTGACGGCGCGGTGTGTTTGCGTCAACAGATTCGCACTTTCGTCGAAATAATAATGCGTACGAAACCGCCCAAAATCGTCAAACATTTCGAACGACTCGCCGAGCGGGTTTATTTTGTAATGACATTTCCAACAGCTTTGTTGTTGAACCACTTGTAAACGTTCGTGCAGTGTTTTCTTGGCGTCTTCCGGAATCCGTGCGTCCACGTCTGGAGGAACATTGGCAACCACACCTGCCAGAAGTTTTTCGTAAACCCAGATGCCGCGATGCACGGGATCATTGTCGTCATTGGTTGAGTAGGCCGCTAACCATGCGGGATGAGTCAAAATTCCAGCGCGTTGTTCGCGAGGGAGTTCAAACGGCTGAACTTTCGGCCATTTCCAGGTCCGCATGTTGATGTTGTAAGCACTGGCATAGCGACGATTGCGACTGCGAACAGGCTTCATCGCTGGTCCCGCTTTGATGAGTTTCTCCAAACGTTTGCGTTCCTTTTCGACCAACGTGTTTTCTTCGGCCTTGATTCGCGCAATCGTACGTTCCATCAATTTCGGATTGGCTTTGTATTTTGGTTTTTTGCGAATTCCGTTGATGCGTTTTTCTGTAGTTTTGCGGGCCCACTCGTCGTTCAGTTCTGATAGCGCTTTGATGTTAGCAGCGTGACGACGATCTGCCGCAGTGTTGTCACCGTCATGAAAAACGTAGGCTTCATTGGTGATCAACAATCGTTGAAAAACATTTTTATCTTCGCGCAGGATGCTTTTGATGAGATTGTCTGCATCCTTGATGAGTTGACGGGGGTCGTGGTAAATCCCGTGTTCATTGACGCGTTGATTGTCTTTGAAGACATCTGCCGCCCGATGGTAGCCAAAAAACTCGCGGAAAAATCGCATCAATCGAGGCGTCGATTCGCCACGGCCCGGCGGAAATTTTTCCTGCTCGAGAATGCGAGTCAACAGCTGACGAATTTGCTCTCGCGTTTCGAGTTTTCCTTCGTCCAGCGCTTTGGCAATCATCGATGCATTTGTTCGACCGCCTTGAAACGGGCTGTTGTCGAATAACGCGTAGGATAACGCTTCGGCCAATTCTCGACCTTCGAGCCGTTGTCGGCCCCATTGATCGGTTTGGCCGCTGCCCAATTCAAATCGATAGATCGATTCGGAACTGACATACATCGAAATAAATACCGAACGCAAACTTTGCAGCGGCTGTTTCGTCGTTTCGATGTTTTGCTTCAACAGCGCCACATATCGATCACGCTCCGCTGCTTTCGGTGCTCGGGCCAGTATTCGGTTCAATGTTGACTGAACGACCGATACCATGTCGGCGTCGGTAATCGCGCCGGAGTTGTTGACAAAGGGCGCGAACGGATTTTTGCGCCTTCGTTTTTTGGGCGAAGAATTTTTTTGTTCTTTTTTCGCTTGCTCGACAAGATACTCGAACTCGTTACCCGCGTTCATGACGATCGTGGCAATCACACTGGAATCAACATGGTTGACCGTCGCGTAATCGCGAATCCCGTTGGGGTGTGTTGAAAACGAGTAAGGGTTTTGCAAACCCTTGATCTTTCCCGCACGTCGACGGCTTTCAAAAATGTAAGGACTGATTCGCCAGATTCGCGAATAGGTAAACCCCGGTTGTTTGATCGTTCCACCAAACAGCAAATCGTGATCGATGTAATTTCCGAACGCCGGCAATTGCATCCGTTTTCGGTACGCCGTCCCAAACGGTGACTTGATGACCAGGGAGCGGAGCGCGCGAATCACTTCGGCCCGCTCGGATCGTTTGAGTTCAGAGCTGTCCCTGGGCGGCATCAATTCCGCTTCTAACTGTTCTAAAACGCGAGTTGCAAATTCCGTTTTCTGCAGGCTGTTGAGATCCGTCGAAAATTGATCGAGATCAATTCCGCCTTCGCCATCTTTCCCGGAGTGGCAATCCAGGCAGTGAGTTTCCAAAAATTGGTCGAATTTGAGAGATGTTGTTTTCTGATGGCGTGTTTGCCCAAATCCCTGGTCGACACCGACGACCAGCAACATCAAGACAGCAAAATAACGAATTGAAACCACAAATTTCCCCCTGGTCGCGTTCACCTAACAAATGCGCGTCACCGGGGATTTATTGACCGAAAATCCGCGGGTTAAAAACCAGAAAGCGGCAAAGTCGGTAATTCTTCGATAATTCAGGCGTTTTTTGGCTGTTTTGAAAGGTTATGATAAAAAACGCACGAAATGTCCGTGACATGTGCGGTGGAACGGGAACTCACAGAATTATGGCAGCAATCCCTAAAAAACTCACTGCTGATTACCCTCTCACTCCTCCTCCCGAGGTATTGGTAACGGCGGAAATTGCTAATGTGAATGACCCCGTTCAAGCCGCATTGATTCGACATGCCCGCTCTGGTTCAGCAACCGCGATCGATCAATTGATCCGTGATCACCAGGCGTCGGTGCGAATGTTTTTGGCCCGTTATATCAATTGTTCGGAAACCGTTGATGATCTCGCCCAGGAAGTGTTCGTCGTTGCGTTTCGCGATTTAGACAAATACAAAAACGCTTCGAAATTTCTGACTTGGCTGCTGGGGATTGCACGATTCAAAGCGCTCAGCCATTTACGAAACCAAATGCGTTGGCGAAAACGCAACCAGCAGTACATCGAAATGGAAATCGCACATCGACAGGTTCATCGAATTGAAAATGATGATTTAGAACAAACCGCGCATACCCATCAAGCGTTGCAAGGATGTTTGAATCGCCTACCCGAACCGTCTCGTCAACTAGTCAACGCCTATTACTATCAAGGTCAAACTTCGGATGAAATTGGCCGTGACACTGGGCAGAAAAGTGGCACTATTCGTATGAAGCTAATGCGAATTCGCGCCACTCTTCAAAAATGCATCCAATCTGCTCTCAAACAAAAAAACGGAGAGTCGTAAAATGAAACGCGACGATTCCCAAAAACCCGGTCAAAACAATCTATCATGGGCTCGCTTTGTTGAACGCCGGCGCCAACCGGAATACCATTCCACCAGTTCGCCTGCCGACGAATCCAATTCGAACGCCGATCAAGAGACACGCACTGATCATATTATCGATCCGGAAGCCGCTCAAAAAAAATCGTCGATTAATGATGTCGCGATCGATGATCTTTCCATGGATGCCATGCTCAACATGCTTCCGCGAACGGAACATGGGGCGGACATTTTTACAAACAAAGTCCTGGCCAAACTCAATCTGCCAACCACGGGCGATCACGGCGAAAAACAAAAATCTGAAAAACCCAATGGCAAGCCGGCTCTCAAACAACTTGCCACGGAGCCAAAAAAAATAAACGGCCACCGTATCCAGGCGGCTGTTGATTCATCGTTAGAAACGCAGCCATCCAACCGGCCAATCGCCACGCTGAACAAGACCAGATATGTTTCACGAAGATCGAAACGAAACCGAATGGTGATCGCAATCGCTGCCGCCATCGCCTTGTTCGGAATCGGACTGACCATTGGATTCGTGCTGCAACCCAATCAATCGACCCCGGATCGCCCAATCTCTGAGCAAAAAACACCTCCGAAAAAAAATGGGGCTGATCAAGATCTCAAACAAAACTCTCCCAAACATCAAATTGCTCAAAACGATCTTTCCAAAGATCGCAAAGACAACGCCGTCAAAAATCAAAATAAAAAAACACCACAACAAACTCCGAAACAGATTCCCGATTTCAAAAAAGAGCCCATTGTTGTCAAGTTGCCTAAAGACAGCATAACACCCAAAAACAGGCAGGTTGAAAACAACCAACCTAAAACGCCTGCCCCCAATCAAGTTGTACCGCAGCAAGCCCCAAAATTTGCATCGATTGTTGACGCCTCCAACGCCACCTGGTCGAGCGATCATACCGGCGACTTGCGTCAGAAACTTTCGTTGAGATCTGGCAATGTCCAAGTTGAAACTCCCAAAGGAGTCAAAGTACAGATTGTCGGCCCCGCGCGTTTTCAGTTTCTGGACGCCGAAACCGTACATCTGGAGCAAGGCTTTTTATCTGCCAACGTTGGTAGCAATGGCAAAGGGTTTTCCATCAAGACGCCTGGAAGCCATGTTGTCGATTTGGGAACGGAATTCGAAGTCTCGGTGACACCCAACGGTGACAGCCGCGTTTATGTAAAAAGTGGATCGGTCGAAGTCGAACCGCAAAACAAAAAAACCAAAACAAAATGGCGGCAATACACGGAGCAAACCAGTGTCGTTTCCAAATCCGGGAAAAAAACAGATTGGGTGCTCTCGATGCGGTTTGACGACAACGGTTTTGGACACATCGAGTTCAATGGCGAAGTCCTCGACCAGTTTATTACTCACGACAATGCACCGTTTGTCTTGCAAAATATTTGTTCAGCAGTCGGACCGAAATTAAAAGCGGTTCAGCCTTATTTGAAAGATCCTGTTCGAGGGGCGATTTGCGTCGATTCTGAATTTACGACGTTCGATAAACCCGAACAGCTGGAAACCGCCTACAAACGCGCGGTGAAAATCATTAAATCGCGAAAATTTAAATCGCTCGATATTGGAGATTTAGTTAACGCCCGCCAAAGATTTGAAAACTGGCTCCAGTATACGCATCGTCAAATCAGAAAAGAGGCCAATGTCCGCAACCAAATGCCGATGATCAGCGTCAACGTCAATGCGTCTGGCGTGACCAGTTCCATTCAATTCCCGGCAACACAAATTATAAAGAAACTGGGAACATCGAGTGAGGCTCAAGTCGTTCAGTCGGTCGCGCAATCGACCGAAAAACTGTTGAATCATTTGGCGAAAGAACAAAACCACAATTCAAAAAAACGAAATAATCGTCGGGGACGCACGGTCGATCCGCAAAAAAAATCGGACGCCCGCCAACCCAACGTCTTTGATATGTTCCAGCAGTTCGCCAATTCCCAACCGTTTGGAGATATGCTGGGCAACCAACCGGCCAATCAGGGTCTCGAAAAATTTCGGGTCGAGCCGTTGCTGCAACGATTGGACGAAGATCAATTGACCACGGCGCTCTACAACCATGTCGGTGAAGTTCGCGGATTCACCGACCCACAAATCCGTGAAGCGATCGCCCGGTACACCAAAATTGCCAACCAGTCGCGGGCCAAAAATCTCTCCGGAAAAAAAATGACCATCGGCCGTGGCGGCATTAATTTCATCTCCGATCACGGAAATGCAAAACCAACAGAAGAGCCTTTGAAAACAATTCTCCCTCAACGGCACGACCTCAATGGAATGCCGTTTGTCATGGGCCACGAGTGTCGACTCAACAAAGATGATACCCTGGCACTTGATAAAATCTCGAAAGAACTGGGAACCGCCATTTCGCGATTCAATTTCTTTGGCAGTTTGCCGACATTCGCGGTAGCAACCAATGGATCGGGCAATTCGACCAGCGTCCGCAATAACAATCAAGGCGGTGGCGCACGTCACTTCGCGCTCCGTCAAACAATTAGCCAAGTCAATGACAGTGTGACCAATTCTAAAAAATCGGTTTCGGGTTTGGTCCAAATGCTGCAAGCTGACAAACCGATGATTCGTTATGAGCTGCTAAAGAATCTGGACAAAATCAAAACTCAAGAATCCATCGAAGCGCTGGCAAAACGTGCCATCTATGACCTGTCGCCGGAAATTCGCTCGGCAGCCGTTCAGATGTTAGAGAAGTATCCCAAAGACAAATACCGAAAAGTGTTTGTTGATGCATTCAACTACCCTTGGGCACCGGTCGCTCAACACAGTGCCGAAGCGCTCGTTCGTTTGAAAGATACCGAGGCGATTCCCGAGTTGATCGAATTGATCGATCGCCCTGATCCTTCGATGCCATTTAAAAACAAGCAAGGCAAAACGGTTGTCCGCGAAGTGGTGGCGATCAATCACATGAAAAATTGCCTGTTGTGTCACGCGCCGTCGACCGACACCAGTGACTCGCTGCGCGGGTTAATGCCATCGCCTGGCCAGCCACTACCACGACAGTATTACCAAAGTCAAAGTGGCGGTTTCGTGCGTGCGGATGTGACCTATTTGAAGCAAGATTTTTCAGTCACCCAGCCCGTCCCAGATGCCAAACACTGGCCCAAAATGCAACGATTTGATTACGTGGTTCGGCAACGCGCGTTGAACCCTGTCCAAAATGCAACATGGGAGAAAACGAAAACCAGAACACTCGCCCGTCATCAAAACATGCATCGCGCCGCTGTATTATTTGCACTTCGCGAACTGACCGGCAAATTCCCTCAAAAAGACGACGCCGAAACCTGGCGAAAAATTGCCGAGGAAGCGGTGCTGGAGAAGAAAAACGGAAGACCTTAGTGCATTTTCCAAATTGGCATTCGCAACCTCGGGAGGGCGAGGCTCCCGCCGAGCCTGATCCTGTGAACAGCAAGGTCGTTTTGATTAATTGTGAGCGGCAAGGCGCTAGCCGCCGGTTCGTTAGCGCTTCGTACCGGCGGCTAGCGCCTTGCCGCTCACAATGCCCATGGCTCGGCAGGAGCCTCGCCCTCCCTGCCATTTAGAAAATCCACGCACATCATCCCATTGTTGGACATTACGCCAAAACGTGGACAGTTACCAATTCATATTCAGTCTCTTCAACTCTTGCTGGATCTCGTGCAAGTTCCAAACGTGGACCTGATCGCGCGAGGCTACGGCCAAATACTTGCTGTCGGAACTCCAACGTAACTGACGAGCGGCCAAGGGAGTTTTGGGATCGAGAACAGCCACCATTTCACCGGTGTCCGCAGACCTCAGCAGCGGCTGATAAGACGTATAAACCGAAGCAATCAGTTTGCCGTCATCGGACCAATCTGTTCCACCAACCATGCCATCCGGTTTATGGCGCGGCGATTCGCGTTTTAATTCCCAAGACCCGATTTCCCAAACTCGTTGATCGTCAACAGAATTGGCAACCAAGTACTTTCCGTCGGGGCTCAAATCGAAAGTTGCCGTCGACCAATCGGGGGCCAGGTTTTTAATTTTTTCGCCAGTTTTCGCATCCCATACGATGACGTCACGGCCTTTCCATGTCGACGTAATGACGTAACGGCCACAAGGTGTTATTTTTGCTCGATCCAACTGACGCTGTGGCCCAATTCGAACCTCTTTACCATCATCCAACGATACCACGATGGCGTAACCACCATCCGGTCGCAAAACAACGACGCCATTTTTCTGATCGACGTTCACATATTTGGATCGTGTTTTTGTAAACACTTTTTCATCGCGGAATACGATATTTCGAGAATCGTCCAGTTCGGTCGACCATGTTTTCAACCCTTGATGACAGCTGGCAAAAATGCGTTTTCCATCGGCCGTGAAATCGAAATCCGAGACACCTGCACAATCGATGGTTTTGACTATCCGATTTGTGCGGTGATTCCAGAATTGAATCTGATCACTCGCCAACACGCCAATGATGTTCGTATCGAGCGGGTGAAAACGTACACGTTGAGGCTGCTTGATCGACGAGACCGACAGCATCTGATGCGGTGAATTGTTTTTGATTTGCCAGATTCCGATGGTGTTTTCGCGATCGACAAAAGCGATTTGGGAATTGTCGTGGGAAATCGGAGAACCCGTGATCTTGTGAGCGCCGATTTGCATCAACAGCTCCTTGCTGGGCAATTCAAACACTCGAGTCATGTTGTCCCAACCCGATGAAAACAACAATTTGCCGTCGGGCGAAATTCGAGTATGAGTCACCCGTGCCCCATGTGCCACAAAGGACTCTGGTTCATCGCTCAGCTTGCCATCGGGCCATGTCAAAATGATCCGTTCACAGCCTAAGACCAACAGATTGGATTTGTCGTTCCAGTCCAGGACATAAATCGGCTCTTTGGATTCATATTTAGCGGTGTCTCGCCGTTGTTCGATCGACCAGAAACGGACGATTTTATTTTTGTCGGTGATCAGCGCAAGTTGTCGATTTTGCTTGATAAACTTGACGTGGTACGGCTGTTGACCAATATCCTGGTCGAGTGTTTTTTTGCCGTCGCTCGTTTGATAAATCGAAAAACCGTTTGTCGTTGCAACGACCAGTTGTTTTCCATCGGTCGAAAAATCAAACAAAGGCCGGCGGCCTAACCCTTCATTGAGCTGCCAAATTGGCTTGCCCGTTTCGACGTCCCACAACGTGATTTGCTTGGCGGCATGTCCTGAAGCCAGGTATTTTCCATCCGGGCTGAATAACAATTGCCAAGCCTGGACTGACGATCCCTGCAGCAAGTGGATTCGTTTTTCGGAATCGATTTCTCGAATTTCGATATCACCATTTTTGAGCGATTGAGCGATTCGACGATGTTGAAAATTCGTAGCAACAATGTAACTCATCGTTTCAGGAATTTGCCAGGAATGCGTTTTCTTTAAATCGATCGTCGTCATTGCCGCGATCACTTGTGCACGTACGGCCGCTCGTCGATTCTCGGCAGCAACGGGTCTCAGTTTCAATTTATCAATGGTGAAATAGGCTTGTGACAATGAATCGATGGTGCTGTAGTACTGACCTGGCGTGCCCGTCGCCCGTCGCGACATACCGGCGTTGTAGTGTGCCCAAAACAAATGAGCTTGAGAGGCGCGGTTGGAGCGGATGGCTTTTTGGGCCGATTCGCGAGCGCGCCGGTTTTCTGCTTCGAGGTCACCGGCGTGATTGTTCTCGCGATAGGCTACGAATATCGAGCCGACCAACAGCGTTGTGATCAACAACGTCAGGCAAACGACTAATGCCGCGCGAGATGGATGGCGCTTGCTCCAACGCCAAACGCGTTCACTGAGCGATACGCGACGAGCTTTAACCGGGCTTCCCTTCAAAAATCGTTTCAAATCGGCGCTCAATTCTTCTGCCGACTGATAACGATCGATAGTGTCCCGCGCAGTTGCCTTGACGATCACCGTTTCTAAATCTTTTGGAATTTCCGGACGAATATGCCGTGGTGGAACAGGGCTTTGACCCATGACCTGTTTGACCAATTTTGCCCGATCGTTTTCGCCAAATGCAAACTCCAGCGTGCACAGTTCGTACAACGTCAAACCGAGACTGTAAACATCGCTACGGCGATCCACCTGGCCTTCGAATCGTTCGGGGGCCATGTAACGAAGTGTTCCGACAACATCTCCCGTATGCGTCAGGTTGTCGCCATCATTTTTCGCCAAACCAAAATCCGTGACCCACACAACACCGGCAGTATCCAGAATCAAGTTGCCGGGTTTGATATCGCGATGCAGCACCCCGTGTTCATGCGCGAACTCCAACGCGTCGGCCACCTGGATCCCAACATGAGCGACACGATGAAAATAGTTGTCAGTCGACTCGCCAACTTGGGACCATTCCGAAGATGGATTCGCAGCCATCATGTTGGATTGATCAAGTCGATGTCGATCTGATTTTTCCGCTGTATCAGGTTTCGCTTGCGCCTCGTCGATCGCCAGATTTGGTTTTTTGGCAAACCCTTTCAATAGCGAGACCGTTGCCGTCGCACTAACGACCGAATCTGATTCCAGGACCCGTGTTTCTTTTATCAACTCGGTTTCATTGCGTTCCGAACGGGAGAACCGGCGCAGCTCGTCGATGACCGTATCCAGGTTTTGGCCGTGAATATATTGCATAGAATAAAAATAGTAGCCGTCGAAATCACCGACCTCGAACACGGGTACGATGTTGGTGTGATGCAGTTGTCCGGCAGATCGAGCCTCCCTGATAAATCTTTCAAGAAATTGTTGTCGATCGGTCAACGCCCGCGGAAGCACTTTGAGTGCAACCCGTCGTTGCATGGTTTCATGCAACGCTTCGTAAACAACTCCCATGCCGCCTCGCCCCAATTCGCGGACAATCACATATTCTCCCAGCCGTTCCGGAACATCGATGGCCAATCGACTTTGATTGGTCTCGCCGGATTCCTTCTGATCTTCGAGTTCCATCAACATGGGAAACAGCTCTTCGATATCATCTGCCAATTCGGGATATCTGGCCTGGTAGCCACCGATCGACGGGTTTTGACCGTCCCGCAATTGCTCGACAAACTGGTCGATCAATTTGTCGATCGTCATGTCCCGCGAAGAATTCTCTGTCGACTTTGACATCGCTACCTTTTTGACATTTGCTAGGAGCTGGTAAACGACTCGGAATCGTTATCGAGTTGTTTAATGATTGTTTTCAACCGCCGCAGTGCGCGAATGTAGCGATTGCTGGCTGCCGTCGGACTCAGATCGAGAAGCTTGGACGTTTCCTGGTTGCTGAGTTGTTCAAAATGTCGCAGTGCCAAAACTTCTCGGTCGAGCTCTTCGATTTGTGAAAGTGCCTGATCGAGTTTCATTCTACGTTCCTCGCGTTCCGCAGCTCGACTGGGGCTGGTGTTATTTCCCAAGAGTTGAGCCGCCAACACCATCGACGTCGCCTGAGGAAGCCTGCCCCGATCAATCGGAATGTCTCGTCCGGCATCTCGTGCCGCGACCCCCAAATGATGCCGATGCAACTGCGTCAATTTTTGCAACGTGATAAAACGCAGCCACAGAAAAAACGTCATCTTGTCGGCGCATTTTTTATAGTCATCTAATCGGCGAACAGCTTCTACAAATGCTTCCTGAACGACATCCTGGGCGTCCAGTCGATTTTTCAAACGATGATCCATTCGAAAACTGATGACCCGCTCCAGTCGCGATTGATACTTGGACATCAACTGCCCGACCGCTTCGTTAACGTTTCCGTTCAATACATGATTTTGGAGCAGTAGTGTTTCGTCTGATGCACTCATGATTTCCGCCGTCCGAAAGTAGTGCTGTTGGACTAGCGTTATCGTAACGCCAGCCCGTCGCTGAATCAAATTTGTTGAATACCGCTGTCTGCCGCAACATCTTGTCGCCGCGAGAAATTTGGAACTAATTTGGGAACTTCGTTTTTATACCGGGTGTAGTCCATTCCCAACGATGCTTCCAGATCACGCTCTTCCCAGACGATCGCCATCAGGATATAAGCCGTCGTGCAACCGGCAAATAACAAATGGCTGGTCGACATTACAGGCGTGAACCAGATAATCATCAGCCAACCGATATACAGTGGATGGCGAACGAATTTATAGAATCCAGGTGTCTTGAATTTTAAGTGTGTGTAAGGCTTGCCTCGAAACTGCAACCAAACTTGTCGCAGTCCAAACAAATCAAAATGGTTGATCATCACCGTCGAAGCGAACAAAACACCCCAACCCAGAAAATAAAACGCGTAAATCAAACCGGCACCGACAGGATGTGTCACGTTCCAGATTTGAAATCCCATGGGTTGCCAGCCGACAAAAAAACCGACCATGGCCAGATTGGACGCCAAAACATAAGTCGATCGTTCGGCAGATTCGGGAATGTAGCGCGTCAACCATCGCTTAAAAAATGGCCGAGCCATCACGCTATGCTGGATCGCAAATAGCAGGACAATCCCCAGATTAATGGGAATCGCCATCCAAAGCGGTGACCGTGGTTCTGAATCGAGCGATACGGGAACCCAGAAATTCCCGATAAATGCAACCATATAAACGAGCACGGCAAAAAACATGGCATAGCAGGCGATGCCATACATAAATATCAAAAAGCGTTTCACTTGGATTCTCCTGTTCGATGTACCTGTTCATCAAACTGCCCGGGCCCGCGGATCATCCACTGACTTTTTCTGGAAAAGTATTCAAACACATAAATCAGCTGGTGGGTACACTTCGAACTGAGCTACAATGTCGGTTTTACCCGAAAAATATGCCTCGAAAGGAAAAAACGCATGGTGCGATATTGCTTGATTTTGACCCTTGGAATTCTGATTGATGGTAATATCAGCATCGCTCAAATCAAAACACAGGAAAATCAAACGTCGAAAAAAGCTGCCATCATCGACGGCACCGGCCAAGGCTGGACCGATTTGAAACTCGACGATTTTCAAAACGTCAACTGCCAGGATGATACTTGGAGCGAAAAAGATGGGTTGATTAGCTGCAAAGGAAATTGTGTCGGAGTCATTCGCAGTAAAAAACAATTCACCAATTTTGAAATGGTCCTCCAGTGGCGACATCTCAAAAAAGCTGGCAACTCCGGTGTGTTTGTCTGGTCGCCCAAAAAATCTCTCGATGCCCTGAAACCAAAAACTAACGGACTGCCGCATGGCATCGAAGTCCAAATGTTAGACCTCGGCTACAAAGAACAATATGAAAAATCCGGTCGAAAAGCCAACTGGTTCACTTGTCACGGCGATGTCTTTCCCGTGGGTAGCGCAAAAATGAAACCGTTTAAACCGGTTGCGCCCAATGGCCGTCGCAGTTTTCCATCGGCAAACCATTCTAAAGGTGTCGGGCAATGGAACCATTACTACATTCGCGCGATCAATGGCGAAGTCCGATTGTGGGTCAATGGATACGAAGTTTCCGGTGGAACTGATTGTCAACCGGCAACAGGATTTATTGCGTTGGAATCTGAGGGATCTCCGATTGAATTCAAAGGCCTCCGCATCCGCGTGCTGAAGTAACCTCGACGGGAGGGATTGGGAGGGCGAGGCTCCTGCCGAGCCGATTCTGACGGCGGCATTGTGCGCGGCAAGGCGCTTCTTAAAAATCCGGCTCGGCAGGAGCCTCGCCCTCCCGGCCTCGCCGCTTTGACTAATCACGAATTCACCGAATTTGCGTGGGCACTCTTGTAGATGATCTGAAATTCACTAAAAATCCTTCAATTCCGCAATCTACGTAATTGAAATCACACTCGCGGCGATTCAAAATGGCGACCTGATGAAATTGACGTTGGTGAATTGAGGGGTCAGCTTTGGGTTTGCATCGTATTTTTCGCGTTATCTGTTGTGCCAGCTTGGTTGTGGTTGCCACGGTCTCATCCAGTTCACAACTTGCGGCCGACACGTTTATTCTCGATTTCGATTCGACCGCAACCGATATTTTTGGTCAGCAAACCGGCGCTTTTGACGATTCGACTTACGGCTTTACCGGCATGAACAACTCGCAAGTCAAATCGGCGGTACTTGCGGCGGTCATTGATCATTACCACGGTTACCCGACGGTCAGCGAAGACGCCAACAGCCCGTTGCCTGACGGTTTCGAACTCGACTGGAATTTCGAAATTGGCACAATCGGTAATGGTCCGTCAAATGGCGACACCGAATATTATTACATCAAAATTGGTACGGGACTCAGCGGCAGCTTAGCGACCAACCAAGGGATCTTTGGAGCAGCTTGTGGTTCCTGTGTTCGCAACTCGGCTGGGAACGGACCGAACAACGGCGTTCAAACTGGAGACATTGTCGGGGCGGTCTGGACCGACCACATTGATAACATTGTCGGACTGGCCTCGAACAATGCTCAGCGCATCAATTTGATTGCGGGAACAACATCGCACGAAATCGGACATACGTTTTCGTTGGCACACGCCGGCGCTGAAGATGACAATCCTGGCGAATCTGCTTGGGGAGTCATGGGCAGCGGCGCGACGAACATGCCAAGTAACCAACGTGTTCTGGAACGCGAATTTACTTACGTGAAATTCAACCAACTCATCGGTGCCATTGGACTGCGAAGTGCGGCAATTCCAGAACCGTCATCATCCGTATTGCTACTGCTAGGCAGTTCATTGTTTTTCATGCGGCGCCGCAAGGTTTGACACGTTACACTTCGGTCATCTGAAACACAAAAGACCGATCGTTCGTCAATAAAAAAGTTTCTATTCATCGCAGCATCGACTATCATTCGGTTGACTCGTATTTACCGAGGGAAAATCATGCGATTCTGCTGCCTGCCGGGTTTGTTGTTGGCTGTTTTCGCCGTTGTTGCCGTCCAACAGCTGAACGGCCAAGAAACATCTTTTGCACTCGACGAATTAACCATTGCCCAACTTCATCAACAAATTCGCGATGGAAAAATCACCTGCGAAAAAATCACGGAACTCTACCTGAATCGCATTAAAAAATTCGATCAACCGACAAAACTCAATGCGATCGTTGTCGTCAACCAGCGAGCACTGGATCGCGCCCGGGATCTCGACAAACAATTCCAGCAAACGGGCAAACTCCTTCCTTTGCACGGTATTCCCGTGATTGTCAAAGACAACTATGACACGAAAGACCTGCCGACCACTGGTGGCTCAAGTACTTTAAAGGGCTCCATTCCACCTGACGATTCGTTTCAAGTTAAGAAACTGCGGCAAGCGGGTGCCGTTATCCTGTGCAAATCAAATATGGCCACCTGGGCCTACAGTCCCTGGTTCACTAACAGTTGCTATGGCACAACACGGAATCCATATAATTTCGGTCGTGTTCCCGCTGGTTCCAGTGGTGGGACGGCGGCTGCCGTTGCTGCTAATTTTGGCGCCGTGGGGTTGGGAACGGATACCGGAAATTCAATTCGTGGTCCGTCGTCGCATTGTTGCCTGGTTGGGATTCGACCGACGATTGGTTTGACTAGCCGTGACGGAATCATTCCTCTGTTTTTGCGCAATGACGTTGGCGGCCCGATGTGCCGAACGGTCGAAGACTGCGCGCGAGTTCTGGAAGTCATCGCGGGATACGATCCTAACGATTCGGTGACCGAGCTGTGCCGCAATCGAAAAACCGACAATTACATCTCGTCGCTGGACAAAAACGGATTGCGCGGTGCACGCATTGGAGTTTTTCGAACGCTGAGCAACCAGAAAACTGGGAACAAAGAATTCCTGGCACTTTTTAACACCGCGATTGCGGACCTGAAAAAAGCCGGCGCTGTGATCGTCGATCCGTTTGAAATCGACGGATTCAACCTGAGAAACCTGATGCGGCATCAAAACAAAATGTGGGTCGATACCTTTCGACATGACATCGCCGAGTATATGAAAACGCTTGGTGACAAAGCTCCGGTTAAAAATCTGGATGACATTATCAGACGGGAACAACAAACGCGGTTTTTGGCCAATCGTTTGCGGGCTTCTAAAAATTCAGTCATTCCATCGAACCTTCGGCGACCCTACTCAGCTAATCCCATGAACGATCCCAACCGTGCAATGTTGTTGAAAGCGGTCATCGCAGCCATGGATCGCCACAAAATTGACGCGTTCGTGTTTCCGACTTGGAACAATCCGCCGCGAAAAATCGGCGACCTCCGCTCACCTGACGGCAATAACAGCTTTCAAATTCCTCCCGGGACCGGCCAACCGGCGATTACTGTGCCGATGGGATTCAACAAAGCAGGACTGCCCGCCGGTCTCCAGTTTGTTGGCCGACCATTCGCAGAAGCAACGTTGTTCCGTTTGGGTTACTCGTACGAACAAGCCACAAAACATCGCCGAGCACCGAAATTGAAACTGAAATAATATCGGGCGCTCTTTGCGGCCCAGCCATACAAGTACGAAGCGCCAGCGAGTGGTTTGACCGCGATTGCAATTTTTTGGGAGGGCGAGGCTCCTGCCGAGCCAAAACAACAAGCCTCTTCGGCTCGGCAGGAGCCTCGCCCTCCCGAAAAACCACTCGCTGGCGCTTCGTGCTCGTAAGATTCAAACTCGATCGATGATTAAAAACCGCTTAAATCAACTCATCCAATTGGTCGATCAATTCACCAAAATGTTTCATTGCCGCTTCGATTGGTGCTGGCGTGCGCAAATCGACACCGGCATCGCAAAGTAAATCAAGCGGATACTTGCTGCATCCACCTTTGAGAAAGCCCATGTAATCATCGAGCTCGCTTTGGCCGCCATTGAGAACGCGGTTGCTCAAAGCGATGGCCGCCGACAAACCGGTTGCGTACTTGTAGACATAGAACGCTCGATAAAAATGTGGAATGCGGAGACACTCCAAATTCAATTGTTCGTCCAATGTAAAATCTGGCCCGAAGTAATCGGCCAGCAATTTGCCGTAAACTTCTTTATACGCATCCAGTGTCAACGGCTCGCCCGCTTCGCACATTGCATGGGTGATTTTTTCGAATTCGGCAAACATCGTTTGGCGAATGATGGTCGCGCGAATATTGTCGATCTCGTTGTTTATCAAATACGCTTTGCGCTGAGGATCGTCCGTCTCTGCCAACAATTGCCGAGTCAACAATTGTTCGTTGAACGTGCTGGCGACCTCGGCGACAAAAATAACATAGTGGTAATATTCGTACGGCTGATTGCTGACCGACAAATAAGTATGCATGGAATGTCCCGCCTCGTGCGTCAATGTAAACACATCGTTGAGCACGGTCGGTTTGTAATTCATCATGATATACGGCAACCCATCATAAGTGCCGTAACTGAACGCGCCGCTTTGTTTGTTTTCATTGGGATAACGATCACACCAACGACCGCTCAACCCGTCATTCAACGTGCTGCAGTATTGATCACCGAGCGGTTGCAACGATCGAATCACAACATCAACCGCTTCATCCCAACTGTACTGGCTTTTGATCTCGCTCAAAATTGGCACATACGTGTCGTAGTGATGAATTTCATCCAATCCCATTTTGCGGCGACGCAAATCGTAAAATTTGTACAACGTCGGCAAATTTTCGCGGACTGTTGCAATCAAATTGTCATAAACCTCAACCGGTACTTTGTCGGAAAACAACGCTTGTCCCAGAGCGCTGTCGTAACCGCGTGCGCGAGCGTAGTAGACATCCGTTTGAATCGAACCTGTCAGCGTCGCGGCCAAACTGTTTTCGTGTGCCGCGAACTCGTCGTAAAATTGATGAAAAGCGGTTTTGCGAACCTGACGATCTGGTGAAATCAGGAATTGTGAAAAAGTGGATTGCGTCAGCTCAACTTGTTGGCCATCTTCGTTTGCGACCTCGCCGAATTTCATGTCGGCGTCTGTTAATTGACGAAAAACACGGCCGACCGCACCGGCCATTTCACCTTGCATGGCCAACAATTGCTCTTCGCGTTCGCTCAGCGTGTACGGTTTATAGCGAACCAACCGATCCAACAACAATCGATAAGGCTCAATGGCTGGGTCGTCGAGAAACGATTTCATTTTGTCGTCGTCAATCGACAATATTTCGGGGCGCATGAAACTTTGCGCTTCTCCGCCACGCGTGGCAACGTTTTGAAATCGCGCCATCATCGCCTGGTAGTCGCCATTCGTTTGGTCTTCGGTCGTTTTGAGGTAGGCGTAGTTACCGAGCCGCTCCCCGATTCGACTCATTTGGCTGTCAAACTCCAGGCAATTTGCCAATTGTTCGGCGGACTGGTCGAGTGTCCCATGAAATTGTTCGTAACCGGCGATTTTCGATTCGAATTCTTCCAACGCCGCAGTCCAGGCATCATCGGTATCAAATAGTTTAGTTAAATCCCAGGTATCTTCGGTTTTAACATCGGAACGTTTCGGAAGGCGGACGACTTGGTTCATGTTTTTTCCTGACTGAAAAATGCAACTCTACGATTTTGTCGCGGAACGAGTTTGTGGACAAGGCACGGTTGGAAATTCACGACGGAAACGACGAAAATTTGGAACATTCATCTCAAATTTTCTTGATCACTTTGTTCCATCGTCAGTGATCAATCCACCGCATTGCACTTTAACGACTGGCCACGCCGTTTTCCTGCGAATGCTCGTATAACCAAAATGAAACAAGCACGTCGTCGGAGCAGTATGGATCTCATACAACAGAGCGATACACATCGAATCGATTTCTTGCTGTTGTTGCCATGTCAGAATTTTTGAGTGCAACTCATATCGCTTTTGAAAATCGCTGTGTCAGATCTTACAATCCGCAAATCGTGTAATCGAACAACGAATCGGTTGTGGCAACCAACATCGCGTTGGTCATTGGATTCAGACAAATACCGTTTTTGCGGGTTTTTCCGTAAATTTGGACCAAAATGTTCAAAAAAAGCAACGTCACAGTTAAACTGAAAATCTATCTTTTTACTGACAAAAAAAACACTGATTCGACCATTCAACTCTGAAGACAAATCTCAAACATACTTATGAATAAAACCGTCGTATCAGTTCTTGCCATTGCCGCCACACTCGTTGGCGGAATCTATATCGGCAAATTCAATTCCAAGATGATCCCGCCATGGGAACCGGACCCGGTGGATGTCAACGAAATGACCGTCGATAGTGCAATCGTTGCGCAAGGAAAACTCGAGCCTTTCGGCGGCACTTATAACGTTTTTGCGCCGCAGGGCCAAACCGTGACCGGCTACCAGTTTGATCAAAAACTCCAGCAGAACAACGGAATCGGTTCGTTTACCGAAGGTGTTTATCTCGAACAAGGATTCGAGCTCGTCAAATTTTCGGGCCAAGAGCTATTGAAAAAGCAAAATGAATTGGCCGCTGCTAAAATCGCCGACGCCGATCTTGAATTAGAAGCTGCGGTTGCAAAAGCGCAGTTTAGTTATCGAGCGGCATTGATGGCGCACGAAGAAGCGAAATTCAGGTTGGCACAGGTCGAAGCCCAAAAAGATCAATCGATCAATCAAAAAAAATTGGACAATGCTCGCAAGAAACTAGAGCGGATGAAAGAGCTGGCCAAAGATCCCGATCTGGGAAAATTGATTTCAAAACAAAAAATCGAAGATCAACAAATCGAACTCGAAAACGCAGAGCTTGAATTGCAAAAAGCCATCAAGCAAGTTGAGCGGGCGGAAAAGGCTGCCAAGTTTGCCGTCAAAGCGGCCAAGGAAAACGTCGATGATGCCGAAACCGCGGTGAACAAAGCGATCGAAGCACGCGATTCTCCGCCCAAATCCTTGAAAGCCGCCAAAGATCTGGCCGACGCTAATGAAAACATGGGCAAAATCAAATCGCCGATTGCGGGACGCGTTCTCAAGATCTATGTGAAACCGGGAGAAAGTGTCGTCAATACGCCGCTGCTGAAAATGGGCAATGTTGAAAAAATGCAATGTGTTGCCGAGGTTAGCGACCGCATGGTTGGCAAAGTTAAAATCGGCGATCGCGTCGATATCATCAGCCCGGCTTTGGGCGACAAACCGATCAATGGTACGGTGATCAAAATTGGGAAAATGGTCGGCGATGGTTCGTTGCCGATGCCAAACCCATTGGCGATGGTCGACAAAAAAACGGTCGATGTGACGATCGAAATTGATGATAACGGTGTCGAAAAAGCGCGCGACTATATCAATTTGCAAGTTACCGTCAAAATAAAATCTGGCCAAAACAATGCCGCGGTTGGCGAAAACAAACAATAAACTCTTTAGCCACCAAACCATCCTGAGGCAGCAACGGGAAAAGCATCATGCGTACCAACCTTGCACTCAGTAATATCAGCTACAACAGAGCTCGTGCTGTTTTGTCGGTGGCTGGCATCGGTGTCGCCATTATTCTGATGTTCATGCAACTCGGTTTTCGGGGAGCGATCGAAAACACGGCAACCACCATCTATTCCAAAATGGATTTTGATCTTGTGGTTCGGTCCCCGGACTATTTGCATTTTGTCTTGCCGGATCAAATCCCTCGTTCTGCGATTCATGAAATCGCAGGGCAAGAAAAAATCGAAAGCGTCGTGCCATTTCATGTTTCGATGGCCAACTGGAAAAGTCCTCGCGAAGAAAAAGAACGGGGTGTCGTTGTGATCGGGGTCGATCCAGCCGCCTCGACATTCAAAACAGATGCCACTCAAGTAACACAACATATCGAGCGATTGACCAGCCCTGAATTTGTTCTGATCGACCAAAAATCTTTTCCAGAATTCGGTCCCAAAAACGGAACTCGGTTCGAATCGCAGGATATCGGAGTTACGACCAAAGTTCAGGAACAGGAAATTCGTATTGCCGGGCTGTTTGAAATGGGCTCGGGTTTGACCGCCAACGGAGCAATTATTGTCAACGAGCAGGGATTCGATCGCCTGTTGCCGTTTGATTCGAAAAACAATGTTTCCATGGGGCTGATTAAACTTCAACCGGGGCTCAGTTACAGCGAAAAACGAAAAATTGCCGAGCAACTCCAAAACCGTTTTCGCACCGACAGCGGACGCCTGCAAGTCGAGGTGTTGACCAACCGCCAGGCTGTGCGCCGAGAGTTGCGACGCTGGTTGGGCGAGACACCGATCGGTTTCATATTTCAACTCGGCGTACTGATTTCCTTGATCGTCGGCGCCGCCATCGTCTACATGATTCTGTCGACCGATGTTGCCAACAAATTGAGTGAATACGCCACGCTCAAAGCGATGGGTTACACCAATTTTTTTCTGGCGTCGGTCGTTCTCAAACAAGCATTGTATCTGGCAATTCTTGCATTCATTCCTTCGTTATTCCTGTCGTTGGGTTTGTATGCCATTACGGCGGCCCTGGCCAAAATTCCAATTTTCATGACGCCGGGGCGTGTGATCTTTGTTTTGATCATGTCGCTTTTAATGTGCATGGTGTCAGGCACGTTGGCCCTGAAGAAACTTTGGCAAGCCGAACCAGCGGAACTGTTTTAAAATGATGTCGCGCGTTCCACTCGCATGGAAAAATTTGACTCACGATCTACGCAAGCTGACCGTGGCGGTAGCTGGCATCAGTTTTGCCGTCATGCTGATGTTTCAGCAGCGTGGGTTCAACAACGCGCTATTCGACAGTACCGTCGCTCTGGTCAAACAACTGGAGGCGGACATCATCATTTTTGACAAAGGGCGATTTTCGCTTTCGGCTGAAACGCGTTTTGATCGCGAAGCTTTGGATATTGCCGCCAGTTGTCCGGGTGTGGAATACGCCGACGCGGTTTACACGGAAAACTCGGTTGCGTTTTTACGAAAACAAGGACGCAAGGCACGTCCGATCCGTGTCATCGCATTTGATCTGTCCCGACCTTTGTTGAAAAATGCGGATGGTCAAGTAATCGACCTGCGGAAAATCGCTCCGGATGAGACTGCGATGATCGATGAATTGAGCAAGATTGAATATGGATTTGATCTTGCTCCCGGAACTGACGATCGACCCAAGCCGCCGCAAATCGGTGAACTTGCCGGTCGAAAAATCAACATTGTCGATACTTTTCGCTTGGGCCGAGATTTTGCGAACGACGGAAATTTGGTGATGTCTTCGCAAACATTCGAACCGTATTTTCAATACCGCCAATTCGGTGACCCGTTGGGAGTTGTCGACCTTGGGTTAATCCAATGCACCGACGATTCACCTGAAAATTTGCAAGTCGTCAAGCAAATGTTACAGCAGCGGCTGGCCGACAACGATGTTTTGATCGCCACTCGCGATGAATTCATTCAGCGCGAAATAAAATTCTGGGCGAAAAGCACGCCGATCGGTGTGATCTTTTTTATCGGGGCCATTATCGGTTTTGTTGTTGGAATCATCATTTGTTATCAAATTCTGGCCAATGATATTGCCGATCACTTGAGTGAATTTGCCACTCTGAAAGCTATGGGATACAGCAACGCTTACTTTTTCAAATTGGTCCTGACCGAAGCCGTGTTGCTATCCTTGTTTGGATTTATTCCGGGTTTGTTGTTCAGCATGGTGTTATTCGAAATCAACGCTTCCATTACGGGATTAATCATGGTGATGACGGTCCCACGCGCGCTATTGATTCTTGGATTGACCATTGTGATGTGTGTGATTTCCGGCCTGCTTGCATTACGTAAATTGATCTCCACCGACCCCGCCAGTTTGTTCTAATTGAAAACAATGATTACCGACGAAATTGATATCGAAGATTTGATCCGCAAATGGAATCCAAAAAAAACGGATCTCAGCGTCAGCGTTAGTGGATTGAATCACTATTACGGCGAGGGTGATGCGCGCAAACAAGTCTTGTTTGATAACGAACTCCATATTCGTTCCGGCGAAATCGTCATCATGACCGGTCCATCGGGCAGCGGTAAAACAACGTTGTTGACTTTGATTGGGACATTGCGAAGTGTTCAAGAAGGCAGCCTGAAAGTTTTACAGAATGAACTCAATGGCATGTCGCAGGATAAAATTGTTGAACTCAGAAAAGAGATGGGGTTTATTTTCCAGGCTCACAATTTGTTCGAATCTCTGACGGCGTTTCAAAACGTCAAAATGGCAACCGAACTCGTCGGCCAGGCCGACAAACAATCGAAACCCCAAATTGAATCGACACTGACCCGGCTCGGGCTGGGCGAGCGGATTTACTACAAACCAAAATCACTTTCGGGCGGACAAAAACAACGGGTGGCCATCGCACGTGGCATTATCCACCGTCCCAAACTGATTTTGGCCGACGAACCGACCGCTGCGCTCGATGCCAAATCTGGCCGCGAAGTCGTTACGATCTTTCAGGAATTGGCGCGCGATCATGGCGTGACAATTATTATCGTGACCCATGACAATCGAATTTTGGACGTCGCCGATCGAATGGTCAAAATGGTGGATGGCAATATCGTTTCGAACGTTCTCGTCAAACGCGCGGAGATCATTTGCCAAATTCTGATCGATCACGAAAAACGGACAGACAGCAAATTGAAACTTTTCAGCCAGTTGACGCCAACGGTACTGACCGATGTGGCCGACAAAATGGAATTGCGGCAATACGAACCAGGCGCTGAAATCATCCGGCAAGGTGATATTGGCAATGAATTTTTTGTCATTGCTCACGGCGATGTCGAGATTGTCGTTGACGGAAACAAAGTCAACGAATTGCCTGCCGGTTCATTTTTCGGCGAAGTCGCGTTGATTGAGGACGCCCCGCGAAATGCCACGGTTCGCGCGAAAAACAAAGTCGCTTGTTTCATTCTCGACAAAGCCGAGTTCCAGGACGTACTCGACAAAAGCGCTTCGTTCGAAGAAGAATTGCGAAAAGCAATTTTTGAACGACAATAGCTGAACTATTTTTTGCCGTCATCTCTTTGTTTATTGGTGGTGTAATCATTTGTGACTGATACAAGCACGAAGCGCGAGCGAGTGGTTTTGCGCGGTCGAACCACTCGCTCGCGCTTCGTGCTTGTATCGACAGCAAATGTCCCCTTGAGTGTGCCAGCGCTAGCTACTTCAACAGCCCTTGAGCCTGTTTGAGTTTTAACCCATCAATTTCCAAACCGATAACTTCGGAAATCAGCTCAGAACGGGTTTCTAAAATTTTCGCTTTGTTCGCCATCTCGGTTTCAAAATCGACCGGTTTGATGACGGCGGCTTTTTCTGCGGCGGTGATTGATTTTTGCAAAGAATTAATTGTTTCCTTTTTCAACGTGATCAATCGGCGTCGTTTGTCCATCGAAAAAACAAGATCGCTGATTTCCTGTGAGATCAGTTTTTTTCTGGCTTCGATCAATGCACGCACCTGATCGACACGACAACAAGCCTCCCGCGTTTCATCGACTTTCGAAAACAACCGCCGAAACAAGCGTTTTCGTTTCATCGACAACCCCAACAACGGATGAAGGCTTTTGGCACTCGACCGAATGATCTCCAGCAAATCGGCATCACAACAATCGGCCAATAAGGACAACGCTTGCAAGTCTGTGCGATTGGTCCATGCGGTTTCCAATGCCGAATTCAGTTCAACGGGTTCCGGCAGGCCTTCAGATTGATATTCGGTCCAAATAGGAGTCACATCTTTTTCGTCCAGATCCAACAACAACGACAAACCAGTCGTCAAACGTTTTTGGTTGTATAACAGGTCAACTGCTTTCTCTTCGAGCTTGTTGTGCTCTCGTTCAAAACGACGGTCATCAAATTCCAACGGAACATCGGCGTCTTTGAGTTTTTTTACGATTGCCGCGGCTCGATCGACTTCTTTGGTGGACGCCACCAATACGTCATGCTGCAAATAAATTTGCACCAGGTTCAAAAAAGCGACACCAGCCTGACCGGCCGATTGATTTCTTTCGTGCTGAGCTTGAAGGTCGAGAATCGTCGGCAAACATTTGGGAACATTGTCGTTGCAACACAGTTTCTGACGCTCGTCAACAATGGCATTGGCCAGTGCTGAATTTTCAGCCGCCTTCGATTGAACCGCCGCAAAATCAATCGTTCGGATCTGCGTCGAAAAATCTTCGACGACCGGTGAACCACCAGCGACACCCGAAATTTCTGGATGCGAAATCAGTTGGCGTGAATCGACGGAAATCGTCGCCAACTGATTGACCGATTTTGTAATCGTTGTAGAAGAAATCGGATCAGAAATTTGAGGCCGATGGCGCTGACAGCCCGTGGCACAAATAACAAATCCAAGCGTCAAAGCGATCAGCAAGTGCAGCGAGTTTCTCACAGACTCGCCAAACAATGCAGACAACTGCTCAGTGGAAACGGATATCCGGTTTGGATTCATCCAAACAAACATTTTTCGTAACACCGGGTCAAAGTGATCGAAACAACATTCGTGCTAGCGGGATGGCACAAATGGAATACGGTTTTATTTATCGTCCAAGACGAATGCGTGAAATTGGCGAAAATACGGAATGCAACGAATTCGTTTGCAAATCCGAGCTTTCGGCCGATACCGTTTTGACAAAACAGCGAAGCCGCAAAAACTTTAGCGACGTAGGGCCGGTTTCCACCGACCTTTCTTACCAACTGCACTTTTCTAAACCTCTTTTGACAGGATGAACAGGATTTACAGGATAAGATCCGAAAACATCCTGTTCATCCTGTAAATCCTGTCAAAACTATTTTTGGATGGCCGGTGGGAACTGGCCTTACCACAACATTTGTCGAACGGAACCGACTGGAACTGCCTCATTTTTTTCAGCGCTGTTAACCGCTGCAAAACATAGTTCCAACGTGGCAAGATTGTTGGCGGCGCTATGCACTGGATCACGATTTTGTTCGATGGCGCACATCAACTCCGACATCGCTCCATCGAACCCGTCGTTAAACCACTGGGTGTCCAACCGGGGTCGGACAACGCCACTTTCCAAATGCAGCTCGACGGATTGTTCATTCAAATTCGGACCCGCAGCCACCAATGCCCCTTGCGAGCCCACGATGACAATTCGATCTAACGGCAACAAAGTACTGTCACCGCGAAACACCAAACTGGCCTGTCCATGATCACCGAATTGAACGGATACCTGGCCGCTGAGCGCTGGTTTTGTTTTTTGCGTCAGCGTGTGAGACAGTTGTGCGGTTACGCTGAACGCTGATTGCTGGCCAAAATAGCAGCAAATCATATCGAACCAATGAATGCCAAAATCATACAACAACAGATGTTTGACTTGATCAAAAACTGTCCCGGCACACCAATTGTGATCCCAATAAATGGAGCAATCGACCGACTGAATTTCTCCCATCAACCCTGCGGCAATCGCCGCTCTGGCATAAGCCACATGCGGTGCCCAACGGCCATTTTGATTGACGCCAATCAAAACTTTGGCGCGATTGGCTGATTCAATCAAACGTTGGGCAACATCCAGATCAACTGCAAATGGTTTCTGGCTCAAAACATGTTTCCCGCTGGCGATCGCGCGTTCCACGAGCTCAACACGATCGACAGGATGGGGCGTCAGGTCGACGATTCGAACATCGCTGTCAAAAAACGCTTCAACGGAATCCGAAATTTCGGCGTCAGGAAAAAACTGGTCGCGCAATTTTTCACTTCGTTCCCGATGCCGATCGTACAACGTGGTAACACGATAACCTGCATCACGATAAACCTGGAGATGTGTTGGCGCGATACCGCCACAACCGACCAAACCGATTGGAAAATTTTCGGGGTGGGCAGGCCGCGCTGGTTTGTACTGCAAATCGGGACCGTCAATGGTGACATCTGTCGCGCGTTTGCTTACCTGGTAGTCTTCGATTTTGGGCGTTTTTAATTCGTCAGCCATTATGAATCGATCAAAGGCAAAGTTCGTTTTTCGGCGGCGCTGGCAACGGCTGTATCAACAATCTGTTGCCCAATCCTTGAAATCTCAACTGACATCGCGCCTCCGACAGGTTTGTTATTTTCCAGACAATCGACAAAGTAGTTGATTGGATTACGGGTTTCATTTGACAAAGTATCGACGGGTAGATCTTCGCCCTGCGGTCGCTGGCGATCCTGAATTCGGACAGTGGTTGCGTAATCGTAGTTTGAAATCGTGCCTTCCGTACCGACAATCACAAATCCGCATTGGGGCTGGGGTTGATGCGTCCAAGGGTCGGTGAATGTACCCCAACGAGTTTCAAATTTACTCAGTCCTTCGGCGTATCGAGCAACGACAATGGAATGTTCATCGACTTCTAGACCTGGCGGTTGATCTACAGTGGCAGTGACCTCCAGTGGTTTGCGGCCATCCATGAACCAGGTTCCCAGGGTGGTCCCATATCCCAAATAGTCTAGCAATGATCCTCCGCCAAATTCTTTTTTGTAAAACCAACTGTGCGGTTTTTCTTCGGCAACTTGTTCGGCGGTCTTATCAATTTTGTCGGCTCCATGCCAAAGCGGCCCGCGGTTGCCATCGTAAAAATGGACTTCGATAATTTTTCCGATCGCGCCCTCGTCGATCAATCGTTTTGCTGTTCGATGGGCTGGATACCATGCCAACGGCCAATTGATCGCCAATTGTTTGCCAGTTCCGCTCATCGCCGCAACCATCTGATCGGCTTCGGCCAACGTCGACGCGAACGGTTTTTCCATTATGATATGCACGTTAAACGGCGCGACTAACTCCGTCCATTTTCCGTGTTCAGCGGATGCTGGACACAAAATGACCAAATCGGGCTCCGTCGATTCCAGGCATTTTTGGTGATCCGTGAATACTCGTTCAGCAGGAATGTCGAAATTGTTAATTGCTTCCTGCATCCGTTCCGGTTTCAGATCGCAAATACCGGCAATTTCGCAATCGGGATGATCAAAAGCGAACCGTAAATTGTCGCCCATGTGGAAATGATCAAAATTGATTCCAACGATTTTCCATTTGGCCATTGATGAACCGCCGTCTGCATTAAAATAATGAAACAACAAGCCAGCAGTCTAACGGAAAACTGCAATGACTGAAATCAACCGAGGGAATCAAACCGTGTCATTCTTTCAAGTCGATGATCAACACATTGCTGATTTTAATCGTGACGGATTTCTGATGGTCCGTCGATTGTTTGACGATGATGAAATGCAACTGCTGCTACAAGTTGCCAAATCGGATTTGCAATTGACTTCCGAAGCGCGAAACAAAACCGACGCCGACGGACGAGCAACGTTGCTGACGGTTCGCAATGAGCTCGATCCAACGCAGATTTACTCGGCCGTCGTTAGTTGTCGACGAGTAGTCGAAACAATGCAACGATTGTTGGGTGACGAAGTTTATCACTACCACCATAAGATGATGCTCAAAGAACCCCAGGTTGGCGGCGCCTGGCAATGGCATCAGGATTATGGTTACTGGTACGAAAACGGTTGTTTGTATCCCGACATGGCCAGTTGTCTGATTGCGGTCGATCGCGCGACTCGCGAAAACGGTTGTCTGCAAGTGATTCAAGGGTCGCATAAATTTGGCCGCATCGATCATGGAAAATCGGGCGAACAGGCCGGTGCGGACATGCAACGAGTCAATGCAGCCCTGGAAAAATTGCCGCTGGTCCATTGCGAAATGCAACCTGGCGACGCGCTGTTTTTTCACGCGAACACATTGCACTGCTCGGCTGCCAACGAAAGCGATCATCCGCGGTGGTCATTAATTGGTTGTTTCAATACGCGCCACAATGATCCGATTGTTACCGGCGGGCGACATCCCAATTACAGTCCGCTGACGATCATTGACGATGCGCGTGTCAAAGAAATTGGTGAGCAGCAGTTAGGCGTGGCCTAGGTGTTGATTAAACATGAGCGGCGAGGCGCTAGCCGCCGGTGAACCCGTAAATACCGGCGGCTGGCGCCTCTCCGCTCAGTTTAAATTCACAGCTTTCCGATTT
>JANQLU010000134.1 GCA_028280445.1 Pirellulaceae bacterium | reverse complement strand
CAATTCGGGCCTCGTTCCGTGGTGTCCGCAAGCGCCCTAGATCGGATCGCGATTAAATGGAATCGCCCTACAATACCATTTAATCGCGTGAATCTGATCTAACTCATTGAAATAGAGCGGATTCACGCGATCAATTGGAAACATGCGGTGAATATCAACAGGCCCTAGTTGTTTAGTCCTGAGGTGTGGTGGGTTGGATCGACATTGAAACGATCCGGCTCATTTGTGCAGATTTTGCAAATGTATTCGAACGGTGTGAGGCCTTGCAGCGTCTTCAGCCTACGCGCGTAGTTGTAGGCAGAAATGAAATCTATGACGTGCGTTTCGAGCTGCGCGTGTGTGTCATAGTGATACCGTCTGACCGTCGCCTCCTTGATGGTGCGGTTCATGCGTTCGACTTGCCCGTTCGTCCAGGGATGGTTCACCTTGGTCAGGCGCTGGTCGATGCCATGCTCGCGGCAAACACGACTGACGATGTGCTCGAAGGCGTACCGATCCTGCTTGCGATTGGTGAACTGGATGCCGTTGTCGGTCAGAACGGTATGGATTTTGTAGGGCACTGCCGCGATCAGATTGCGCAGGAATTGGGCCGCGACCATTTTGCCAGCTCGCTCATGCAATTCGACATAGGCGAACTTGGACGTTCGGTCGATGGCGACGAAGAGGCGGATTTTGCCCTCACCGGTGCGCACTTCCGCGATGTCGATGTGGAAATACCCAATCGGGTATCGCTTGAACTTCTTCTTCGGTTTGTCACCCTCGACGTCGGGCAGGCGGCTGATCTCATGCCGTTGCAGGCACCTGTGCAGCGACGACCGGGTCAGGTGGGGAATGGTCGGCTGCAAAGCATAGAGACAATCGTCCAGCGGAAGCAGGGTGTGGCGCCGGAAGGCGACGATCACGGCCTCTTCTTCGATGCTCAGAACCGTCGAATGAGCCTCCCTCGGACCCATCGCGGCATCTTCAACCGTATCGCGCTTGCGCCACTTGGCGACCGTTTTGACGTTGATGCCAAGCTCCCGGCTCAATGCCGCGTTCGAAGCTTTCGATCGCTGTATGAGAGCTCGGATGGCGTGCGTCGTCTTGGCGCTCCCATGAAGAATTTGTCCCATAGTGCATCCTTCTGATGGTCACAGATTAGTAGACCACCACACCTCAGGACTAAACACCGAGAGCATGTCTCGTTATGCGCGGACTTGTTGTTCCGCGCATCCACGACTTGAGAAAAGACGTGGACGGCCGGGACTGATCCCCGGATCAAGTCCGGGGACGGCCGTGACGACAAATGGCAGGCGTCTCGGCTCGGCTCCACAATACGATCCGGAGTTCGCCTGTCAGATGGAGGCGACCGAAGAGGTTTCGCGGCGCCGGCGCAACGCCCTTAGAATCCTCGCCAAGTGAACCATGTCTGGACTAAGCGCGGCCCCATCCTTTGACACCCGCGCGTCGCGCGCTGCTCAGTCCATATGTCTGTTTGAGGAAGATAAGTTGAGCGGTCTCGACGCATGCGAAAACGAGGGTTTCGTC
>JANQLU010000133.1 GCA_028280445.1 Pirellulaceae bacterium | reverse complement strand
AAACGGCTGGTCGGCAAACAAAGTCAAGAAAGGCTACTCTGTCATTACTCTGTATCGCTCAGACGACGACAAAAACAACCCAAAAGAAAGCATTACGATTGAGATTGGGTCTCCGCTGGACCCCAGTGTCAAGACATCCGCTAAAGTCTACGCGCAGTCAAATTCAGGCAAGTATTCCAAGTTGCCATTTGATGTTGACGGAAACACAGCATACCGCGTCAAGATTACGGATAGCGGAAAATACGGTCCACGTACGTGCATCGTGGCACATCATCGAGGCAAGGCTTGCTTCATCGTGGCCAACACAAGCTCAGAAGAAGATCTTTGGTCTGTTCATGAGCAGATCGTAGAAACATGGAAATGGAATTGAAAAGCAATGGCCAAGAATTCTTTTATAATCAGGCCATGAGCGAAAACAAATTAATCCTCGGTCAATTTGCAGTTGCTCTTTTGGCTGTACTTGTCTCTAACTACTTAATTAGAAACTTCTTTGGTTAGAAAGCTCACTTGTTACTGTAGGAATCCCAATCGACTTTTGGTTGTCCCCATTTTTCAGCGTCCAGCTTTTTCTTGTTGCTCGAACTCAACTCTTCAATTTCGTTTTTGAGCTTGTCGATTGTTTCGCTGTCTTCATCAAACTAGAGTTTCAGGCAACGAATTAAATTCAGGGAATTTTTCGAAATGACAATGGTTCAGTGGTTTGCACAAGAAAACATTGGGGCATTGTGATTTCTAATAATTTTCGAATTTTTCTAACTCTCTTGACGATAACGATTGCTTTCACCATTCCAGTGCTGTTTGCATTACTGGCAATTATAGCCGGATTCGTCGTCGGGCATTTCCTTTTCGAGCAGAACCCCGACTATTGGTATAAATGGATTTATGGCAGTTGGAATCCAGATAGCCCAACGATGCGAATGAAAGCGAGTGGTCAACTAAAGATCCGAATCACCCTTTGGCTTCTAATTCCTTCATTGATTGCAGGCATACTTACTGCCCGCGCTGTGGTTTTTGCTGTATTTCGAAAATTGTACCGACCAAAGCAATGACCATTCAAAACAACATCATTCACGTGTTTCTGTAACAAAATCTCTTCTCTAACAAGATTGTGCAATTCCTGCCATCGCTTGGCTTAGAGGTGTCTTAGAGTCGGTTTTTTAGGGACTTGGGCTTATCTGTTCGTCTTCTCATCTACCAACCATTGAGGCCGCAATGAAAAACCAACCCACAAATGCAGAACTGCAGGTTACCCCAACTAATGCGAGGAACAAAAAAATATCCTTGACAAAATTCTTAGTAGGTACAACCAATTCAATCAACAAAACAACGAAAAATGAAAATGTGGTCAAACCTGCAGTCAAGCGAATCATCAAAACTAGGCTGTCTTGTGAGGGGGGAAATCCATAAAACAAACCGTAGCCCAAGAAACACCAAATCAGCGAAAAAACCAAAGAGCCAAAAAACAGACACGCAATCCGCTTGGGTTCACTGTGAAAATTTCTATTCTTTTTATTTTTGGGCTTGCTGGAATTCATATTCTAGTTCTATCGCTTTGAGAAAACTAAAAAGACACGCATTTTAGTCTCACAAAGGTTTAACCAGCAAATACGAGAGAGGTCAAGGTCGACGTAGTTGTCGCTTCAGAAAACTGTATCGTTTGGAAGCGCACTAGCTCCCCTAATATTTGGCAACTCTAATGTATCGCATAACAATGCACGCGTTTCCTCAAATGGTAGATTGCACGAATGAACGAAGAGCAATTTGAACAATGGGCAATTGACCGCAGGCTTAGCGCAACAATCGCCCAGCAGCTGATCAAACATGCGAAGGATTCAGAAATCGAATACGATCCCTTGGAATACAATCCTCCACTGGTCGATTTGTCGACCATTGTGCATGGTATGACGATGATTTGTCGGGATTCGCACCAAAGGATGCGGGCTTCATGTTCATCGGAGCGTGCCAAAATGGTGATCTAATTGCAATTGATATGCTGGATGCAGAAAAGAGCATTTGGTATCTCGACCACGAAAATATGGAGTTCAGAGTTCAACGCGAATTTGGCATCCGAGTTGCGGCTACTGTAGAAGAAGTTGTCGAGGGATTAGCCGAAGGTACTTTGCCATGTGATTATTATCATGCAACCGGAGATGATTTCTGATTGGCAACACAGTTTGTGTACACAACAATCAGGCGATGTCAGGATTTCTTGATTTTTTGTTAGATTCTTGTTTGTCCCATTTCTGAAAGAATGAATCGTAGAGAATGGCGCCCACTGTGGCTCCAACGAATGTTCCCAGAAATATTATCCAACTTCGCCATTTCAATTGGATCTCCACCAGATCACTCATCTGTAGTCGATTATTCGCGGACACGTAACCAAGTGAGTGCAATTGGTAAAGTATCATAGCGACCATCCCGAAAGAAATCGCGATGGCAATTGAAAATGTGTACGTATATCGGCGGTACTTAGTGAATAAGAACTGGAGCAAGATGATTGCGATTGCGAGTATCGTGCAACCAAATCCAAATTGAATCTGGCTCAATCCGCTGCAAGCTGCGGCGAAAAATGTAATATAAAACAGCGATCGCAATGAAAGCTTCATTTTCGAAAATGTAGGCTGACCGGCAAGGTTTCACGTATATATGTTATTCAATTGCCAAAGAACGAGCGCGTACCTGATATCGAAAGAGGTGCGATTTAGGTGCAATATGCTTTTTCATCCGCTCATCAGAAATGATAGAGTGAAGCGGTAGACGGCTGATGAGAATGGCTGATGGAACTGATGAGATAAAAAAATCTCATCATTCTCATCAGCGGCAAATACGGTAAATCAATACAAAATGACCCGTACGGGACTCGAACCCGTGTTGCCGGCGTGAAAGGCCGGAGTCCTAGACCACTAGACGAACGGGCCGTCTGATGTAATCAGCTAAAATAGCCAGTGAATGGACAAATCGTCAAGGGCGAGGTTCAATCCGCCCTTTCAAAATTCCCGTATTTTTTTGTTCGGCTGCACAACGTCAGGCAATTAGACGATTTTGAAAGATTTCCAAGACGCTCACGAGCGTGGGGCGATATCCGCAGATATGGATTGATCAAACGCCTGACAATTTCATGAATGCCCCACAAATAACACAATTCAGCTCAACAGGTTAGCTGTTGTCGGAATTTGTGTTCGACTGCTCAGAACGTTTGATCGCATCGTAAACTTCACGCCGATGCACGGGGACTTCTTTGGGGGCTTCGACGCCAAGACGCACTTTGTCACCGCGGATCTCAACAACCACAATCGTGATGTCGTCGTTGATCACGATACTTTCATTTTTTTTGCGAGAGAGAACTAACATCCTTCCATTCCTTTGTAATTAATACTGGCCTTACTTTGCCAGAAAGTCATCTATTTCTAAATTGGCGACTTGTATCCTGAAATAATATTCCAACGAAAGGGCTTGACAACTAAAAAACATTTCTTCTTCACTCTAAGTTCCTGCTAAAAATAGTCAACATTCGGGAGTTTCGTTTTTGCCGAAAAACGCCCCAAAAAGAGTGGTATTCCCGTTTATGGGACTCGTGCAGGTTGGGTAAGACTGGCAAATTTCGACGGTTTCCGCGCAGATTTGTCGGGACACTTTCCAATTTCGCACCAACATCACCGCAGTTTCAATTGGCCCAAAATAATTCCAAGTGACAGCAGTCGACCTGTTGGCTCCCATACAAAACGATCTAAGAAACCGTCAAATCCGTGTCAATTTTATTGACAAAAATAACAACTGCGGGCCATCCGAGCACATGACACCAATAGAAATGTCAAGCTCGATCGGCGGCTAGCCTGGTAGTCAGCATTCCGTCAGCGTCTACGAATCAACGAAATCTCGGACGCAAAATACCTGGCCCCCAAATTCAACGGTATCTGACAATTCCAATTGTTTGCGGCGGCGCGTTTCGATTTCACCATTCAACAAAATTTGACCATCCTGAATCAATAACTTGGCCATGCCGCCGGTGTCCGCGACCCCGACAAGCTTCAAGAATTGATCCAGGCGGATCGGATCCGCGTTGGCAGGCTGCAGGTCAGTTTGCTCAGACTGTTCGGGTTGCTCAGGTTTTTCAGAATCAGAATTCAATCGGACACATGGGGTTGGAATTTCAAAGAGCACAAAAAAACGCCAGGCAAAATCTGCCTGACGTTTACGTTATTCTGAATTCCAGTCAAATACTAGTTGACGTTCCACCACCATTGGTCGCCAGCGGCAGCCAGGATTTTCGTGCGAGCGTCCCCAACCGACTGGTCTTTTTTCAGGTTTTCGATGACCGCCCAAGAATCCACTTGAACTCCACCCGATGCCGTGACCAACGTGCTGCGAGACAGGCTGCAGAAACTGCATTGTGTGGGTACGGTTTTGGGAACGTACATCTGGGGAACTTTCAATTTTTCGTCACTGGCAAAGTAATCCAGTTTCAAACCCGCTTTTTTCAGCAGACCTTCTCGCTGGATCAATGCTGCGACCACTGACATATCCATGATATTTTGCAATTCAGCAAATACCGGTTCCACTTTTTTCAAAGCGTCAAAGTTCTTGGTCATGCTGTCGGCCCATTTTTTGGCCAATTTGTTTTTGCGGCCCGTTCCGACGCGTTTACCAGATTTTTCAACTACTTCGGTTTCCGTCAGTGCTTTGACGCTGCCTTCGATTTCGAAACCCAGCTTGTCGGCACTGTGTTTTACGGGTTTGTAGTTGCATTCCATCCAAAACCGTGGAGTCATCGAGCGGGCGTTGGTGTCAGATTTTTGGCACAAAGCCAGGAAACTGGGCATGTTTTTCACAGGAGATTTTTCGAATCCCATGCTCAATCGTTTCATTTGATAGTCGGCGGCGACGAGAACTTGGGCGAAACGACTGTTCGTATCGACCCCTGTCAATGTGACGTCTTGCGGGCCCATGACTTGCTCGACAGCTGTTGCCGCTTTGGTGTTGAATTTTTGTCCGGATCGTTGGAAACGTTTGAAAAACGCTGCCAATTTTTTGTTGCCTTCTTCCGTTGGATTGATGGAAACGCTGATGCCATGACCTTGGCGAGCGTTGTCACTGGATCGCATGGCGACGATCAAATCCTCGAGACGCAGAACAGGCAATCCGGTTGTTTTGCCAACGACGTTGCCTCGTTGATCGACCTTCCACCCTTCGGCGGGTCCAACTAACAGAATGTCGTTGCTGTCGGGAACCACAAATACATATTGAATGCGTTGTAATCCGGCGAGATACAATGCTGAGTCGGGAATCTGTTTTTTGTTCGCGACTGCTTTTTCAACCTCGGCATACAAGCCTTTGAGGGACACGGCACGCAAGCTGACTTTATCAGCCATTTTTCCTTGCGCTTCGTTGAGTTGTTTCAAAATGTCTTTTCGCAGCTGAGCAGAGAGCTTGCTGTTGGTATTTGCCACGACGCCCTGTGCGTCAATTAAAACACCGCCGATTTGCTGGATTTGCTGTCCATTAATAAACTGCGCGGACGCCGTTGAGCTGACCAACGCAACGCAAATCAACGCGATGAGCCCGCAGAATCGGCCTGCGACTACTGAATACCCGTCGAATCGATTCGACATGATTTAAAACTCCCGGAAAAAAAACGCCTTGCCCCAATTACATTTTCCGCTGACCATGCCCAATCTGGCTCAAAATACCCAAACATAGACAAAGGCTGGTACACACGAATTTGGCCTCTAAGATAATATATGGGGGCTGCAACACGCCGACCCCATCATTTAGCGTAATCACGAACCGTTTTTTACGCAACAAAATTGCCGCCAAACAGCTCGCAAACTCCTTGTTTGAGTCGAAAATCGTCTCTTTCGGGAAATCGCTGAATTAAATTATACGTTGTTTTTCGAATGAAAAGCAAAAAGAGGTTAGATTGAACGCATATTTGGTAATTCGCGATGGCACAAAATGGTCCGACGTTTTCCGGCTGATCCCCGGCAGAACCGTTACAATCGGACGCGCGAATACCAACCAGATCGTGATCAAGGAAGAACAGGCCAGCCGCCAACACTGTGAAATATTCCAAAATGACGGCCGCTGGGTGATCCGAGACCTCCAATCCCGCAATGGAACGGCGATCGGCGATGACCGATTGATGGGCGACAAAGTACTGGCTCCCGGCGATACAATTCACATCGCCAAAACCCAGTTGGAATTTGTGCACGATCTTTCAACGGCCTATTCCAACAAGAAAAAGATCAGCGGCCCCGAAACGATGGCCGGACTGGAAATTGCCGAAGATGACCCAACGCTGACCGAATTGGTCGCGGAACCGACAACCATTACTCACCGCCGCGGCAAAACACGATTTCTGGCCGACACCGATTATGGGGATGAAGCGGCGACGACGACCGGGTTGGCCGCCAAGCTCTGTCGGTTGGGATACGAACTTGCCAACCAAACTACGATTCGCAGCATTGCCAGACGAGCACTCGAAGGGTTGTTCGAAGGTGCCAATTGCGATGCCGGCGCCGTGCTGATTTTGCCACGTGGTCGACGAACCAATGCTGAACCTGATGATTTGGAAATTGTTGCCTGGAAATCAGTCGACAAACCAAACTATCAACGTGTTTCGACGTTTCTGGCCAATCAGGCAATGCGTGATGGTGAAGCGATTCTGGCGCGGGACATCCAAGACGACAGCGCACTTGGGATTCGCGACAGTAAAGGCGAGATTCAGGCCACCAGTGTTATCTGTGCACCCATTCGCCACAACAACCGCACCATCGGTCTGGTCCATCTCTACTCAACGCGATCTGACGGTTTCTTAGACCCCGAGGATCTGGAATACACGTTGGCGGTGGCCGAAAACGTCGCTTTGGCTATGCGTACCCGACTTCGCGAACAAAAACTGGTCGAAGACCTCGACAAAACACGAAACGAAATCGACCAGCTGCGCGAACAATTGGGCGAGGAGTCGGAAATCATCGGCAGCAGCCCAGCCATGTTGCACGTCCACCAGCAAATTGCTCGAGCCGCACCCAGTAACGCGACGGTCTTGATCCGCGGCGAAAGTGGTGTCGGTAAAGAGTTGGTAGCCCGCGCCGTCCATTTTGCCAGTTCCCGTCGCAATGGAGCATTCGTGTGTCTCAACTGCGCGGCACTTTCTGAAACGTTGCTCGAAAGCGAGCTGTTTGGCCACGAACGGGGAGCGTTTACAGGCGCCACCGATCGAAAGTTGGGAAAATTCGAAGCGGCTGACAAAGGCACGTTGATGCTGGACGAAATCGGCGAAATGAGTCCGTCGATTCAGGCCAAATTTCTCCGGGTACTCGAAGGGCACCCGTTTGAACGAGTCGGCGGCAGCAAAGCGATCTCTGTCGATGTCCGAGTGATCGCTGCAACGAACCGCGATTTGGAACAAGCGGTACGCGAAAAAACATTCCGCAAAGACCTTTATTTTCGCCTGCATGTCGTTCAAGTGGACGTGCCTCCGTTGCGAAAACGTCCTGAAGACATTCCCGAGTTGGCAGATTTCTTTTTGCAGAAATTCAATTTGACCACCGGCCGTCGTGTCGAAGGATTCTCCAAATCAGCGATGGGACAATTGAAAACTTATCGCTGGCCTGGCAACGTTCGAGAGTTGAAAAATGTAATCGAACGCGCTGTCGTATTGGCGCGAACGGAAACCATCGAAATCGATGAGCTGATGTTGTCAAATTTGGCGACCGCCAGTGAATCACAAATGGACATGGGACAGCCCGTGTATCAACCCATTTCACTGGCCGAAATGGAACGCCACCATATTTTGGCAACCCTGAAAGCGACCGGTTGGAACAAAAGTCGCACAGCCAAAATTCTCGGGATTGAACGATCAACACTCGATCGAAAAATACGCCGCTACGAAATCAAACGCGATCCAGCGCTTGATCAGTAGGGCCGGTTCCCACCGGCTGTCTTATTTGGATTGGCCGGTAGGAACCGGCCCTACATCTGATTCCTGCCGACCACAAACTGTTTTGATTCCGTTCGTTTTGACAGGATGAACATGATTAACAGGATCAGTGTGCGACATCCTGTTAATCCTGTTGATCCTGTCAAATGATTCATCACTTCGCGGCAAAATTGCAAAGAAAGTGTGGGTGGGACCGCCAATCCTCAAAGTTCTTCGACCAACGTCTTTAAATGCCGCAGCAATTTTTCTTCGATGTTTTTATCTTTGGCCGCCAATTGCTCGCTCATGGGTTTGGCGGTGCCAGCCATTCGAATTCGGGCCAGTTGGTCGCGTACCATTTGCCGATTCTCTTTGCTTGACTCCAGCAGGTAATGTGTCCACAACCACGCTTCGGCATAATCGCCTTGAGACAACGATGGACCGCTGTTCAGTTTTTCCAAGCGAGCTAAATCAGGCCTCCATTTTCCACGACGAAACCGGGACGCCAGCGCGAGGATATGAGGTCGATTGCGTCCACGTTGTCCCAATCCAACTTCGAAATATTCGGCCAACCCTTCGTCGAGCCACAGGGGCACGTCAGGTACAACGCTATGAAGATAACCATGCGTAACTTCGTGGCGCAAGTCTTCGGCAACACGATCTCCCCAATGGGCGTAAACTTGCAAACTGGTGTCGTCTTTTACGAAAAACGCTCGCCGATCTGGCAAACTTGGAAGAAATCGGCGCAGATATCTGCGGTAACGTTTTTCATCTCGAAACAAATAAACATCAATCGGTTCATCGCATTCCGGTAACTCCAACGTTTCAGTAATCACACGACGATTGTTGACCAAATCTTCCAGCAATCGATGTCGTTTGGGAATTTTGAAATTCGTGAATATCACCAGCCGATCGCGGACGAGCCGATTGCGACTCGGTAGTGTGACTTCGGTGGGGGTCGCTTGGCATCCACAAATGCACAACAGCAGAACGACACACCATTTTTGCGGGTTTTGAGAATTGAATGCGCGCATTATTAATCCACGGACAGGCGGGGAGCATATCAGACAAATGCATGCGATCGAATGTCAATATGCATCGGGCAGCTAGCTACCTGACGGCAGCGGCCGATTTTTTTCGAGAAATGCCAATGTCGCGGCCATGTCTTCGGGCAACGGCGCTGACACTTCGAGCTGCTTGCCCGAGAGCAATTTAAATTTGATGGATTGCGCATGGAGTGCTTGTCGACACAACAAATCGTCGCCCTCCGGTTCGCGTGTCAACGTCGCGGTATTCAGCTTTGCACGACCACTATACAGCCGGTCACACAATATCGGGGCACCAATGTGCGCCAGATGTAATCGAATTTGGTGAGTGCGGCCTGTTTTTGGAAACGCCAGGATATCTGCAAATCCTTTGAATCTCCGTTGAACTTCGAAAAACGTCTCGGCAGGACGACTGGATTTGTGATCTTCGCGAATCGCCATTTTTTCTCGCTGATACGGATGCACACCAATCGGTTGGCGAATCCAATCTCGATCGCGATCGGGAGCCGGGCTGACAATTGCTCGATAAGTTTTTTCGACCGTGCGTTTTTCGAATTGTTCGGTCAGCGCGACGTGCGCCATGTCTGTTTTGGCAATCAGGATCACGCCGGTGGTATCGCGATCGAGACGATGCACAATCCCCGGTCGATGTTCACCACCGACTGAACTGAGTGTGGAAAAATGAAACGAAAGCGCCGCCGTCAACGTACCCGACCAATTCCCTTTTGCCGGATGGACCACCATTCCCGCCGGTTTGTTCACGGCAATCACATCGTCATCTTCAAACAAGATATCGAGTGGAATGTTCTCCGGTTTCGAACCCATCGGTTCGGGAGGAGGGACACTGACCGAAACGTGATCGCCAACGCGCACGCGATAGGCAGGTTTAGTTGCCTGTTGGTTGACGGTAACCAATTGTTTATGAATCAAGCGACCGACTTTTACGCGACTCAAATGCGGCAACACGCCAATTAAAAATCGATCGATTCGTTGGCCTTGGTCTCCCAATTCAATCGCAAACTGGTGGTGCTCGTGTTGGCTTTGTGAATCTGGGGACATTAGTCGGGATTGTCGGTTGATTGGGCGAATCCATAGTATGGAACGCCAGTTATTTTGCGAATTCGGAAACTTGAATTTCCGAAAAAGAGTAAAAGCTCAGGAAATTCGTTTAAACTAGGCAGCGGTTGATTCCTCGCTCGCATTGATTTCGGTATCCAGTTGGAAACTCAATAATATGTTCGGGACGATTCGTCGAAAAGGATTCTGCAAAGGATGTATTCAAAATACTTTGCAGATTCGGCGTCTCGATTCCCGGTTGCATCGCATTTTGGATTGGACCGCACTCCGCATCGCTTCGCTATTTAGAATCGGACCTTGGTTTTGTACTTATTGTGGCGCGAGAGCACTGTATTTACGCTCTCCCATCCGTGGTATGCGCGACTTTGAGGCCGACAGACAATCGGACGAAGTCATCGCCGACGAATTGCCCGTCGGAAATTTTATCTCACGCGAAAATTCCTTAATCGGATCGAGTGACAATACCGATCGTTTTTCGCGCAAATATCGGGACGGCATTGTTATCAAATTGCTCAAGGGGCAATCAACGATGACACAAATGTGTAACGAGATCAATGTCTCGGAACGGGACCTGATGAACTGGCTGCGAGAATATGTCGACGATCAACAGCAAATGATGGCCGAGGAAATCGAGCAGCTCAAATTGTTTATTTCCGAGGCCAACCAGGAAACCATTGCTTTGAATTACCGTGAGCAACTGGAAGAATCCGTCCGACAATTCGAGGACCGGTCTGAACACATCAAAAAATCCAGGACGATCGAAGGCCGCATTATCGAAGGCCAGACCCGCCCGGCTGTGGAATAGCTCGGAATCTAACGATTCTATTGCCGGATCAAACGGACTCGGCGATTATTGTCGGCATCGACAGTCAATGGAATCAAAACGTTGATTCTGGTTTTACGGGCTGTCACAATTAAGATTGAAAGTTATAACCGCTGTCGCAAAATTTGCAGGCAAACCGCGAAATTCGAATGTCGATGATTAAACGGGACGCTTTTTACGCTTTGTCGCCGAGAATGACCATGGCAAAATTGAAGATAATCATTGGATTACTGGTGATTGGTTTTGCAATCAATCCCGCCAATTTGCACGCACGCGATTGGTATGTCAACAATGTCGGTGGCAACAAACAAAATCGTGGAACCAGTGCCGATTCGCCATTGCAATCGATCACCCACGCTTTGAGAAAAGCTGATCAGGGTGATCGCATCATCCTGCAAAATACGGGTGTCCCCTATCGCGAAAGCATTTCTTTGTCCGGCCGCAAACATTGCGGTACGAGTCTGACTCCGTTTTTTATCATTGGCAATGGCGCCACACTCGACGGACGAAAATCGGTTGAGGCCGACCAATGGCAACATGTCGAAGGGAATATTTTTCGATTCGAGCCGCGGCGAAAAGGACATCAGATGGTCTACATCGGTGCTCGACCTGCCAAACGATCTGCGGTCAACAAGAAAGCCGATCTGAAAAAACTCGAAGAAGAACATTGGACCATGATCAATGGTTTGATTTACTTTCGCACCAAGCGCACGGCGGCACCTGAGAATTACGACTTGAGCTATTGCGAATTGTCCGTCGGTATCACGCTCTATCGAGTGAAAAACGTGGTCATCCAGGATTTGGTGGTGCAAGGTTATCAGCTGGACGGAATCAATAGCCACGATATTACAGAAAACGTCTTGATCACGGGAATCAACAGCCGCGGTAACGGGCGCAGTGGAATTTCGGTGGGCGGTGCCAGCCGCTGCAAAATCGAAGGCTCGGTGGTTGGCGACAACGGCGCAGCACAAGTGCGAACCGAAGGATATTGCCAACTGGAAATTAAAGAAAGTACTTTGCTGGAATCAGACGATTATGGCCCGCCTCTGTTAATCAAAGGTGGCAAAGTGACCGTCGATGGCAAAGAGATGAAAAAATAGTTTGGATATCGATCGTTTTTATTTGACCAAAGGACTGGAAGTGAAAACAGGTTCAATCATTGCAACGTTGATTTTCTCACTGGCATTCGTGTCAGTGCTTCACGCACAATCTGCGCGCCGAGCGCCAAATGAGTTTCAGGCGGATGACGCTGTTCGTTCGATCACTGGCGAACTGGTTTCGGTCAAACAAGAGCAGGAGAAAATCGAAGATGCCATCGCCCCAGGTGACCGGCAAGAAAAAAACGATCAAGAAAAAAAACCGGCCAACAATCAAGTCAAGCCAGACGAGGTTTTGAAAAATCGACCGATCATGGACATCAAGGTTTCGCCGAACGACCCTTCGTCCAAACGCCCCAAAGACCGTTTTGCCGAATTTGATATCAGCAAATTTCCGCGAAATCTGCCCGTCTATCCTCAACGCTTGGTGACTTGGGAAGCTCCCAACATTCTATATAACCCTCTGTACTTCGAAGACGTTGTTCTGGAACGATACGGTCAGACTTACGGACCGTTGGGTCAGCCCTGGGTTTCTGCCGTTCGATTTTTTGGCTCGGCGACGGTGCTGCCCTACAATGCGCTCATCGATCGCCCTTATTCTTGTGAAACACCCTTGGGGTACTGCCGCCCAGGAAATTGGGTGCCCACACAAAAACAAAGGTTGATCTTGCGAAAATAGGGTAGTGGCTAATTCGGGAGGGCGAGGCTCCCGCCGAGCCTGATCCTGTGAGCGGCAAGGCACTAGCCGCCGGTAAACCATCGAATACCGGCGGCTAGCGCCTCGCCGCTCACAATTAATCAACACTACCTAGCGCCGCCCACAACGACTACCAAAATAAGCCGTCGGTCGTTTCCGTTTGCGGTTTCGCGCTATAATTGAACCGTCGACAAATTTTGCGAAATCGAAACCGTGCATTCAAAATCTTCTAACGTGAAACCTACGCCAATCGATGTTGAATTTTTCGGTGTCGCACGACTCGCTGCTGGTCTCACTTACATCGAAGTTTTAATCGACATGCCGACAACATTGGGGAAAATCATTCATTCGATCGATTCGCTGGTACCTGGCGCGGCTGGAGGACTGTTGGTCGACGAAAAATTGGCCCCCGGAATCATCATCAATATCGATGGACGGCGATTTGAAACCGATCTGTCCACTGAAATCAACTCGGCCAAGTCTGTCATCTTGATGTCGATTGATGTGGGAGGCTGATGTGAATTCTGAACGAGCTCTTTTCGGCTACCACGGCCAGTACTTGAAAATTGACTTATCAAAAAACGAGTACGAGATCATCTCGTTGTCCAACGAACGGTTGGAAAAATTTATCGGTGGAATTGGCCTGGCAACTAGCATCCTGCTCGATCAGCGCGACGATCATTACCCTGCGCTGTCGCCTGAATCTTCGATGGTGTTCTGCTTCAGCCCTTTGGTTGGCAGCCCGGTTACGACATCCGCCAAATTCGCCGTGGTTTCCAAAAGCCCGCTGACACAACGATTGAATGATGCGATGGCTGGCAGCGGATTCGCAATTGCGGGAAAAAAAACTGGTTTTGATGCGATCTGTATCACCGGTCGTGCAAGTCGGCCCTCAGTCGTGTTGATTGAACAAGATTGCATTAACATCGTCGACGCCAATGAATTCTGGGGTCTCGGTTGTCACGAAACACAAAACCGACTTTTGGAGAAATTCGGCAAACAGTTTTCGTTTGCGACGATTGGGCCGGCGGGTGAACGACAAGTTCGATACGCAACCCTGTCTCACGATGGACGCCATGCGGGCCGCGGAGGCAGTGGTGCTGTTTTGGGTTCGAAAAACATCAAAGCTATTGGAGTTCATGGAGCGATCCGCACGCCTTGGGCAAATGCGGAGAAATTGGTTGCGGTCTCCAAGGCGCTTTCAAAAAAATCGTTGGGCAAAGCGACCGAAAAATATCGCGAACTGGGCACTGTTGAAAACTTGGTGACGCTGAATCGATTAAACGCATTGCCCACGCGGAATTTTCAGGCTGGCAAATTCGAACAAGCCAGCCAGTTTGATATGTCGGCGTTCAGCAAGTCTGCTGAGAAAACACGTTCGTCTTGCGCCGCGTGCACTATCGGTTGCGAGCACATTTACAAAATCAAAAACTCGGCTGACACCGACCACTCATCGGCCCGGCTCGAATATGAAAACCTGTTTGCCTTGGGACCCTTGTGCGGAATCTCGGACGTCGAAACGGTAATTCAGGCTTCGGCCTTGTGCGACGATTACGGTTTGGACACGATCAGCACCGGTGCCACGATCGCTTTTGTGATGGAATGTGTCGAAAAAGGGCTCGTTGACCAGCCGATTCAATTTGGCAACGGCGACGATTTATTAAATGCGATTCACGCTATCGGCAAACGTACCGGGTTTGGTGATTTGATGGCCGAAGGCACGATGCGTCTGTCACAGACAATTGGACAAGGCTCTGAAAAATTCGCCCCCCATGTCAAAGGGATGGAGATTCCAGGCTACGAACCGCGCGCCCTGAAAACGATGGCGTTGGGGTTTGCTGTTCAAACCCGTGGTGCAGATCACAATCGCAGCGGAGCATACGACGCCGATTTCCGCGGTGAAAATCGATTCCATCTCGATTCGAATTCTGCCGCGGCCGCCATCGAAACTGAAAACAAAGCCGCCATCTTCGATTCCATGATCTTGTGTAAATTTGTTCGCCGTGTGTTTGACGATTTTTATTCCGAGGCCGCAAATATTTTGAACTTGATGACCGGTTGGAACTACGATGTCGAAACGTTAGAACTGGCAGCTGAGAGAATTATCGCGGCAAAAAAACTTTACAATATCCGCTCCGGTTGGCTTCCCGAACAAGATCGATTGCCAGATCGTTTTTTTGACGACTCAACCGGTGAATTTGGTGAGAAAATTGATCGCGAAAAATTCGCCGGTGCCATCACGTCGTACAACACGCAACGAGGCTGGCAGGAAAACGGTTTTTTAAGCGACTCGTTGCTCGAACAACTCGAACTGGCAGAATTCAATATCTGAGAATCCCTTTTGTCTAACTCATCCGACAACGCGATCGAATTGCAAGACATGACGTGCGGGTTTTGCAGCTGCATGTGTGACGACATCAATATCACGGTTCGTGACAATGAGATCGTCGATACGAAAAATGCTTGTGAAAAAGCTCACTCGATTTTCCTCCATCAACGCCATCCACCCACCGCGTGTCAGGTCGACGGACAATCGGTTTCACTCGAACAAGGGATTCGTGCCGCTGCCGAGATTTTGAAGAAATCACAAAGTCCGTTTGTCTACGGCCTCGGCCAGACGACGACCGAAACGCAGCGAGCAGCCGTCGCGTTGGCGGATTACATCGGCGCTGGAATCGATTGTCGCGCGACTGCCGCGTCAGGCCATTTTACAGCGGCAGTTCAACAGCACGGCCAAGTCACTTGTTCGCTTGGAGAAATCAAGAACCGGGCCGACCTGGTTGTTTTTTGGAATGCCAATCCGCTTGAGACACATCCACGTTTGCTCCAGAGGATTGGAAATGACTCAAAGCACGTCGTCGTCGTGGACGATACCAACACGGCAACCGCCAAGGTTGCAGATCAATTCATTTCCCTTGAGAACCAAAACAATTTTCTCGCAATTCGCGAAATTCAATCTTGTCTCAAAAACAAAAATGCGCCCCAAAGCGAATTGCCTGAAAATGTCTCCCCTTGGTCAGATTTTGCCGATCAAATAATCAACGCTAAATACGGTGTGATTTTTGTCGGAACGCGGGCCATTGAATCGACGGCGGGTTACCCGTTTTCCGCAGCGATCCTCAAACTCATCCGAAAGTTGAATCAATTCACCAGATTTTCATGTTTGCCGTTACATGGACAATCGAACTCGGCAGGTGCCGAAAACGTTTTGACATGGCAAACCGGTTTTCCGTTTGGAGTTGAATTGAGACAAGGTTATCCGGAATTTAATCCCGTCGGCTGCCAATTGGGAACGTTGCTCGATCAGGCTTCGATTGATGTTGCCGTATGTGTTAGCGGCGACCCTCATGCGGCACTGACCGATCATCAAATTGCGTCGTTAGGTCGAAACGTATCGTTGATTCGATTTTGTGATGGCACGACCGAACGGGAACTGGAATCGAACGTTTCCTTTGGCGTCGCGCCGTTTGGAATCTCAGTTGCTGGATCGGCCTATCGATTCGACGGTGTTCCGTTACCCATGCGAATTGCAACTGCTTCCCATTTGCAAACCCGTGAAATGGTATTGCAAAATATTCAATCCGAACTTGAATCAGCGCAATAAAAAAAGCTCGGAGATTGGATTCCGAGCCGGGATGCAGGATTCATCGATTTGTTATCGTTCTCTCGGCCGAAACACGTTTGCTTTGATCTCGGGTTTTTTACCTTCGGGAATGGAAACGTTGGCCATGTAATTGGCTTTCATTTGTCCCGTATCGTTTTTGACCTGTTTGGCGATCGACATTCTGACTGTACCGTTGTCCCGTTTTTGAGCATACCCCAAGTTTGACAGATCCATCGTTGGCGCGTCTTTATCTTTTTCTTTGAGCGCGGCGTTGACCGCTTTGAAGATTTCATCCATTTTTTTAGGACCACCCACGACCGTCATGGCGTGAATTTTCTTGAGGCGTTGTTCAACCGCAGCTACTTGACCGATGGCTTTGATACTTGAGAACTGTCGCGTCGCAAATTGTAATGCGTAGACACTGACCGTATTTTGTTTGTCTTTCGTGTTGATCATGATTTCGGTCGACGGAGCGTCTGCAATCATGACTCGTTTTCCCGAATCCTTGATCGCTTTCTGGATACCTTCAGTCGTATGCTCCAGCATTTTGTTTTCCTTGATACAGAATTTCAGCAACGCTTGAATTTCCTTGTAGCTCAATTTCCATTCTGCACGACCAATCCCATCCCAGGTTCGTCCGGCAACGACTTTTCCGTCAGGGTAAATACTCAGCATCGGTTCCGGTTTTACTTTCGGCCGCATTCGAAAACCGCCAACGGATTGCATCGTAATGACGGGTTTGCTTTTATCTTCCGGCATTTGATACTCGTCGGACTGCGCCCAGCACACAGAAGTCATAAAAAACAAGACAATTGCACCCGATATTGCAATTTTCATTTTATTCTCCAAGCCTGATTGATTGTTGTTGATGATATCGATCTTACCGTGTTGTACCGGTGATTCCAAACGGACGCTTTCGGACAATGGCCAGTTCCCCTGAAAAAAACGAGCGATCGCGGGCCCTTTTCAACAAAACACGGCTACGCCAAGATGATGGTCTGAAAACTCCGAGGAATAACGATGACCAACCCTGCTAACAGCGTTGAGATCGATACTCAACCGATTTCATGTCATATCGAAAATTCAGTTGCCAATTTGACACTCAATCGACCCGACCGCCGCAACGCGTTGTCCGAGGAAATGCTGCGGTTGCTGCGCGAACACCTCCAACAACTCGACAATGACTCGTCAGTCCGCGTCGTCGTGATTGAGGCAGCCGGTAAAGTGTTCTGTGCGGGACACGACCTCAAAGAAATGACGCATGGCAACGAAGACGAATTTCGCAAACTGTTTGAACTTTGCAGTGAGACCATGCAGTTGATCCGTCGTATTCGAAAACCGGTGATTGCTAAAGTACACGCTTTGGCAACGGCCGCCGGTTGTCAACTCGTTGCTGCTTGCGATCTGGCTTTTGCAACTCCCGATGCGGCTTTTGCAACTCCCGGCGTTAAGATCGGGTTGTTTTGTACAACTCCCATGGTGCCACTGGTGCGAGCAATTCCTGCCAAACCTGCAATGCAGATGTTGTTGACGGGACAACCCATTTCAGCAAAACGCGCTCAGGAATTAGGGCTGGTCAACGAAGTCGTTTCGGAAAACGAAATGGATGAACGAATCAACCAAGTCTGCGATGCAATAGTTGGCTCCAGCCCAGCAGTAATCGCATTAGGTAAAAATGCGTTTTATGATCAACTTCGGCAAGCTGAGCCCGATGCCTATCGCAGCGCCTGCGACGTGATGACCGGCAATGCTATCATGCACGACGCCCACGAAGGAATTACGGCGTTCCTCGAAAAACGCCATCCTCAATGGTCGGATCAGTAAATTAAAATTCTGCGCCATGCCCATCAAAACTTTCCAGCAAATATTTGAGGCAGTCGACCAAACACCTTCGCCGATCCCGATTGCTGTGATTGGCGGTGCCGAACCCACCGTTTTGAAAGCGTTGTCCGAAGCAACACGTCGAGGTTGGATCCATCCTATCGTTACTGGCAAAACTGCAGAGATCCAAGCAGTTGCAGATGAACACACGATTGATTTGAACCGCTTCGAACTGCTCGATACGGATCAACACGCCGCGCTGGCCGTCGAACAAATCAACCAGGGCCGGGCAAAACTGTTGATGAAAGGTCAGGTTTCAACACCGGATTTGATGCGTGCCATTTTAGATCGTGAAAATGGCTTGCGCACGGACGAAACGATTTGTCAGGTGGTCGTCATGCAACTGCCTCGCCAAAAACGAACGATCGTCCTGGCGGATACAGGAATTTGCGTGCAGCCCGATATTGAACAACGGGTCGAAATTATGGCAGCTGCAACTCGTGTCGCTCGACGATTGGGCGCCGAAAAACCACGGGTCGCATTGATGGCGGCCACTGAAAAACCGACCGAGGTGATGCCCGATTCCATTGAATCCGAAGAAATCTCACGACGATTCAATGAAAATGAAAAACCGAGTCCGCGATTGGTTGAAATGGCAGACTGCTATATCCAAGGGCCATTGTCATTCGATCTCGCATTTGACCACACCGCTGGCGATCGGAAAAAAATGGACGGGCCAGTTGTTGGTCATGCCGATGTCATGATCTTTCCTAGCCTGGTGTCGGCAAACTTGACCGTCAAAGCGATCATGTACACGGCCGATTGTGAGTTTGGTGGAATCCTTTGCGGTGTTAAATGTCCGGTTGTTTTTATGTCGCGCAGTGACACGACCGAAACACGCCTGCGCTCGTTGGCGCTGGCATTGAAAACTTTGTCCAGATAACCTCCATTAACTTGGGATGGTAAAAAATGTTTTCGTCGTGAGCCGCAAGGCGCCAGGTCGCGTTGATCAATTGTGAGCGGCAAGGCGCTAGCCGCCGGTACGAAGCGCTACAAACCGGCGGCTAGCGCCTTGCCGCTCACTTTCACCATCCCACCATTAGCCTCAGGGAATTGTTGAAATAAAAAACATGGAAATTCAAAAACGGCAACTTGGAACGACCCCGATCGAAATTACACCCGTTGCCATGGGTTGCTGGCCCATTGCCGGAATGACCAGTATCGACGTCAATGATCATGACAGCCGTAAAACACTTCAAACTGCATTCGAATCGGGAATTAATTTTTTTGACACCGCGTATTGTTATGGTGCCCGTGGCGAAAGCGAGCGGCTGATTTCTCAAACGCTTGGCCAATCTCGCGACGAAATCGTCATCGCCACCAAATGTGGAATTCACTGGGACGCGGATACCAATCGTGTTCAAGACGCCTCGCCAGCGCGAGTCCGTTTGGAAATCGACGAAAGCCTGCAGCGTCTGGAAACTGATCATGTCGAACTGCTTTATTTGCACGCTCCCGATCCGAATGTCCCGATCGAGCAATCGGCGGCAGCGTTGTTGGAAATTCAGCAATCTGGCAAGGCCCGTTCGATCGGCGTTTCCAATGCCAATCTTGAGCAACTGATCGCTTTCCATGCAATCTGTCCTATCGCCGCCATCCAACCGCCATTTAACATGTTGCAACAGGACGAGGCTTTGAGCCTGGTGCCTTGGTGTTTGCAAAATCAAATTTCGGTCATTGTCTATTGGCCTTTGATGAAAGGGCTATTGGCAGGAAAAATTCCGCGCGATCATCAATTTGCTCCTGAAGATGGCCGCGCAAAATATCCCATGTTCCAAGGAGAACAGTGGCAAAAAAATCAAGACTTTATGGACGTCCTCCGCGGCATTGCAAATTCCATTGATCGGACCGTTGCTCAAGTGGTCATCAATTGGACGATTCATCAAACCGGAATTACGTGTGCCTTGGCCGGCAGTAAACGCGACTATCAAATTGCCGAAAACGCCGGTGCCATGGGTTGGCGGCCGGATTCGGATATGATGGAACAAATTGATCAAGCGATCATCGATCGCGGCGAAGTAATCACACGCGCCGCGGTTTAACGATTTTCGATTCTGCTAGCGACTCGCAATGACAACAGAAAAAACCGAAGGCATCATATTACGCGTTGTCGAATTCAGTGAATCGAGTTGCGTCGTCACCTTGTTAACTCGCGATTTTGGGAAAATTACGGGGATTGCCAAAGGTGCGCGTCGACGCAAGAGCCCTTTCGAGGCTGCTATTGACCTACTTGCCGTCGTTCGCCTAGTGTTCGTCCACAAAACGTCTACAGCGCTCGATATTTTGACCGAGGCGAAACTGCAACGGCGGTTCCGCTCGGCGTCAACGCATTTGGATCGGTTGTACGCAGCCTTTTACTGTGCGGAAATATTGTTGGCGATGACGGACGAAAACGATCCCCATCGAGAACTTTATGATTTCGCGGTGAGGATGATTCAAAACATTGATGACGGAGAAAACCTCGACCATTGTGTCATACGATTCCAATTGCAGACGTTGAAACTGCTGGGACATGGCCCCGAATTAAACAACTGCGTTGGTTGTGGTAACACGATCCCCAGTGAAAAACGTTACTTCTTTGGACTTCGCGACGGTGGCGTATTTTGTGCCGATTGTCGCCGGGCCAAAAAAGCCGTTGCCAGCATGAGCGCCGAGTCGTTGGAATTAATGCAACAATTTGCCGATCCAAATTACAATTGGCAACGTACGGAATCATCGTCAAAACAAATCGGTGAAGTTCGCGCTTTGACACTGCGATACACCTCGCACGTGTTAGGGTACGAGCCGAAACTGCAAAAATACATTGAAAAACGCGGTACCTAGCTACCGTTTTACAATCCAATACTGCTCGACAGGGAAGTCGATAATGCGAACGCAAATTTACGCTAGCGGATGCTTGATGCTGGCGATGATGATTTCTGCGTCCGGCTGCGCCAGTTTCAAGAAATTCAATCTCAAAGAGTCGTTGCTCGGTTCCAACCAATCGCAGGAAGATTGGGAGGCGGAAGTCGACTCACTGGATCCGTTGAATCGCAAAGCATCAAATCGTCTGTTACTGTCAGACCTTGGTCCCGGCCAAGTCTCAACCACGTTCAAAACTCGCGTTTTGGGAAAACGTGATCAAGCTAAAGCCGAAGCCAATCTCAACGCCGGACACGAACTTTATCGACAAGCGGTTGCAGCCAGATCGGCTGGCAATGCCGACGCCAAAAAACTGTTTGAAAAAGCGGCCAATAAATTTCGACTCGCCGCCTCACATATGCCGGATTCGGTCATCGAAAAAGAGGCGTTGTATTATCAGGGCGAATCCTACTTTTTCATGGATGCTTATACCCAAGCCAATCGCGCCTACGAATGGATGTTGGCGAAATACGCCGGCAACCGACTGGTGGACAAAGTTCAAGCACGACGGTTTGCCATCGCGCAATTCTGGTTACAGATGGCCAACAAACAGAAAACCACTTTGCCGAATGTCAAATTTGGTGACCCTCAACGACCGGCGTTCGGACTCGTGACTCAAGCGCGGCGGATTTTTCACCGAATTCGACTGGACGACCCGACCGGAAAACTTGCGGATGATGCAACGTTAGCTTTGGCCAATTCCTATTTCCGATCCAAATTGTTTTCCGATGCCGCGGATACCTATGAAGATTTAAGGATTTCATATCCCGGCAGCACGCACCAGTTTCACGCACACCTGTTCGAATTGAAATCCCGTTTGGCATCGTATCAAGGAAAAAGTTACGACGGTCAGCCATTGGAAAAAGCAGACCGTCTCCTGAAAGCGATCATTCGTCAGTTTCCTGACAAAGTCGAGGAGCACCGCGAATACCTGGCCAAAGAAGGAGTCGCGATTCGAGAGTTGATGGCCGAACGTGATTGGGCAATGGGTCAGTACTATGAAAAACGCGGCGAAAACCGCGCTGCCGGTATTTATTACCAGCGCGTTGCCGACAATTTTGGCGACACGCAACTGGCGGGTAAAGCTCAGGAAACGATTAAAAAAGTTGCCGCTTTGCCACCGGTTCCCAAACAGAAAGCCAAATGGTTGTCGGATCTGTTCCCAGACGTCAACGCTGTAAAACCTTTGGTCGCTGCGGGTGACAACGAGTCTATTTTTAAAGGCAAAATCATTCGTTAATTGAAATATGATGTTGGGCAATTCCAAATACCGAATTTCACTCGGACTCCTGGCTGTGGTTGTCAGTGCTGCCGGTGGCGGATGTCGCGCCTATAATTTTGGAAATCAAGGCCTGTATCGTCCCGATGTGCGGAGCGTTCATGTTTCCATTTTTGAATCGGATTCCAACCGTCGTTGGCTTGGACAACGGTTGACCGAAGCGGTTGTCAAACAAGTGGAACGCGACACCAGTTTCGCAATTGCGAGACCTCAAATGGCCGACAGTTTTATTCGGGGGCGAATTTTACGCGACAACAAAAATGTTCTGACAGAATCGGGCAATGACGATGTCCGAGAAGCTGAACTCGGACTGTTTGTCGAGATCACCTGGACTGACCGTTCGGGATTGTCGTTGATGCCGCGACAAAAGTTGTTGATCACCGAATTCGATCATTTTGTGCCCGAAGGCGGCCAATCGGCGACAACAACGCAACAGGAAATTCTCAATCGCATCGCGCAACAAGTCGTTAACCAAATGGAAATGCCTTGGTAGCGAAATCTGTCCGAGTATGACAAATTAAATACAGGTCATACACTCACGGTTAATAAACTCGGGAGAGCGAGGCTCCTGCGAGCCTGATCTCTCGGGAGGGCGAGGCTCCCGCCGAGCCAAATCCTGTGAGCGGCAAGGCGCTAGCTCGTCCCGTCGAGCCACGGACCCAACATTTGTCACAATTGGTCATCCCACCATGTCTTTTGTCGATACTCACGCTCATCTGAATGATGAACAATTGATTGATAACGTTGATGAAATCATGCAACGTTGTGCCGAAGCTGATGTCGAAAGCGTCATCTGTATCGGCATTGATATTCAGTCAAGTCAAACAGCGGTTGATATCGCGGGCAAACATCCGCACGTTTATGCAGCCGTTGGAATTCAACCGAATTACGTGTCCCAAGTCCCAGAGAACGCGATCGAAACCATCAGGCAAATGGCCGCGCACCCCAAAGTTGTTGCCATTGGTGAAACGGGGTTGGATCGGTATTGGGACTACGCACCATTTGATCAACAGCAGATTTTTTTTCGACAACATATCGAACTATCGATTGATTTAAATTTGCCGTTTGTTGTCCATATGCGCGACTGTGCCGAGGATGTTGTCGAGTTGTTGTGGGAATATCAATCGCAATTTCCGCTTCGAGGAGTCATGCATTCGTACACCGGTGATTGGGATCAGGCGCAAAAATGTATCGACGCGGGTTTGCATATCAGTTTTGCCGGCATGGTCACCTATAAAAAATCTGATGACTTGCGCGCCGTTGCAGCTAATGTACCGGTCGATCGAATTTTGATTGAAACAGATTCGCCCTATTTGTCTCCGCATCCTCATCGCGGAAAACGTCCAAATGAACCCGCCATGGTCATTCACACCGCTGCGTGTCTGGCAGAACTACATGGTATGAGCGTCGACGAGTTTGGCGCGCAAACAACAGCCAACGCCAAAACATTGTTTGAAATCAAGTAGGGCCGGTTCCCACCGGCCGATCTAAAAAATCGCAAGTGCGAAGCGTGAGCAAGGGACCGCGTTCCGCAGCACATCAGCGATGTTTCTGGTCCCTCGCTCACGCTTCGCACTTGCGATTGTAGGAAGTCGTTGATTCAACTGGAGTAACAACTCCAGTGCAAATTCCTGTCACGCGTCGGGTTGCGGCTCAAAACGGCCGGTGGGAACCGGCCCTACGCCAACACCGGTTTGATCACATGACCGTGAACATCGGTCAAACGGAAACGACGACCTTGGTAACGATAGGTCAACTGCTCGTGGTCGATCCCCAACAGATGCAGGATCGTGGCGTGAAAATCGTGAATATGAACGGAGTCCTCGTCGATGTTGTAACAATAATCGTCGGTCTGCCCATAGCTGGTTCCCGGTTTTACGCCGCCACCGGCCATCCAAACGGTAAAGCAACGAGGATGATGATCGCGTCCAAAATTCTTCGGCATTAATTTTCCTTGACAGTAATTAGTCCGACCGAATTCGCCGCCCCAGATGATCAGCGTATCATCGAGGAGACCGCGTTGTTTCAAATCCAAGACCAGTGCGGCGGTCGCTTGATCTGTTTCTCGACACTGGTTTCGAATTCCACCCATCAAATTGCTGTGTTGGTCCCAGCCTTGGTGATACAGTTGAACAAAACGCACATCGCGTTCAATCAAACGACGTGCGAGCAAGCAATTTGCAGCATACGTTCCCGGTTTCCGCGCGTCCGGACCATATTGTTCAAAAATGTAATCCGGCTCATCTTTAAAATCTGTAACCTCGGGAATCGACGACTGCATTTGAAACGCCATTTCGTATTGCGAAATCCGAGTCTCCAGTTGTGCATCACCGTTTTGGGCCAGCGTTTGTTGATGCAGTTCGTTGAGTGCGTCGAGCATCGCGCGACGAGATTGTCGATCGACCCCTGCGGGGTTATTGAGATATAAAACCGGCTCGGCACCGCTCCGCAGACGGACGCCTTGATGTTTGCCCGGCAAAAATCCGCTGCCCCACAGCCGTGAAAACAGCGGCTGGCCACCTTTGTTTTTCGTAATCAATACAACGAACGCGGGAAGATTTTCATTTTCGTTTCCCAGACCATAACTGAGCCACGCTCCCATACTCGGACGCCCGGGGAATTGCGAGCCCGTTTGCAACATCGTGACGCCAGGGCCATGGTTAATCGCTTCGGTGTGCATCGATTTGATAAAACAACAATGGTCAACGATTTGTGAGGTATAAGGAAGCAGATCGCTGACCCAAGCACCCGATTTGCCATGTTGTTTGAATTTGAACGGCGAACCGACCAACGGCAAACTCGATTGATGGCCGCTCATGCCGGTCAATCGCTGTCCTTTGCGCACCGAATCAGGCAATTGCTGACCGTGAACTTTGTTGAGCAGTGGTTTGTAATCAAACAAATCCATCTGCGATGGACCGCCGCTTTGAAACAGATAAATGACGCGTTTGGCTTTCGGTGGCGCCGTACGTTTAAACTCCTGGTTACCGCTGGCCGTGGCCGATGTCGCTGTCGGCCGAAGCAGATTTGACAGGGCAATCGTTCCCAGTCCCATTCCAAACCTGTTGAGCCACTGTCGGCGACTCAAACCCAACGTTGGTTCAAATCCGGTACATTTTGCTTTTGAATTCATTTTTGCATCTCACCAAAATTGGCAATCCTAATATCGGCGAATGGACTCGTCGTGGTTCAGGAGCGTGACCATGACCAATGTCATTGCAGCCAACCGCTCGGGTTCAATTTTTTCGTTCGCTTTTCGTTGGCCAGTTTTCAAAAACTTTGCTGCGGCATCTTGATCAGCTTTGAATCTTTTCAACTGGAATTCGAAAAGCTTTTCAATGATTTTGATTTCTGAGTCGTTGGCACGACGACTGGTTACCAGTCGAAACGCATCGCGAATAATTTTCTCAGTTGAATCGCCATGTTGAGCGATCAATTTTTCGGCCAAGACCCGACAGGCTTCGACGATTTGCGGATCATTCAGTAACACCAACGCCTGTAACGGTGAATTGGTTCGTTGACGTTTGACACGACAGACATCGCGCTTTGCCGCATCCAACGTCATCATCACGGGAGCTGGTCCCGTGCGTTTCCAATAAGTGTACAAGCTGCGGCGATACAGATTCGGGCCACGGTCGTGCCCCACAGGTTTGAACGACTTGGAAACTTCGTAAGGTTTCGCCGGGCGTCCCCCAATTTTTTCGTTCAGGATGCCACTAATTGCCAACGCGTTGTCGCGAATCGCTTCGCCGGGCAAACGGCTGCGAGGAAAATGTGACAACCAAAGGTTTTCTGGATCTTTGAGTTTAGCAGCATCGGACTCCGCGGATTTTTGTTGATACGTTGCGGACATCACAATTTTTTTGATTAATCGTTTGACATCCCAATTGTGTTCGACAAAATCGCGTGCCAACCAATCCAACAATTCAGGATGCGTGGGCGGTTCGCCTTGATTCCCGAAATCTTCGGGCGTTCGAACCAGTCCATTGTCAAACAACATTTGCCAAATTCGATTCACCGCCACGCGCGCCGTCAAAGGATGATCGGGATGCGTCACCCATTTGGCGAGATCCAATCGAGTCGCCTGCGCCTTCATCGAATCGGACGTTTTTTTGCTGACGGGAATTTTTTTGAACGCCACGACAGACGCCAGTGTTTCCGGCACCGCGGCGTAGACTTTCTCACCGCGCTCGGTGTAGACACCACGTTTCAACACGTAGGCTTGCTTGTGCTGGGGCGTTTGCTGCATCACCATGATTTCCGTCAATTTGTTTTGTCGGTCGTACAGCGTTTTTCGGGCTACGCGAACTTCATTGCGTTTGGATTTGACAGTCTCGTCGACGCTTTCGACAAAATGGTCTCGCCAGATGTTCATGTCCGCCGTATTGAGGCGCGTTGAAATGGATTTGCCTTGATAGTCGGTCAGCACTTGCAAAGCGGTCAAACGGACATCGAACACTTTGAAATCATCAACCTGGCCGCCAGTGAATCCACGGTCCCGAAATCTCTCTCCGATCGTGATATTGTTTCCGCCACCACCGGTGATGTTTTTCGTCAGTCGGTCGCGTACCGTGTGCGTTTTAACCCGCACACCGTCGATGTAAATTCGAATGCCATCGGCATTGCTCGAGCCATCATAGGTTATCGCGACATGAAACCATTTTTTGGTTGCTGCCGGTTCCTGTGTCAGGACCCGAATCGCATTACCGGGCCAAAAGTGAATTAACGAAAAACTGAGTTTGCCGTTTTCAATCAACAACTGATAGCCTCGCGACGCAGCGTCGGTCCAAGCTCGAGAACGATGAAAAACGACGGCTCGCTCCTTGTAATCCGGAATCTTCAACCAAGTCGATACGGAAAACGATTGAGCGCGATTGAAATTGCCAACACCGACTCCAACTGCGTCGTCACCTGACAACTGAATCGCTTTGCCTGCTGTCGCATCGCGTCCGTCAACAAGTTTATTTTCACGATTTGGATTTGGTTTGTATTTGTCAAAATCGAGATGCTTGATGGGCTTGGGGGCGGCAACCGTGGGATTTGTTTTGAGCCAACCCTGGAAACGTTTGTTTAATGGCTTGGAGCTTTTCAGTTTTGTCAGTGCCGTTTCAGCAGCTCGACGAGTTTTTATCAGCTTTTGAATTTGCTGTTGGACGGCATCGGATACAAGATTCAATGTGGGTGTCGGTACTGAATTCGTGAAAAAAGAATACAGTCCGGCTTCATCGATATCATCAAAAAATGCGAACAGCTCGTAATACTCTTTCTGCGACAGCGGATCGTATTTGTGGTCGTGGCAACGAGCGCACTCCATCGTCAAACCGAGAACGCCGGTCGCAAATGTTTGTGTCCGGTCCGCAACATACTCCACGCGGAACTCTTCCGGGTCGCTACCTCCTTCGACTTTTTGTGGATGGAGGCGATTAAAAGTTGTCGCCAATTTTTGCTGCTGTGTCGCTTGCGGCAACAGATCTCCGGCCAGCTGTTCGATCAAAAATTGGTTATAAGGCTTGTTTTCATTAAACGCCCGAATCACCCAGTCGCGCCAAGGCCAGACGTAGCGGTCACGATCCACTTGATAGCCGTACGTGTCAGAATAGCGGGCCAGATCGAGCCAATCAGAGGTCATCCGCTCGCCAAAACGTGGCGATGCAAGCAAACGGTCAACCAGCTTCTCATACGCGTTTGGCGATTTGTCGGCCAGAAACTCATCGATCTCTTTGATCGTGGGCGGCAGCCCCGTGATGTCAAAACTGAGCCGCCGAATCAATTTTTCCGCCGAGGCGCGTGATTGCGGATCCAATTTTCGCTGAATGAGTTTGTTGAGCACGAAATGGTCAATCTCATTTTTTGGCCATCGGCTTCGAACCGCCGGTACTTTGATGGTTTTAGGCAGACGAACAAACGACCAATGTTGATCCCAGCGGGCACCTTGCTCAATCCAGCGTTTGAGCAGCTGTTTTTCCGCATCCGAAAGTTTGAGATTCGAGTCCGCCGGAGGCATCACGTCGTCTTCGTCTTCGGAAGTGATGCGGTGCCACAATTCACTGTCGGAAATTTTTCCAGCAGTAACAACCGATTTGATTCCATCGGGTTGATCGAGTCGCAAATCCGCTTCGCGCGTCTCCGCATCGGGTCCGTGACAGGTGTAACAACGATCTGACAACAAAGGTTTGATTTCTTTCGCAAAATCAACCTGTTGCGAGTGAAGACAGGAACACGACAACAGTATCAAGGACAAGATCAGGGCGGGTCGCAAATGTCTATTAAACATAGTTTCGCAAGTTGGATTGGATTTTCAAAAGCGTTGAATTGAAACAAACATCAGTCTATCTCTTCGTTTGCTACAACGCTTTTCGCACAACAGCTAGTTTATCATAGATTCCAACACCGTTGCTTTATCGTTTCGGAGATGTTCCGGCAAGTTTTCGCAAAACCCAATTGATCACGATGGCGGCAATAGCAACCGCTGCCACGATTTTCGCAATATTCGGACGAGCAGCACTAATGACGAGAATCACGAGTCCCGATCCAATCAAGAGGCTCGATCCATACCTAAACAGTGGCGCAACGGTTGGAATTGCGAACCAAACGACTACCAACATCAATCCAATACGACACAGGACGTCGACGCCGGCAGGAATATTATCGAATCCCTGTGTCAAATAAAAACCGACCCACAACAACAAACACGACAAACCGACCAGACCAAGAATCGTTCGTTTGATAAAAAACGCCCGTTGGCTGCGAAGTGTTTCGTCAGTAGTTTTTGTTTCTGCCATGTGAGAACCGGATCACGAGTAACTCTATTATAACGGTCGCGCTCCGTTTAATAGACTGGCTGCGATTGACTGGCTTTGATCGGCTGACGCTTCTGGCCAATCGATCGAGTGCTGAGGGCGTGACGGTTCGGGATCAATCAGACCGTTGCCATCTGCGATTTGCATTGATTGAGCAAATCTCGCGCGTGCAGAATCTCGGCCTTTTGGCGCTCGGGTTCTTGCGGAATTTCTCGTTCGATCGTCAAGGGACCGGTGTAACCAATTTCGTCGAGAACATTCAGGTAGGCCGGAATGTCTACATCGCCTTCCCCCAGCGGAACTTCGCAACCCCATTCTTCTCCAGGTTTATCTGACCAAGTTCCGTCTTTGCAGTGGACACTGCGAACAAAGCGGCCAATTTTACGAAGTGCTTCGAGTGGTTGACCGGTTCCATACAGAATCATATTGGCGGGGTCAAAATTGACAAACAGGTTGTCAACGTTGACATCGGCGATGAACTGCACCAATGCGTCTGCCGTTTCTTGTCCGGTTTCGAGGTGTAATGCCTGCCCGTTCACGCTGCAGTGGTGACAAAGGTCACGCGTCATATCAACAATCAAACGATACTGTGGATCCGACGTATCGTGAGGAACGAACCCCAAGTGCAGGGCAACGACGTCGCATTTCAGCAGCAGAGCAAAATCAGCGATTTCCTTCATTTCGGCCAACCGCGCACCGCGCGTTTCCGGAGGAACCAACCCGACGGTTTTCTCAACCGTGGGAATGTCCGCATAACTTTCGCCTTCGAAGCCGCCAAACACGGCAGTCAAGGTAATGCCCAAGTCACCAATTTTTTGCAAGAAAGCTTCAGCGTTTTTGGAAGTACGAGTCGATTTGGCGGGCGCATGCAGTTGGATCGTTGGAATCTCGAGTTCATGCGCCACGTCGAGATTGACGCCGAGTCCGGCGTCAATGCTGGTGAAAACACCAATAGGCCATTTATTCAATTGTGTCACCTGGATCATTCAATGGGGAACATTTGTTGTTTTCGTGGATTCCCATTATTGTCAGACAGATGCGCATTGCAAATCACGGAGACGTCAACGACGGTTCAAACATGGACGATTTATTTTTTGCCTGCGTCTTAGGTGTATTTACACATCCATAAAGCTAGCCACAAAAACAAATATTTGCGCATTCCTTGACCGTCATGACTGGAAAATTGCGTGACAGGAATCATCAGCAAATCTTGCGCGGCTCACCTATTTGTTAATTGACTGACGCCACGCGATGTGGTTGGTCCTGTGAGCGGCAAGGCGCTCACGATGGCTTTGCCGATGCCGTGGCTCGGCGGGAGCCTCGCCCTCCCGAATTGTGCCGTGTTTGTCCGGTCGATTCGTTCGGCGGGAATCTCTCCATGAGAAAACCATTTAACCAACCAAATAAACTGGAGAATTCCATGACCAAAATCATTGCCTTGATAGGGCTAACCACACTATTAACGTCGTCGCTGTTGGCCATTCCGCTTTCGGCCCAGGACGCTCAAATTCGTGCGTCACAAACCAAAATTCGCCAAAATCGAGAAGAAATCAGATTACTCCGACGAAAATGCCTCAGTGAAATCAATTTGAAACAGTACAAAACAATCGCTGCTCGGGCCGACGCTTATGTAAAACGAAAAGTCAGAGCACACATCGCTGCCAAACACGCCAGAATTAAATACATTCAAGGACGCATTGAACACTGGCGTCGCCGCAAAAACACAACGAACGTGAACAATTACAAGGCGCAACTCAAAATCGAACGCCAGTTTTTGACTCATGAATACATGAATAACATTCAAGTCGTATTCCGAGATCCAGGATTGTTTCATCCAGTGAATCGAAAAGTCAAAGATTGGCCGGCAGAAATTCGCAAAGCAAAAAAAATGATTGCCGAACATCACCGAGCGAAAGCGAGAATTCAGCAACTCGAAAACCAGATTGAAACACTCTCCTCCAGAATCGACGAACGGAAAGCAGCTCTCGATCCGCGAACATATCTCAACAAAAACATTTCTGAAATCTGCAAACACGGTTTCCACGACAATCGTAAAAACCAGTGTGCCCATTTCGTCAGCCACGTCAAAGAAATTCAATTTGGTTACACGTGTGACCGGCAGACCTCCAGTCGAACGCGAGGAGGCAACATTCGGGTCCAGGAAATCTTTGCCGCTTGCCGTAGCGTTGGTCAATGGCGACACCGGCCTCGTTCAACCAACGATTGCCTGATTTTCGTAACCGAAGCTGCAAACGTTGACTTGGCAAATAAACGCATGGCAAATGTGCGCCAAAAACATATCGGCATCTACAAAAACGGTTATGTTTACCATTACTCCAACTCTCGCAACAAAGTCGTGAAGTGCACTCCGGCACAGTTCAAAGCGATCTATCGTGGCACCAACATTCAAACTTTCTATGGGATATTGCGATAAGTGAATTTGGGGAGGTTCTAGGAGAGCGAGGCTCCTGCCGAGCCGCGGGCATTGTTGTCTCGGTTCGGCATCCCACCGGGCAATCCAACAAACCCCCGTTTCTTGTTCTGGGAAAGATTTTTTGGGAATTCCAGTTGAATTCCCTGGATCGCCTAGATGACGAACTTTGTTTCCGTTGCACTATCACACCCATTTCCAGGATTTTTACGATGTGCATTTTTTCACAACCGGTCATCTCTGTGAACGACACACAAATCTTCGCGCGTCAGACCTCTCGCGAGACGCAGTTCCTGGTTTACCAAATGAAATACGAATCGAGTACTTTGAACGCGATGATCTTGCCGATTCCGGTTCGACAACCCGCACGCGATGAGAGTTTGCGATTTATCGATTTGAAAGATTATCCTGAGTTCTTCGAAGACCTTGCGGACGGGTTTCCCTACTCGAATCCGACATTCGACATCAGTTGTTCCAGTAAATCCGCTAAATCTGTCGCCGATAAATTACAAGTCTTCAAGGTTGGAAACTACATTGCCTCGTTCGTGCCCGGAATCAAAGACTTCTCACGTTTGGACAAGCGTTTCACATTGCCAACTAGCACCTGGGCAAAAATTCCGCTGTATCAGAACTACGGCTTTGCGGTATTTCAGCTTGCGGCCGGATCGTTAAAACCACATCCCATGGCATTTGAATTTGAAACAGCAAATGATTCCATTTACTTTCCGACCAAGCACATTCATGATGGGAAAATTCACGACGAAGAAAAATTTGACCACGTCCTGTATTTACAACACGCCGGGTTCGACAGTCGCGTTTATGGCTACAAAAACACGAACGTGGTCGATAAATCAACGGGTTTGATTCGTTCGAAATTTACCGCCAAACATTTCTGTGAAACGGAACGCACTCATGAGATTGTCTCACCTAACCTTCTGGTTCATCGAAAATTCATTCGAGGCGAACATCCAAATCGTGACACCGAAATTACAACTGTTGGTGACCCGGAAAACCCAACACTCAATTTTCGGTACTGGTTGCCATATGCACCGTGGGTGCTCGTTGGTGGAGCAATCACATGGTTTCTGATACGACGTTCCAAAATCAAAAAGATGAAGGCTGCTCAATCTGATAAACCAATTGTGGATAAGCTCGGCTCAGAAAAGCAACCTCCTCAAAAATAAAATTTTGATCGGATGCGACAAGCAATAGGTAGTGTTGATTAAATGTGAGCGGCGAGGCGCTAGCCGCCGGTGAACCCTCAAATACCGGCGGCTAGCGCCTCGCCGCTCACATCAAATTCACAGCTTTCCGATTTAATCGACGCTAACTAGGTTTTTCTTCGTCTCCAAAAACCAACAAATCCCAAACCAACCGCAAGTAACGCGAGACTTGTCGGTTCCGGGATGGCTACCGAATTGAATTGAACTTCAGAAAACCCGCTTCCAGAACCACCCCAACTGGAGTGAATATTAAACCGCACGTGGGAAGCTGTAAAATTGGTGACGTCAACATGCTCGCCAGTGTAGTTAGCCGCGCCAGAAGCTTGTGTGAAATTCGTCAGCGAAACCACATTGAAGAAAGTCGTGCCATCGGTTGAACCGAGAATATCAAAGTTTCGGGTTCCCCAATTAGAAAAACTAACTTCGTTGTAGTTCCAGATATCGATGAAATCGATCACGTGTGTTTCATCCAAGGTAAATGTTACACTGCCTGACGAAGTACCCGATTGACTGGCCCAATGCAGCCCCGCACCACCGTTGGCATGTTCACCACTGCCATTGAGGCCCGAGCCATCAACCATAAATTGAAGTTGATAATTTGTACTGAATTCCCCCATCGTCGATGTCACGTTCGTCACGGTAATCAGGTCAGCCAGCCCCATGTTCGCGGAAACAGAAACGATTACGAATGAAACGCAGCATTGGAAGGGAAGTCGTAAAAATCGTCGCCAGCGCGTTCGATTCCTGTATGTTGCAGCGCTCGATTGCCGGTGTGTCATGGATTCACTCTCGTTGTTGATAAAAAGACCTGCGATTGCGAGCCTCGCCTAAGGACAGGAACAAAGACCCCTAGGTTGTTTAACTCAACAAAAGCAATCGTTTCGCGACATCGAGAGCGACAAAATTTTAAATTTTGAGAAAAAAACCCGCGAGTAGGGCCGGTTCCCACCGGCCGTTTTTTCGTAGTGCAGCCAAGATCGCAAGCGCGAAGCGTGAGCGCTTGCGATTGGATTGGCTGGTGGGAACCGGCCCTACTCCCAATTCAATCCAAGAGGCCGAAGCTGATCGTTGATCATGTCTAATTGCCAGACAACGACACTGCCATCGGCATATCCCAATGCAACCCGCGAGCTGCTGGAATCCCACACCATCGACCAGGCAAGTGCATCCGATTCTGGCAATGAAAAAAGTTCACGATCGTGTTTCAAATCCCAGACGACAACTTTTGTTCCGCGCTGAATACACAACCAGCGTCCGTTGGGGGCCAATGCCAGGCGAACCGTTTGCCACTCCGCCTGTTTTTGCGCGACAGATGTAGCGAGCGGTTCCGGCCGAGCAGCCGATTTTCCCAAATCGAGTTTCCGCACCACGCCATAAACATCAGCCGAAATCAGCGTGTGAGTTCCCGGTAAAAATGCGAGACAGTCGGGCAGACCGCCTTTTAAACCCGATGACGCCACTGATTGATTGGCCTTCAAATCCCAAGCGTGAACGGAGCCGCCCCGATCAACCCAGGCCATCAACTGCTGGTCGTCACTAGTCACCAAACTGCCAGCCAACTCCTGGAACACCGTTTTCTCATCGGTAAACGACAAAGACAATTTTGCCGCGCTCTTTTCAACTGATACTGACCAAATCTTGACTCCACCCGATCCGGCAATCACCAAATGCTGACCTCGACGGGTCAATTTGGCATCCGAAATTTTCGGGCCAAGTTCGTGTGGAAATCGATGTATCAATTTCGATTGGCTGCCGATTGGCAGACGATAAAACTCGACGTAATTTTCGTTGGCCATCACCGCGATTTTCGCGCCGTGAAAACAATCGAAAATCTGCAACGGCAGCTTGAGTTGATTTTGCGGTACGACAGACGACATATCGTACGCTGCAAAATTGCGATCGATATCGCTTGAGAATAACAAACCATTGGGTGAAAAAACGAGTCTATTTACTCCTTTTTTTTGTGCCGCAAACTTGATCGGCGTGGGACTTTCTCGAAGATCCCAAATCGCAACCTGGCCTGCAGAAACACAAGTCAATATACGGCCATCGTTCGAAAAAGTCGCTTCGTAAGCATCGTTTTCCAAAACGGCAATCTCACGTTTTGAACGTACATGCCACAACCGAACCAGGTTTAAATCTTCCGATGGCAATGCCAATAGCTGGCTATCGGGACTAAATGACAACGTGATCAAATGGTCTCCCGGCAACGACATGACTTGCTCACCGGTGGCCAAGTCAAATACATAAACGCCGTTAAAAGTTCCGACGGCCAACCATTGTTTGTCGGGACTGATCGCCACATCGAGCAATTGTCTGGCGTTACGCACTTGGATCGTCCGTTCGATTTTTCGGGCTTGTCGATTCCAAACAACGATTTCGTTGTTCACCGTTCCAATCACAAATAAAGTGGCATCCGAACTCATTGAAAACCGAATGATCTCAGTCGCTGATTGGTACTCGGATTCCGGCTGTTTCATCTCCGTTTGTTTTTCGTCTAGCTCCCAACGTTCGATTGATTTTTTACCCAACGGACAACAGAAAAGCGTTTGGCCATCGGGTGAAAACACCAGCGAATGCGATTTGACATATTGGGGGCGGGCGGTGGGTTGGCTATCCAGTTGCCAGTGAGATTTCCACAGATCGTTTTCGTTTTTCTTCCAAACTTTGACTTGCCCACGATCATCGACCGATGCCATTCTATCTCCTTGGGGAGACACCGCGATTTCAAAGACACCGGATTGGTGTCCTGGTAAATTTTGCAATTCGTGGCCATCCGATATTCGTCTGATCGAAATACGGCCGTCAAATAATCCCAAATAGATTTTCAAACCGTCCGGATCAATCGCACTGGAAACGAACATGTTGGCCGTGCCCTTGCATTTCCAAATCGTTGGTTGTTGTCCAATGAAATTTCCCATCGACGCAACAACCTCGTTGCGCAATTCCATGCGATTGATGTTCGGTGCGTCGAGCGCAATGGCCTGACGAATTTTTTCGTAAGCTTGAATGCGATATCCATTTCCACCGGCTAACCGAATCGCGCGAGCCTGGCCAACCAATGAATCATAAAGATTGGAAATGGCCACATCGCGTTGATTTTTGAACCGGTTGCGTTCGTCGACAATGCGGCTCACCAACGCAATCGACATAACAATCAATAGCAGACAAGCGATCGCCACGGTTGCGGCAACCGCAGTGTTCCGACGGACCCAGCGACGCAACCGTCCAACGGGGCCTGGCGGATTTGCGGTCGTCGGGCGGCCTTGGATAAACGCGGTTAAATCGTTTTCGATTGCCTGTGCCGTTTGGTAACGATCGATCGGATTCCGGTTGAGGCACTTCATACAAATTCGATCTAAGTCAATCGGAATATTGCGACGCAACTTGCGCGGCGGTTCGGTTTGGTGATGGATCAATTGTTCGATCGTTTGCTGGTTCGAATCGCCTTCGAACGGCGGGCGACCGGTCAGCATTTCGTACAAAACCGCGCCAATACCGTAGACATCCGTACGTCGATCCAACAAATAGGATTGCCCCTTTGCCTGTTCCGGCGCCATATAGTTGACTGTTCCAAAAATTTCTCCATCCAACCCCGATGGGCTTTTGTCAGCCAATCGCGCCAAGCCGAAATCACCGACTTTGAGCAAGCCAGATTTTGTGAGAAGAATATTCGACGGTTTGAGATCCAAGTGAATCACACCTATCTCGTGTGCTTGATGGATGATTGCCGAAATCTGTTTGGCGTATTCGGCACATTGCTGGATGGACAACGACTGCTGGGCAATTTTTTCGCGCAGCGTTCCGCCTTCCATGAGTTCTAGAACAATCATCAACGTTTCGTTGCGAACTCCGACGTCGTAGACTTGGACGATTCCTTCATGACGAAGCGCCGCCATCATTTTGGCTTCGTTTTCAAACCGCTCGACCGCGACGTGATCTGAATCGAGGTCTCGTCGTAACATTTTGATGGCTACCGGACGGTTGAGTCGGTGATCAAATCCTCGATAAATCTGAGCCATGCCACCCGCCCCGATTTTTTCTCGAACTTCGTAAGTCTTCTCCCAGACACGTGATGATGACGGATCGGAAACATCGTCGTTTTCGATCGCGCTGAAAACGCGATAAGCCGCCGATTGGTATGGCTCCAAGCGCTCGGCATATTCGTCGATCTCGACGGACTTGCCAATGTCTGCCCGATGATCCAAATCAATCCGAATCAGCTCGTCCACGATTTCAGACGTGAGTTTATCTTCGTGAGACGCCAAAAAAGACTTGAGATCGGCTGGAGAATCGGACTGGCAAATCAGTTCGTATTGATCGCAGAGCTGGTCCAGCAGTCGCAATTGTCGACGTCGCTGGCGATTGAATTGGCTTGAGTGACCATTCATCGTGGGCTTATTTTACCTTTGTTCACCGAAATCAGCTCAAACATTTTGACGGCGTCTCTCACGACAACTATCGATGCCGTAGCGCCGGCCAAGTTACTTTCAAATTTACGGGTCATCGTCAATCAACCAAAGTTCGCGAATCGTTTTTAATTTGCGTTGCACCGTGCGCTGTTTTTTGTCAATCGCTTCGGCAATTTCAGCATTACTAAACCCTTCCATTTTCATCAACGCGATTTTTTCCAACAGTGGATCATCGAGACTCGACAACCGTATCCGAAGTTGTTCGACCAGTTCGGCGGCAAACTCTGGAGTCGGCTCAGGGGATTGAACCAATTCGCCCAACGCCAACTCACCGAGCACCGACTCGCCTCGAACCGTTCCGGAGCCTCGTTTTTTTCGCTGAAACGATGTTTTTTGGTTGGTCGCTTTCCGACACGTCAGCAACAGCAGCACGTCCCACAAATCGTTGCGGTCCGCCAGTTTCGGAAATCGTCCATCTTGGGCACCACGAAAAAAACTGTCGAAGGCATCGACGATCACGTCATCTCCGTCCGCCACGCGCCGCTGAGAATTTTGGAGGCGCTGGTTTGCGATTCGCACGAGACGTTCATAAAAACGGTGCCAAACGATTTCTGCCGCTTCTGAATTCCCCTCGCGTAACCCACCAATCCACTGAGTGATGGATCCAGGATCAGACATCGCGCTACTCCAAAACGAAAGTGTGGAGTCCAATTATACCATCAAATTTTTTGCCCCTCGTTGTTGGCCAAATAACAAAAAAAGCCGCTGGCCGGTCCTGACCAGCGGCTTTTGCCGCATTTAAACTGTTGTTTAAAATCTGTTGTTATTGGCTTCCGATATCGCCGGTTTGCAACAACTCTTCCTCTTCTTGAATGATGATACGTGGAGTCACCATCAACATCAGGCTTTGCGTCTCGCGACCGATACCAACGTTTTTGAACAATCGGTTGGCATAAGGAATGTTGCTGAGGAATGGAATACCTCGCTCAACACGCCCTTCGGACAATCGCTTAACACCGCCGAGTAGAATCGTACCACCATCGGGCACGCTGACCGTCGTGTTGACCGTCGTAAAGGCAACCGTCGGCAATTGAACTGTTGTTCCGGTGTCAATCGTTTCCACATCATTGTCATTGAGAATCCGCTCGAGAATGTTGTCATTGTCCTGATCTTGTCGATCGGTCAATGTGTTTGTTCGAGTGGTTCGCGTTCCGTTAAAGGTAAACGTGTCGACAGCTTGGATTTGGCTGAAGAACGGAACCAATGTCATTTTGATGAATCGCCGGTTCGCCGAGGCCACCGCTTGAACATTCAAGAATGATCCTTCGGGCAACAGCGTAATGATTGGCTGGTGAGCAACCGCAAAGTCGCCGACCACCGGAGTAACGCTGGTTACAAACGGTCGTGTTGCACCATCATTGACACTGGCAACCTGTCCATTAAACATGGTGACCACAGGTGCTTGAGTTACGTTGGTTCGTTGGTCTCCTTTGACCGCTTGGATCAAGAAGAACACTTCGATGTCACTCAGGATCGCAAAGCCGAGGCTGGCTGCAGCACCCAAGTCGGGGTTACCCGTCGCGAAACCAAACGCCGTTCCAGAACTGTTTTGCACAAATGGAATGTCCAAATCGCCGGATGGCAAGAACTGGGATGGATCAGGGTTTCGACCGATGATCGCACTTGGAATCGTTTCGTCTTGCAAGTTGTTCGGGTCCAAACCGGTCGAATCGTTGATTCGGAAGTCAAAGTCGATACCGATTCGCTCAAAGAAGTCATCTTGAAGCGTGATGAATCGAACTTCGACAACGATTTGAACATCATTCAGTTCACGCAGTTTTTCCAGCAAGTCCTGGATCTGATCGTGTACTTCTTGAGTTTGGTTGACGATCAACGACAGTGTTGATGGGAATGCACGGATGGTACCGAGACCTTCGGTTGATTCCCAAGAATCTGGAGCGATCGTGTTTTCGATCAAGCTAATCAGCTCAGTAAAGTCAGCTTGAGTAATACCGCCGAGGCGAGGACCACCCATTTGGTTGTAAAGAGGCATTCCTGTGGCTGGACCCAGGCTGCCGCCTCCAAAATTGGTTCCGCCCAGAGGACTGGCAGGCAATTGTTGAGCCATCGCCAAGTGTGAAACCAAATTGTCTGGCTGACCATTGTTAGTTGGCATCGTCAGTGGAACACCGCTTCCGCCCATGCCTGCACCGATGTTTCCAGCACCACCCGCGTTGGTGAACGGTGTGATGAAGTTCATCGTCATGGCATCCGAGAAGTTAGGAACTGGCATCACCAGGTCGCCAACATAGTAAGTTTTCGATTTGGTACGTTTGTTTTTTGCGTCACGGTTGGTGACTTTGATCGATTCGTTTTCGACCACAAACACCAATCCCACATCACCGAGGACAATGTTCAGAACGCTTTCGAGTGAAATCGGTGAACTAATGTCTTTGTTGACCAGTTGATTGGTGGTGACTTGCTCGTTAGCCAAAGCTTTTTGGTCAAAGTAGATGTTGCGACCGGCAGCTTGTGACAATCGTTTCATCACGTCCGACAGTGGTTCGTTGGCAAACGAGCCTTGGAATTTCTGGTTTTTCAAGGTGTTCCAGATTTTCGCTTCTTCGGCGGAATCATAACGACTCGAACCAAATCCTGTTCGACGATTGCGCAGTTGCTCCCAATCGCTGGCAAAGCGGAATGGGCGTCTGTCGTCAAATGGAGTACCGGACGCGTCGGCACTGTACATCGCATCCAGGAAACCTTGCTCTTTCGCTTCTTTCAACTGATCGTTTTCAGCCAATCGACGCAGGAATTGAGCTTTTTGTACCAGCAGTACAACGGCTTGATTGTCGGCGTCGATTTCTCTTGCTTGACGAGCGATCGCTTCGGCTTCCGAGAATCGACTTTCACGAATCAGTTTGTTAAACGTTTCGGTGAGTTGTTGAATCTGCAATTCGTTGTCGTAACGCTGTTGACGAGTGCGTTTGACGTGTTGCATGCGAGCACTGTTGCGCTCATCGCTTTCGATTTGAGGAAGGTTTTGGCGAATGTATCGCTCCATCTCTTTCAAATCGCGTGCGATGATTTTCATCAAAGGTGCCTTGGAGGTTTCGGCGAGTTGAGACGCTTCGACTTCCAGACGCAACGTGTTGAGATGTTGCAGTGCGCCGCGTGGGTTTTTGCGGTTGAGCATTTGTTCTGCAACCACTCGTTCACGCATCACTTTTTGTCGCAGTTGTTTGAAAAGATCTTCTTGACCGTTTCCAATGACTTCCTGATTGCTGGCCGGTTGTACAATCGTTGCTGGAGCATTGAATTGTGTTGTCGGCTGTTGAGCCTGGTTCAATCGAGCCAGATTTTCCTGAACCGCTTGGCGTGTTGCAGGTGTCAAACTGTCTTTGTACTGCCAAGCCATTTGAAGATATTCTTTGGCTTGTTTGGTATCGTTCTCTTTGAGTGCGGCAAGTGCCGATTGATACATCTGTTCGCCACGAGGATCATTCGTATTGTCGACTTGAAACTGTGACTGTGGAACATCATTGGTTTCTTGAAAACCAACTTTGGCAATATGCGTATTGTCTTTCGAGGAATCGTATTCCGCCGTGACAACGTTGTTGGATTTCTTGTTCATGTTCTCCGTGCCACTGACGGGCTGAACACTCGAAGCAATCCGACGTGATGATTGGCGAACTTTGAGTTCGAATTCCCACGGTCGTGTTTCACCAGCTACAAAAGCTGAATCAGGAACTTTCAAATCCATTGCTCGTTTGGTCAATTGGCGAGCTTTGTCGACTTCGCCTTTGTCCAATGCAAATTGAGCTTGAGCGATCAAGCTGACCGCTTCTTTTTTGAGGGTTGAAACATCCATGCCGCTGGTGCCGTTTTTGGCAACGCTGGCCAGGATTTGATCGGGAGTAACTTCGCCTGATTTGTAGGTTGCTCGGAATTGTGATGCAAGCTCAGCAAGACCTTTGGCGTTTTTGTAGTCCTTGTATTGCATCAAAACTCGTGCTTGATGAATCAGGAACCGAGCGGTTTGATTGTTGTAAGCTTCGGCATCGGTTGAACTGGCCATTTGGGCCAGTTTTTTGTGCTGGGCGATCAGATGGCTGACGCGGTCAGGAGTGTCACCCTGAGGATCAAACCGGTGGTTTGACTTACGTGCGGCCTCGACCATTTCTGCGGCTTTTTCAACGTTTCCAACAGCCAGATACTGACGTGCTGCCAGGATATTAGCCATGGGATTGTTCGTGGTGGTTGCTGATTGGAGTTTGGCCAATTCAGCGCGAGCTTGTGCGGGTGTGTAAGCTAACGAAACATTTGCACCAAGCTGTTTGGCGAGGTTTTCTGCTTTGGAAATCGCCTGTTTGGCCACTTCGAACTTCTTCTCGCGCATCGCCTGTTTGGCGCTGTTGAGCCATTGTTCGACTTGACCTTTTACGACGTCTTGGTCGGCAACAAAGTAACCAGCCGACTTGTTCGTGTTTGATTGTCCGTAAATCGTGCCACAAACCGGCGCCATGCAGACAGCCATGGCTGCAAAACAAATAGTGAATTGTCGGTTCATACGGCTCAGGGAGGCTCTCAAGGCAACTCTCCTTCGTGCGATGCTTGAAAAAATCTACTCTTGGAATATCTTGTCGCCATCGATGACGGCGGTTTTGCCAGCGTCTGCTAACATCACCGCGAATGCTTGCTTATCTCGCGCATCAAACAGATTGCGCGCTGCGAAACTTCCGCGGTTTAATAGGTATCGGTAGAATCTCCGTCAACCTCAAATCTTGCCTAAACGAATCAACCGTTTTTATTGATTTTTTGTTCTCAAGCCGATAAGTGCGCGCAAAGTTGTATGACTAGGGTAACGGTGAAGTAGCTTGGGTGGTTTAGAGCAAAATCCAATGACTCCGATGCATGCAGTTGAACAAGAATTTTGACAGCAATTTCTGGCAGATTGGTTCAAGTCGGTGACTAATACGAGCACGCATTGTGAGCGGCAAGGCGCTAGCCGCCGGTACGTCAGCGCATCGAACCGGCGGCTAGCGCCTTGCCGCTCACAGGATCAAACCCCATCCAACTCCGCGACACTTGCGAACACGTTTGTTAAAATCTGATTTTTCGGCAAAGACTGCCATTCGTAACTGCTACGCAAGATCAGCGTGCCCAATGTCCGAACAAATGAGTGCAGTCTCATCTGCATTCCTTTCTGACAAACCTTTCATACCCTCCTTTCAACCGATCTTTTCAAACGTTCTATGGTTCTACTTCCATACATTGGACGCCTCGACTCACGCGCGCTTAGCGCACGTGCCGCCAACGCGATGGAATCGCTAGCGAAGCAGTCAAATTCGGAGCTGGCACGGCTTGCCACACAATATCGTCAGCGACTCGCCAATCCAGGCCAACGTATCGACGTTCGATACTGGCAATCACGGTCGAGCACGCTGGTCCAATGCGTTGCGTTGATCGGCGAAAGCGTGCGGCGTGCATTGGGAAAGATATATTATGCGGTTCAAATCCAAGGTGGAATTGAATTGGCCCTCGGACGAATCGCACAGATGCAGACCGGTGAAGGAAAAACGCTGACGACAGCGATTCCTGCTTTCATCCATGCCCTGGTGTCGGGTAGCGTTCATGTCGCTACGACGAATTTCTATCTGGCACATCGCGATTGCGAAGAATTACGACCTGCACTTGAATTGCTTGGGCTGACGGTGGGCCTGTTGCCCGAAGAGCACAATCCCGAACAAGCGCGGCAGGCTTATCAGTGTGATATCACTTTCGGGACAGGTTATGACTTTGGCTTCGATTTCTTGCGGGACCAAATTACGCTGCGCGGGCAGCGGGCATTGCCACTGGGCAGGGAACACCTGCAAATACTCGGCGGTCGGGTCAGCGCTGAGCAACCACCGATTCAACGCTGTCGTGCATTTGCTGTCATTGACGAAGCGGACAGCGTGCTGATCGACGAAGCGACAATGCCATTAATACTCAGTTCGTCATCGCCAACGTCTGCTGACCCGGAAGTCTATCGACTCGCTGCCAAAACCGTTGTTGGTTTGACCAGCGGAACAGACTATGAACTCGATCCCATAAAAAAAACGATAACGCTGACAGACGCTGGGCGAGAAAAATCGTTCGAAGTGCTGCGTGAACAATCTGCGTTGCCACTAAAACGTCACTGGGAAGTCTATATTAAAAATGCGATTCGGGCTGCGGAAATCTATCAACGAGATGTTGACTATGTCGTCATTGACGATGCCGTTCAGATCGTTGATCAGCACACCGGTCGAATCCACGCGGAACGAACGTGGCGCGACGGATTGCATCAAGCGGTAGAAACAAAGGAACAAGTCGCGGTCACGTCGGAAACCTCGTCCAATGCAAAAATAACTCGTCAACGGTATTTTGAGCGGTATCACGGCATGTGTGGGATGACCGGCACAGCCGTCGGTGTTGAGGCGGAACTGAAAAATTTTTATGGATTGAATACTTCCATCATTGGCACCAACAAACCGTGCATTCGTCAGCACTTGCCACTGCGCTCATTTGTTGATTGCCAGTCGCGTGACGCCGCGATTGTCGACGAGATCTTGGAGGTTCGCAAAACCGGCCGACCGGTGCTGATTGGAACCCGCACGATTCGCCACAGCCGTGAATTGTCTCTGCGACTGACCGCAGCCGGTGTGTCACACACGGTTTTAAATGGACTTCAAGATCAGGCGGAAGCTGATATCGTCAGCCGCGCCGGACGAAAACACGCGGTAACGATAGCAACCAACATGGCCGGGCGTGGAACGGACATTCGATTGGACCGCGACGTTTGCCAGTTGGGCGGTTTGCACGTTGTGGGTGCCGAACCCAATTTATCAGCGCGGGTCGATCGGCAGCTTCAAGGCCGCGCAGCACGTCAAGGCAATCCGGGATCATGTCGGTTCTTTGTCGCGGCGTCTGACGAACTGATTGGATACGATCAGCGGACGCGACAGAACATGCTCGAGTCGAGCGACGAGCGTGGCGAGTGCCGACGGGAGTTTGAAAACGAAATTAAAACGATTCAACATCAACGCGATGTCGAAGGATTCGAAACACGACGTGCCATGGTCTCGCGAGATCATTGGCTGGACGAGATTCTCAAAACACTGGCGGGCCGAGGAACACAAACATGTTAATCTTGAATTCAATCGGTAAGAACAACTTGCCAAACTGTCAGATATTTCTGCTTTTTGCAGTAACTTTATTTTTGTTTTTGTCATCCGAGCATTCGGTCGCACAATCCAGTCGTGGATTGACTGCTTTTACCGAACCCTACGTTTCGATCGACTTGTCCGCCTCGGAAATCGGGCGGATTGCCAAAATCAATGTTCGCCGAGGCAGTCGCGTCAAACAGGGCGATCTGCTTTGTGAACTCGACATCTCAACGTTGTTGGCTCGTCGGAAAATCGCTGAACAACGTTCTCGGTCAACCGCAAAACGCGATGCGCTCGAAGTTGACTACCAACGGCTGCTGCGACGCTACGAGTCGCTGCAAGCGATCAGCCGCGAAGGCGGGGGTTCACCGGAGGAGCTGGCAAATGCCGAAGCAGAAGCCCAGGTTGCAAAATTCAATATGAAATCGGCCGAGGAAGAGTTGGAACGTGCCAAGCTCGAAGTTGCTGAGATCGACGCGCTCATCGAACAACGACGCATTCGCGCGACTATTGATGGCATTGTGATTGACGTTCATCACGAGGCAGGCGAGTTCGTTTCAGCGAGCGACCCCAAAGTGGTCACACTGGTTGATCTGAGCCGATTGAAGGCTTCGTTTTTCCTACCAACCAAAGCAGCGGCGTCCCTCAAGGAAGGAAGTACGACCGCGTTGCGTTTTGTCGGGCAGGCAAACGAAACTCAATGCACGGTCGAATACATCGGGCCATTGACCTTGGCTGACAGTGGTCGAGTACGGGTGGATGTCGTTCTGGATAACCAAGGTTCAAAATTTCGCAGCGGACTTCAATGTGTTTTGCCTGGCATCGCAAATCCAGCGACAAAAGCTGCGGAAGTTGAAAAACCGGCAAGATGAAACACGGCCTGGTTGGCTTGCAGCCAAACCACCATTTTCGTTCACCAAGCTCGACGCACCGTCCTGTTACATCACCTGAACCATTTGCAGCACGACCATGAACATTGAAACCACAGACACAACAACTACCACCGCCTCCCAAATTCCAGTCGGTGTGGCAACAAGCGCCTCAATAAAACCACTGCACAACAATGCGATTTCGCGTCTTCATGTCGAATTGGATGGAATTGCAAACCGCCCGGTTACGGACGCCATGTGTCGCGAGTCGATGCTCGATTGTCTACTGCGATGTCGGAAAGCTGTTGGCGGAGTGTGGTCGTCAGTCAACGGCGATCGTGTTACCAGCGATATCAGTCGCCTTCAGGGACCGATCTTTGAACGGTCGGAAATCAAACGTTGGCTCGCAAACATCGCGATCCGCGCTATCTCCGAACAATCAAATGTTGTCGCCGAATGTCCAAGTGTCAAGAATCTGTTGGCGATCGCTGTACCCCTGAGCACGGACCGACGTCAACAACGACCAGTGGCTGACGGTGAGGCTCCGATTCAATACCCGGATCACGTATTGACCATGGTGACCAACAACCAAAACACGCCTGCCGATACGGAACTGCTCGCTGTTCAATGTGTTGTACGAGCATGGCGAAACTGGTACACACTGACAAACATTCGGCAGGCGGACAAACGGCTTGCAGCGACTAGTGCTTTGCTTGAGTTGACTCGACAAATGACTCAAGCAGCCAGTCAGAAACGCGCCCTACAAACGCTGGCCAATGAGTTGCAACGATATTTTGACGTGCGATTGGTGGCCATCGGCTTGCAAAAAAATTGGAAAGCGATGGTCAGACTTCAGGCTGTCTCCAACATCGGTGATTTCGATCCCAATGCTCAGCAGTCGGCTCGGTTAGAAGCAGCTCTCAGCGAAACCGTGATTCGCAAACAGATCACGCAGTTTCCCGCGATTGACCCAGCCGATCAACATCTACATCTCGCACATAAACGAGTGGCAGAAACATTCGGCATCGATGCGGTGAGTTCCGTTCCACTAACAGCGGACAACGGCCGCATCGTCGGATCAGTATTGTTGGGCGGATCTGCACAAAAACTGTTTGAACCGCAAACACGAAACATTCTCACGGCGGCATCGACACCGTTGGGACATGCACTTGAAATCGCTGAACAACTCGAAGGCGGATTGCTGCGCCGTACGTCCCGCCGATTGACCAAGCGAATCAAATCCCGACTTGGCATCATTGCGTTGATGTGCGCGGTACTGACGGTGGCAGTGATGTTCATTCCCTTACCCTATCGCATCGCATGTCGATGCACAACGGAACCAACGATGCGGCGTTATTGTCTGGCTCCTTATGACGGGTTGTTAGAAAATACGTTTGTCGAACCAGGTGACGAGGTCTCCGCGGGAGACTTGCTGGCCCGGATGCAAGGCCGCGAGTTGAACTGGGAATTGGCTGGCATTGTTGCCGACCAACAGCGTGTTCAAAAAGAACGTGATGTTCACCGTGCGAACTTGCAAGTGGCTCAAGCGTTAATTTCGGAGTTGGAATCCGAAAAACTGGCGGCGCGAAAGAAACTGTTGCAACAACGGCTAAACAATTTAGAACTCCGCAGTCCTATCGATGGCGTCGTGCTCAGCGGTAGCCTCGATCGGCGCCAAAACTATCCAGTGGCGGTGGGACAAGTTGTTTACGAGATTGCTCCGACCAACGAGCTTCGCCTGGAACTGGCCGTACCCGCTGCCGAGCGCCCTCACATTACAGAAGGAATGTCGGTAACCGCACGAATGGACGGTACTGGAGGCAATTCCGTCCAGGGTACGATATCGCGGATACATCCTCGTAGTGAAATTCGAAATGAACAAAACGTGTTTGTCGCAGAAGTGATTATCAGCAACCCTGATGGCGACTTGAAGCCAGGCATGGAAGGAACCGTTCGCATCACCGCTGGCCGCAAACCACTCGGTTGGACAATCGGCCATCACGCTTGGGAACGACTGGTGACAACCGTGTGGTGGTAAACAGAAAATCCCAAAGTGCATGAACAACCAACATGACGACGCAAAGCCATCGACGCCACGGTCAATCCTTAAAAACATTCTCGTATCGAAATGAACAACGAAAAAACTGACTCGACAACACCAGGTGAACCGTCGCATAGTACTTTTCAACTCGGAACAATCGTTTTACAAGTGCGCGATGATATCGATGTGCTTGTGCGGGAATACGGTGGCCAGCCGACGTATATTCTCGAAGACGAGTTGACTTCCAAGTACTATCGCATTGGAGCAGCTGAATACACATTTCTGTCACTACTGGATGGTCGCAACTCATTCGCCACGGCGCTTGGCCGAACGGCGGCGATCATGAAACAAGACGCGCTCACCGAAGATCGGGCGGCTGCGTTTTGCAAATGGCTTGTTCAAAATGGTTTGGCGTCCACCGAACAATCACGCAGTATCGCAAGGCTCGATGAGCTTGCACAACAAGGCGAAGCGCAACGCAGGCGGGGACGTTGGAGTATTCTGACGCAACGATTTCCATTGTTTTACCCAAGAAAATCGATTGAGTTCCTCGGACGAGCATTCGGCTGGATGTTTGGCGGGGTCTTTGCACTGCTGTGGCTCGGACTTGTCATTGCAGGTGTGACCGCCATCGTGTTCGATTGGGACAGGTTCCGCCAAGCTTCGGCGACGATCATCTCGCGAGACAATTGGATTTGGCTCATTGCTACGTGGTTGGTATTGAAAGTTGTCCACGAATGCGCTCACGCAGTCGCCTGCCGACGGTTCGGAGGAACAGTTCGCGAAGTTGGAGTTCTATTTATCGTGTTTGTGCCGCTGCCTTATGTGGATGTCAGTAGTGCTTGGCGTTTCGCATCCAAGTGGCAACGGATCGTTACCTCAGCAGCCGGAATGATGGCTGAAATGGCAATCGCGGCGATCGCAGCGCTCGTCTGGAGTCAATCATCAACAGGCCTTGTCAGCCAAAACGCGATCAATGTAATTTTCAGTGCCGGTGTGGTCACGTTGCTGTTCAACGCAAATCCTCTGATGCGTTTTGACGGCTACTATATTTTGACCGATCTACTGGAGTTGCCCAATCTTTATACACACGGACGGCACGCGCTGTTGCAAATCGGTCGGCGTTGGGGATTGGGGCTGAAGTCGATACCGCAAGAGTTCCCCGAAGGGCATCGCGGCACCATCCTGGCTTATGGATTTGCCGCATTTATCTGGAGGATTTTCATCTGCATTGGTCTTGTACTGGCAGCAGATGCTCTGTTTTACGGTTTGGGAACACTGATTGCGTTGCTGGCGGTTGCAGGATGGTTGTTGCTACCGATTGTTAAACTGCTGAGGTTTGTCATTTTCGGATCCAAGACGGAACAACCATCGCGAGTAAAATTTGCTACCTGGGTCGCTGTTTTGTTAGCGATCGGATTTGCACTGAATCAATGGGTGCCGTGGTACAGCAGCACGACAGCACCAATCGTCGTCGATTATTATCCACAAACGGAATTACGAACTCCGGTTTCCGGATTTGTCGATGACGTGCTTGTAAAAGATGGCCAACAAGTTTGCGAGGGGCAGGTGCTATTCCGACTTCGCAACGACGAACTGGTCACCGAACTGGAGGAACTGAAATACGACATCACACTCGCTCGACAACGAATGAATGTCTTTTTGGATCGAAAACAAATCGCGTCGCTTCAAGTCGAACAGGACATGATCGAGGCACTGGAAAAACGTTGGCAAGAGTTACAACAACAAATTAGCCAACTCGTGGTTAAGGCTCCAAATGATGGAGTCGTCCTCGACGGAGATGTTTCACGACTGCGTGGAACCTACGTGCCTGCCGGTAAATTGTTGGTGCAACTCGGCACATCGAATGGGACCGAGGTGTTGGCGATGATCGATCAAAAGAACGAAGAGTTTTTTCGCAGAGAAATTGGACATGATGTCGAGATTCACATCGATGGTACTGGAGTAAAATGGTTGCGTGCAACTTTAGTTCACGTGTCCCCGCGAACGACGAGGACAGTCCCTCATCCGGCGTTGGCAGCCAACGCAGGCGGCCCGTTGGAAGTTCGTACCACCAATCGCAACGAACAAGATTCGAACGAAACGACGACTCGTTACGAATTGCTTCACCCTCATTTTCTGTCACGAGTAAATTTCGATTCGAACCAGTCATCTTGTCGGCCGGGGATGACCGGCACGCTTGCGTTTTTCTCGCGCGATGGAACTGTCGGACATCATGTTCAGCGAATCATTAGAACATGGTGGAATGATCGAAAATCTGCAATCGCGAGGCAATTGTACAAACGTTAAACAAGACAAGTTGACTTCGATTTCAAATGATGGTCATCGCGTCCAATTTATGGACGGAAGTCACAGAGATTCTACGATCTTGTGTGCAAAAGGTGTACAGCTTTATCTGTCTTTGTCCGATAGAGACAAATAGCTCATCACCAATCCCGCCTCAAAACACCCTTCTCCGATTTGAATGGATTCAATCGATGCATCGCCTTTCCTACACAATTCTCGTTTTAGCTTTTGTATCAACAAGCCACTTGGTTGCGCAAGAGCAATATCAACATGCTCCCCCCGCGAAATCTGTTGTTACGGTTACAGATTCCTACGATACAGAGTTATACGATCGACTCATAAAAACCTCGGAAAATGTTGCGATCGAAGATAGCAATTTAAAGCAGCAAGCGCGCAAGTTCGACGCAGGATGGTGGCAGCCACTGGTTCCCCGATCACTTCGCAGGAATGCTCAAGGGGTTCAAATCACGTTGGAACAAACGCTGTACGAAGCGCTTGCTAATTCCCAACAGGTCAAGGTTTTCAAACAGCTTCCGCCAATTCGGCAAACTGCCATTGTCGAAGCAGACGCCGCGTTTGATTGGAATGCGTTTATCGATACTCAATGGGATGACTCAAGCGACCCCATCGGCAACACGCTGACCGCAGGCCCAGGAATTGGACGATTTAGAGATCACAATTTGTCCGGGTCCGCAGGATTACGTAAACGGACGCGAACAGGTGGCCAGCTCGAGCTGTCACAACGGTTTGGCTGGCAAGACAACAACTCGCAGTTCTTTGTTCCAGCACCTCAGGGCACATCCCGCATTGCCCTGAGCTTTACCCAACCGCTGATGCGTGGGCGAGGCCGGTGGTACAATCGCAGCCTGATTTGCCTCGCGAAAATTGATCACAACGTCGCAGGCGATGAATTCTCGCGACAGTTGCAATCCCATTTGCTGGAAGTCAGCCGAGCCTACTGGGCGACGTATCTCGAACGCGGTGTACTCTATCAAAAGCTGCGAACATATGAACGCGCCAACGAGATTGTCAAACGGCTGAAGCTGCGGCGAAAGATAGACGCACCGGCAAGTCAGATTCAAGCTGCCGAGGCAGCACTTGCCGACCGGCGATCCGATCTGGCCCGAGCCATGACCGCCGTCAAGAACGCCGAGGCCCGTTTACGAACCCTGGTCAACAGCCCGTCGTTTGGAGAATACGAAGAATTTGAACTGATCCCTGTCGACACTCCATCATTCGAAATCTACCCGGTCGACATGCAATTATCACTGGCTGAAGCAATTCAACAACGCCCTGAAGTCCAGCAGACCATTCGGCAGATCAAGGCGGCTTCGATTCGGTTCGGAATGGCCAAACACGAATTGATGCCCGTGTTGAATCTGATTACCAGTACTTATGTCGCTGGTCTTGCAGCCAGAGGTGATGTGGGGCAGGCATGGCAAAATCAGTTCAATCAGGGCGAGCCAGGATACTCCGTCGGCCTGCAATTTGAAGTGCCACTGCATAACCGTGCAGCTAGAGCGCGGTCGAGACGTCGCAATATGGAATTGCATCAATTACAACATCAATATCAAGTGACATTGAATACCGTCAAACTCGAGGTTCAGGTCGCTGTTCGCGAAATTGAAACTTCGCAACGAGAACTTCTATCCAAGGAACGAGTTGTCCGAGCCCGAGAGATGCAACTGAATCAACTTGTCAAACGTTGGGAACGACTTCCCCGTGCCGACACCACAACAAACCTGGTGCTGGATAACATTCTTCGAGCTCAGGAAGATTTGTCACGGGCAGAATTTGAATACCTCCAGGCTCAAATCACCTACAACCTCGCCCAAGTGAACCTCAAAAAGGCGACTGGCTCGTTGTTTCAACATCAGACGGCTAACACAAAGTAAACGGAAAATCGAGTCCGCGTAGGGCCGGTTCCCACCGGCCAATCCGACAAACCGGCCGGTGGGAACCGGCCCTACTTAAATCCTAACCCGAAGCGTGAGCGAGGGACCATAGCCACGCTGATGTGTGGTGAAACGTGGTCACTCGCTCACGCTTCGGGTTGTGATTTTTATTTAATGCAATTTCCGCGCATCGGGTGCCACTGGCTTCGCCAGTGATGTGGTTGGATAGTGGTTGTCAAAGTAATCAATTGAACGAAAAACCTTGAGTCAATGTGCAAATCACTGGCTGGGGCCAGTGTCACCCTCATGACGTTTCGCGCTCGTGATCTACACTGCCGTGCAATTTCCTCGCTGGCGAGTGGTTTCGCCATCAAACCACTCGCTAGCCCCCTTCGGGTTTGTAATCCATGCAAATCCAATCAAGCTACAGCGCGGTTTCTCTCATTGCTTATTTGCGCAAACACGCACTCCCCGGCTTCATAGTGTTATGACCTGTGCAGTCCGTAGATTCTAACTGCGTATTTTGTGATCTGTGCAGGTCCTGCTTAACTTGGCGAATCATTGCCACATGAAAAATTGATGCGCGACCACAAAGTGCTTGCCACGCTGGCCAATTCTTATGCTACTTTTCAGACAAGCGAATTTCTCGCTCCCACCTTTTCACACCTCTTCTACATCCACCACACAATCTTATCCGGTGATCTATGACACACAATTCTCTTCACGAACAACTTGAAGCACGTATTCTATTCGACGCAGTACCAGATGGTTCGCTCGAAAATCTTCAGCAATTGCAAGAACCTTTGGAACAACAACCCCAAGAAGACCAGGTAGCGATCAATCCAGCGATCGACTTGGCACAACAAGCCGACCCACATGAACGAAGCGAAGTCGTTTTTGTCGACAAAAACGTGACTGGCTATGAAAAACTTGTCGCAGAACTTGCCGTGACCAACCGCGCTGATGTGTTCTATATCAACTCGGCCGAGGATGGTTTGTTGCAAATCGCTGAGCACCTACAAAATTTGAATGAGATCGACGCAATTCATATCATCTCGCATGGTAAACAAGGAGAATTGTTTTTAGGCAATGCAGTGCTCGATGCCCAGTCGATGCAAGGGGATCATCTGAATGAGTTGACGGTGATTGGAGCTGCGCTTGTGGGCGATGGCGATATTCTGATCTATGGCTGTGACTTTTCAGGTGGCGAAGCGGGACTTGCTGCCGCGACATTGCTCGCTGGTATCACTGGAGCTGATGTTGCTGCTTCGATCGACGATACCGGCGCAGCTGCGCTCGGTGGTGATTGGGATTTGGAGACTCAAATCGGCGCAGTGCAAACAGACACTCTCAAAGCAAACCAGTGGCATGCCCTGCTCGCACCTCCGGTAGCGGTCGATGACGAGTTGACCGTCGTCCCAGGTAACACGACCAACATCGACGTCTTGGCGGACAATGGCAATGGTGCCGATAGCGATCCAGATGGCGATTCGCTCACAGTCACACATATCATCGATCCGACCGATTCAGGTGTGAACATTTCGTTGGTTGTTGGCACGCCGATTACTCTGGCTTCTGGCACGCAAGTTACATTGTTGGCCGATGGTACTTTAGACGTTATCGCGCCCGCTGGTCTTTCCCCAACCGATACCTTTGATTACATCATCGACGATGGCAACGGCGGTACCGCTCAAGCAACCGTTACACTCAACATCGATACCGATGCCGACGGAGTGATCGATCGCGATGATATCGATGACGACAACGACGGTATTCTGGATGTCAATGAAGGATTCTTTGAGTCCTATCAAACCTTTGGCTTGGAGACTCAACAGTTGTGGTGGTCAGGGTCCTCGAACAGTCAATTCCTGATCGATTTCTCATCCGGAACGGCACAGTTGATCACCACCGGTGAGCAGGCTGGCACAAACGCCTTTGAAGGCACGGCCAACTACACGGATCCGATTACTGGGGAACTGCTGATCTACACCGACGGCAACCAGATCTTCAACGGACAGACGCACCAACTCATCGCTACCGGCTTGGGCGGCAACCCATCCTCCGTCGAAGCTGCGCTGATCATTCCTTTACCGGGTGGCGATATCACAAACGATTTCTTGATCTTCGGCAGCGCCGCAAACATTCAGGGGGTTGTAAATTTTGCCATCGTCGATGTGGCTGCAGGTACAGTAACACCGCCGACGGCACTCAATGGTGGAACCATCTACGGTGAAGCCCTCGGTATCGCACCACACAACAACGGCGAAGATTATTGGTTGTTGACAGTCACTTCGACCGAAGTAGGTGACGAACAGCTACACGCATTTCTAGTCAGCAGCACAGGCGTTGCGAGCACACCGGTCACCACCGTGCTGCCAGGGGTCGCTGACGCCAATCGGTCCATGATCGATTACGACATGGAAACTGGTCAGCTTATTATTGGAGCGTATGGAACCACCAGCGGTGTAATCCAGCTGGCCGACTTTGATGCGACAACGGGAGCAGCCTCAAACGTTGTCACCCATGCGACGGGG
>JANQLU010000103.1 GCA_028280445.1 Pirellulaceae bacterium | reverse complement strand
CACAAACCAATAAAGTCCGTTTACTGTACTGTACACTTAAAAATCAAAATAGTTCAAAGTGCATGCAGTTTTTCCGGACAATATTGGGCTTTGCCAGTGCTGTTGGTCGATTGGTGGTCATCAAATTATTCAAGGTCGGTCGTGAAGTGTTTCGATTGGACGAAAAAAACTACGTGTTGACGACGAATCACTGGCTGAGCCAGTGGCACCCGCCGCTTCGTGCTCGTAAGATGCGTCCCTGTCCAATGCCGGGGTCGGAATCCGAATAATATCTTTCCAACTGCTGGACCGAGAAAGTTTCGGTCTTTTTACACAAAAACACGGAAAACAACGGTGTGCCTGCTGACCGTATGCCCGCAAAATCCGTTTTTTGCACAGGTCAAATGAGTTATCATTGTAAATAGGAACTCCCATCATCTCCCGTCGTCTCAACCAACGACGAGATGGCTCACTGCTTCATTGGTGCGACCAGGTAAACGATGTTCAAAAAATTGCGACTTTTTGCTCAGCTCTCGCTCTGTGTTTCATTGTGTTTCTCGGCGACAGCGACAGGCCAACTGATTAAATCACCTTCGTCGAGCAACAAGAACGACCCGACGCAAAAGGCGTTTGTACCTGCGCCGCGAGAATTGTCTCGACCCATCAAACGGGCCAAAGATGCAATTGCCAAAAAAGAATACGCCGAAGCTGCAGCTTATCTGGGAGAAGTACTCGCCGTTGCCGGAGCACAAGACTATTTAGGATACCTCGATGGTGATTCGGGACGCGCGGTCAGTCTGCGCCGTGAGGCACAGCGGTTGCTCGGCTCGATCCCTCACAAATTCCGCGAAAGTTACGAGTTGCGGTACGGCACAGAATCAAAACAACTGCTCAACGAAGCGATCCAACAATCCGACTATTCCAAAATGGCCGACATCGTTCAGCGTTATTTTCATACGCCAGCCGGATACATGGCGACGATGTTGCTGGGACACCATCATTTGCAACAAGGACGTCCGATTGCCGCGGCATTCGCTTTTCAACGCATTGTCGACGACGAACAAGCTCGCAAGAAACATGACCCCGAGGCGTCAGTCTTGATGGCCATGTGTTGGGTTCTCGGTCGCGACAACAAACGTGCGATCAATGTTCTCAACGAATTGAAAAAAAATCAGCGAAGTGCAACCATCCGATTTGGCGGCAATCAAATTGATATGTTTCAGGTGGGCCAAGATCCCCTGGACTGGCTCGCTCGATTGATCGGCAATTCCCCGCTGGCCGAATTGCAATCCGTCGAACAGTGGATCATGTATCGCGGCAATCCACAGCGTAACGCAAGTTCGGGAACTGGATTTCCGCTGCGCTATCCACGTTGGCGTGTTCCCACCGTCAACGATCCCGACAAAGAAAAAATCATCCAGTCAATACATTCCGAATTGATTCAAAACGACGCGTCGTCCATCCCAATGCTGCAGCCGATTGCCGTCGGTGACACGTTGTTGTTCCGCTCTGACAACAAATTGGTCGGCGTCGATTTTCGAACCGGAAAACGCACCTGGGTTTTTCCAGACGATATGCCGTTTGAAGATAACGGCGAAAAATTTGGCAGCCCCAGTATTGCCAAACAAAAATTGAAAAACCGAATCTGGATGGACGCTCTGTACGGGCAAGTTTCCAGCGACGGTAAAAATGTATTTCTCATCGATCGAAAAATCATTCCCGTCAGCAACAATCGTAACGGATTCGTAATCAGCAGACGTGGCCAAGAGGATTCGTTGGCAAATATTTTACGCGCCGCGGATATCGGACGCGAAGGCGCTTTTAAATGGGAAGTTGGCGGGGAAACCGGATTGGACGAACCCAAACTCGCCAATACATTTTTCCTGGGAGCGCCGTTGCCGCTCGACGGTCGGTTGTATTGTATTTGTGAAACCCAAGGCGAAGTTCGCCTGGTCGTGTTGAACTCGGATACCGGCAAATTTATTTGGGGTCAACAATTGGCGACCAGTGAACAAGTCGGTGCCATCGCCAGCAACCGTTGGCGGCAGTTAATGTCGGCAACGCCATCCTACTCCAATGGAATTCTGGTTTGCCCAACAACAGCCAATGCCATCGTTGCCGTTGATTTGACGACGAAAAGTCTCGTGTGGGGGTTTGAATATGTCAACAAATTCCCGCAACGCCGAAATTACTATACGCCTCAACCGCCAATTGCACTCAATACCACTTGGATCGATGAAACGGTCACGATCAGCAATGGAGTCGTCGTCTTGGCCAGTATTCAATCGGATCATTTGTACTGTCTCGATTTGACGACCGGAAAATCAAAATGGACGGAGCGAGGGAAAGTCAAATCGTTTGCCCGCGGCGACGCCGCCTATGTGGCCACCGTTGACAATGAAAATATCTATCTCGTCGGCCAGAAAAATGTGAAAGCCGTGAGCCTCAAGACGGGAAAACAAGCTTGGCGAACCAGTTTGGACAAAGCGGGACGCGCCAGTGGCCGCGGCTATTTCAATGACGGTTTCTATTTCTTGCCAACCACCGAATCGCAGCTCGTAAAAATTAAACTCAGTGACGGCAGCATCGTTGAAAAGCGGCCAACCGTTCGCGTCTTGGGCAATCTGATTTGTTACCAAGGCGACGTGATCTCGCATGGCGTCGATATGATTTCCGTCTTTCCTCAAGTGCAACCGAATCGCAAACGACTCGAATCGATCGTTACCGATGGACAACAATTGACTGAACAACAACAGTTGCTGCGTGCCCAGCTGTTGGCCCACGACAAACAATTCGACGAAGCGGTCAAGATTGCCGAACAAGCGTACAAGAAATCGCCATCAGGTGCCCGCGAGCGGATGTTGATGGATTTAATCATCGATTACATGAAAAACGATTTTGTTGCCGCCAGTGCGACTGCCGAAAAATATGATCGACAGTTACGGCAACGCAGTATCGCTAATTATCAAACTGCCCGCGTCGATGGATTGATCAAAGTCAAAAAATTTAGCGAAGCGCTTGAGGAAATTTTTGATCTCGCAAAACGAACACCCGACTTGGAAAAAATGCCGACCAGTCGCAATGAAGTTTTAGCGATCTCCCGACGCAGTTTGTTGAATCAACGGTTTGACCTGTGGTTCAAATCGCAAATCTACAAAGTCCTGAACTCCAGCACCGACCAGCAACGTGAAACATTGTTAACGTCGATTCGCGAATACGCCAAACAACGAATCGAAAGTGTTCCGCAGGGACAGTTTGTCAAATTCACCAGAATGCTCGGCAGTGAGTTCCTAAGCCAGAACGAATTGCTCGTTTATGCCAAAAAACACCTTGAGTTGAAACAATATTTGGCTTGTGAATTCGCCATCGAATCGCTTGCCCGATCATCCGATGAAAACATTCGTGCTCAAGCCGAAGGAATCTACACGCAACTTGCCAGTCGAACCCTGGAACAACAATTCGCATTGTCCTGGTTTGAAAAATTGGCCCGGGACTACGGCGATGCGGTTTGCTACCAAGGTAAAACTGGTAAACAACTTCTCAGTGAATTCAAAAAAACGTTGAAACCATCATCGGCGGCAACACCGTGGCATATCGGTCGCGCGAAATATAACTGGTCGAATAACAATGTTCGATTGAGCTACAACGATCGCGAATCTCCGATGAACTGCATTCAATCCGATGGGCGCTACAGCGACAAATACAAATTCAGTTTTGTCGCCTACCGCAAAATGGTGAATATCACGGACAACACGGGCAAGACAGTCGCCAAAGTGACGATGGCTCCGATTCAAACGCGGCAATACACATCCAACGTGGCCGCCAATTACTTGATTCGAAATCACTTGCTGGTCGTCGTATTTGGATACGACATCGCGGCGTTTGACTTGCACCGGATTTCCGAAGGCGACAAAGCTCGACTTTGGCATATCAGTACAAAACCATCCAACACACCAGCGAGTTCCTACGCTTTGTATTTCCGTAACGAAACAAATTCGGATAGAACGTGGGGCAATATCTCAACCCGGTTTATCAGCAATCAGAAATCGGAACAGATTGGTTGCACCTCGAATATCCATTCCAACGGTTTTTGTTACTTGCATAAAAACCAGTTGATTTGTATCGATCCGTTGACCGGAACCCAGCGTTGGAAAACTAGCCATTTTCCACCTGATTGCTCGATTTCCATCGGTGACGACAGTGTGGCCGTCGTCGAACGCAAAACGAGAAAAGTCCACGTTCTCAAACTTCGCGATGGTTCGGCGATTCTGGAAACCGATCTCGACAAAAAAATCGGAAAATATTGGGCCGGAACTGACGCCAGCGGAATCTACACTGTCGTGGACTCCGACGCCAAAACCCAATCGCTGGTCCGCTACGACTATCAAAACAAAAAAGAAATCTGGCGAAAAACATATCCGCGCAAAAGTCACGCCAACACGCTCAACAACCAATGGGTAACGGTCGTCGATCCAACTGGCAAGTTTGAAATGTTTGACATTCGAACGGGCAAAACAACCGTCACGAGCCAATTGGGCAAATTCAAATCCAAAGGCTACGGCGTCGAAGTATTCCCACATGGAGACTTCCTCCGCGTGGCCGTTCGTTCTGACAGAACACCAACATCCTATAAAAGTGAAAAAACTGTTTATTTCCAGGGGATCAACTACTCAATCGTGTTGTTCTCAGGCGCCATGCAGATGATCGACCGAAAATCGGGAAAAACAATTTGGCCCAAACCTGTCGAAGTTGAAAGTTTCAGTATCTTGAAAAATCAACCAACGGATCTGCCCATTTTGATCTTGGCTCGATTGGTGATGGTTCGATCGACCAATGGACGCATTTCGTCCAGCGGCCGCCAAATGCAGATCGCTGGAATTGATACACGAACAGGTCGGGAGTTATTCCTGGCCTCTGACCGCCAACCTTCGATGCAACATTTTGCGATTAAAAAAGCTCCGGACAAACAAGAGTTGGTCGTCGCCACCGATCGTAAAAAGCTGACGGTTCAAATCGAGCAAGCGGAATTGCCACCGGCGCCTGTCGCCCGATTCGACTACCATCGAACGGTCGAAACAGTTTTTCCGAAGCCCAAGCCCAAACCGTCCACAAAGAAAACAAATAACAAAGCCGGGAAGGCAAAAGTTGGGGCTGGCCAAAAAATCAAATTGGGCAATATCCTGAAAAATGCCCAAAACGCGCTCAAAAGAGCTGAAAACAAGACAGAGAAAAAATCTGCTCAAAAGCAGGCGAAACCGTCCCGCACCAAAACCAAGGACAATTCGCCAAAAAAATTGAAGTCTGGGAAAAGCTCGCCAACAAAAAAATCCAAATCCGCCCCCAAAAACCAGAACAAGTAATACGTTCGATAAACCGGGATTTGTAAACTCAACGATGGTCCGCCGTTGACCTATTCCTCTAAGATTCGCTCCTGATTATCCTGAAATAAAGCGGAATATGATTTTTGCATCGACTTGATTTTTCGCAGCCCAACTGCATCTTTTAAACTACGGAAAACGACTATTGTTGACTCGAATGGCCTGCAGCAATACGCCACGGCTCGGAGACCTAAATGACCAATAACAATCTCGACCATCAAGCTGTTGATCGTCTCAAATCAGCTCGCGAAAAAATTATCAGCGAGCTTTCACAAATCATCGTTGGCCAGGAACATGTGATCGAACAAATCCTGATTTCAATCTTTGCCCGTGGACATTGTCTGCTCGAAGGTGTTCCCGGCCTGGCGAAAACATTGATGATCAGCACATTGGCTCGAACACTCGACCTCAGCTTTAGCCGCATTCAATTTACTCCCGACTTGATGCCAGCCGATATCACCGGAACGGAAATCATCGAGGAAAATAAATCTACCGGCGCACGTGAACGACGCTTTATGGAAGGCCCGATTTTTTCCAGCGTCATTCTGGCGGACGAGATCAACCGAACACCTCCCAAAACCCAGGCCGCGCTCCTCGAAGCGATGCAGGAACGCCAGGTTACCGTCGGCCGTGTTCGCCACCCTTTGAGTGATCCATTTTTTGTCTTGGCGACGCAAAACCCGATCGAGCAAGAAGGAACTTACCCGCTGCCCGAGGCCCAACAAGACCGATTTATGTTCAAAATCTACGTCGAGTATCCAACGTTCGACGAGGAATTTGAAATCGCTCGTAAAACGACTCAAAAAATGGCTGATGACGTCAAACCGGTTCTCACCGGCGATGATATTATCGCGCTGCAGGAAGTCGTCCGCGATGTTCCAATTTCTGACCACGTGATTCGTTACGCTCTGAGCCTGGTCCGGCAAACTCGGATCGGCGGACAAGGCGTTCCGGAATACGTTCAAGAAATGGTCTCGTGGGGCGCGGGACCGCGTGCCGTTCAATTTTTGATCCTTGGCGGAAAAGCCCGTGCTCTTCTGTATGGTCGCACCCACGTTTCGACGGACGATATCGCAGCTCTGGCTTATCCGGTTTTGCGGCATCGAATGGTTATTAACTTTGCTGCCGAATCGGACGGAATTCGAACCGACGATGTCATCAAACATTTGCTCAAAATCACACCAACCAAAGAAGACGAATTGACGAACGATGCCCGATTCCAAAAGATTTTTGCATCCTGAAGCGATCAAACGAATCGCCAGGCTGGAAATTCGGGCACGGCACGTTGTCGAAGGTTTTCTTTCGGGCATGCACCGAAGTCCTTATTTCGGCCAATCAGTAGAATTTCTCCAACACCGCGAATATGTTCCCGGTGACGATTTACGGCATGTCGACTGGCAAGTCTGGGCGCGGCAGGATCGCCTCTACGTAAAACAATTCGAAGAAGACACGAATATGCGGTGTCACCTGTTGGTAGACGTGTCCAATAGCATGCTCTACGGCAATGGCGCTTTGAGCAAATACGAATATGGTTGCACGATCGCTGCGTCGCTTGCGTATTTGATTCTGCGACAACAGGACGCCGTCGGCTGTGTCAGCTTTGATGAAAAAATTCGACACAAGGTCCCCACGCGAAGTAAAAAAAATCACATCATGTCGGTGATCAATTCACTCGACGTCAGTCAACCAGCCGACAAAACCAATTTGCACGAGATCTTTAGCGAAGCCGCCGAAACATTCCCTCGCCGGGGGATGATGATCATCGTGTCCGATCTGTTTGCCGATTTGCAAACCACACTGAAAGGACTCAAACTCCTTCGCCAGCGCGGACATGATGTGCTGGTTTTTCATGTCATGGATGATGATGAACTCGATTTTCCGTTTTCGGGGCCGACCCGATTTGAGGATCTGGAATCGGATATCAATTTAAACTGTAATCCACGGGCGCTTCGCGAAGGCTACTTGGAAGCCCTCACGGAATTCCTCGACGACATGCGTCATGGCTGTGCCAAAAATGCATGCGATTATGCGTTGGTGCGGACCAGCGATTCGCTTGATGCTGTCCTGGCAAAATTCCTCAGCAACCGATTAGGAATGCATCATAGAAATTAGTTAGTAACCCATGCTTCAAAATATCCTGACAACTTCGCCAGCAGTTTGGTTTGGATTGGCCGCAGGCCTGTTTCTGCTACCGATACTGATCCATCTGATCAATATGATGCGACACCGTCGTGTCAAATGGGCGGCGATGGAGTTTCTGTTGAAAAGCCACAAGAAGCATCGCAACTGGGTCTGGCTCAAACAATTGTTGCTGTTGCTTTCGCGAATTGCGGCGATGTTGCTGGCGTTGTTCACACTCGGACAAATCGGCTGCAACAACGATACATTGTCGCGATTTCTCGGCGCAAAGACGACACATCACTATGTCCTGTTGGACGACAGTTTCTCGATGGAAGACCAGTCCAGTCAAACCGCTGCGTTTGATCGGGCTCGCGAAGTGCTTGCCTTGGTCGCCGCACGAACCCGCAACAAACAAAATCAACGATTTACGCTGCTTCGATTTTCACGAGCCGACATCAAAGTCGACCCGAATGCGACAGCCGAACAACAGTCGGAACTCCTGTCAGTCGTGGCCGACATCAATGGACGCCTGGTCGATAGCGAATTTGACAACCTCCTCGAAGACGTCCGTTCAAAACTGGAATGTTCGCAATTGTCCGTCGGTCCTATAGCCGCTTTAAAAACAGCAGAACAATTAATCGCCTCTCGGGAAAACGAAAACGCCTGGGTCTACGTCGTTTCCGATTTCCGCAACAAAGATTGGGACAATCAACCGGAAGCCCAACAACAACTCGAAGCGCTCTCCAAAGAAGCCAAAGCCCTCGAATTGATCCAATGTGTCAACGATGACGTCGACAATCTGGCGATCACCGATCTGTCAGCCGATGGCAACGTACGGGTTGCCGGCGTACCGTTGATGATGACAGTTTCCGTCAAAAACTTTGGTGCAAAAACAGCCGCTAAAATTCAAGTCGATGTCAGCACGGTTGCTTACGAATCGATCACGTCGCGGCCAGCAGATTCAACCGGTAAATCGGAGGAATTGCCCACCGTGTTTATCGAGGAAATCAAACCCGGTGAAACCGAAACTCGTAGTTTTCCCGTTTTCTTTACCGAAACCGGCCCGCAAGTGATTACAGCAAAATTGGAAAAAGACCCCGTCGTTTCTGACAACGTTGCCTGGTCGATTGTTGAATTCCAACCATCGGCGCGCGTGCTGGTCATCGACAACGAAACACAGCAAAACGCAAAATTTTTGAATCGTTCCATTAATCCTGGCGGTCTGACCGGGATCGCACCTGAAATTCAAGCCAAAGATTATTTGCGCGACACATCGCTGGATACTTTGACTCAATTCGATGTGATCTATTTACTCGATGTCGACCGGTTGGATGAAACGGCTGTCAAAAATCTGGAATCGTTTGTCACAGCGGGCGGCGGATTGGCTGTGTTCATGGGGCCTTATTGCAACCTTTCGTTTTATAACGACCAATTGCATCGCGATGGCCAGGGGCTGTTGCCCATGCCGTTGGAAAAAACATTGCAAATTCCCGAACTGCTCGAAGAGCGAGTGGCCGACATCGTGCCTGAAAACCACCCGTTTTTCGCACCGGTTTTTGGAATGAAAAATTCACCTTTAGATCTCGTGCAGGTCAAAGAAATTGTTCGACCACCACTGGGATGGACTGCCAAAAAACCTGATGGTGTTGAAGTCGCAGCCACCGTTCGCGGTGACAAAAACTGGCCTTTGATCGCCACCAAAAATTTTGGCAATGGTAAAGTCGTCCTGGTCACGACCACCGTCGGGCCGCTTTGGAACAACTGGCCCCGCAATGGAACTTTCCCACCAACCATGTTGATCATGGAAGACTGGTTGGCCGCCGGTGCGTATTCCAAATCGAAACAATCCGTTGGGCAAACCGTCAAAGTAGATTTTGATGGCGAGTCGTTTCAACCCCGAGTTACGTTTACGACACCTGGCAATGATCCCGATACCCGGCTGGTTTTCAACAAAGACGCTCGCTCCGATGCAGCAACCGAGAAAATGTTGGCCAGTCTCGGAGGTGCGTCCGTCGATTTGCAATCCGAAGTCAGTCGCCCCGGTGTCTACGAAGCCTGGCTAACTAGTGACGGAAACACTTTTGAATCACGCCGCTACGCACTCAATGTGGATACCAATGAAAGCAAACTGGATATCATGACGCGGCAGAAAATATCCAAACAGTTCGAAGCTTCGAAAGCGAAAATTTCCCGCTGGGACCAGTTTAGCAGTGACGTGCAGCAAAATGCCGCTTCGTCATTGAGCAAATTTCTCTTGATTGTTTTGATCCTGATTTTGCTCGTCGAACAAATCCTGGCTTATTCCTGTAGTTATCACCCCAAACGACAAACGGCCCGCGCATGAATCCAATCGCGATCCTTGCACAAAACGAAATACGCACGTTCTACGAACTGATGCCGATGGTGCCGTTAACACAATGGTGGCACCTGTTGCTGATCATTCTGGTAGGACTGGTTTTGATCGGTTACATCGTGATGATGTATCGCGCCGATTCTCGTGAACTGCCCAGCGGTTTAACATTCCTGCTGTCGGCGCTGCGGATCATCGCTTTCGTAGCATTGGTGCTGTTTATCCTCAATCCGGAAAAACGCTCCGAGACACGCGTCGTGAAAACCTCGCGAATGAGTGTTTTGGTCGATACCAGTTTGAGTATGGGATTGCGCGACCCAGATGATTCCGGCCAACCGAATCCCAATCGTCGCATCGACGAAGTTATCAAGACGATCGGCAACAACAAAATCATCAACGAATTGCGAACCGAACACGATGTCACGGTCTATCGATTCGACGAAAAACCGCAACCCGAAGTCATCGCGACTTTTCCTAAAACACAGGATGAAGAGAAACCTGTGAATCGTGATGCACAACTCAACGCTCAATCGAAATCGGAATTCGAACTTGCCAGGCAAATCGGCTTGGTCGGACTGGGAATCCTGGGCCTGTCGATCGTGATTGGCGTCATTTACTTTGTCGTCCGCATGCGCAACATGCCGACTCTCGCCAGTTGGACACTGGCGGCCAGTTTGTTGACGTTGTTGTGTGCCGTTGCCACGATCGGTTTCGCACATTGTGCCGCAAGTGATTACGGGCTGCTTTCGATTCTCTCGATGAAAGAACCTGAAACGGTCACCTCAGAATTTGCAGCATCTCGGCCAGCGACCAACACCGACGAAAACTCCGAAGACAACACTCAAAAAACCGTTGTCGATTGGAAAAAAGAATTGAATCCACGCGGAACCGCAACGCGATTGGGACAAGCGGTTCAGTACATTGTCAACAAAGAACGTGGCGGCCCAATGGCAGGAATCATCCTGATCACCGACGGTCGCGACAACGACAATTCACCAGCAACTCGCGCTATTGCAGCCAGCGCCGACGCAAACATCCCGATTTACACCATTGGCATCGGCAGCGCCAAACAACCTAAAAACGTTCGCGTAGACGATTTGCAAGCACAGCCGCGTGTGTTCCCGGGCGACAAATTCAAAATTAAAGGTGTCGTGCAAGCGGTTGGGTTGGCGGGACAAACCGTAAATCTGAAACTGGTCTCTACCGACGAACAAGGCAAAGAAGCTGAAGAAATCGAAGCTGAATCGCAGTTGCGTTTGCCGGCCGACGGACAATTGTCACCGGTCGAATTTGAACTTTCCCGAGAGGAACAGGGCAAGCGACGATATACGTTGCGCGTCGAAGCTTTGAAGCAGGATCTCGATCCGCGTGACAACGAACGTTCCACCGTCGTTGAAATCATCGAACGAAAAACAAAAGTGCTGCTGATGGCCGGCGGTCCGACTCGTGAGTTTCGGTTCTTGCGCAACCAGTTGTTCCGCGACGAAACCGTCTTTCTGTCGGTCTGGCTGCAAAGTGCTCAGGAAGGCGCCGATCAAGAGTCTGATGATTTGCTGGCCGACTTCCCCGCCACTCGCGAAGAGATGTACGAATACGACTGCATCGTCGCGTTTGATCCGGATTGGCGCGAATTAACGGAACAGCAGGCGCAATTGTTGGAAAAATGGGTCGCTGAACAGGCGGGCGGATTGTTGGTCATCGCTGGCCCGGTGTTCACTCCAGAATGGACACGTCGCCCGCGTGGTGATTCAGCCATCGATCTGGTGCGACGACTTTATCCCGTTTCATTTTTCTCCCAAGCTTCTCCGACTTTGAAACTTGGCCGTTTCGGCGGCGAACAACCGTTTCCGATTCAATTCACGCGCGAAGGGCGTGCGGCCAATTTTTTGTGGCTTGGTGAATCGGCAGGCGAAAGTCAGGAAAACTGGGATTCGTTCGAAGGCATTTTTGGATATTACGCCGTTAACGAACAGAAAGCCGGTGCTGATGTCTTGGGGCGATTTTCAGATCCAGAGACGGCGATCGACGACGAGTTGCCGATTTATATTGCCACGCAGTATTACGGCTCGGGCCGCGTCTTCTTTCAAGCCAGTGGTGAAATGTGGCGCGTCCGCAATATCGATGTCAAATTCTTTGTCGACTACTACACACAAATTATTCGTTGGGTGAGCCAAGGGCGTTTGTTACGCGACTCCAACCGCGGCGTGCTGCTGGCGGAAAAACAACAATGCTGGGTCGGCGATCAAGTCGTGATCCGCGCGATCCTCCGCGACGCACAAGACCAGCCGTTGATGCAAAACGAAGTTACGGCGATTGTCAAAAAACCAGACGGATCAACTGAACCGTTGTCACTCAAAGCGGCCAAGGACTCGGTTCGCGCAGGTACCTTTACCGGCCAGTTTAGCGCCTTGGCCGACGGAGATTTTCGAATCAGCCTGCCCGTTCCCGATAGCGCCGAAGGCGACGTCCTGGTGACCAATGTCGAAGCGAAAATTCCAGATTTAGAAAAAGCTCGACCGCAACGTAACGATGCGCTGCTCAAAGAATTCGCGGACAAAACCAACGGCCAATATTTTCTCGGCATGGCCGAATTGGACGCCAACCCGCAAGACCCCGAATCAATCTATCAACTTGCCGGCCCTCAGGACCAAATCACCTTTCTGCCAGGCACCCCAAGCCAGGAATTCACTCGCCGCATCATGATCTGGCTGCTAGTGTTGATCACACTTGCCCTGGCCCTCGAGTGGACAACCCGCCGCCTCAATAAATTGGCGTAGCCAAGAAAGTAGGGCCAGCTCCCACCGGTCGTTTTGTTAGATTGGCCGGTGGGAACCGGCCCTATGACTACTGTCAAGTTCAGACAGGATTTACAGGATAAACAAGATTTGGATGTGAATTCATTATGTGGTCGTGCGCGATCATTGTGATTAGCCAAAACTCACGAGAACATGATATAATTTCGACATGAGCACTCTTTCGCCAGACAATCAGAAATTTATCAATCAACTTCTCGCACGTGGCGAGTTCGCTTCAGAGTCTGACGCAATCAACGAAGCCATCGGACTGTTAAGAAGACGCGAAAAACTTCGCGACGATGTCAATGCTGGAATCAATCAGGCGGATGGCGGACAATTGGTTTCCGGTGACGAAGTATTTGATCGCTTAACAATGCGTGCTGACGAAATTGAGGCATCTGCAGACGAGAATGCTTAAACTCTTTTTTACTCCGCTTGCCGCAGCGGATCTCGATGGCGTTCTTGACTATATCGCTGAACACCGCCCACAAACCGCCAAAAAAGTCGTGCAAAAAATCTGGGAGCGGTGCGAAAAAATTTGCTCTTTTCCAGAGATGGGTCAAGTACGCCCTGAGTTCCCCGGAAACTATCGTTCAACGACTGTCCAACGGTGGGTTTTGTTCTACCGTGTGGTGGAAGACCGTATAGAAATACACCGTGTGCTGGACAGCGCTAGAGATATAGACTCTCTCCTTGGATCGTAATACCGGCCGTTTTGTTGGAATTGGCCGGTGGGAACCGGCCTACAACGATTCCGATCACTCGCTCCATTTTTTCCAGTCGCCGTTGTGATACTTGACCAAAATGGGGTCTTCGAGCCGGTTGATTCCGGTGGCAATGCGGGCGCTGTCGGCTGGAAAATGACACGCGGCGCGGAATTGCGGTCCGTCTAGAAATTGGACATTGGTGCGAAGTCGGCTGGTGATCTGATCGCGATTGGAGTTGCGTGAATACATGACAAACCCCCAATCGCCGAAACTGGGAACATGTACGTGATACGGAATCAAATGGCCGCGAAGCTGGCTGACGTCGGCAACCGCATTCCCAGAACGTTTGGCCACAATTTCCGCTTCGGACTGGGCGATCGTGTGAGCAATACACCAATAAGCGTTGCGGGCGTAAAACGGACTGGTTGCCTGAGTCACGATCGTGCCTTGTTCATTCAGGCGTAGCAGTGCCATTTTGAAAAAAGCGCTGCTGTACAACTTATTGAGTTGTGTGTTACTCGGATCGGGCAAATCCATCACGATCACATCGTACAATTTGCTCGACCGATCGCGTGTTCTCAAATACTCCATCGCGTCCTGATGAGTAATGTGAACGCGTGCATCATGCAGGCTGCCGCCGTTGAGCTTACGAAAAGTCGGGTTGTTCGAAAAAATTTCGGTAACCGCCGGATCGATATCTACCAGATCGATATGTTCCACCTGGGGATCCGCCAAAATCTGTTTCAATGCAAATCCGTCTCCGCCACCCAAGACCAATACGCGCTTGGCGCGGGTACTGGCCAGTGCCGGTAAGATAAGCGATTCGTGATAGCGATATTCATCGGCTGTCGAAAATTGCAAGTGACCATTTAGATACAGTCGATAGTCATTTTGCCAACGCGTCACCACGATACGTTGGTATTGGCTGTTTTGGGCCAGAATAACTTCGTCCTGGTACATCTTGTCTTCGATCCACCGCGTTGCTGACGGCGCCACGATAAACAGTGTCAACAATATCGCCAGCCCAACTGCACTGGACAAAATCAATGTTGTTTTGCCCGTGATGGTTTTCCAAAACAGCACACAACCAATTGCGCTCACGGCGGTGTTGATCATGCCGACAAAAATGGCGGACCGCACCAGGCCCAAATGAGGAAGAATCAAAAACGGAAACCCGATACTCGCGATCAAGGCACCCAAATAATCCAACGTGAATACGTGCGCCACGTTGACGCGCAAAGTTGAATTGTCTCTCAAAATTCGCAGCACCAACGGAATTTCAGTTCCCACCAGTAAACCGCAAACACCCGTGATACCGACGACAAAGATCGTAATATTGGCGTGCTGAGCAAAAGCGTAAAACAGGATCAACGATGACAATCCACCCAAGAATCCGACCAAGACCTGGACGTACAAAAAGATCTCCAAAAGTCGTTCGTGGAACCACTGGGTAACAAAAGCTCCCAATCCCATGGCGGCCAGAAATGTGCCGATGACCAGCGAATACTGCACCACCGTATCGCCCATCAAGTAACTGGCAACGGCGCCGGTGATCAATTCATAAAACAGGCCGCAACCACCAACGACAAAAATGGTCATCAGCAAAATCAGCCGCCGCGCACGACTGGATGGTTCAACAGAATCAGACGGGTTGTCATCGATGATGTTGGAATTGTCCGTTGACATGTCAGCTGAAAATCGCTGAGGCAATGATGATCGATAAACCAATGATGGCCGAGCCGATCAGAATCGCCAGCGCGACATTCTGATCTTCTTCGATTTCTTTGATAACGGGAAACGGCGCGACCTTCAGAATAATGAGAAAAAAGACCGTAAATACGATAATCCCAATGCCGCTGTAAATTACCGTTAGCAGCATTTCGTGGAAATCTTTGGCTTCCAATAACACGCGATATTCTCCTGATTCAATGGGTATGTTGTGGGAACGGATTCGTTATTTTCCCGCCCAGTAATGATTAAAAAAATGTGACCTGCGGTTACTGACATCCCGCAGCGAAATCTGATCCTTGCTGTTCGGTCCGTTGAGCAACATGCCTGTCGATGACAAAGTGAAAGTCAGCACGGTGATCGCGGACAAAAAACCGATAAAGCCAAATGCAATAAACGGCAGGCCCTGTTTCGGTTGGCCAGGTGATGGTTTGGTTGGTTTTGAAGGTTTAGTCATCGGACCATTTCTGTGTGGAAAAACTGATAGTACGAATCAACTCGATCACGGGATAAATTAGCGCAATGATTGCGGCAAAGAAATAGTAGCGGGCAATCCCGACACCGCGCTGCAACGATATGGTAATTGATTTACCGCTGTAATGCCTCGGTGTCGTTTTGCCAGCATTAAATTGGGCGGCCAGTTTGCCCGTAGCCGCATTCGACGGAGGTTCAGGATCGGTGCGATCGCCGCCGGCCCGCGACCAACTGCCGGATTGGCCAAACACATGTAGGCGATATTTTTTAGGTCCCGTCAAACGGACCAGTTTGTAATCGCGTTTCGACCCTTCGGACCAACTTTCTCCCCCTTCCGTTCCGGAATAATATTCAACCTCGGCATCCGTATCGAGCAACACTTGGTCATTATCGTCGACAAATGCGAAACCGACGGCGACCCATTGGTTACTCAGCCCGTTGCACTCCGTTGTGATTTTACAAATGTGCGAACCGGACGGAATTTCGAATTCGTTAGTCACGAACCCTTCGGGTGACCGATACGCACTTGCCGGAATCGCTGTCGGCGGCAATATGGTTTTGCCAGGCCAAACAAAATTGGCTGCCCACAAACAGAAAAACAACGCGGCGAACGCCAATCCCGCCCACATCGCCCAGCGTTGATTTCTGGAACGTTTGAACGGTTGTGCGGGAGCAATGCCCGTGCGGCGTGGCATGGAATGAATTTGATCGCCAAACGCAGCCTGGATTTCCGCTGGCTCGACGTAATTGCCCAGGCTCCATTCCATTTCAGTATCCGACCATTCGGCACTCAACATATAAGGCGGACGGATTGCATCCAGGAACTCGAGCGTATCGCCAACTCGGGCCACCCAACTCAACTCCCCTTCGACATAGCAAACCTGGCAATTTCCACGTTCGAACACGACGTACGATTGACCGTAATAAGAAATCCCCTGCTTGGCCGTTCGATAACGCGGATCGATGAGAATCGTGTGAGTCAACGGAGCGAAAAATAACCAGTGACCATTTTCTTCTTCCAAGAACGCATACCCACGTTCCGGGTTATACATCTGTACTGCCGTCCAGTAATACGTCCCTTCGTCATACTGAACATATTGGATGCGACCGAGCACGGTGTAATCGACGCCGCGGAAATGGCAGGTCGAGCCCGTCGGGATACAAAAATGTTGCTGCTTGGCCAATTTCTGCTTGAGCAATCGAACTGTATCGGAGACCGTCACATCGAGGTATTCACCGCAGAAAGTACAGGTGATCATCGCGGCCTGAGCACCGTTGATTGTCACGCTGCCGCCACAACTGGGACAATTAATGGCGCGGGCCGCTACCGTATCGGCAACGCGATACACTTGCGGTTCGTTCAACGCCGGCTGGTGATAGATGCGTTTGATTCGATCACCAAATTGTTCGATGTCGTCCGGATCGACGCCCCGCAGGTCGTGGTGGCTCAGATGTTCGCCAAAAAAGATGTTGATTTCATCATCTGCAAAAACTTCGATCGTCGCTTTGAATTTGTTGTCCGTCAGATCGAAGTACAACATTTCCTCGTCGGGTGAAATCGCAAACGGCAATTCGCCTTGATAACCGGCAACGAGCGCGACATTGCGTTCCTGGACCCATAACGTATGTCCGGAGATTCGAAAAGTATCACCTGGTTTGAGATCGCGGACCGCTTTTACATCAACCTCCGTCGTCACGCGATGTTCGAGCATATAGCGCCCTTCGTCCTGGCTGATCCAGGCTGTTTCACCATCGTCGTATTCGACCCACCACTCGTCCCAGACACCGGCTGGATATTGATATTGGATTCGGCCGCGGACAAATACCTCTTTACCTTTGACCGTCGCGGGCCACCCCACCGCCAGGCAAGACGGGGTGTCGGTCAACAATGCTGCATCACCAAGTAACCGAATGGCTTGTTCGTTGACGACCAGCGCACTTTCACAATAGGCACACTGTTTGACAATTGCCGAGCGAGTGGTAACTTCGACTTCACTACTACAATTTGGACAAACAGGCTTGTTCATGGTGACCGTCAATCCGTTTTGGTGAAAGAAATCGGTGCACGGTCGGACCGTGGATCGACGGACTGCTGGTCGATGGACTGCCAAACTTGGTGACGACGTCCGCGCTCGACCATGACAGATTGGACATTTTCCGGACGGAGTTGTCGCACAAATATTTCCAAAGCCGTTTCACAGGGTGCTCGATCGCCGCAAGTAAAATAGTCGATGGCGACGAATTTTTTTTCCGGCCAGGTATGAATCGACAGATGGCTTTCCGCCAACAAAGCGACAGCCGTGTAGCCGTGTGGCTGAAATTCGTGCTGTTGAAAACTGATTAGAGTTGCACCAGATTCAGCGATTGCGTGGCGAATGATCCGCTCGTAGTTTTCCGGATCCAACTCCACACAATCCCACAAATCCGCCAACAAATGGGTACCTAGCGAGTCCATCGACATTCCATTGGATTATTGAATTTCACTCCTCATTTTAGGTGATTTTTCCCCCGAAAGGAACAAAGCCGGAGAGTTTGAGCGTTTTGCGAGTGATACAAGCACGACGCACCAGCGAGTGGTTCGACCGCGCAAAACCACTCGCTGGCGCGTCGTGCTCGTAAGATTCGATTTTGGCCAGAGATTCGGCCTGCGATGATCGCACAAAACGCAATCTACTATTCGCCAGAGGCGGTGGGTTATCGCAAAAAAACACCCGCAAAATACGGCGTTTTGTGGATTTATCAAAATTTTTGTGAGCGGAGTGCAATTCCCAATTAACCTTTTGCCACAACAGGCGTTTAACCTTGATGAGAAAACTGTTTTTAAAAACGGCGGTTCGGTTTGACCGTTGAACTGGAAAAATATTCGAAACCGTTATTTCGATTCGCATTGAGTTTAACCGGTGACTTCGAATCTGCGCAAGACCTTGCGCAGGAGACGTTGATGCGCGCCTTGCGCAGCAAAAAACAGTTTGATCAATTGACCCATGTCAAAACCTGGTTGTTCGCGATTACGTTGAACGCTTGGCGCGATATCTGCCGCCGGAATTCACGCAGACCCGAACACCATCCGTTGCTTGACAACCAGATTACCAAATCGTTGAACCCGTCATTGACGTTGGAACAACGCGAAGAAATAGAACGTGTGTTGAATTATTTTTGTGAATTGCCTGAACGACAACGCCAAATTTTGTACTTGCGTGCCGTTGAGGAATTTTCAATTCCGGAAATTGCAGAATTGCTGGAAACCAATCTCAACAATGTCAAAACACAATTGAGTTTGGCCCGAAAAAAAATGCGTGAAAAATTTGAAAATCCGTCCTCCATGCTAAACCGGTGAACAAAATGCAAGACCAATGCCCTGGACAACGACTTGAGGAATACGTGGATCAATTGCTGGATGCTTCTCAAGTGCTCATGGTCGAGCAACACCTCGCGACATGTGAGTTTTGTCGTGAAGAAGTCGCTGCGCTGCAGCAACTCGATAAAAAAATTGCATCGGCATGGAATCAAATCGAATTGCCGGTGTTTTCCGCTGAGCAACCGCCAGCTCCGCGGATTGCAAAAAACAAACCGACGTCCCGTTCTCGATGGTTGTCACTATCAGGACTGGCTGCCGGGGTTTTGATTTCGTTGAGCATGATCGGTGTTCTGCTCCAGATTCAACCGAAGCATCGAGAAGCGTTCAGCAATTCAAAAATCGAAAATCGTCCGCCCGAAAATAAAACGCCCGAATTGCCCGTCGCCAAAGTTAAATTTCGCGGCGACACGATGGGCAAGCCATTGAACAAGGATTCCGAGTTTACGGTTTACCAGGTTCTTCCAACTCCAATTGAAAACGAGCCGTTCAAAAATGAACCGTTCAATTAACATTAACCAGGAAAGGTAATCAAATGTTAAGCAGTCAAAAACTATTTTTTTCATTGGCCATCGTGACTACATTAGTGCTGTCACAAAATTTTTGTGTGGCACAAGTCAAAAAGGCAACCGAAAATTCCAACGTGACCCGGAAGATCGATGAAGGTTCTGTAAAGATTTACTTGTTGAATTTTCTCGATGCCAATTCCGCGTCAGAGATATTGCATCCATTGAGTCGTGCCGCATTTTCTCGCATTTTTGTCTGTCGACCATTGACCAACAAGAACGGGCTTCTGATTTTCGGTACCAAGAAAGATCACGAGCGGATTAGCGAAGTCATCAAGTCAATCGACTTTAAAGCTCAAATGGGAGTTGAGCAGAATCTCGAAATTGGGACACTCCAACACGCGGATGCCAGAACCGTTGGCGATATCTTGTCAGCGATTTTCCCCAAGAGTGGCAAACTAACAATTCGCCACAATCCACGCTTGGGACAAATCTACCTGTTTGGAGATGCCAGATCGACGACGGTCGCCAAGAAATTAGTGCAACAGTTGGACATGGCTGCACGAGAAAACGCGATGAAAAACAAGCAGGAAAAAAAATCGAAAAACGAAATCCTGATGTCCGTTTCGTTTGTTGTCGATGCCGCCAAAGTTAACGCGGACCAGATAAAATTGCTTTCTCCACTGACGGACGCCATCGCACGACCACTCCAACGTGCTTCGCAAAAAGGGTTGCTCTCCATGCAAAAACCACTGGTGGCTGCCCAGTTTGTCTCGCGAATCCGAGCCGCTGACCCGATGGCCACTGGTTCAAAAAATGGCAGCTTTAGCAATTCCAGCACCAGTTCCAACAAACAGGATTTCGGCATCAGCGGTACGGGACAAGTCGTTTTGAACGACGAAGGGACCTACATTGTCAAATCGGAAATCCAGATGGCCGTCAAATTCAAAAGCGATTCGGGCAGCAATCTTGAGAAATCCGAAATCCGAAGCGATATCGCTGTGCCTCTGGATCACCCCGTTATTTTGAGTATGTCGTCTGTCGGTGGTGTCAAAACTGCGGTCATTATTCGACTGGTCTCCGTTGACTGATTTTTGAGCCGCTTTTTTTGAAAGCGGTTCTGCCAGGTCTCAGGATTGTCACAATCGGAACAACGCAAATATCAAGTTCAACTTGATGTAGCAATCCTGAGACCACAATGTGGCGGTTTTCGTACGGCGTATTATCTTTTGATAGTCAAAAAAAGTTTGAATATCAGGAGAAGTCGATGCCAGTCGATGCCCAAACACATCGTGATCCTGTGATCAATAGAATTGTTCGTCAGTTGATCAAAGAGGAAACACAGCTCACGACCCGCGAACGCCGCAGCGCTCATCGAAATCCGTTGGTTCGCCCTGTTACCGTATCGCTTCGCAACGATGAAGATATCGTGGTTCGTGGATTTACACGCAACATCTCTGAAATGGGCGTTGGCATTGTCAGTGATTTGAATTTCATCGAAGGCGGAATTGCCATCATCAAAATCCATAGCCTCGAGGATGAGGCAACTCGCATTATTGCCGAATGTCGTTGGTCAAAACCGTTTGGCGACGGCTGGTTTGCCTCGGGCTGGAATTTCTTGAACGTTGCACGAGATAACGCTTGATCGCAAAAGCGTAGAAATCATAGCCCGCAGTATCAGACGAATTTTCTGCTTTGAATCAAATGTGAGCGGCAAGGCGCTAGCCGCCGGTGAACCCTCAAATACCGGCGGCTAGCGCCTTGCCGCTCACTAAAACCTGCCTCTTTCCAATTTAATCAAACCGACCTAGACCCAATCACCCACCAGCAAATAACTCAAACCAACTATGCATTCAGTTTTTTGAATGCACTTTTTTTGCGCGCATCGTTTGACGTTCGAACAGGCGTCGCAAGTTATCAAAACCTTCTAGTTTCACAAAATTGCTCGGTCACAACTTTAGCAAATAAAAAAATAGCGAGTTTTGATGAGCAGTAGTCGATGCAAATTCTAAGCGATTTCGGAAATCGAAATGCGCGACAGGACCCGCGCAATTGGTAACTCAATTGCAGAAGTCGAGTATTTGGTTTCCGAAAAAGCTTTTTTTTGTTGCAACGCAACGGGTTTGCGCAAAACCTTGAATGGCCGGGGGGCCATTGTCCATTTTAGGTCTGTCTTCAATGAACAATTTTCACCGAATCCGCAATGCGGGACCGGCTCGTCGATTACACCGGTGGTTCTGTCAATTACCGTTCCTGTCAGTTATTACCCTGTTTGTCCTCGTACTCAATGCAACGAACGCTCATGCGCAATCTGAAAACATGCGCGGGTCGACGTCTCGCGCCGATCGCTTAACAGCCATTCGCAGCATTCCGATGCACAAACTGACCAAGCAGGCGCAAAAAAAATTGTCTTCTGTTATGAATTCGCCGAGCATCTATCGACGTCTGCCCGTTACCACGATTCAAGCCGATCCAGATCTGCAAACGTTTTTGGTGCGTTATCCCGAGATCGTTGTCAACATCTGGCAAATCATGGGCGTGACTAAAATGTCGACCAAACGCATTTCTGATTTTTTACTGGCGACAAACGATGGTGTCGGCACAACTTCGCGTGCAGATCTCGTGTACGGTTCGGCAGGCATCCACGTTTACTATTGCGAAGGCAGTTATGATGGTGCCATGCTATTGCGACCTGTCAAAGGCCGTTGTGTTGTCATTTTGAAAACGGATTATTTCGTAGCTCGAGATGGCAAAACCTACTCCAAGAATCGTTTGGACATCTTTTTAAAGATTGACAACATGGCCGCCAGCGTCGTCGCCAAAACCGTGCACCCGCTCGTTGGCTCAACAGCGGATCACAATTTTGTCGAATCAATGAAGTTTCTGGAAAACCTTTCGAGAACAACGGAAACCAACGGAACTGGTGTTCAACGATTGGCCCAGCGGTTAAAAGGTGTTTCCTATCCGGTTCGTCAACGGTTTATTGAAATCGCAGGTGCCGTTTACGCCAAATCCAATGGTGTAAATCTCCAGCAAACCCAACGAACTCATCCAAATTACGATTCGAGATATCAACACTCCGGCGCGCAACATTCAACTCGCGTCGCTCAGAATCCACAATTCTCAGAACCTGCTCGCAAACTGCCCGGAGTTCGACGCACGATTTCGTCGGGCGACAACAACGACAAACGGCAGATGAAATCCGTGTTGATTCGAAATCGATAGTTAAAACAAAAGTCTATCGTCTGATTGTTTCAAAATCGATAATTCGCTGCGCCGTAACGTGTTGGAGATTCAATTCCCGATTGAATCCGCGTTGACCGATGATGCCGATCCTTTTTTTGAGATATCGGTGGAGGTTCAAACCAGGGACGCCTTTGATGTGATGCGTGATTTTCCCTGCACTGTTTTGTAATACGTACGTGGTTTGCCCCAGTCCACCGTCACGAACCAGTTCTTGCAAGACGCCAAAAGCGTCGTATCGCTGTGCCATCTCACTGGAATTGTCTGAACCAGTGGCTGACCGCTGTTGATTGGCCAACGCTGAATTTTGGCCGTTTTGTGCCAACCGTTCACAGTTGGTGATTTTGTTGAGAATACGCGATGCATGGTCGCGATGATTTGCATTGACCGTCGAATTTCGGATGCTGAGCGCTCGCTGTTTGATGGATGACAAATTCCATTGGCTAGGCTGTTTCAACATTTCAGTACTGAGAGCGACATCCAATGCGCGAAGCTCATCGGAGTTTGACGTTGACGAACCGCCAACGGGAATCAAACCCGTCGGTGGCGTCGACTGCGACAATGCCCGAGACGTAATTGGTTGAGTCGGTACTGAGTTTCCGATGTAGCTCGTGTTGGAGTTGTGGAGTGAATCGTTGTTGATTCCCGCTGTGTCAACAATTTGTCGCAATGGCTTTCGCGCGGGGCGCCACCCTGTCGTTTGCGGCTCGGATGTCGGTATCTGATTGGAGTAATTGTTCGAAGCTGTTCGAATCGGTTGCGTTGACGTGTTATCAATGGGTTGTGTTGGAATGCTCGGTTGACGACGTCTTTTCCGGTCTTGGTCTTGAGTCACACGTTCGTCGGATGTTGAAATCGTGGTGTGGCTCACTTGGCGAACATCATTGCGACCGGTCCGCGTTCCGCCACGGACAATCCGCGAATTTTGGTTGGGGTCAATTTCTCCAGCAGCAATTTTGATCAAACGGCGATCAGCCGCATCCAAGTGATCGATGTGAATCCAGCGATATTCACCTGACGGCGGTTTGATTTGAAACCAAGCCTGTTTTTCGTTAGGCCCGGCAGGAGTTTCGATCATCCCTAAAATTTCAACGCGCTCATTTCGCCGCAATTGAACCTGTTGCATCGGCTTGCGAACCGAGCCCAACAAAGTACCAACCCAAGCCGGCGTTTTGTTTTCTCGGACAATCCCTAAATCGGAATCAGTTTGTTCGATTGCCGATGACGGAACAATACTAAAGCTGCGTTTGGGTGGCCGAATCGCGCACCAGCCATCAGGATCCAATCGATAAACTTGAACTTTCGTTCCTTTTGCCAAACGATCCGTCGCGTAGTGAACTTTGGCAGGTCCACTGCGCACCAACGCCCGCGAAGCGGTAATGGTCGCAGTCAATGGAAATTTTTGCGAACCTGATTGTGCGTTAACAACCTGACTAAACAGCAACGCCACAACGAAACTGGTCAATAACGGCTTGAACATTCGAATCCTCGACTGAGGGGGTTGGAGCAAAACTCGCATCGGTTTTCATGTTGCCATTCAGCAACACGATTTAGAACCTGCAAGCTTTTACAGAAACACGGCAGCAGCTTCAAGGGAAATTCATTGCTAGCGAAATCAAGTAGGGCCGGTTCCTACCGGCCGGTTTGTTGGATTGGCCGGTGGGAGCCGGCCCTACGGTTGATACGAGCACGGCATGGATTACTTCTTCTCCGCAAGCTGCTTGAACTCCTCCGTCCCAACGACAGACTGAAAATCCTCGCTTTTGGCGATCGAGGCCCACGTTGCATGCGAAGTAATATCGGGGTTGGCTAAAGCGATTTTCAACCCTGCGATACAACGCTTTAGGTACTTTGCCGCTTGTTTCTCGCGTTCTTCGGCAGCAATGGAATCGTCACCGAGAACAGCGGCATGACGCAGCGCAAAAGTTGCTGCATAATCCAATTGTGATTGCGTGGCGATGACCAAATTCAATCGGCATTGGTCGAGTGTTTCATTGGATTTTTCACGTTGCCCGGCTTTAGCGTAAAGATACGCCAAGCTGGCGCGCGTTTCATGCTTGATTCGCGGCGTTTCGATATGCAGCAATTGTTCCAGGTCGGCGATCGCCTGCTTGTATTTTTTTTGATACATGCGAACCCAGGCACGCGATTGCGCCGAAAGCATCAAATATTTTTGTGCGCGATTAAACCGCGGCGCTCGTTTGATGCAAGCGGTCAATTGCACAATCGAATCACTGAATATCTGCTCCGCTTTTTCCGGCTGGTCATGCATGTACGATTGCCCGAGCGCAAACGTTGATACGGCAACATCCGTCGCGGCACCAACGAAAATCTTATTTTTTTGAGCAATCTGTTTTCGAGTAGCAACTGCTTTTTCGAGCAGCTTGCGGGCTGCGTCAGTGTTACGGATGTAAGTCAGATAAATTCCGTAGTTGTTGTATGATTCGGCCAGATCCCTGAGATATTCCAGGTTGTCGGGATATTCCGTCGACAGCTGTTCGCGAATTTTCAGTGCAGCATCAAAATCAGATTTTGCCTGATCACGTTTTTCAGTTTGCGAACGAGTTGCAGCGCGATTCGAATAAACTGCGGCAAGCGACATTTTGAGATCTGGAGCATTGGGCCAGCGTTTTACAAATCGTTGAGCATCGGCGATCAACTCCGTCGTGATTTCATCAGATTTTTTCAGATCATTTTTCCTCAAGTACATTGCCGCGAGATTGGATCGTGTATTGAGCAGCACTCGCGCATAAGATTGCATGTCAGGAAACCGCTTTGTCAGATCCACATAAGTTTCCGTCGCGTTTTGAAATTGTTTAATCGCATCATCCGTTTTGCCGATCTGGGCCAAGGCAATTCCAAAGTTGATCGCAAGATTGGCTTTTTGCGCCAGATAGGTTGGGACATCGGGATGTTGTTTGACAAGTTCGCTAGAAACTTCCAACGCTTTACCGAACGACTTCAGGCAAGGATCGAGTTTTTTCTGGATGGACTGTGACCGGGCGAGATTGCCATGAGCGTTTGCCAGCGAAAAATAGTAATCGGGAACGTCTGGATAATCTGCAGACAACCCTTCGGCCAATTTCACGGCGTCGCCGAAAGTTTTTTCAGCTTCAGCATATTTACTGGTCTGAAGCAACAAGTTGCCGTAATCAAACGACATGCTCAGCATGTCCGCGCGAAAGCCTGGGTCGTTGGGATCGAGTTCCAACAGCTCTTCACGAATTTTTTTTGAGGCAATAAAATCCTGAAGTGCAGCAGCGACGCTTTGTTGTTTTAAATGAGCAGCGGCACGGCGGTAGTAACATTTGCCGAGTTCTCGAGTCGAAATCATGGTTTCAAAATCCGCTTCAATCAACTGCTGGTACACGTCGATCGCCGCGGAAAACGATTTGATGCATTCGGAGAGTTTGTTCAGTTTCAAATAAATCTCGGCTCGATTGGAAACAACCGTTGCCATTTTTCTCTGCAACTGGCGATCTTCAGCAGATTCCCGTATGAGTTGTCCGTAGATTTTTTCGACTTCGCCCAGTGAATCCAGCGCCGTCTGGAACTGGTTGACTTGATAGTAGGCTGCCGATTTATCATTCAAAACTCCGGCCAACGCCATTTTCAGATCGCGATCTTCGGGGTTGTTTTTGACCAGTGAGACATAGGTCTTTTCCGCTTTCTCAAAATAAGGAAGCGCCGCCAGGCCCGGCTGGAGTTCAAGTTTGATAATCGCCAGACGCAACTGAGATTGGGCGGCGCTGAGCTGCAACGTTTCGCTTTCCGGAAGTTCGCTGAGGAATTTTTCATAGTAGTCTCCGGCCCGACGGAGCAGCTGTTGTCGAAACGCCGATGAGCGAGGAGAAGTTTTCAACTCCTTGTTTTCTGCGACGAGGGTGTACCACTGGTCGATGGCGTCGCGGGCATCTTTGAGACTTCTCTCGACTTTTTGATTTGCGGTTACCAGATCATTGTTCGCTTTTTCGAGCTGACCATTGGTCGTTTCAAGATCTGCGTTGACCCTGCCCAGGCTTTCGTTGGCTAACTCGATGGCCGATTTTTGAGAAGCAATTTTTTGTTTCGCAATGACTTCACGATTCCGAGCGGAATTCAACAGAATCGCCGTGGTTGTTAAACCGATGATGGCGACAACCATCGTTGCCGCAGCACTGGTCACCAATGTACGGTGGCGACGCATCCAGCGACGGGCAAGTTCGATTGTCGATTCTTGATAAGCCAGTACTTTTTCGTCAGCCAGGTAGCGGTTGATATCTTCGGCTAAATCCGCCGCTGATTGATATCGATCGGCCGGTTTTTTCTCGATCGCTTTTAAGCAAATCGCTGATAATGGAGCCGCGATCGTTGTATCTTCTTCACGCGGTGGAGTTGGCGCCTGTTCGCAGATCTGTTGGACTAGGTCCTCGTATTTTCTGGCGACAAATGGTGGCTCGCCCGTCAAAATCTGATACAGGATTGCTCCCAAGGCATAAACGTCCGTCTGCTCTCCCAGTTCTGCCTGATTTCCCTGAGCTTGCTCGGGCGACATGAATGCCGGTGTTCCCATGACGGCACCGGCCGCAGTTTTTTCCATTTGCTGGTGATCGACAACCGACTGATTTTTCTCTTCTTCGTCGTCACTATCCATCAAGCGAGCAAGCCCCCAATCGAGCACGCTGACCTCACCGAATTTTCCGAGAATAATATTTTGCGGTTTTAAATCGCGGTGCAGCACACGTTTGTGATGTGCATATGCCACCGCATTGCAAATGCCGACAAATGCCGCGAGCAATTCACGAAGTTGCAATGACGACTCTTCGGAACGTTTTTCGATTTGATGATATTTTCGGATACGATCGTCCAACGTCTCGCCCTCGATGAATCGCATCGCGTAAAAAGGTTGGTCTTCATCCGGTAATCGGCCGACGTCGTAAACCGGAACAATGCCTGGGTGTTCCAGTTGGCCAGTGATTTTTGCCTCGCGCATGAATCGAGACGTAACCTCGGGAATCTCTGCAGCACTTGGCAAAATCTCTTTAACCGCCACTTCGCGAGACATGAACCGATCGTGGGCGCGCCAAATCTGTCCCAGGCCACCGCGGCCGTGAACGGTTTGGAGATCGTAGCGATCGGAAACCGGTAATTCACCCGACACGGTTTCTTGAGACGCCGTCGACGATGCCAATTCTGATTCCTGCAGCGGGCCAAAGTTTGCTAGAAAATTCTTGGCTTGCGGAACACTGTCGATCGTTTTCATTAACGTGCCGTTGGTATCTCCGCCTTGTTTGGCCACTTTCGCATCCGCCAAATGTTGTAGCGCGGCCATCGATTTTTCATCTAACCCGGCAACTCGATATAGCACATCAGTAAACGATCTGTCAGTATCATTTTGTGCCTGCTGGCTGGCCCGGATTAATTGCTGTTCGTTGGCCAGATCATTTTGAAGCGCCAGGGCACCTAACAATAAATCACGATCATTGGGTCGTTTTTCTTTTTCGGACATGGTTGTTCGACCAGTTTTCAGTTCGTAAACAAACGGTTTCGCTGTCGCCCAGACAGAATTATGAAATGGATGCCATCGCATTTTTTGAATGCAAAGGACAAGAAATGCCCTTTTGTGGCATCAAATTCATCCGCCAAGGCCCCTACTATTTGACACATTTTAGGTGCAATTATTTTTTGAAACCAGCAATTCGGAACGAAATTCAATGGCGACTCGTCAAAACGTTCGTCACCCAAGGAACATGAGGAAAAAAGTGCAAACGATAACGAGTACTGTTTTGATATTTTTGATTGCAGGCAGTTTTAGCTATGGTCAGACTCAAGATGTTGAGAACGCGACGGACGCACAGATTGCCGGCTGGATCGATCAACTGAATGACACCAGTTACAAAAAACGTGAACGTGCGACGCGATTGTTGATCGAAGCCGCCGACAAATCCCTTCCCAAATTGGCCCAGGAATTGGTTGATGGAAAAAACGAAAATTCGCTTGAGCGGAAAATTCGCAGCAAACGGGCATTCGCGCGAATTTTGAGTCAACTGGATTTCGATACCAACCCGCGAGCCGAAGGAGTTCTCAAAAAACTGGTAGAGTCTCCATCCAACTATGTATCCAACATGGTCAAACAAAAATTGGGTCCGGAACCGGACAACGCAACGGCTGCTATCCTGGCCGAATGGATGAAGAAACGCCGGAAAACCAAAATCGAAGAAGTTTTGGAATTGGATGACAAAATTTTGCAGCGGGTCAAAAAATCAGCTGCATTCGAAATCAAACGTTCAGGCCCGCTCCGCACCCAACACTGGCGCCGGTTGGCGGACGCCGATCAACATCAGGAATTGTTGATGTATCGTGTTCGATGGTTCAAGGGTAACAAGTGGTCTCGTTGGTTTGTACCCGGAGTCAACGATCGTTTTGAACAAGGCGTTGGCAAATTGTATTGGAATCTGTTTTACGACCACACTCACGAAACTATCAAAATCAAAGCCAAACGCGGCACGTTTAAACAACGCAAAGATTTTACGAAAGATCCTGGGCGCTAGCTCAGTCAACGATCGAAGATTCGCGGCAACGTTGGTCGCTTTGTTCGTCTGCCACAACACTTAACAGCCTCGGCGATTGGGTGGCACTGGCCCTAGCCAGTGATTGCAGTTTCCCTTAGCATCAAACACTGAGATCAAATTCAATTCATGACGTTGTTGCGGGTCGCTCGGTACCCTCAGCACTGGCCCCAGCCAGTGATTGCAGTTTCCCTTAGCATCAAACACTGAGATCAAATTCAATTCATGACGTTGTTGCGGGGCGTTCGGTACTTTCAGCACTGGCAAAGGCCAGTGGCACCCGTGCGGATTTTTAGGCAATCATCATTCCAAACGGCATGAAGATTCATTCACTTTTTGTTGATGACAGATCGGGCGGCCTCGTGAATCGGTGTCGTCTTGCTTTTCAACAACGGTTTGATGGCCGCGACGACGCGCGCATCGTTGCGATCGATGGCACCCAAAGTCCTGATCATCGACACAACGGAAAACACCATCAGCTTGTCGTCTTTTTTTTCGTTTGTCTCCAGCTTGCTGACAAAATCAGACATCGTGTCAACGATCGGTTGAATGACACCTTTGAATTGTGAACCAAGTTTTTCGCAAGCCAATAGAGATTCTGATCGTTCTCGAAAGTTGGATGAACGAATCCCTTTGATCAAAACCGGAATCGCTTTTTCGACAACCGCTTTCGTTGCGGTTTCGCCACCGATTACTTTGAGTGTCGTGATCGCTCGGGCCGTTCGAATCGGTTCTTTTTGATTCTTGTTGATGATTTGCTGAAGCGGTTTGATCGCCGCTTTTGCATCGGATCTCAGTAATGTCAGCATGTACATTGATTGAAATACGGTTTGTTGATCTTCAGATCCCAACTCCTCGATCAATTCGTCAACCAGTTTTTCATAGCGGTGCTTTTTAGAACTGAAAATCTGTCGCATGAAACTCACAAATCTTCCATCTTTGTCACTTGGCAAAAACAGATCTTTGTTGGTAACTCGACCGGTTTGGAAGGCAATGACTTCATACAAATCATTTTTGCCGGTAGCACGCACGACAATTGTTCCCCGATAAATTTTCGGATCGATCCGATCTTTGGGGAACTTTATTTTCAAGCCGCCCGATATGAAACGTTGTTCGGGAGAATAATTCATATTGGGATGATGGAGTCGCCCGACGACATAGCCGTCCCCTGATTTCTCAAACCGATATCGGCCGACTATCACTTTGTTGCGACGAATCACCTCGTCAATCGTTGCCATATCGTCGAATACAAATTGCAAACCTGTTTTTTTCGACTCTTGAATTTCGTGAAACCCCGGGCCACCCAGTCGTTTGGCAAACGCTGCCTGTTTTTCGGTCGCAGGTGTTAACAAAACTGAAACCACAACTGCACCCATGAGCACATCGCTGGACACAGATAACAAGTATTGATTCATTGTAGATCTCCATGGATTTTTTAAATCGGAGGGAAGTTGGCTGGAACAACTAACCGGGGCAGTGGCAAATTATCCCAACCAACTGCATTAAATTATTGCCATGGATCGGGAACGCGTCGCTGCCACATTGCGTCATCTTGGTACAATTTTGCGTCACCATGAAAACGTTCCCAAGGATCGGATGATTCAAAAAATGAATACGAATCCTCGCAAGAATTCAAAACCACGAATAATTGTCGGCTTGGACATCGCGACACCGTTTCGAAATTACGCCGACGTTTATCGGGGAATTCAGCAAGTTGCGATGCAGCGCGATATCGATGTCGTATTAAACCCGTTTATTCAACCGCACGAACTGGCGGCCAGTGATTATGACGGAGCCATCGTCAGAGCAAGCTGGACAAAAAAAAATGCGACTCGCAAAAAATGCTGCCCACTCGTCAATGTTCTTCACAATTCGCAATGGATTAATTCGTTGCCCACCATTATTCCAGATTACATTCAGTGCGGGCGTCTGGCGGCAGAACATCTGATTTCCAGAGGTTACAAAAACTTTGGAATTCTCGGGTATACGCGTGACAAATCTCAAGAGGAAATGAACGTTGGCTTCATCCAGGAATTGGAAGAACGCCGACTAAAATGCACTTACAAGTTACTTGTCAATTGGACGGCACATCGCGAGAAACAGTATTGGCATTCGTTTCGGGAAAAACTGGCTAGTTGGATCGGTACGCTGGAGTTCCCGGTTGGATTGTTTATCAACCGTGACGTGCTCGCTCATTATCTGCTAAACGAGTGTTTCGAAACTGGCATCGATGTGCCGCGCGACATCGGCATTGTTTGTACGGAATCGTCTCCCTATCTTTGTACCAGTCGCCCACCCACGCTAACCGCGATTGACCTGGGATTCGAGAATGTCGGCAAAACGGCCTGTGAGTCATTGTTACAAATGATTGCCGGCAAACCGCCGTCGGAACAAAAAAAACTGATCGAGCCCAAAGGCTTGATTCCGCGCGACTCGACGGCATCGTTTATTGTCGGCGACCAACAAGTCGCTGAAATTATCGAAGTGATTCAGACCATTTACACGCGTCCCATCGGCGTTAATGATTTAGCAACCTCCATCAATTTGTCGCGGAGAACCATCGAGCGCAAAGTAAAATCGGAATTGGGACTAACCGTCAACGAGTTGATTTCAAAAATCCGAATTGAAATTGCATCACGATTGCTGGTCGACTCCGATTTACTGATCAAACAAATCGCTTTGAAAACCGGATTCGTCGAAACGCGCCGACTCAACCAGGTATTTCGTAGATATATTGGATGTTTACCAACCGAATACCGAGCCAGGTGGAAATAACCGTTGACCCGCCACCAACCGAAATTCAGTCTCGACCGAAATCAAGCATTCTCGCATGATATGGCATTCCGATATCCTGGCCAGAATCTCCTATTTGACTCGAAGGGAGTCGAACACTTTTTTAACGGCTTGGGACTCGATTATTTTGAGTGATTTTGCGGAAGCAACGATATTTAGGAGTTGGTTTTCAAGGACGTACACTCGTACAAACCTGAATGTATCGGGGTGACGTCCGCCCCACTTTATCTGGATCTTAAATTCGATGGCAGGGTAACCGTTGAAGGAGAATTTGTTTTTGGAAATCACTTTCATATTAGCCAACTTCGGTTCGACCTTGCGAAAAACTTCATCCACCTTTGCCAACGCCACTTGCTCATTTCCATCGGCCCTCGCTCGAAAATTCTTCATACCCCCAGTATCACAACCGACAAAGTAACTCAAGTCACCAATTTTCCAAATTGGAGCTTTGACTTCATAAGTGGAAGCACCAAGCTTTTTTATTTTTGCGTTAGCCGGAAATTCGATCGAAACTTCACCTTCAGCAAACGATATTTTCTGTGTCGATGCGTTCTCGTTTGATGGCGCAGTCACACGTTGCCGAGTACCAGCGCCTGTCCCGTTTTGATTTTTGCTTGCGTTTTGCATCTTGGGAGGCAAATCAATCGTGGTGTTGCCTGCATTTGCTTGAGGCTTGGATGACTCCTGTTTTGATTTTTCTTTCTTTGGACGCCCCGAGCATCCGCAAATGAGAAAAGCCAAGATAGCGATAGTAGTAATATTCAAAAATCTCGTTCGCTCAAAGAACATGTTTGTGAATCCCCCGTTTTAAGTTGAATGGGTTTGATTGGTCTAACACCAACGCCATCAACACTAGAAAAGTCGTTTGTTCGTACGCGTGTTACCACTACCTGGGACTTCCCCTTTCTGGGGCTGCATCATCCGCAAACAGTGTTGCCACTGACTCCAGGCTCAACTAAGAATTCTTTGTAACCAAGGTATATGTCGAGATTCCGAGAACTAGCAACATACAATGGTTGAGTAGATTAGATTTCAAGACAGGATCAGAAGGGAAAATAAGTAGCGATGGGTTCGGCCAATTTCCAATTGAATTGACTGTTACTTCGATTCTACCGCCGACAATTTGAAAAGCAAATTAAGAAATTGCATTCTTGTTCCAACGTCTTTTAATTGAAGATTGATGTTCACAATATGGAAATAAATTGGAACCCAACTCGCCGTCTCTGTTGGTTTTTCTCGCTGTTTGTGGATGTGCCACGGACATTGTATTGGCTCGGCGGAAGCCTCGCCCTGGAACGTTATTTGAGTTTTGCAATCCCGTTTTTGGCAATGTGAATATATTCGTCGGATTCAACGAATGCGATCATGTCGTCGCGAATTTTGCGAAGATTTTCTTCGGGTGAAAGACTCATGAGTTCTTTGATATCGTCGCCCAAGGTCACGGCTTTGTCGGAAACGCGATCATCTGGAGAGGCGGGCTGATTAATTTCAGGCGCGACCATCGCATTTTTGAGCAAGTTGACGATTTGCAATTCATCATCGGACCGAACGGCTACTGGTCGGCCGTTGAAATACAAACGACCGGGATCAATGTATGTGTCAAATTCACGCTGATTCAGTTGAATGTGACATTCATCGCCAGTCTCAGTGATCGCACACAAAACCATCGTACCGCCGTCGAGCCAGTATTCGGATTCGGTGAGCGTGATCGAAGACGGAATTTTCAATGGCTTGAATATTGACTTGAGCGAAAAAAAAGCGGCGATCATTGCAACCGCGATCAACACATACTCAATGATCAACAGAATGTAATCAAACCTAAAATTATCGTCGTTGGCAAAAATGCCGTCTCGATGCTAGGGCTTACTGTCACCCGGCACATAAACGATTTCAATTTGGTCCCCGATGTCGTATTTGGTCCAAAGGTCGCCTGACAAGCAATTACGATGATTCCCCGGCAGCATGATGCTTTTGTCAGACCACGCCACCCAATGCGCTCTGTGACTCATAATGCGTTTGTCGGTAATGATGTGTTCTTTGGAAATCGCTCCAGGTTCGTCACCACGAATTCTTCGCATCGTTTCGAGCTTGTTGGATGTAACATAAACACCCAACGCGCCGACGACGATCAGAATTAATGATGCGAAAAAATTAATTTTGCGTTCATTTAGTTTTAGAAAATCACCAACAACCAAAAGTGAAAACGAAAGACAGCGAATTAGAATTCCAACTCATCTCCACATTATGAACATCAATTTTGCGAGAAGCCACCGGAACAAGATTGCAAGTCGCTTCTTGGTTTGCTTTTTTCAAATTGGCGACGGTACAATCGAAGTATCAGTCAATTCAATTGGAGAATTGCTGAACCCATCGCTAATTATTTCCCTTCTGGTGCCCCTCATGAAATCTAATCTACGAAACTATTGTGTGACTCAGACCCGCGCGAAGATTGTCCATCCTCCCGAAAAAGCCTTCTCGCTTTTTAGAGACCTTTGATCAAGGAGCAACCTTGATTGGTTGCACCATGGCTGGTTGCGGAAAATTCATCGTTGAGCCTTGGGAAGTGGCGACACTTTTTTGCCAAGGCTTCTCTTGAGTGAATCCTTGACACTATCTGTTTGTTTCTCATCTCTTTTTGTAAGGAATAAAATGTACCGCCCCGCATTGTTGTTTTTGTTTGTACTGCTATTGGCGTATCAGCCGACCTCAGCGATTGCTCAAAAAGTAAAACCCATTGATCCTGAGGACTGGGAAGTAATTGCGACTGCAATAAATGTGTCACCCGTCAAAAAAGATGATGGTTCATTTGATGCTGGAAAACTAAAAATTGCAGGCAAGTATCAGATACTTGCCGTAAGAGAACACTACAACCAAACGGCAGTCGACAAGTTTTATGCGGCTGCAACCTATGGAGAAAAGAAAGAAGGGGGCAAAATATTTTATTTTGAATCACTGGCTTCTATCATGCTGAGTCCTGTTAATAAACTTCCCGGGGAAATCAGTTTCAGGAGCAAGGTTGTAGACGAACTGAAAGGGAAGCTGTGGTTAATTGCTAACCGAACTGGCGGACCACTCAACAATATGGACGAAGGCGAATTGCATTGCTTCGATGCTCGTTTCAAATCGTACACCGAACTTCGCCAAGACCGGTGTTTCGTTTTGAAATTTGTCGAGGATGGTGCAATGAAAGTAACGAAAGCGAAAGTTGCGGCATCGTTTGTGTTTGAAACTCCCATTCCAGAATTCAGTGCTGCCGTGAAAGCAAAATATGGCTTAACACCAAAATTTCGCTACAAGGTAACCTACAGGGATAAAGATGGTAATGAGAAGTTTGTGAAGGTATTTAAATCTACTGGCTCAGTACGTCGAGGGATTCGAGTTTTCACTCACACTTGGGAAATTGAAGATGGCAATCAAGCAGTTTATAAAGTTGTCCGGCAGTATTTCAAGGATGGCAGTTGGGTGAGCGAAGAAGGGTCTGACATGGCTGGAGCTCAGACTGAAATTGAGATTCCATTGTTGGAAAAACCTGACGGATCCACCCCTTCTACTTTGAAGGGCTGGTGAGAAGCGTCCAGTGTTTGTTGTTATATTGTATTTTGGTTTTTTAACAGAGTTTTTTGATGAATACAAAATTTCTGCCTTCCATTTTTTGCGTTCTCCTTTTTTGCTGCGGAAACATTCTGACCGCACAGCGGCCAACCAATTTCAGTCGTGCTCACTTCAAATGGAGAATGGGAGTGAGCTTGCCAGAGTTTCTAATCCACAGAAAAGCGGATCAGATTTTTGAGATCAAAAAAAATCAGATGAAAAAGCTCAAGGAAATACACCGTTCTTTTACTGAGCAGATCAATAAACTGGAAGAACCAAAACACGAAATCGTTCAGGATACAAACGATGTAGAAAAAATGAATGTGCTATCTGATGCTGAAATTGAATATGCGCAGCTATGCGGAAAGCTTCAGAAAAAGCAATATGCAGCAATGCTGGATGTATTGAATGACGATCAAAAAACCCGACTCCGACAAATCTTGATTCAAGCCTATTATGCCAGCCATTGGCCGTTTTACTATCTTAAAAGCAAAGAGTTTACTGAGGCAATGGATTTGGATTTGTCAACCCAAAAGGCTTTCATTGATTACTTGCGCAATACTGCCCGAGTGAATTTTGATCGGCAATTGAACGATGCCGTTAAACAACACAGAGGACGAGTCTTGAGTGTGTTGTCTGACGAAACGCGATCCAATCTGCTCAAGCTGGTTGGCAATCAAGCACCAGTTCATTTGATTCCGATGGTCAGGAAGGATTACTTTTTCCGGTGTTCAATAAATATCGACAAACTCTTGTTCGAGAAAGAGATGGGCAAAAAATACTACAGAAATTGGTCGTGGCTGTTGGTCAACAAACTTGTCGTTTCTGAAATTGAATGGCTCGATGAACAACATGAAAACCACATTGAAATCCTGAAAGATTGTTATCGGGCCTATCGCTCCATTCCGAAACCAAAAGGCGAGGAGTTTCAAGTCGGCCCAAAAACTTACAGGACTATCTTGGATAAATTGGATGTGGATACCTACAAAGCGAAGCTTAAAGAAAACTATGCACAGCACCATAAACGGAAAATGAAAATTCTGTTGCCCCATCAAAAAAAACGAGTGCACGAATTAATCCGTCAGTGTTTGAAATCAGACAAGTCAGTTTTGGCTTACCTAGGAGACGAACGTCTGTTAGCTGAGGCGAAGGCCAGCCGAGAAGAAAAGCACAAACTGAGGCAAGCTCTCAAAGAAGAAACACGAAAACTGAATCTTGCAATTCAAACAATGGTCGCGAAACAAACTCGTGAGAATTTCAAGCAGCTCCCTGACGCTCAGCGAAAATTGGCAGAAAAGCTGTGTGGTAAACCACTCAAATTTTTTGTAACGAATAAACTTTTGTATGAAGATTGCTATCTAGGCAAAGAGAAGCGCCAAGAAGTTTGGGATGCAATGATAGCAAAATAAACAGCCAGGTCGTGTTGATCAATGTGAGCGGCGAGGCGCTAGCCGCCGGTAAACCTCATATACCGGCGGCTAGTGCCGCAACCATTAATTGCTATTCCACCAGAGCGAGAATTTTCTCAATCTTCTTATCTTTCGTCTTTTCTCGCCATGTTTTAGGTC
>JANQLU010000098.1 GCA_028280445.1 Pirellulaceae bacterium | reverse complement strand
ACGTGGTACATGGAAACCTCCGGCGGTGAATGAAACGAAAACTTGAGAATGTTTCAATTTTTGCTCGACGGAGGTTTCCTTCATAGTTTCGAGTGGTTTGATCGCGCGTCGGGTGCCACTGGCTTTGCCAGTGCATGGGGCACAAACCACGACAACGTCATGAACTGAATTGAATCGAAGTGTTTTATGCCAAGGAAAATGCAATCACTGGCCGAGGCCAGTGGCACCCAATCGACAATCCAGACGATTCATCATAGGGCCGGTTCCCACCGGCCAATCAATCCCTACCGGCCAATCAAACAAACGGCCGGTGGGAACCGGCCCTACTTGCTAGCGACGGATGCTTTTCGAACGATCGCTTGCTGCCGGGTGAGTGTAGGGAGATCGGTGAACCGGTTTGGTATTAAATGGAATGTTCCCTCGAGATCCACCTGCACAACTTGAACAGTCTGGTCCTTCGTGGATCACTTCGCCGCCGCCACAGCTGTCACAAGATCCGCAGTCTTCGATACATTCTTCTTCGCAGCAGTCATCCTGCGGAAGACGGACGCCGTAAAGTCCTCGGAAGAGTCGGTAAAAGAAACCACATTGAGGAACGATCGGTGGCGTACATTGTTGCGCGTTGTCACATGGATCGCAGCAATCAGGTGGGTTGCTCAGCCATTCTCCGTAATAGACTTCTCCACAACCGTTACCACAAACCGTTCGTTTATGGGCTGCAGCCAGCCGAGCGATCGGTCCACGATAAATTTGTGGTCCAGTTGGTGCGCCGTCGCAATAATTGCAATGGGAGCCGGGGCCGGTTGCAAAACCAATCGGTCCGCCACAGCAGCCGGTCATCATCGCCGCCATTGCAGCTACGGCACAAAGCATCATGTACTTGAACATGGAAAGCCACCCCAATCAATTTCGTGCAAATGATCACGCGCATTAACGTGAATAACTTTGGTTGTTATCGGCTGTAAAACTTTGCCGATTCATTAAAATCGTTATTATCCGTAAACTTTTAACTGCTATCGATTTTTGCTATCAGCTGGTGTTGAGGCGGACAGGATGCCGTTGTAGGCGGAATCGAGGTTGTCTATAACCAACGAGCCAAATTCCCATGGTATTTTCAGTGAAATCAGGTTTTCGAAATTCGTTCGTATTGTTACTTCTGTTGCTGTTGGCGGGTTGCGGCGGAAGTTCTTCGAAATTGGTCGGGACCTGGGAGATTGAAACGTCAGAAGAAGCAGCGCAGGCGGCGGCCAAAATTGTATTTGCTGATGAAAAAGATTTTGATTCGTCAGATTTGGTCGCATCTTGGCTCGAAGATCGTGTCGGCGACAGCAAAAGCGCCGGCAAGATGTTTTTGATTTTCAAATCAAACGGAACGCTCGAAACACAAACTGATTTTGCGATGGTTCCTCAGGGAACTCACACCGGGACTTGGAAAATCATTTCCGAAGAATCATTGGGTGACGACGCCACGAAAATTACGGTGGCCTGTTTTTTGAAAGGCGATCATTTTCAGACCCAAGTCACCATGGTTGGCAATGATTCCATCATTCTCATTCCGCCGAACCTGGTGGCGTTGGAGCGAGAGATGATGTTCCGGCGAAAAAAATAGTTTAACGTTGATTCAGTGCTGGCAAGGAGGTCAGCCAATGGCACGAAGACGCAGAAGTTTTAAATTTAGAAATTTGTTGTCCGTCGGTCGCCAATGGGGACGTCGCAGGAGTTCGAGTCGCCGCCGCCGACTATCTCTCCCTTGGGTTGGCATCGCGGCCCTGGTTATGGCGGTGTTGATCATCAGCGGATTTACTGTCAAAGGATGCACGAGTAACAATTCGGTTGCTGATGGAGACGATGACGTTCAACCCGTTTTGATATCGGCGACCAATAGTCGATTGACGGGTCAATGGATTGGTACGGCGGGAATCAACGAAAGTAAACTGGCTACTAAAAAAAGCCAGGTGGATGCCGCGTTTTCACAATACCTCGAACAAAGCGCTCAAATCTATAAATCCACGAAACTCAACGTCGATTTTAATTCTGACGGAACACTGAGCTATTCTGTGACATCCAGCACCGCGGTCAGTCGTGCTTCCGGGACTTGGGAAATCATCTCAGAGGATGGCGACAACGTGGTACTGGAAGTAGATGTTACGCGAGAAGACGGATCTCGCAACAAAAGTCGGATGAAATTGCAGTTTGTCAGTGGAGGCGACTACGTTGCGATGGTGGCGCCAACCGGTCCAGAGTTGTCGGATTGCGAGCCGATTTTCGTGTTTAGTCGCGCTCCCGTTTCCGTAGCCGACAACAATCTGGATAACATCCAACAAAAGTGAATCGAAGGATTCGCAAACGCTGTCCGGCAAATCAGCTCGCGTCAAACGGTAGGGCGGGCACTGGCCAATTTTGTTAGGCGAATGTCGTCCGCAGACACATTGTGAGCGGCAAGGCGCTAGGCAGTGTTGATTAAATGTGAGCGCCTTGCCGCTCACAGGATTTGGTTCGGCGGGAGCCTCACCCTCCCGTGAGTGTTATAGATCCGGTCGACATCAAGGTTTAAATATTTTCCGGTCCATGGTTGGCTGGTAAGTTGTCCAGGCGCTGTCGGAGTTGATATCTTCGGCAATGATTTGCAATGCCGAATTCACTTGGGAGTCCAGCGTATCGATGTAATGGATGGCCATGGCTTCGATCGTCATCGGCAATTTTGGGCTGCCAAATTCGTAGCGTCCATGATGACTCAAAATGATGTGTTTCAGGGCGACCGCCAAATTTTCTGGGAAAGGTTCACCGGAAAGTTTTTCGGCCTCAATGATTTTTTTGGCGAGAATATCGTTTCCCAATTGCAAATGTCCCAACAATTGACCTGAATCGGAATACGCGAGGTCTCGTTCATAACTCAGTTCCTGGATCTTTCCGATGTCGTGAACGAAGGCGCCCATCACAAGAATATCACCATCCATTTTCTCGTAACGCGGTGCGACAAACTGTGCCATTTCAATGATCGAAAGCGTATGTTGCAGTAGTCCGCCGTTATACGCATGATGGTTTTTGATGCCCGCCGGGGCGCGTTGAAACTGGTCCATGAACTCTTCGTCGATCAGGAAACATTCGGCCAGGTTGCGGAGATGGTAATTTTTGATGGCTCGCAAATGTTCGCCGAGCTGGGTCAGCATGGATTCGATGTCCGTTCGTCCCAGCGTTTCGAAATCACCCGTATCGACCGATTCCGGTTCAACACGATCGATCCGCTGGATAATGATTTGCATCGCGTTGTTATAAAACTGTGCTTTCCCTTTGACGTTGACAAAATCGCCGTTGTCAAACAGCTCGTTGAGTTTTTCATTGGCGTTCCAGAGCATGCCGGTGATTGAACCCGATCGATCGCTCAAGCGGACTTGGATATACAAATTGCCCTGACGATTCGGTCGAAGCTGCTTTTGCGATGCAATGAAAACTTGATCGATGGATTCGCCGTCCGAAAGTTCGTTTGCAAACCGGCGCGACATGGATTTCTCCCAAAGCTTGGCGGGTGGTTCAAGGGTGCGATTCTAAACCGCCACCGTTGAGCGTCAATGCCAGCGTTTTGGGAGATGATAGGAGTGTCGCGATTTCGTTATTCTTCGATATTTTCCTCGCGACCGCGCGAGCCGCCGGCCAACTGGCCGAAAAATAGACTGTTGTAAAAAATCCGCCGTGTTCCTTCCCAGAAACCTCGAAAATTGGGGTTGTCCGACAGCAAAATCATGCGGCCTCGACCGACCGAGTGCACGACAGCGCTCGCTTTGCCCTGCAGTTTTTTGACATTGGCTTTTGAGACGTAACCGCTCATCTGCACATTATCGGTATACACCAGCGGGTTTTGATACGCGTTTTTTGATGGTGTCAGCGACGACGTATGGTTGCGAAAAACGGGCAGCGTTTTGGTGGTCACGCCGTAACAAATCGGGTGTGTTGCGTCGACTTGTGCTTGCAAGATTGAACCACTAATCAACTGGAGAGCGCGATCATTGCGGGCGTTGGCAAAAGGTTTTTGAATCGGCTCCGGTTTGGCCGCAGTTTTTTTCTCGGCGGGTTTGCTTTCTTTCTTCTCACTCGGTTTCGCCGAGACGAGTTTTTCGAAAGTCGCTGCAGCGCGCCCCACGGCGATCAACGTACCGCCTTCGCTGACCCATTTTCGAATGTCGTCAGCCACCGAATCATAACTGCCGCTGGTTACAATCAATTTGTCATAGTCGCGCAATCGACTCAGTCGGACTCGATTGACAGGCAACAGGCTAACCGGATATCTCAATCGAAAATCAATGGCATGCCAGATTTCACCGCACTCGTAAGTGCTCGTCCCGCGGCCCATCAACATCGCAATTTTGGGTTTGGCAATGACCGGCATTTTGTTGCTGCCGAGGTCGATTCCCTGTGGCGTCAGCCCGGTTTGGACGGAAATGATTTTTGATTTCGATTTCGACAACAGCGAATGCAGGAGCGATTTTTTGTTTTTTTGAATTCCAATCGGAATGATGAGCGTTCCATAGCCGAATTTGCGTTTGGTTTTGGCCAGCTGCGCGACAAACGGCTCGGTGGCAACTTTGACTTTGATGTCTGACTTCAACAACGCCGCGAGTGTTTCAGCCGCCGCTGCATCGCGCCAATCAATAATGTAAGCGAAATCGTCCGGAGATGGGCTGAATTTTGCTTGCCGCATTTGATTGATTTTGGCTGGAGTCATTTCAGAAATATCCACCGGGCCGATCACGTCAGATTCCAAATTGAAAGCCAACGGCAACGTCCAAGCTGATACATCGTAAAAGATGTTTTCCTTGAAATTGGTTGGGCGATCGAATAACGAGCGGATGAAGCGATATTCGGGTTGGTTGGCTGGAACGACCAACGATCCGCGGCGGATGGTTTTCGAGCCGGTTTGAATCGGCGCGGTCATCCAGTAGCACTGAATGTCATGTCGCAACAGCGTATTGGCAAATCGTTGCAAACGTGTGCGATCGCCTTGGGTCGTAAACACGTAGGTTTGTTTTTCGTCTTTTTCAGCCATCTGTTGTGAACGTTTGTAAAACGATCGTTGGTAGTTCAACAATTTTTTTCGCAGATCACTGGTGGCCTGAAGACTGGTTCTGGAAGTTGTAAATTGATTGCGGATGGTATCGGGAAAGCGCACGAGCCCGTTGGAGCTTTTTTGGACTTGGCCGCGCGAACTGGCTTGTTCAAACAAAATGCCGATGGAGCCGTGGAGATCGGGATAGGTTGATCCTTTGCCCATATAAAAATCGTCGAATAGCTCTTGAGTCATGTACAACGTTTTCCGAGCATCGAACGCTCGGGAATGATATTTGGCGATTTCACCTGTGAGTTCAACATTTTCGCGAGGCGTCAACGGGTTGGTGCGTTGAGGAATCCCAGGCTGAAAAAAATAGGTGGAACCAGTTCCCATTTCATGAAAATCGAGCACGACGTTGGGTTTCCATTGATGATACCATCTCATCCGTCCGCGGCTTTCTGGGTGGACCAGCGGCAACCAGTCGCGGTTCAAATCAAACCAGTAATAATTGACGCGTCCAGCAGGCCAGCCTTGATTGTGTTCCGCGTGAGCGGGGTCTGGATTCGGCGAGATACCGCGAAAGGTATTGGCCCATCGTGCAAATCGATCAAAACCATCAGGGTTCAAACTGGGATCCAGCAGGATCACACAATTGTTCAGCCAGGTTTCTACCTTTTTACTTTGCGATGCAGCCAGATAATAAGCAATCAACGGAGCTGTGTTGGTGGCACTCGGTTCATCACCGTGGACACCGTACCCCATATTGATGACGACGGGCAAGTTTTCAATATCAACGGAATCGCTTTGCGCCGGTTTGGTCAATTTGCGATGGATCGCGCGAATCTTCTGAAGGTTTTGATGATTTGATTTCGACGTAATGGTGAGCAACAACAACGGACGACGCCCGTGGGTTTGGCCGTATTGTTGGATTGAAATGCGATCGGTTTCGGTGGCGATTTTTTTCAAGTAATTTGCGACTTGATCGTGACGCAGATGACGACGACCGACATCAAATCCAAAAAACTGTTTTGGTGTGGTGATCGAATCGTCCCATTTCTCATTGCCGGGCCAAAAAACGGTGGGTCGATTTTGCGTTTGAGATTTTTTTTGAGCGAACGCATCTCCAACCAGGCATGGAATGAACAGCAATACTGCAAAAATCAACGATCCGGGTCGCGTAAACATCAATGAACCTTTTTCCTCAGCGGGCGATCAATAGGGGGTGAGCCAATCTGTCGTCTCGATTGTCTGTCACCATTATAGTTTGCCAATGCGGCAACCGGTGAGCGTCGAGTCGGCTTTCTCGCACATCGATTTGATAGCCTTGTCGATTGTGCGGACGTTCACATAGAATCGAGATTCATAACGACTCAAGGCAACGGAAGCATTTTCAATGGCCAAAAACGCGATCTCGCCAACGCGCACCGAAGACTATCCCAAATGGTATCAAGAGGTAATCCGAGCCGCCGACATGGCGGAGAACTCGCCTGTACGAGGTTGTATGGTCATCAAGCCCTGGGGGTGGGGTATCTGGGAAAATATGCAACGAGCCCTCGATGAAAAATTCAAAGAAACGGGGCACGAAAACGCTTATTTTCCTCTGTTTATTCCCAAAAGTTTTTTGGAAAAAGAGGCGGAACATGTCGAAGGGTTTGCCAAAGAATGCGCCATCGTAACCCATCATCGATTGGAGCCTGGTCCCGATGGCGGACTGGTTCCAGCGGGGCCTTTGGAAGAGCCATTGGTCGTTCGGCCAACGAGCGAAACGATCATTGGAACGATGTTTTCAAAATGGGTTGAGTCGTATCGCGATCTGCCGATCCTGATCAACCAATGGTGCAACGTAGTTCGCTGGGAGATGAGAACGCGGCTGTTTTTGAGAACGGCCGAGTTTTTATGGCAGGAAGGCCACACGGTTCATGCCACTGAAGAGCAGGCTTGGGAGGAAACCAAGCAAATGCTCGAGGTCTACGCCGAGTTTGCTGAAAACTTTATGGCGATGCCGGTGATTCGTGGCGAAAAAACGCCCAACGAACGATTCCCCGGTGCCGTGTCAACGTTGACGATCGAAGCCATGATGCAGGATCGCAAGGCGTTGCAGGCTGGCACTTCACATTTTCTGGGTCAAAACTTTTCCAAGGCTCAAGATATCAAATTCCAGGATGAAAATGGGCAGTTGCAATTTGCTTATACAACGTCGTGGGGATTGTCGACGAGGATGGTTGGCGCATTGATTATGACGCATGGCGATGACGATGGACTCGTCGTTCCTCCGCGCTTGGCGCCAAAGCACGTTGTTATGTTGCCAATTTATCGCAACGATGACGAGCGGTCTCAAGTGTTGGAGTATTGCGAGAGCTTGAAAAAAGAAATCGAAGCTCAACGATACCACGATGAAAAAATTCGCGTGATCCTGGACGACCGCGACATTCGCGGTGGCGAGAAAAAATGGTATCACGTCAAACGTGGAGTGCCGCTTCGGTTGGAAGTTGGACCACGAGATGTGGCTGCCAATTCTGTGTTCCTGGGGCGACGCGATGAACCAAAATCTTCCGGGATGGATCGTGCCGAATTTACCAACAACCTGTGCGGCATTTTGGATTCGATCCAATCGAATTTGTATGAACGCGCGTTGAAATTGCGCGACGAAAATATGAGAGACATCGATTCGTTGGAGGAATTCAAAGCGTTTTTTACTCCCAAGAATCAGGATAAACCTGAAATTCACGGTGGATTTGCCAGCTGTTTCTTTTCAGATGAAAATGAAATCGATCCGATCCTCAAAGACTTGAAGGTGACGATTCGTTGTATTCCCCTGGAGCAGGAAACGTTCGATGGCAGTTGTATTTTCACAGGGAAAAAGACGACGCAACGCGCGATTTTTGCAAAGTCCTATTAAATCAAAACGACGAAACCGGTGAGCGAAATTGGGACAAATAAAACAACCTCGACCTGCTGTTTTGTTTTCTGCCATTAGTAGTTTTGATGAACAGCTGATCGATTGGGCGCGCAGTGAACTGGCGGTTGCCTGGGGTGAAATTCGTTTTTGTTCGCCCGTTTTTGATTTCGATCAAACGAGCTACTATCGCGAGCAAATGGGTGATGATTTGCTCAAACAATTTATCGCGTTCGAAAAACTGATCGATCCGGCGGAAATTGTCAGAGCAAAAATGGTGTCCAATGAGCTGGAAGCTCGCTGTGCCGATGAAAATACCCGGGCCGAAATATCCAGGCCCGTCAATATCGACCCCGGATATGTGACCGAGGCGAAATTGGTTTTGGCAACGACCAAAGATCGCGACCACCGAATTTATCTGGCCCAAGGGATTTTGGCAGAGGTCACGTTGTATTATCAAAATCACCAATGGAACGCGTCGCGGTGGACCTACCCCGACTATAAAACAGAAGAATGTTTCGCATTCCTCGATCAATGTCGCCATTTCCTGCGTAACTTAATACACAGTCCTACCGGTATTACTCAAGACAATGTGCAGCGCCGATTGTAGAATGGATGCTGCCCTTGACCCGTACAAGTTACTGATATGAAGAAGATTTTAATTCCTGTTATTGGTCTGATACTCGGAGCCATTGCCGGAGCAGCGTACCATTTTTCAATTACAAATACCAACGAGATATTTGTTCATTATCGAACGGGCGAATTCGTCGATGCGCTAGGAAAGACTCGTCAGGAAGTAACCGGCAGTCCGCAGTTGATTGTCAACGATGGGCTGACTTACGATTTTGGGGAAATCGAAACCAATCGCGTCTATGAGCACGAATTCATAGTGGAAAACCAGGGGGTCGCACCACTGAAAATTCGTTTCAAACGGACATCTTCCAGAAGTACGATCGCTTTTCTGTCCAGTGACGAAATGGTGACCATTGAGCCCAAAGAGGCTTTGCCAATCAAGGTGAAATGGGTGGCGCGCAAGAATGAAAGCTCGTTCGAACAGTCCATCGAGTTAGAAACGAATGACCCAGAAGCAGTCGTTTGCCAGCTGGTCCTCAAAGGAAAAGTGAAACAGGTGACGGCCACAATTCCCGCCGAAAACGATTTTGGCCAAATGACTGTTCAGGATTCCAAGAGTTTTTCTTTCAATGCTGTTTCCTATCAACATCCAAATATGGAAATCACCGGATTTGAGTTCCTTGATAAAAGCCGCAAAGATTTTTATACCGTTAGTTACAAAAAGCTTTCCGCCGAAGAGCTCGGCAAAATCAAGGACCAACCCAAATCTGGCTATGCTGTTACAGTCGAAATGAAACCAGGGCAGGCGATTGGATATATCGACCAGGATTTGTACTTGAAAACCAACCTGCCACAATATGACAGGCTTTCCTATTCCATTCGTGGAACCGTTGTCGGCGACGTTTCGGTTCGAAGCGAAGGTCTGGTTTTCGATGAAAAACGAAATCTCATCGAGCTCGGCGTATTGCGACGAGGTGAACCACGAAAACTTGACCTGTCATTTGTCATTCGCGGGGATGCGATCAAAGATTTTAAAGGTGAATTTCTGAAAGATTTGTCGTCACCCGAGGGTTTATATGATGTCGCTTTCGGAGCTCCAGTCCCCCAAAGTAACGAGGTTGCCATTGTTCCGTTGACCATTGTTGTCAAAACACCAGCAAAACGTATCAATCGACTCGGCCCATCGATCAAGGATTATGGACACGTTGTGATTGGGACGAATATTAAAAATTCTCCACAAGTGTTAATCTTGATCAGTTTTGAACAGGCAGGTCAGTGGAAATAATGGTGCCCAGAGACAGGGTTGCCATTTACTGAAATCGGTGTCTTTTGTAAAGTTTTGCAGCGGGATTGGTTTGATGACGTAAATCTACGATAAAATTGATGTCATGAGTGCTTTTATATTTTCACCCAAGTTGATTCTCACGGCGTTAATCTCATTGAGTTTGGGGTTTGGTTATTTCTGTCCACAACAGGAACAGGAAACGGCCAAAACGAAATCGAAAAGTTCGGACGAAAACGAGAAAACGAAAACCAAGTTCGAACCGCTGTTCGTCAAATGGAAAAAACCCGCATTCGCCTTGTTCATTTCAGGCCGTCAGCACGGATACATCGAACCGTGTGGATGTACGGGTTTAGACAAACAAAAAGGCGGAATGCTGCGTCGAGATACTTTCCGACGGTCATTGATAGCAAAAGGCTGGAATTTGATTCCGATCGACGCAGGGAACCAAATTCGACGATTTGGACAACAGCCGTTTATCAAGCTTTCGACGACATGGAGTGCCCTGTCAAAAATTATGGGGTATCAGGCTGTTGCATTTGGGCCTGACGACTTGAAAACGTCCGATGTCGACCTGCTATCATCGATCGAAAATGCCAAGGTCAAAGACCAAACTCCGTTTGTTGCAGCGAATATTAAATGGATCGAGGACGGATTTGGCGTGACTCACAAAGTCGTCAAATCAGGCAAATACAAAATTGGTATTACTGCAATTTTGGGAAACAAGTACGCAAAAAAATATTCCAGCGATGTGTTTACTGTGAGCGATTCTGACAAAGCTTTGGAAGCGGTGATCCCCAAGCTGCGAGCCGAACGCTGCAACGTCATGGTATTGATTTCACATTCGACACTCGAAGACGCGGCTCGATTGGCTAAAAAATTTCCCAGCTTTGATGTTCTGGTCACCACCGGTGGTGCCGGCGAGCCTAAACAAGTTCCTGACGAAATCAAAGTCGGTGAACACACGACGTCCGTTGTACAAGTCGGTACAAAAGGGATGCATGTTGGTGTGATAGGATTTTTCGAAGACAAAGGGCGGCTGCGTTTGCAATACCAGCGTGTACCAATGGATCATCGATTCAAAGATTCTGAAGCGATCAAAAAAGTTTTTAAAGCTTACCAAGCCGAGTTAAAAATTCGTGGCCTGAAAAACCTTGGAATCAAGCCAGTGGGTCATCCGCTCCAAGACGGTGACAAACACAAACGTCGATACGTTGGCAGCGATTCGTGTAAAGATTGTCATCCCGACGCTTATGACGTCTGGAAAAAAGGCAAAGACGGCAAGGGCGGTCCTCATTACCGCGCAACAAAAGACTTGACCGATCCTGGCGAACGAACTTGGGTGACCCGCGAACATGACCCCGAATGCTTGAGCTGCCACGTGACGGGTTGGAATCCACAAAAATACTTTCCTTATGAAAGCGGATACCTGAAACTCGCCGACAAATTGTTACATGGCAATGGTTGCGAAAATTGTCACGGTCCCGGTTCTCGACATGTCGATGCCGAAAATGGGGACATCGACGTCGATGAGGAAACTCAAGCCAAGTACGTCAAAGAGATGATAGTAACACTGGCCGAGGCCAAAGCGAATTTGTGCATTTCATGCCACGACATCGACAATAGCCCCGATTTCGAATTCGAGAAATACTGGAAGGCGATCGAACATTACGAGGACGATGAATAATCTGTTCCTGGCCAGCCAGCGTTGATTGAAAGCTGTGAATTTGAACTGAGCGGCGAGGCGCTAGCCGCCGGTTCGAATCGGAAGTCCATTACCGGCGGCTAGCGCCTTGCCGCTCATATTTAATCAACACTACCTGTACCTAGCGCGACACTGCCAAGCTAACCTCATCTGGCCTGCGGCCTACAACAATTCGTCGATCAATTTTTTGGTGTCGGCATGATTTTTGTCGCCGCCTTCGCGCGTTGCCCAACCTGAAAAACCGATTTCGACCAGGGCTTTACGAACTTCCGCCCAATCGACATCCCCTTCGCCAAGTCGGCAAAATGTTTTTCTGCCTTTGACCTCTTTGCCCCAATCCTTGACGTCCAGTTTTACAATCCGTTTGCCGAGCGTTCGAACCCAATCCTCGGCCGGACCGAATTTCCGACAATTGCCGATGTCAAAATAAGCGCCGACCCAGGGACTGCCAATTTCATCAATGTAATCTCTGAGCTGTTTGGGATCCTCGCAGAAACCATTCCAGACATTTTCAATTAACACGTGAATCCCTAGTCGACTGGCCAATGGAAGCACTTTGCGAATCTCAACGATTGAACGTTTCCAGACATGATCGTGATTTTCGTCTTTGCCGCGAACCGCACCCGGAACAAGCAACACGCTGGAACCGCCGATGGCTTTCGAATCTTTGATGGCTTGTTCGAGTGCCGCTCGGCCTCGCTCGCGAATTTTTTCATCGGGTGATGAAAGGCGCTGTTTCCAATGAACCATGTCCACGACGCCGTGAATCGGAAATTCCAACTCTTCCGAGACCTCGCGCAGAGCTCGCGTATCTGAGATCCCCGGACTGACAGATTCCATCCCGTCGTAGCCAATCGCTTGATAACGTTTCAGATTTTTCCGCATTTCTTCTTTTGTTTTTCCAAATCCGTTCCCTTTGTTCGCGGAATAAACGGTAGGACGTTTTTCTTTTGATTTTTCCTGGGCAAGAAAAGGATTTTCTCCGGTACCTAATACGGGGAGTGAAACGACGGGGCCCGATGCGATCAATGCTGCGGATTGCAAAAACTGCCGACGACCAGGTTTGTTGCCAATTTTGTGAAAATCTTGATTCATTGCCGATTCCTGAGGGATTTTGGTGACATTTGTTGGCGAAAAACGAGAAAAAAAACGCATATTGAATCGCGTTTTGACGTAAATATCAATGTGTTGATTATCAACAATGTTAAACCAAAATACGAGCGTTTTTAAGCATTGGATTTAACTTTCGCGATTGTACCGTTGTATTTTTCAGTGAAACCGAATTGGCGTTTCGACCGTATAATGTTTGAGAGTGCACTAACCGCCCGATGACTAGCAATCCCAACATGATCGACAATGACGCATTAGACCTCACCGGTCAAACGTTGGGGGATTATGTCATGTTACGCCGTTTGGGACGCGGTGGCATGGCCGAAGTTTTTCTGGCCGAGCAGATTTCTCTCAATCGACAGGTTGCTTTTAAAGTCCTCAAACCGGAGCTTGCCAAGGACAAACAATATGTCTTGCGGTTTTTAAACGAAGCACGGGCGGCGGCGGCATTGGTTCAGGCAAACATCGTCCAGATCTATGAAGTCGGACAGACGGACGGCTATCACTTCATCGCTCAAGAATATGTTCGCGGACAAAATCTGAAACAATATCTCAATCGATATGGTGCCGTTGAACCGATTATGGCAATCAACGTTCTCCGGCAAGTTACCGCTGCGTTGCAAAAATCGAGTGAGCACCACATCATCCACCGCGATATCAAGCCGGAAAATATCATGCTCGCGCCCAATGGCGAAGTCAAAGTTACCGACTTTGGCTTGGCGCGTCTGAACAATGACAAGAGCAAAAATGATCTGACTCAGATTGGTATTACACTTGGCACTCCGTTGTATATGAGCCCGGAGCAAGTCGAGGGTAATACGGTTGATTCGCGATCCGATATCTATTCGCTGGGAATCACCAGTTATCACATGTTGGCTGGCACGCCGCCGTTTGACGGTGAAAATGCTTTGGCGATCGCAGTGCAGCATGTCAAAAACGAACCGCAACCAATTCACGAATTGAGACCCGACATTCCGCGTGAGCTTTGCGACATCATTACGAAAATGATTGCAAAGAAACCGGAAGATCGTTTTCAAACAGCTGGCGAGTTGATTCGGCAGTTGCGAAAAATTCAAATCGATCACGAAGACTGGGACGCGTTGGTCGACAAACTTTCAGACACCGAAACCATTGGATTTGGCTCCAGCGTGACCGAATCCAGATTGGCTGTCACGCGACAATTGGAAACAGTCATGCTCGGACAGCTAAAACCGGTGTGGAAAAAACCGCTGTTTTGGCTGGCGCTTTTGGTGCCGTTTTTCCTTGGGGTCAGTGTCGGAACATGGAATGCCCAAAGTCAGCCGGTTGCTGAGATTTTCAAACCTATCGACACCGAAGTTTTTATTTCCAAAAAAAATAGCGTGATCGAACAATATCGCCACGCTGTCGAACTGGATACCGAAGTCGCCTATGAAGCAGTCGAAGAGTATTTTACCGACTCCGGCTCGGCGACTGACAACATGTACATTTGGTTTTCGTGGGAGCGTCTTGGAGAACTATATTTGCGACAAGGCAAATGGAGTTCGGCGATGGAAATTTACGAGCAATTGGCCAATTTACCGTCTGTCGAAACGCGAGCCAGATTAGTTGGTCTGTTGGGCCAGCAGATCGTCCACGAACAGCAAGGGCGCGAACGAGAATCGCGATTGCTGGAACAATCGATTGATGAACTCGAATTGGAGTACGACAACGAGTCGGATATTGAGGACATCAAAAGGAATTTTGCCAACATCGCCGGACTCGAAGCAAATTCTCTCTAGCGATTCTGTGCTAGCAATTGTCGTTCTTTTCGTTGAACCCAGCTGATAAAAATGCTACGCTTGGCGACCTTTTTTGCGCTTCGTGCTTGTAAGGTTCGCAAATGACAATGCGAGCAACGCGTTAAATCATTCGTTTTCACAAACCAATCAGTGTCGTGCCAGATTTTGAAATCAAATCGTGTAGCAGGAAATGCACTGCAACCCAAAATGAAATTGGGCGCGGCCAGACCTATTACTCTGTCGTCAAACGCGATGATGATGACAATTTGGTTCGAGAAGACTACTCGGAAGCAGCTTGGGAAGGACCGCCAGACGAATGTGTCGGTTGGTGGCGATCAGAAATTCCCGCGCTGGAATCCGGAAGAGTTTATTGGGCGCCGAACGATGTGTTGTACGCCTATTTTGACGAAGTGCTCAAACAAACGCATCAGCCCGAACGCGCGTATGTGATGGCATTGTTGTTGATTCGGCGACGATTGATGAAATTGGAGCATACAAAATCAGATGAACATGGGAAACGAATGGTACTGAAATCGTCGCGCCATGAGTCATTGTTGGAAATTCCAGAAATGAAATTAACACCGCAACAAATCAAATCGCTGCAAGAGGAATTGGGCGAACATTTGTTTACGGATCGAGCGGCAGCAGATGAGCCGGTTGAGGATTGAATGTTTGATGTCAAAGGATTGACGTGTTATTCATTAAAAAGATGATGCTGCTAATGTTGCTGATGCTCGTCACAACGGGTTCAACCGGTTGTGAATGGCTCCGACAGTTTCGCAACTCTGAACCGCCAATTCCTGTGGCATTTAACAATGCTCCGACCCTCGAACAATTGACCGCGGCTGTCAATCAGAACACTGAAAACGTCCGGCAAATTCAGTCGGCCGTCAAAGTTTCGATGGATGGCGTTCCGGCAAAACTGTCGGGGAATCTCGCATTAGAACAGCCCAAGAATTTGCGGATCCAAGCCGGTGTCTTGGGTGTTCCCGAACTAGGAGTCGATATCGGAAGCAACGATTCGGTATTTTGGGTTTGGAGCAAAGCATCCGTTGGCGGCATGGAACCCGTAATGCTGTATTCCACGCATCGCGATTTTGCGAGCAGCAATGCAGCCAAGCTACTGCCGATACAACCACAATGGATCACGCAGGCATTGGGATTGGTTTCATTTGACTCCAATGATGAACATTCCGGTCCATTTGCCAGAAACGACGGTCGCGTTGAAATACGTTCGCGGATCAAAACACCTCAAGGGCTGGTGACTCGTGTCGTTGTCATGGACCCCAGGTTCGGCGTGATCAACCAGATTGCAATGTACGACAGTTCTAACAATCGAATTGCCTACGCCAATGCATTTCGATATGTGTACAATCACGAACATCAGGTGCGTTTGCCGCGACATCTGGAAATATTTTTTAACGATCCCAACACACGAAAAGAAAATAAGCTGTCCATTACATTGGACAACGTCTCCGTGAATTCGTTTTATGGCGATCGCGAAACGATTTGGACCATGCCACGTCCTCAAGACGTGCGAACCATCGATGTGTCCAAAATTAATCTGACTCGTGGGGCACCGGCAGGTCAGCAACAGAATTCGAGCCAACGTCCGCGCGTCAGCGGATTAGGACGGCGTCTCGGTGGCCCGCCTCGAGGTTTTGAGTACCGCTAGTTCCAGCGGACTTCGGCAGATTCGCTTTTGAGGCGTTCCTGCATCAATTGTGAGATGACTCGGCCAGCGACAACTGTCATATAGTTGGCCAGCGAACACTTTCCTTCGAATTTCCTCAGCAGTTCGAAATCGTCTCGCATGATTTCTGCAAAAAAATTGGCGGCTAATTCTTCACGATTTTTTTCAGAAATTTCAATACTTCGTGAAGTGGCCAACTGGTCGATGACTTGCATCGTCAGAGAAATAAACCGGTCAACAAACGAATGCCAGGCAAATGGCTGTCCCTCGATACAGCGTGCCAAAAGTTGGCGGTCAGAGTTCGTTAATGGCATTCGAAAAACCTTTGTATTCGGTAAACCGTACCAACTGATTATAAATGAAACCTCAATATTTTCTAATTTTCAGCCGATGGAAAATTATCAAAAGGGTTGACTGGACGTTTAGCTGTTCGTACGATCCTTGCAGTTTTTACGTAAATTTGCGAAATTTGGGCCTATAGGTGGACAATTCCCACCACAGACCCTGATTTTCCTCGTTGATTTGGAGTTCACGAAATGACCCATGTGGTAACCAAAGCTTGCGATGGTTGCAGGTATACAGATTGCGTCGTGGTTTGCCCGGTCGAGTGTTTTTACGAAGGTGAGACGATGCTGTACATTCATCCCGATGAATGTATTGACTGTGAAGCCTGCGTCCCCGAGTGCCCGGTCGAAGCCATTTTTCACGAAGACGAGGTTCCTGAAGACCTCAAAGAGTACATTGAAATCAATGCCGAACAGGCTCCAAATTGCGAAAATATCACAGAGCGAAAAACACCGTTGGTTGACGACAACAACTAACCGACCGCTGTTTCAAAACCGGTGATTTCAACACACAAGCTCCACTCCGAAGTGGGGCTTTTTAAATAGTAGGGCCGGTTCCCACCGGCCGTTTTGTTGGATTGGCCGGTGGGAACCGGCCCTACTTGTTTGGCTATGTGAGCGGCAAGGCGCTAGCCGCCGGTACGTTTGCGGTAGCCGATTACCGGCGGCTAGCGCCTTGCCGCTCACAGGACCAGACTAGCCACCAGTTCGAATCACTTTCGCACTTGGCGAACTCAAACCACTTCCATGGTCATCGACGAGTTCCCTAGAAAACTTCGCCAGACTTCGTATTTGGGATTGTCGAGTTTCACCGACAGTAACGGATTTTGTTTCGGTTTGGTCGGTGTGCGGAACAGCTTCAAGCCAGCTTCTTCCGGCGTGCGGTCCCCTTTTTTGCTGTTACATTTCAGGCAACAGCAGACCACATTTTCCCAAGATGTTTTGCCGCCTCGGCTCCGCGGCATGATGTGATCGAAACTGAGTTGCGACAATGGAAAAGTTTTGTGGCAGTACTGACATTGGTTGTTATCGCGAGCAAACAGATTGCGGCGATTAAATCGCAACGTTAATCGAGGCACTTTGTCGTAGCGATACAAACGGATTATTCGAGGCACTTCGATTTCAAAATTAGGCGAACGGATCCATTCGTAATCATCGTGGTTCAGCGTTTCGTCAATTGACTTCAATTGGCTCAATTCCAACCACGAATCAAAATCGTAGTTCATGTAGCGGCCTTGATCGACATCGATGACTTCGGCAAGTTCGCGGTACAGCAGAACGATGGCACGCCGAACAGAAATGACATGAACTGCCATATAAAACCGGTTTAGAACTAACACGCTTCCATTGAGAGCAGTAATCGTTCTCCGGTCCTTAATCATGCTGCTGTTATCTATCTATGAATAAAGCTGACAGGTGGACCCATTCCCACGGGGCGGCGTGTTTTTCAGAGGCTAGTTTGGAAAACAACATTTGATTTTCTGGGAACGAGTTTTCATTCATTATACGACTCATTAATTGTAAACGGCAATCTCTCGAATTGCCAATGTCAAGTCAAAACGAGCTCGCTCAATCGGTGGTGGCGCTGCGGATACGAACGACTGTTTTGGTTGTTCTGACTACCAATTTGATGCGAGCGATTCAGATATTGCTTTTCGAATATCGCTGCGAGCGTGCGGTGCAGGACCGTATTTCACAGCATTTCTACGCAGTTTCCAGGCGTCGACTCACGTTTTTCGTTGCGTTCTTTTTGTTTACCACCAGTGGATTGCCGACCATCCTTAGTTTTTAGGAATTCAGATGAGATTTAACAATTTTGCTTGCTACGCATGTTAACGAATCGTTAGGATGATTACCGACGCCTTCTCCTGCCTCGGGGTCAACAATCACCAATCGAATCAATTAAAAGGCATGATGCGATGATTCATTATTCTTGTGACCGATGTAAACGAATAATCAACGATCAGGAAGTCCGATACGTATTGAAGTTAGAAGCGCGAGCGACCATTGATCATTCCGATTCCTTTGAGATCGATGATAGCGAGCAATTGGAAGCCATCTACGAGACACTCGAACGCTTTGGCGAAGACGATAGTATCGTGGATGAAATTTTTCAAAAACGAAACTTCGATGTTTGCTCAAACTGTTTTCACGAGATCATGAAAGACCCGTTGAACGTCAATAGCAGACTCCAACTAGGCTTTAGTCAGAACTAGCAAGTTTCGGAACTGAGCCACGCAATGGTGCGGCGTTTAAAAAAACGTTCTTGGAGCCGGTGGGTCGTGCTGCTGGTTGTGACGGTGTTGGCCGTGATTCAATATGGATTGGCCCGCATCCAAGCAGATGACTACGCGGCGCCGCCAGGGCTGAGTGACGGTCGATATCGAATTGAAAAAATCGTTGATCCGATTACATTTCACGCGCGACCGCTGGATGGACATCCAGCAAGCCACTCATTTCGAGTCCGGTTAGTCGGCGTGCAGATTCCTCCCGAGATGGTGTTGAAACAGCCGGGCATTTATCGACAACTCTGCCAAGCCACTGTCGAATTCATCGATCAAAACAAGGCGCCCGAACGAGATCGCGTGCCGGGGAATCTGGGAGCGATTGTTGAATTGGAATTTGACCGATTTCATTTGGCCGATGATCAAACCGCCATGGCACACCTCCTGGTCGACGGCGAGCGATTGAACATCGAACTTGCCAAGCAGGGATTGGTTTTGCCGCATTCGATTACCGGCAACTGGCCGTCGGTGGAACGAAAAATCAGGTTGGCGTCTCATGCCGCCGAGCACCAACGCCTCGGAATGTTTCGCGCGCAGCCGCCAATTGAGGAAAAGAAAACGGACTGATACAATCTCCTGTTCTTCGTAGGTGCCCACGCGACGCTTCTTTTTTCGGGCGCCGGTCTGTTTTGAGTATTAATTAAATTTGAAAGTGTTGGGATGAAAATTGCAGTCATTGGAGGGGACGGAACAGGTCCCGAGGTCACACAGGAGGCACTGAAAGTACTTGAGGCGGTTTCCAAGATTGACAATTTTTCGTACGAACTGACGGACCTGGATTATGGTGGCGAGCGTTATTTGAAAACGGGTGAGATCCTGCCCGATGGATCGGTTGATTTATTGCGGCAACACGATGCAATTTTTCTTGGTGCCGTAGGACACCCCGATGTGACTCCGGGTGTGATCGAAAAAGGTTTGTTGCTCGAATTACGCTTTCAACTCGATCAGTACATTAATCTTCGCCCTGTGAAATTGTATCCCGGTGTGGAAACTCCTTTGGCCAATCGCGGCCCGGACGACATCGATTTCGTCGTTGTTCGTGAAAACACTGAAGACCTCTACGCGGGCATCGGAGGATTTCTGAAAAAAGGCACGGCGGATGAAGTCGCCACGCAAACGGCTATCTATTCTCGGAAAGGCTGTGAGCGATGGATTCGTTGGGCTTTTGAATACACTCAAAAACGAAACAACCCCAAAGGCAAGCGACTAACGCTGGTCGCGAAAAATAATGTACTGACGTATGGTCACGATCTCGTCTGGCGAACATTTCAAGAGGTTGCCGCAGAATATCCCGACGTCGAAGCGGATTACAATCACGTCGACGCTTGTTGTATGTGGATGGTCAAAAATCCGGATTACTATGATGTGATTGCGACGACCAATATGTTTGGCGACATCATCACCGACCTTGCGGCGGTACTGCAAGGCGGTATGGGAGTGGCTGCCGGTGGCAATCTATGTCCCGACGCGGGCGGTACCAGTATGTACGAACCGATGGGCGGAAGTGCTCCCAAATACACCGGGCAAAGCGTGATTAACCCGATCGCTGCGATTAGCGCGATGTCCATGCTGCTCGAGCATACCGGACAACCCGAAAGCGGTAAAAAAGTGCTCAATGCGATTCAGGTCGTGACCGGTACAAAAATGAAAAGCCAATCGGCAGGCAAAATGGGTTATTCGACACAGGAGGTTGGTGATCTGGTTTGTGAAGCGCTCGGTGCCTGATTAAATCGGAAAGCTGTGAATTTGAGTTGAGCGGCAAGGCGCTAGCCGCCAGCATTCGAGGGTTCATCGGCGGCTAGCGCATCGCCGCTCACAATAAATCAACACGTCCAGCATGAACGATATGGTTGATGTAGATGATCAGGAAATCATTGATGAATTGATGGCGCGTCAGGTCGCCATTCGAAAAAGCAAAAAAGGCCGCATCCTGTCGGTCGATTTCAGCGGCATCGCCTCGACGACCGACGATCAAATCGTGCAAAAATTGAGCGGATTGCCACGATTGAAACACGTGATTTTGACAGGTTCCAAAATTACTGATCAAGTGATTCCGACTTTGGCTGCGCTACGGCAACTGGACACGCTCGATATCGAAAACACGGAAATTTCCGATCAACACGCCGACCTGTTTTTGATGTGTGAAAAACTTGCACTGCTCAGCATCACCGGAACGAAAATCTCGCGGGAAAAAGTTGCTGAACTTCGCAAAAAAATGATTGGAACGCGGATCGTTTACCGAACTTGAAACGTCGGTGAGAGTTTCATGGTTTGCTTCAATCCCTGCGAGGCATATTTGCGACCGATACAAGCACGACGCGCGAGCGAGTGGTTTGACCGCGCAAAACCTAGACCGCGCAAAACCACTCGCTCGCGCTTCGTGCTCGTAAGATTCGAGGCCATCAATGAAATTTCATGCGCTTGCGATAACTGTTTACCGAACTTGATGCTATTGTTTGACTTTTCGCCAAACGAGCTTGCCCGGTGACTCGGCGGTTTGTTTTGCTTGAGCCGGACCCGTTTTTACCGTGGGCTTGGCAGCCGCCAGTGGAGGTTTGACCGGTGAATAAGTTTGAACCTTTGCCGATTTGAAAAAATCTGCGTCCGAGTTCATCGAAAACATCTTGAACCTGAGTTCCATAAATTCACTGACGGTTTTCCGCTGCGCGCGACTCAATTGGCTGTATTGGGAAACGTCGCGAGTGGGACGGACAAACCAACGGTGCAAATCAGCCTGACGGACTGAACTCGTCGAGCTCGAACGATAGAGCGTTGGCGTGCCGGTTTTTCGTTTGGCGAGTTTGCGAATATCCGCAGCCTGGCGATTCAACACGTAAGCCAAACGCAATGCTTCACGATCGCCTTCTTGGATAATCGGCACGTAAAAGATCTGTTTGACGGCGGTATAGGATTCTTTCAAGCCGGGCAGGATCGATCGATTGGCCCGGGCAACAATCGTGATTCTGCTCATTCCCCCGCGCCAATATTCGGGTACCTGCGCGATGATCGACAAATTGCGCTCGCTATCCCAGGGAACTTCTGAATACTTTAGAAACTTGAAAAAAACTCCACTCCGTCGATTCTGCGTACCGGTGGCGCTGACCAATTTTTTGTCAGGCAACTCCTGATAGCGAAGTGAAGTTCTGTTTTTCTTGCCGAAACCTGCATTGGCTGAGCCGGTGACTGGATCATAAGACCCTGAAACATTGATACCCAGCGAAGCGTTTTTCTCATTGTGCCGTTCGACGTTAACAACACCTTGAATTTTGGAAAAGGAAGTAGTTTGAGGAGAGTAATCAAAAATGGTATTGCCGCGTTGGAGAAATTGAACGTCGATGCGAATTTGCGTCAGGTGTTTTCGCAACGCTTGATCGATATCGGCACTGATCATAATCGGGATTTGTATCAATCGGCCTTCTTTTGGTTTCGGTTTTTTTTCGGGGCCTTGGGTTACGTTTTGACATTCAATAACCGAATCGACATCAAAACGAATTTTCTCTTGGCTGATCCCATCCGTTGCGCAGCCGAAAACGAATATCACAGCAATGGAAACAAACAAAAGTGTTTGGTAACGAGACATAAAAACTCCACGAAATTTGGGTCGCTGAACCGGACATCATGAGCCGTGCGATAGCGCTCCGTCGTGGAGTGCAAACAAAATTTGCAACAGGGTAGGGGAGTGATAGCAAATAACAATGACACGCTGCTGCCGCCACAACAACGCGTCCTAGAGGGTACGTTTCATCCGGTGATTTAGTTCGAAATCTTGTCAAGAAGTTGAAAAACAAAGGGGTTTGTCGAAAAATTCGCATTTTGTATTGCAAGCGTATATCATAACGCCTACGCCATTTCCTTGATTGGTGAGCTCACGCTGATGTCTGACACTTTCAAAATCAAATGTAAATGTGGTCGTGTTCTCAATGCCAACAAACAGCTCGTTGGCAAGCAAGTTAAGTGTCCGCATTGTTCACTCACATTCACAATTCCTGCACCGAATCGCGAGTCGTCACCTTCTGTAGCACCTACGATGTCAGGTAGCAGCGATCCGTTTTCAGACGACTGGCAGCACCCACTAGCGGACAGCACGAACGCTTTGCCAAACAGCCATTTTGGCACGGCGAATCCGATGTTGACGAGCAGTTTTCAGAACCCTGCCGTTGCATCCAGAAAAAAAGCCAGTCCCAAAAAATCTAACACCAAAACGGTCATTATTTTGGCGTCAGTTGCAGGTGCGATTCTTGCTGTTGGTTGTTTGGTCGTCATCATCGTCATTGTCAGCACTTCACGAACGTCGAAAGAAAAACGTATCGCGCGTGACGAACGTGCTGTACCAAACAACCCGACATCCGACGGCAAGAAAACCTTGAAATCAAACGAGTCGGTCAATGTTGTTGCCAGCTCAAAAGTCATTACAAAAAATGACGCACAATTGTTTGGGCAGAAAATGCAACAGGCTTTCAAGCATGCCAGAGAAACCGGAAAATTTGACCGGGTCGCCAAGCTTTTTGATTTTAAAGCCTTAGCCCAAATCGTCACGGCAGATATGATTGTCAATAAACAGGACAAAAAGGAAATCGAAGAAAGAATCGCGCTCTATGAAACTTTGGGCGATAGTTTGATCGGAGATTTACGGACGGGTCCCAATATCCATTATGAAAGCCTGGGGCCCAGGCAACGTCATGGACAGTGGATAACGTTATTTCGAACGATTGGAACAACTCCGAACAACTACGTTGAATTTTTTCTGTCGAAAGACTCGTCAGGGAATGTCAAAGCAGCTGATTTTTCGGGGTTTTCGCAGGGCACTCTGTCGTTGAAAGTACATACTCGAGTTGTTGCCGCCAAGGACGTATTTCAAAAGTTCAACATCAAATATAAAAAGAACACGGTCGCGAGTTTTTTATCCAGTTTGCATGATTCGGCTGTGCAGTTTGATGAAGTACGTCGAGCAGGTGATAAAGCGCGGATGAATGAGATCTTTTACTCATTTCCAGATGAACTCAAATCAACGAGATATTTTTTTGTGCGACATTTTGATGCAATGTCATCTGATCCATCAAAGTTCAAAACGATCGATGAGGAATTGACAAGATATTTTCCAAATGATGCATTTGGCGCTTGGTTACGCCTGGCGCTTCGTATTAGACAGAACCCGCAACATGATGTTGCGACAGCAATTTCATGGATTGACGATTTGGATCGTGCACTAGGTGGTGATAGCTTGTTGGCCATTGATCGTTGTTTAGTTTACATGCGATTTGGACAACCTCGAAAAGCCTGGGAAGCGCTACAGGACGCAGAAAAGAAAGGACTTCCAAAGCTTTTCGAAGTCGATTTCTGGAAAATTGCGTGTCTTGTGACGCTTGAAAAATTTGATCAAGCCGTTGAAGTAGCGAATTCGCTCGATCGTGAAGGTGTTAAGAAACTGAAAGAAAAGGTTCAAGCTCCAGTATTTCAGCAGTTTCGACAATCTCAACCATATGTTGAATGGCTAAGAAAACATCAGTAAAAGAGGAGATTCTCATGAACTCGCAAAGCAGTAGCAATCGGCGTCATTTTCTCAAAACGGTTGGCAATGGAATGCTGGTCGCTGGGCTCGGAACATCACTTACCAGTGAATTGGGGCTGGCGGCGGAACCAAATCTGGAAACCGAGCGACTCGATTTCGGGCCGCACACGGCAATGGTTCGCAAAATGCAGGACACACCGGCCGGCAAATTGCAACCTTGGTTGATCGATCAGTTGAAAACCAAAAAAACGGATCTCAAACAACTCATCGCTGCAGCCGCATTGGCCAACGCCGAAACATTTGGAGGGCAGGACTACGTTGGTTATCACGCCGAGATGGCACTGATTCCGTCGCTGCAGATTTCTTCGGAGATGACAGGAAACTCACAATTCCTGCCTGTTTTAAAAGTGATCTATCGTAACACGCAGCGAATCCAGAAAGTGGGTGGTCGCAAAAAAGTGACCTTGAACAAACTGGAAGCCGATCGCGATGCAAAAGTTGACAAAAACATTGGCCGTCAACTTCGCGATGCCGTTCGCGCGGCGGACATGGATAAAGCCGAAAAATTGTTTGTTCAGATCGGTGTTCAAGATCAGGCAGCCATCGAAAAATCTTACAACATCTTGCTCAATACGATCGAAGATGAAGTCGATGTGCATCGATTTGTGCTGGCCTTCCGAGCTTACGACATGCTCAGTATTGTCGGCAAGCAACACGCACACACGATGCTCCGTCAATGCGTTCGACATTGTGTCGATAGCGAAGTGCGCCGCATCCGCAAAGGTCGGAAGGCGTCGCCGATTCGCGAAGTGCTGCCCAAGTTGATCGACCAATTCAAACTTCAAGGAAAAAAACCGGGGAACAAAAAACCGGGTGACGCCTGGGTCAAGAAACTGTCAGAGCATTTGTACGACTCGAACAAATTCAAAGCGGCCGAAGCGGTTGCCGGCGCGTTGGCCGATGGTGTCGATCCCGAAATCATTGGTGAAGCGATCGCGATTACAGCAAACCAATTGCTGTTGCGTCAAGGTAGGGACCCATGGCGAACTCACGGCGCATCTGCCGGTGTTCATTGCAGCGATTCCGTCAACGCTTGGCGTCATATGGTTCGAGTAGCCGACGATCAAAACAAGATTGCCGGAACGATCGTGTCGGCATTTTATGCGGGTCGCTATCGACCGTTCCCAGGCAAAGCTTATCCGTTGGAAGCGCACCTGGAAAAAGTGAAAACGACCAGTGCCAAAGAGTTGTTGGGGATTTGTGAAACGGCGATCCGCGACAACGACCAACCGACCGCGGCGGCTGCGATTGCCGTTTATGGCGACCAAGGCCACAATCCAAAGCCCGTTTTCGCGTTGTTGCGAAAGTATGCGATCAGCGAAGACGGCCGTTTACACAGCGAAAAATACTATCGAACGGTTGTCGAAGAATTCCAGACGATTCGTCCCGCTTTTCGCTGGAACCAGCTTGTCGCCTTGGCGCGGGTGACTGCCAGCGCTTACGGTTATGATGTCAGTGATAACAAAGGACATCGGGCACCTGGTTATGTTGACGCTTGTAAACGATTGGGTGTCGACGGATAAATTAATTGAAAAAATATGAATGACTCTCGTGAGCCGCAGCCGCGAAAGCCACCAAATGATCGACGCGAATTCTTGTTCGGCAAAGCGCGCGTTTTAACTTTGGTGTTCGTCGCTGCCGCCTTGTTGACGATCTATATCTATCTCGACCAGCAGGTTTTTGCCCCGAATCGTCCGTTGATTTGGCAAACTTTTGAGGCAAAGAAAATATCGCAGGATATCCAGCAAGACAAAATTGTGGTGATTGTCGCTGGTGAATTTCAGGATCCCGACAGCCGATCTCGGCACGCCGATTTCATCAATGTTCCTGAGGTTCGACGAGAGGCGCATCGGCTGCGAACGGTCTTTACCGTTTTGCCTTTGGAAAAACTAGAAGAAAACGATCGCAACAATCGCAATTGGTTGTCCGAGCAAATCAAACCAGCCGAGCTTTCCGCTGATCCGCACGTTTGGGTGTTTTACAAGAAATCAAATGGCCCAAAATGTTTCAAATCGCAAGTCGATGTGGCGGGGCATTTGGCAGCGTACCTCAAAGCGATCCGCAAAAACGAATTGGCCAAATAGAAAAATTTATCCAGCCTGCCCGTTTTTTGGGGCACAATTTGAATTATGTTTGTTCAAGTACGTTGGTGGCATCAGGATTCGTGATATTCTATTTCCAGGGTGCCCGTTACTCATCCTAGCTAGGCAGCGTTGATTAAATCGGAAAGCTGTGAATTTGAGCTGAGCGGCAAGGCGCTAGCCGCCGGTATTTGAGGGTTTACCGGCGGCTAGCGCCTCGCCGCTCACATTTATTTGATCAACACTACCTAGTTCGCTTGTAAGTTTTAATCTGCTATTCATATCGATGCTTGGTTGGCTGTTCCGAAAAAAAGACGATTGGGGTGATTACTACCGCGATGACCCGCAGTCCGCTGGTGGTCGGTCTCGTCGACGAGGACCTCATCCACGCCTGCTCATTCACTACCTTGTGATATTGGTGATTGTCGGCGTCGTCATCGGTACGGTCGCCATCACCAGCGGCGCGACGATGGCCAGCAAATTGCTTCAAGCGCTTTCAGCACCTACGGCGATGGTCTGGATGCTGCTGTTTCTGTCCGCCTATTCGTTGACGATATGTCGCGTTGGTCTGGGATCCATCGTTGCCTGGTTCGCCTGGTTGATGTTGTCGTTGGCGGGGAACGCCTACATCTCCAACCAAATTGTCATGACATTGGAGAAACCATTTTTTGATGATCAACCGTTGGACGAGGAACCGTTTGATTTGATAGTCGTTCTCGGCGGAGGAACGAAAACCTCACCCAACGGCCGCGCACAGCTTTCGACGGCTGGCGACAGAATTATGCTCGCAGCGCGTATGGTCGAGGCGGGTAAAGCTAAAACGGTGGTTTGTTCAGGTCAACATTGGCAGCCAAAAATCGATGAAGACATGGACTATTCCGAAGAAGCGATGCGAATTTTGAAGTCTTTAAATCGCGATGTCAAAATCGTGACGTTGCAGGGGACGAACACCCAGCAGGAAATGGAAAGTCTTTCCAAGTGGCTCAAGGACAACCCGCAAGGCCGCATCGGAATCATTACCTCCGCTTGGCATTTACCTCGAGCGCTCCGACTGGCACAACTCAACGGAGTTCAATGCATCGGTTTACCATCGGATTTTAGAACGCGCCCGTTTCGGCCAGAGCCAACGTTATTGGTTCCGGGTGCCTATCATTTGAACAACACCCGATTAGCGCTGCGCGAACATTTGGCTCGCATCATGGGTCAGTAACCGCGAATCTAATGGCTAGTTTTCAGTGGGCTAGTTTTTTGCCATTTCCTTGGCTTTCGCGATCCAAGGTTCCATATCTTCGAAGATTTGGTCGGGATTGCCTTCGAAAACGCGACCGATCAGCAGATTGGTCAAATTGGCCTTGTGCTCTGGATGCTCTTTCATGAAATTTCCAAAACTGAACTCTTTGGCATAGAACGCGTGGACAAGTCGACGGATAGATTCGATGGCATTGTCGTATTCGTAAGTCCAGTAGTCGAGGTTTTCCTGAGACACGTCATTGCGACGCAGTGCATCGGCGATGGCATCGGCGGCCATTTCTCCAGATTTGAGAGCCAGGAAAACACCTGATGAATAAACGGGATCGATAAACCCATAGGCGTCTCCGACCATGATCCATCCATCGCCAGAGTGTTGACGGGTTGTGTACGAAAACTCTTTGGCAACATGGAATCGATCAACACGTTCGGCGCCGGCCACGCGGCGTCCAACGCCCGGACATTTCGTCATTTCTTCGGCAAACGTATCTTCGGGTTTCCCGCGTCCCTTGAGCAAATAATCATTGTCGCCAACCAACCCGACACTGACGCGATCGTTTGACATTGGGATGTACCAAAACCAGGCGTCTTTGGTGTTGGTATTCAAAATACAAGTCACTTCAGGTTTTTGACCGCCGTTGCGTTTGGCCCCTTTGTAATACGTCCATATCGCGGCTTTTTTGAGATCCGGATTGATATCCTTGACGCCCAAGCGATTGGCCAAAAACGATTGTTGTCCTGTTGCATCAACCACGACTTGAGCCGAGACCGTTTGTGTTTTACCGCCGGGCAAAGCTAACGTTACATTGTGCGGCGGTTTGTCTTTGAGTTGAATATCCGTCACGCGCGTTTCATCGTGACAGTGAGCACCGCGTTTTTCAGCGGTTTCATACAGCAGTTGATCGAATTTGTTACGATCAACATGCCAGGTAACCGAACAATCGCGTTCATCCATTTCTTGAAAGATAAATGGCTTGGTCTCTTTGTCATCATGGCTGACAAACTGCACACCGTTTTTCTTTGCAAATCCGTAACGATCCAGTTCTTCTAAAATGCCGAGGCGCTTAAAGGTCCAATAGGTTTCGGGCATCAACGATTCGCCAACATGGAACCGCGGCATTTTGTCGCGTTCGACCAACAATGTTCGGAATCCGCGTTCGGCAACCAACGCCGCAGTCGTACAGCCAGCCGGGCCAGCTCCAACAACGATACAATCATAAAAACTAGACGCAATCATTGGTTATTTATCCAATCGCAAGGAATTTTGACGGGCCAATCTGAGGTAATATCCCGTGCTCAATCATTGGTTTGAAGGTCACACTGGGCAACGATTTCAACCGGCGACGAAGAATTTATTTAACCAATCTAACAGTTAACTTCGGATGTTTGCAGGTCAAAATACTGCTTGGAAACACGGATTATTCGGTCATTTCGGCCATTTTGTCGACTTGGGATACGAGGTATCGTTCGAGACCAAAAAACGGATCGGCAAAATCTGATCTAGTAACTGAATTTTTATCGGTAAAAATAAAAACTTAGACAACGGTTTTATTCTTTTGCCGCAGCAAGCGGCCCATCAAGTATTGACCCAAAAAAACGAAATGTTCTGCAGTATTAAAAAAATCACTTTTGCCGTTTTTCTGACCATCGCCACCAGCCAATTGTCGTTGGCACAACAAACCACGGAAACCGGCAAATCCTCGGACCGATTTATTTCGAACGCACGTCAATTGACTTTTTCCGGGCGACGGACAGGCGAAGGCTACTACAGTGCCGATGGCACCAAAATTGTTTTCCAAAGCGAACGGCAACCGGGTAATCCGTTTTACCAAATCTATTTGCTGGATCTCGAAACGGGTGATTCCCAACGAATATCACCCGGTCATGGCAAAACGACTTGCGCGTGGATTCATCCCAACAACCAGACAGTCATGTTTTCGTCGACTCACGATGATCCAAAAGCGCGTGACAAGCAAATCGAAGAAATCAAGATGCGAGAATCGGGTAAAGAGCGGCGCTACGCCTGGGACTACGATGAGCATTTTGAGATTTATGCCAAAGATCTGAAAACTCAAAAATACACCAACTTGACCAAAACGCGTGGTTACGACGCCGAAGGTTCTTATTCACCCAATGGCAAATTAATTGCGTTTGCTTCCAATCGTCACGCCTACACCGAAAAACTGACTGAAAAGCAGAAAAAGACTTTCGAAATCGATAAATCGTTCATGATGGATCTGTACATCATGAATGCCGATGGCACCAACGTTAAACGATTGACCAAGACGCTGGGTTACGATGGCGGCCCATTTTTTTCGCCGGACGGAAAACGGATTTGTTGGCGCCGATTTAGCGAAGACGGCGTCCGCGCCGAAATCTGGACGATGAATATCGATGGCAGCGACAAAAAACAATTGACTCGTTTGGAGAAAATGAGTTGGGCTCCGTATTTTCATCCGTCAGGTAAATACCTGATCTTTAATACCAACAAACATGGATTCGGCAATTTCGAACTCTATGTTGTCGATGTCAAAGGTTCGATTCAACCGATTCGAGTCACCAACACCGACGGGTTTGATGGACTGGCCACATTCACACCCGACGGAAAGACATTGACCTGGACTTCGAATCGGGTCAAGAAACAATCGCAATTGTTTACCGCAGATTGGGACCACGACGCCGTCATGAAAGCGATTGGCGAATCGAAAGTCGTCAAACGCAATGACGTTAATAATAAGATTAACGTCAAAACGTCGGCACAATACCGCGCTGCCGATGTCTTGCGTCACGTGCAGAAATTGTGTGCGCCCGAAATGGAAGGTCGGATGACCGGTAGTCGCGGCGAACGTCTCGCCACCGAATACGTTGCAGCCTATCTCGAATCATTGGGGCTGCAACCAGCAGGCGAGAAAAACAAATCCGGCGAAACCGATTGGTTCCAGTATTTTGATTTTCCCTCCGGGACGTCGCTTGGCAAAAGCAACGAGCTCAAAATAACAACGACAGACACCAAACCAACAATTGGCAAGCTCAATCAATCCTGGCGTCCATTGTCGTTTTCAGGCAACGGTACATTCGAGGGTGAAGTTGTATTCGCCGGTTATGGGATCGCATCGCCCAAGACTGAAAAATTTCCCGAATACGATTCTTATGTCCACCTCGATGTCAAAGACAAATGGGTCATGGTTTTTCGGTACCTGCCCGACAACATCACTCCGGAACATCGACAACACATGCAGTTTTATTCGACCCTCCGTCGTAAAGCGGCGCTGGCTCGCGATAAAGGTGCCAAAGGTTTGATCATTGTCAGCGGACCCACATCGAATGTTCGCAATCAACTTGTTCCGCTTCAAAACGGCTCGTCGCGCGACGCGACCAGCATGGCGGTCATTAGTGTTACTGATGAACTGGCTCAAAAATTGTTGGGTGATAGAAATTTGAAAACTCTGCAAGCCAAGCTCGACAGTGGTGAACCCGCAATGGGGATCGCGCTCAAGGGTGCAAAACTGACCGCGACCATTGAGATCAAAAAGAAAACGGGCAAAGGTCGCAACGTAATCGGACGATTGCAGGCCGGCGACAAACCCAGCAAGCAAGTGATCGTCATCGGCGCTCATATTGATCACCTCGGTCGAGGAATTTCAGGGTCGTCTTTGGCCAAAGAAAACGAGTTGGGCAAAATTCATCACGGTGCCGATGACAACGCATCAGGTGTCGCCGCGATGTTGGAAATCGCAGAATATCTGGCCGATCAGAAAAAACAAGGCAAACTCAAACTGAAGCGCGACGTGATTTTCGCTGCCTGGTCCGGCGAAGAGTTGAATTTGTACGGCTCAAAGCATTTTGTTGCACAGCTCAAACATAAACTTCATCCACACGGTTCACATAGCCATTCGCATGGTAAACCGGCGAATCCTCATGCTGCACCGACCAAACTCAAAAACCCGCATGCGATAAAAAGCTCGGGTACTGCCAAGAAACAAGAGTCCGGGGCAAAGAAAACCAATCCACACGCGAATCCGCATGCCAATCCACACGCAAACCCGCACGCGGCCCCCGCGAAAAATCCTCACGCTAAACCCAAACTGAATATCAAACCAGGCGGCATCTATCCGCATGTCGCCGCTTATCTCAACCTCGACATGGTCGGACGCTATGACAAGGCACTCATTTTGCAAGGCCTCGGTTCATCGAAATACTGGAAACCTGTGATCGAACGTCGTAACGTTGTTGCCCGGCTCAATTTAAAACTCAGTGACGACACGAATTTGCCGACCGACGCGCGCGAGTTTTACAGCGCGGGTGTTCCAATATTGGCGGCGTTCACCGGTTCTCACTCGGATTATCATTCACCACGAGACACACCGGAGAAACTCAACTACGAACGTACCGCCGATATCGCCAAACTGCTCGGTTTGATCGCTCGCGAATTAGTCGCTGCTGACACCATTCCCAATTACACCGAATACAAAGGTGCCGCCCAACCGCGGCGTAGTGGAGGAATGCGAGCGACACTTGGAACTGTTCCCGATTACGCGGGCGATATCAAAGGTGTTTTGCTTTCGAGCGTTCGCAAAGGGACGCCGGCGGAGAAATCCGGCATCAAAGGTGGCGATATCATCATCGGCTTGGCAGGTAAGAAGATCGAAAACATTTACGACTACACTTACGCCATCGAAGCGCTCAAAATTGGCCAAAAGGTCAAAATCAAAATCAAACGCGGCGACAAAGAAATCGAACTCGATATCGTTCCGGTATCACGCGATTGATCAATCGCTTCACATCCAGGTGGGACAACTTCATCACATTTGGTGGAGCTACGAGATGACGCGCGCTAAACAGCGAAACAGTATCAAACCAATTGAGTTATTCGCCGTGATTGTCGTTGTCGTCATTCTGATTGCAATTTTGGTTCCCGTTCTTGGCCCGATAAATTCTCATCGTCCAGATGATTTTCAGATCATGAAGGTGGAAATCACACACCTGGATTACGTGATCGAGAATTTTAAAACCGAATTCGGATTCTACCCACCCGATTTTTCGACAATCAATAGTGCTGATGAATTCAACGTCTACCTCTTAAAAATCGCACCCAACCATCGCGAAGACGTCGCAAATTGGTGGGGGGAAGTTGGATGCAAACTGGACCCGTCGAACGCTCTCGTATTTTGGTTGAGCAGCTTGCGCGACGACCCCGTCTATCCACTGAGTTATGACCACGACAATAATCCTGCGACAGCACGATTATTTGCACCGATTTATTCTCACTCGGAGGCTGTGCAAGATGCGGTGGGTGATCGAAAGGTGTTTTTTGAATTTAAACCTGAGCGAATTCATGTGACGGGGAACGTTGCGTCTTACGGTCAGGCCAACGGAAATACGGAGTTGCCTTATATCTATTTCAACTCGGATTACATCGATCGTTCCGGCAACGAAAAAACTTATACCGAACCAGTGACCGGAGATGTTGTTCGCCCGTACTTGAAGATCGCAGGTGTGGTAGGCGAGTACCAAAACCAGCACAAATTTCAAATCATTGCACCCGGAAACGACAATCGATACGGGACTTATGGAGCGACGGGTACTCCGAACTGGAAAATCAATCCACACGTTCAAACACATCGTGACAATCTGACGAATTTTTCCAACGGATACCGTCTGGACTCGGAATAACAAGTAGGGCCGGTTCCCACCGGCCGATCTAAAAATTCGGTCGGTGGGAACCGGCCCTACGATTTTTGTGCCTCAAAAATTTTTTTGATTTTTCTGTCCCCTGATCAATCGCTTTGGTCATTACAGCGGTGGCAACGGGAAAAACGGCAAAAAAATGCCGCAAAACCCGACTTTTCAACAATCACCCGATTCGAGGAATCAAAAAATGAAAACAACACTGACAACAAAAATCGCAATCGCTCTTTTTCTGGCACTGATTCAAATGTGTCCAACGCTCAGCGCACAAAAGGGCGTGAAAACCTACGATTATGGCGCTTTAACCATCTGGGATTCGAGAGATTTACGTTTTGCATCTGATGTTAGCGGTGACGGGATCGATGACATTGTGGTATTTAATCGTGACGGTGTGTATCTCAGCACTACCAGGCCATCATTCAACGGTCCGTCACATGGCCGACCTGTCAAAGTCGTGAACAACTACGGTGCGAGTCACGGTTGGAACAAAACTGATCACATTCGCACTATGGCCGATGTCAACGGTGATGGACGCGATGACATCGTCGCTTTTGGAAACAATTGGGTCTTTGTATCGCTGGCAAACACGCGTGGGACGGGATTCGATCCTCCACGAGCGGTCATCAAGAACTTTACCAAGGGACAAGGATGGAGAAAGGATCGCCATCCTCGATTCGTCGAAGATGTCAATGGCGATGGACGAGCCGACATTGTCGGGTTCAGTGAGCGTGGAGTATGCGTTTCGCTTTCAGCATGCATGGGACAGAATACCCATTTTCGAATTCCGACGGTTCGACTTCCCACCATATTTGATCCCCATCCACCGACGGGTCCTGTTACAACACAATTTGCCAGCTCGGATTGGGGAAACTTTCCAAATTTCGTCCGCACGATGGCTGATGTCAATGGAGACGGGCGAAGCGATATTGTCGCCTTTCATGTACACGGAGTTTTCGTTTCATACTCGAAATCTTCGATTGACATCTGGCCTTTTCGCGGTGAAGCAAAATTTGATCAAGCCGAAAAACTAAGTGACGATTTTGGAACGGCACAGGGTTGGGATCGCAACACGCGTCGTTTGTTGGCCGACGTCAATGGTGATGGTCGAGCGGATATTGTCGGGTTTGCACCAGACGGTGTTTACGTTGGTTTGATGCAAAACCGGGGCTTTTACAGAAACAAAGAGCGCTGGGTTGCAGATTTTGGTTCCGACCATGGATGGAGTTCGACAGATTTTCTAACTCTACACGACATGAATAGCGATGGATCGGCAGATATTGTCGGAGTCAAAGGAAATAGTGTTTACGTTGGGATGTCTGCCGCGTTGGCAAATACCTGGGACTTCAATTTCTTTGGCAAACCTTCCATGTGGTTGTACAACACATTTAATGACTGCAACTCTCAAATGCTGGTCGGTACTTTCAATCGTCACATATTCGCGTATGGCGGAGTTATGGGGTTTGGTAGGTACAAGTCGAAATTGGCTTATGATCTCGTTGTCGAACAAGACAACGGATATTTCACCGCACCTGAGTGGCGGATGGCGGATCGAGCCGTCCACTTTCATCAAACCGATGGCGGAGGAACCTACAAACAAATCAGAAACGATCTAGGCCTACCCACCGAATCACTCACGGTTTCCATCGGATACGGTGGCTCGGCATCAGCTGTTGGAGGGTTGGGATTAATCAGTGGAATTGTTTGTTCCTATAATGGTGCTAACAAAACGATGCGACGCTCAACGTTTACGGCGATGGATGCCGGAATTGATTTTTCAGCTTCGATTGGTGGCACTCGTGTTTATCAGGAAACTTTCGGCGACATCAGCGTATTTGCAGGAAACAGCACGGCGTTGGCAGTCGGAGCCTCATTCGGAATTGGTGGCAGCGGATTTACGGTGATCAATGAAGATTTTGAAGTGATCGGGTTCGGCTGGACACTTGATATCGGTGTTGGCGTCAAACTCGCACCCAAAGATTCGGCGAGTACGATACTGCGAGCAATTAGAGCCGCCACCGATTTCGCAGGAGATCTCGATTTGAACTACGGAAAAACCTGGGTTCATGATTAATGATTTTTGATTCGCCAAAAACAAAAGTCCGGTGATTTGATCATCGGACTTTTTTATTGATCATTCGTATTTGCTGCATGCTCTGCCCACAGCGTCCGGATGACTTTCAGTTTTCGTTTGACCGAACGATCCGAGCAATTTAATTGGGCGGCGATTTCTTCGTTGGTATATCCTTCCATTTTTGCTACTGCAATTTTTCGAAGATTGTCTTCCGTCAGACTATTCAACAGCTGATCGACACTTTCCGCCAGAACGACGACAGACTCGGCGGTTGGTTCTGGCGATTCACGAAACTGTTCGATACCAAAAGGTGTTGTTCCTGCTCCGCCAAAAACAGACTCTCCGCGCACTTGACCGCCACCGCGTTTCAGCCGCCGTTCATGCTGCATTTGACGAATTGACTTTCGTTCGACGATCGTAAACAGCAACCTCCACAGACCATCCTCGTCTTTCAATTCCGGAAATTTTCCCTGAGCCGCATTCTGGCAAAAACTGTTGAACGCACTGATCGCCACATCCTCTTCGTCGGTTGCTCGCCGAGGACTGGCCGCCAGCTTTTTTCTGGCCAGTGCCGTAATTCGCGTAAAGTATTCCTGCCAGAGACGATTTGCTGCGGACTCTTCTCCACGTTGCAATCCGTCCAGCCATTGTGTAACCGAAGTCTCATTCACGATTTTCTTTCCAGTCCATTCTTCACAAAATGTGTGGCATCTGTTGCCTGATATTGGGGCGCAGCGAGTCAGGATAACGAACAGCCATTCTAACATTGTTGCAGCGCGTTTTCGCCGCAGATAAAATGCGCCAAAAATTGACTCCGTCGTTGCCGATTCCGAAAAACAGGAGCGTTTGATGAGCGACATCGATCAAATCTGCGATGAATTCGAACAAGCGTGGGAAAACGGGCAACAACCCAAAATCGAACATTTCATCGGTGATATTGGTGTTGATTCGCGACAAGGGCTGATACGCGAATTGCTGGTCGTGGAATGGGAACAACGGCGGCTTTTGGGGATGGAATTGAATCCCCAGGAATATTGTCAGCGTTTTCCCGAGTTGAAAGGATTTGTTTACGCGGCATTCAATGATCAGCAGTTGATTGAAACTCTCGTTCAAAATGACGAAAACCAATCGACAGAATCGGGGCCATGGAACGGCGGCCGACTTGCGCTCGATGGCAAGCTCGACGAACTGAAACTGCACGCGGTCGGTGGTCTCGGCGAAGTTTATATCGCGAACGACAAAGATCTGAAACGTCGAGTCGCGGTCAAGCGAATCAAACCCGGTTTTTCTGACGACGCGGAAAGTACCAGACGGTTTCGATTGGAAGCGGAAATCACCGGGCGACTGGAGCACCCCGGTATTGTTCCCGTTCACGGAATCGGACGCGATGAACAGGGCGAAGCGTTTTACGTCATGAAATTTATTCGTGGTGAAACGTTGGAGTCGTTGATCAAAAATTTTCATCAACGAGCCGAAAAATCCAAGCGTCCGTTTCGTTCGCTGGAGTTTCGTAAACTGTTAGGTTATTTTGTCGACACTTGCCAAACCATCGCTTATGCACACAGTCGAGGTGTTATTCATCGCGATATCAAACCATCGAATATCATGATTGGACGATACGCGGAAACGATCGTCGTCGATTGGGGATTAGCAAGGATCATTGGCGAGTTGGAATCAGATGAATCCGATCAGTCAGCGTTAGAAAGTGTCGCGTTTGCAGTCAACAACGCCAACTCGTCAAAAACAGCGATCGGTCAAGCTATCGGTACACCCGTATTCATGAGTCCGGAGCAGGCAAGTGGATACCAGGATAGGGTCGATCAGCGGTCCGATGTTTACAGTTTGGGCGCAACGCTATTTGTCATTCTGACGGGAGAGCATCCGTTTTCCGGCAGTCTAAAACGAGTCATTGAGGATGTTTGTGTTGGTCGATTCGATTTGCCGAGGTCAAAGAACCGGGAAATTCCAGCCGCTTTGCAAGCAATCTGTCTCAAAGCAATGCAAAAGCAACCACACGATCGATTCCAAACGGTGGAAGATTTGGCCAACGACATCGAAGCATATTTGGCAGATCAAGCCGTAAGTGCTTGGAATGAACCTGTCACGATGCGTTTGCAACGGTTCTTTCGTCAGCAGCTGCATTTCGTGCTTGCCGGGATGTTAGTCTTGGCAATTGCGGTGGGGGTCCTTGCGGCAAATGCCTACCGAAGCGAACAGGTTGCAAAAGGAAAAATTGAGGACGCCAAGCAAAAAATTGATCTGGCATATGCCAACGAAAAATCAGCGAGAAACTTGGCGGATTTGAGCGCCGACAAAGCCAGCCAAATCTCCGTGTTGTTCGCCGGGCTCAAACTGGATGGAAGCCCGACCGGGTTACTCGGTAGCGATTTTAAAGATTCCGATTTAACCGACGCGATTAACCAAGTCAGGAGTTCGTTTGCCAACGATCCCAAAATCCAGGCACGTATTCTCGATGCGATCGGAGACCACTATGCGATGTCAGGACAAATTGACAAAGCGGAAGGCCCACTGTTTGAGGCATTGGAGCTACGAAAAAAACATCCAGAGTTGGCCGAAGGCCTGGCCAGCAGTTACCATCACGTTGCCTTCCTGAAGTGGGTTCAAGGATATTTCAAAGATGCAGAGAGCTATTGCGTCCAGGCAATGTCGCTACGTGCCGAGCGGTATGGCAAAGACCATGAAAAAACAATCGCCAGCCGCGTCCTTTATTTGATGATCGTCGGTAATTGGTATGGCGAAATCCTGGATCGCCGAGCCATCTTGCACGCCGTCGCGCCGTCGATCAAAGCCTGGCAGGACATCCTGGAGGCCAGCAACAATAAATTGAGTAACGAAGACAGGGGATCAATCTATATCATCGTTTCGTTGCTCTACGCTTACGCCAGAGTGAGCGACAAAGAGGCAAATCTCAAGACGCGCCAATTCCGCCAGGAACGAGCATTGTATTACTTCAATCAAGGCATGAACGCGTTTCGCGACAGCAAAGGATTTCATCCGGGACGAATGGTATCAAAGTCGGTGGAATCCAAGTTTGCAGATTTTTTGCCGTTGGTTGACGAAGAATCAAAACTCAAGGCATTAATGGAAGCGATTGAATTGTCCAAATACACGTTTCACGCCAACGAGGATCATCCGGGAAATCTTGTGGTCCAACGTTTGTTGCTGGAAAGAGTCGCACACAGTCGACGTTCGGAAAAGCTGATGCGAGACCTGAGAAATCGGGCCAAGGTCGTGTTTCGAGGACAACCAAGGGAGGGCAGTTTTGACATGCAGCTTGGAGAAATCCTATTTCATCGCGGTCTATCGAACGAGGACCCCGACAAGCGGGAAGAGTACTTCAAAAAATCCTGGGATCTATTTTCCGATGCGATTAAGGGTTGGGAAAAATCCATAGGAAAACCCGGTTGGCAAATCGGAGAAGCCAAAAAGAAGATGGCAAGGATCGCCATTTCACGCAGTGAATTATTGACTGCTAAATTAGCGCCTGCTGAATTAGTGACCGCTGAACTATCGACTGCTGAAAATCTCTATCGAGAGGCGCTGGAAGCCTTCAACAACGACTCCATCGCCGGCTACGAGTATTTTGACCATCAGGCGCGAACAAGTTTTGCAAAACTATTGGCGCGAATGGGAAAAACCAAAGAAGCTGAAAGCGTCATTGCTGAAAGGGATCGTCTGCGAAAAAAATTCCTGGAGCAAATTACAAGTATTTCAGACCAGATCTTTGAAACATACGAAAAGGCTCTAGGTAGTGTTGATTAAATATGAGCGGCGAGGCGCCCGCCAGTAATTGGCTACCGCACTGAGGGTTCACCGGCGGCTAGCGCCGGCTAGCGCCTCGCCGCTCAGCTCAAATTCACAGCTTTCTGATTTAATCAACGCTACGTGGCGGGATCACCAGTGAGTGCAGCTGAGAAAAAGTGAAACATTCGCGGATTGGGCCGTTGGATGGATAACCCACGGCAGTTCACAACGGGCAGGTAAGAGCTTGCACGAGCGATTGATAGGATACGCAAACATTCAATAATAAATTCTTGTTTCAATATATTTACTCAACCTTGATATCACAAAAACATGAGAAAAAACATTTCGTCTGGTGCAAAATGGGAAGATGTTGTCGGGTATTCGCGTGCTGTTCGAATTGGAAATGTCATCGAGGTGGCAGGAACAACGGCGACTGACGGGGAGCGTGTTGTTGGAACACAAGACGCTTATGCACAAACAATTTTCATTTTGAAAAAAATCGAGAAAGCTCTGCAAGACGCGGGAGCTGCGATCAGTGACGTGGTCCGCACGCGTATGTTCGTAACCAACATTGGAGATTGGGAGGCCATCGGAACGGCACACGGCGAGTTTTTCAAAACCATCAAACCCGCGGCAACGATGGTCGAAGTCAGTCGCTTGATCGATGACGAATTGTTGGTCGAAATCGAAGTAACTGCGATTGTATCTCCAACACATTCATAGGTGGCCGCTGGTAGCGGTACCACAAGTGTTGGTGATGGGACTTCACAACCAGAAGCGTGATAGGATTTTGCATTAGGAATTGTAACTCCAGTTGAGCCAACGACTTCCCGCGATCGTAAGCGCGAAGCGTGAGCGAGGGGCCAGGATTGTCTTAGATTTTTCAGGCTGTCTTGGTCCCTCGCTCACGCTTCGGGTTGCGATTTTGAGTACACCATTACCCGCTCGCCAAATTTCTTGCAGAGCAAGGTTGCAAAAAATACCCGGCTTCCGTTCGATAACACGATTGGCAAGCCGGGAATGTTATCAAGTGTTATTTTGGATTGCGAGCTGCAGTGGGTGTTTTAGCGCGACGCACTGGCGGCCTTGGATCGTCGTCTCGTGAATCAACGGGAACTGCCCTGATCCAGAGTGATGCCGAACCACTGTTTGAATTTCCTAAAGGAAAAAATGAATCGTTGAATTTCACGATAATTGGTTGCGTTGGATCCAGTGTGAATTTGTCTGGATCATTCTGATTTGTTGCAACAATTACGTGTTGTGTCTCTTTAGGCTGCCGCCGACTTCCCAGTTGACAGAGACAGCATGCGCCTTTGGGAACTTGAGCAAATCGATAGGGCTCTCGATCAAGGATGTACCATTTCTGGTATTTTGCGAAAACAATTTTTCCATCCCGATTGATTAATCTGGTCTCCAATGGCAATCCGTTTTCTGAAGATATTTCGTCGTGGTCGTCACCGTCTTGCAATTCACGTTGTCCCAATTCATCAAATTCAAACGGACCAAAACGAGTACCAGGCCGCGCTGGAATGGCTGTTCCAATGGGACGGCAAAAACGTTGTTGTGGATCACCGTGATGGCACCAATCGCACGTTACGCAAACCTCGACTACTTTGCGACTGAGAGGCTTGCCTTTTTCATCGAGCAACAGTTTTCCTGGAGAAAACGGGTCGCTGCTCAAAATATTCGAGTACTCATACCATCCATCATTGATGTTCACCGGACTAACCCGCTCAGCGCTGCGATGAGAAATGGTTGGTTTCAAACTTGAATTGTCAGAAACACTGGAGGACGAAACACTAGAAGATTCGGTGGGTTCAGGAATTGTGACACAATCTCCGTCAAAGACAACTTCGTCAACTTCAGTCACAGTTTGTCCATTGAGGTCCCAATCTGCTGTTGCGACGAGTTTGTTCAATCCATTCTGATCAACACAATCATCACACCTTGCTCCGTCCATGACGACGTTCCAACTGTCGTTGGTTAATTGGTTGGGAGAAAGAACAACCGCATTTCCTCCATTCAGTGTAAGCGTAACGCTGAGTAGCGTTCCGATGTGAGAAACTTCGCCGGTAGTTTGAACTTTGCCAACACACTCACCATCTTCGACACTCACGGTAGCAGGCGTAGCGCTGGTAGGATCGTCGATGTCAACGGTCAGAGTTCTAATTTGTTGAGGAGTTCGGGTTGGGTCTCTGTTGTCCAAGATCTGTTTCAGGATGGTACGGAAGTTCTGAGGCTTTGGCATACTATTTCCTTTCAAGGGGCATGAATTCGGCGCGTCGAAAATTCGTCGCTCCTCTGGCGTTGACGACGCCAAAAATCCCCCTCGAACCTGGAAAATTACCCGGCTCAATTGGCTCAAAACCCGAGAGCTTTCCACCGCCGCCAAATATCACCTCATGTAAACGACCGTTCCTTACATGGATTTGAAATAGGACTTCTTCGGGGCCGTGCTGCTTGTCGAGCAGTTTCGATTTTGAAACTTCGCGTTTGTTAGATGCCACCGGATGGTTGTCAGGCAACGACATCGACAGATGTTCATGCTCCAATAAAAATCGACCGTTCTTGATCCTGATCCGAATCATTTGGACATCGAATGGATCATCACTGCCAAGTTGCTTTGGGTCCACTCCCCAGAAAAACCCGAAATCGCCCGTCCAACTGTTTTTTTGCAATTGAACTGCCAATTTGAAATTGTTTTGATCAGTTTCACCGAGTTTTATGAACATCGGAAACTGACTGTCGACATGAATTTCCTTGGCAGCGTCATCAAAATACCATTTGTCGGTGTCAGTTCCTTCTGCACCGAGATGTAATGTCGGGTTAGTGAGTTCATTCCAAACATCTTCCTTAAAAACAGCCGTTTGGTGCCCGCCGGAGCCATTGGAAGGATTGGTTTGCCACAAATCGCCAAATTTCCAAATGACGACAACAGACATAACCATCAAAACAAAACCTGTTACAACGATTGTCATCCGTATTTGAAAGTCGTTTTTTTTAACTTCAGGCTTGATCAATGAGCGAAGTTCTATGGCGAGATCTTTCGCGGATGAAAAACGTTCGACCGGATCTTTTTTGAGGCATTTTTCGCAAATTTCCGCGAGCGGGGCGGGGACTTTTTCGTTCAATTGGCGAATCGGTCGGACTTCCCGTGTTTCAATTTCGTCGATCATCTGTCCTAGCGCACCATCGAAAGGGCGTTTGCCCGTCAGAAGTTCGTAAAGCACAACGCCAATGCTCCAGATATCAGAGCGACCGTCAATTTGGCTGGAATTTCCTTGAATGATCTCTGGTGAAATGTAGGAAGAGGTACCGGCAATCTCACCATGATGCTCGAATCGATTTGTTTCATCTTGAGCAAGTCCGAAATCGACGACGACAGGTTGATCGGATTGTTTCACCAGAATGTTGGCGGGTTTTAAATCGCGATGAGTGATGCCTTTGGCATGAGCCGCCTGAATTGCATCGCAAATTTTGGCAACCATTTCAATGATTTCGTCGACGCTAGGTCTGTTGATCTTTGCCCAAACCGAAAGTGTTCGGCCTTCGACCAGCTGCATGACCAGATACGCCTCGCCAGTCGGCAATGTCCCGACCGTGTGAACCGTGGCGACCCCGGGATGCGAAACTTTCGCCACCGCAGCTGCTTCGTCAAAAGCCCTTTTGGTCGAATTGCTGCCTGTTCGATAACCGATTTTGATCGCTACCGGTCTGCGAATTTTGCGGTCAATTGCACGGTAGACCCAACCAAATCCACCTGAACCAAGCAGTTCGACGAGTTCATAGTTTTCAACCTGAAACGGCAAGCTGAAACGAGGTGCCTGCTTGATTGATTCCAGATCAGGCATTGTCTCATCATCGTGTGGAGTCTCGTGAAGCTGTGAGTCGGTTTCGAGTTTGAGTTTCCTGGCGAAATCCTGAAGTCTCGATATTCCACTTTCATTGGCAAATTCAAACTCTTCCTTTTGCTGTGCGAATGTATCGCTGGCAGGAATATTTTCCGACAGAGCACTGCAGGTGTCACATTGCAATAAATGCTCCATTGCATCAGCGAGGGGTTTACCGCTCAATTTTCCGAAGATCAATTTCTCTGTATTTGCGAAATGTGGACAATCGAGTTTTGTTTCATCTGGATTGGAACTCATTGTGCTCCCTACATACTTTTCAATCCGTTAATTCGTCATCCTCGCCTTTCAGCAAGTCTCCATATTCCGATCTGATCAGTTTTCTTATTCGATGAAATGCAACATGAAGTGCTCCTTCCGTGATGTCGTACTCTTCAGCAAGCTGCTTGACCGGTTTTCCATAGAAGGCAAATTCCAAAAAACAATCTGCATGTTTTTTCGAAAATCTGTTGTCCAGCTGAGCTGTGATTTTTTCATAGATCAGCCTTTTGTCTTCAGCGAGCCATTCATTGGAATCCTCCACTGGCACTTGAGACATTTGTTGAACCACGGCGCTACCACCTTTTGCGGAACTTTTCTTTTTTTCCCGATCGTCAAGCATTTTGTGGTAAGTAATTTTGTACAACCAACTTCTGAATGAACGCTTCTGATTCTTTTTTGAAAAAGTGTGCAAGCTCTTGACCACGGATGTGATTGCCTCCTGTCCAACGTCTTCCGTGTCTTCCTTGGACAGTCCCCACTTACGGCACCAGATGTGAATCAGTGGAACGTAGATTTCGACGATTGCATCCCACGCAGCTGTATCCTTGTCGATGGCTTTCATCAACAGACTTGTTCTTGTGGATTCGTCGTCACCATTGGAATAAACAGGTTCGCCATTCATAACTTCAAAAATCCGTTGAACTTCGGGGATAGTTTTGGGGAGCACAAATGTAAACGGTGGTGCCTTACAAATAACGCTTCAGCGGAATCCCAATAATCAAATTACAAAAAAACACTCGTTTTTGTACCTTCGCAAATTCGTAGTACCGATTTTCACAACGTAAAGGTGTCAAAAAACTTGGATTGATGCCGCCAGCCAACCCAATGCCAATTCAGGGATTTTTGGGGACACCAAATACCGTGTCATTCATGTCGCTTTTGAGAGTGAAAGTGGCTATAAACTCGAATTCACTGTGAATTACGGTGATTAATGAAAATTGGCGATTTCGGATTCCACACTGAGCAGGGGCAACGAGAAAATCAAGTATTTTTGGGCGCTCAAAAGCGCTATTTGTCGCACTTTTTTTTTGCGTTGAAGCATCCAGTTTTTTGATTGTTAGAAGTTGTTATAAAGTGTTGCGCCGGAATTCATTAACGGAACAAACAACAGTCCATAAAAACCCGCCGGTAGAATAGATCGGAAGTGGAACAAAATTCCATTAATCCCAACTTTGCCCACGTCGGGAACTCGTCGCAAGTTTGGTTTGGCTGTACGTGATGCATCTAAATCTGATTCTGTACGGGTTCGAATCTGACCCGTGCGTAATTCGCGCCGAAGCCAATGCGCCTCGATTCATAGTGCGTTGTAGGGCCGGTTCCCACCGGCCAATCCGACAAAACGGCCGGTGGGAACCGGCCCTACTTCTTCGGCAAGAAAACAGCAAAGCCATAGTCAAGAAACAGCGCTCGACGTAGCCAAATTACAGGTCGAAAAAGCGTTCCACGTATCCTCTTTGGCCACTGACGAACCCGAGCATTTCGATCGTCCAGCCAGTCCAAAATTGGTTCAATTGGCTGCCGATTTGGACCAGATACGATTTCAACCGAGGGCGATGCGGTAACCGCACAGATCGTGTAAATTGGTTCCTTCGATCAAATTACCACTGCACCAAAATATCCGCTATGTTCCTCAAAAAATTCCCACCGATGGGCGTATACGAAACGCTTTTTAAATTTCAAGATGCGACCGGACACTATATGGGAGATCCGGGTACCCGCCCGTGGGCCCAAGGTTTTCCACTGACAACACAATTACCAGGCGGCCCGGAATTGCCATCATCTGTCGAATTCGATTGGCAGGATCTCAAATACCCGTCGGCAACCGGTGTTCAGCCACTGATCGAAGCGATTCGCGATTATTACAACCATTTTTATGATGCTGGAATCGAAACGGAAAACGTCGCCATTTTTGCCGGTGGACGCCCGGGAATTCTCGCTTCGTTGTTGTTTTTGCATGACGACATTCAAGTCATTATCGAAGAGACCGAATACACACCGTACTACGATAAACTCAAACTGTTGAATCGAGCTCATCAAATTATTCCGAGCAACGCGGAAAACAACTTTCGGCCGACCATCGAAGATTATCATGCGGCCCGTGCGGCGGTTGGAGGCCGGACGTTGGCGATTCGCAGCAATCCCTGCAACCCAACCGGCGTTACCTGGAACGGTGATGATTTAAAAATGCTCGTTGATTTTGCCAGTGCCGGCGGTCACGGCGCGATCATCGATGAAGCGTATGAATTTTTTAACGCCAACGGTCCGACCAGTGCTTTGAAATATGTCGACGACATCAATGCTACCGACATTTTTGTCATCGGCGCGGCGACCAAAGGGTTGCAGGTGCCGGGAATGCGTACGGGCTGGGTCGTCGCCTCGCGAGAACACATCGAGATCTTTCGAAATTTTTCTTCGATCGCGATGGGCGGCGTATCACGTCCATCTCAGATTTACGTCACCAAGCTTTTGGAATTAGGACGTGTTGAACATGCCCGCAACGCGGTAGTGTCGTTTTACAACGAACAACGTGACAAATATCGAGAGGCGTTGACCGAATGTGGTATCGAGCTGTCAACGGGCGATGGAGGATTTTATCATTGGGGAAAATTGCCTGGCGATCTAACCGCCGACCAGTTTAATGAACGATTGTTTCAGCATCATGCTGCGATCCTGCCCGGTCGATTGTGTGATATGTATCGTCGCGGAGACGACGGTCCTCATTCGCAACTGATCAGGTTTTCATTTGGACCGTTGTTGGCAGAAACGTTTGACGAAAACATCCAAATCATTCAAAGCTGTTTGGAATCTGCAGAATGCGTCAGCTAGCACACTGAGCAAAAAAAAACGGCCAACGTTGTTGGCCGTTTCTCATGAATGGTTGAGGCAAAGAAAAATAAATAATACCGTTTATTGACCATTCATTGATGCACTTACGCGAATGGTTTCGCGAAATGCAGGGCGTGACAAATCCAGCGTCAATTGTCCGTCATTTTTGAAATATTCCGCAAAAAATACTTGCGAACGTGACTCCAAAATGGCACTCCGCGAAGTTGCTTGATTCACGGAAAACTCGATTCCAGCAGGTTCGATTGAAATGTGATTTTGGGAAACGACGAGTTTCTCAAATCCATTCTTATCTAACACTGGTTCCGAATTGACTAGGACGCTGTTGATTGTCCAGTGTCCGTGGACGTCCGTCATTGATTCCTCCTCTGATCGAAAAATAAATATGTCGGAAACCGACAACTAAAAAATGCGACGCAATTCTTGCGCCAATTGAAATATCTGCAGTTTGACGCAGATTTTCTGGGAAACCTTTCACCAATTTTGCTGAAAATAGGAAAAAGTCTTTTTTTGAGACGGAGGATTTGTTTGAAACCGGTTTTCAAATCACGAGTCAAAATCAACCGGTTACTGGATGATTCATGATATGCAGTGCACCCCGTTATGTTCAAGGGAGAACTCGGGATGCGACGTCGCTGTGACTCATTGCAAATGGTCTCAAAACGTAGGCATTCAATGTATCCGCAATCGAAGAACGCAAGCAACAGGCAATAGAGTTCGGATTCCGATGACAGCTACGTTTTGTTAGTCGCCGTTGGATACGAAATAGACCAATAGCTGGCTCGACGTGAGTCCGAGTTCAGATTCTTCGTCACCCAAACCCCGCCAGATTTCGTCGGCGCGTTGAACGAATTTGGAATCTTGTTTGATCAACGAACTGATTTTGTCGATCACGGTTTCCATTTTGGATTTACCGGTCCAGGCGACCAGGATGACGTATTCGTTGCGCGGTGAAAGTGAATTACAGCGGACACTTCGATTTTTCGGCAAAACGGTCGTGTTTTTACCGACCAGTTGGATATCTGCCAATTCTCCCTGTCTTGGGAATAACTGCACGCATTTGTTGATTTCCGTCGTAAATTCGGCACTCTCTAGGCTGGCAATGACAATTTTACAGTCGCGATTGGCCGTCACTTTGAAACGAATGTTCGAGTCCAATAACAACTGGTAGACGCCTTTTTTATCACGATTCAACGGGTTGCCGTTGTCGTCGATCATTTCGACCTGCAAACCAAAATCCGTGCGCAAAATATCTTGTTTTGGCTTTTGTGTAACATCCGACACAATCGGCGTGTCTGAATTCGGTTTCAAGAAATTTTGGAATACCGCGGCGCCGCCGAGAATGACGCCCAATAACAATACGACACAACCCGTGACAGTCATGATGCGGTTGCGTTTGAATCGAGAGCGAACCAAATCGATCTCAGCGATCATCTGGCTCACATCACCGATTCGGTCAACCGGGTTCGTTGCTAACGATTTTTTCAGCAGTGTTTCCAGCGGTCGTTTCTCGTGGCTGACGGTTTGTTGAGGAGGATGCCCCGCAACCAGGAAATGGAGAATTGCACCGAGCCCATAAATATCGACCCTCGTATCAATATCGGTTTGGCCTTCTCGTGCTTGTTCCGGAGCCATAAACGCTGGAGTTCCGGATGTGTCATCTTGATCGATTTCAGCGGGACGAGCGACTAAGCCAAAATCAACCAAAACAGGTGTGTCATCAACAATGATCACATTACTGGGTTTCAAATCGCGGTGGGCTAGGCCAAGTTGATGAAGATGTCGCAGTCCCTCGGCCAAGCGACGAACAATCGAGAGCGCTCGATCTGGTTTTAACAGCCCATCGGTTTCTACGAGTTCAGTTAGCGTTTTGCCGGGAACATATTGGAGAACTAAAAACGGAATTTCCTGGTATTCTTCGACCCCCAGACATTTGACCACATACGGGCTTTCGATTTTTGCCAAAGCCCTCCCTTCAGCGACCATTTTGGCACGTTGCGCCGCAGTGATTGACTGCAAATAAATTTTTAAAACGACTTTGCGTTGAAGGACCGGATCAAAAGCCAAATAGACGAGCGCCTGGCCTTGTCGGCTCAATGTTTCCAGAATTTCAAAACGCCCGATGACCGTCGGCGATTGGTTTTCAAGCGAATCAAAGGCGAAATTATTCTGACGAAGCAAATCGCAAACTTCGCTTTCGAGTTCGTGGATTTGATCTTCCAGCTCTTCCACGACGTCTTTGGGATTTTCGGCCTCAGGTTGATTGCCAGTCATTTTTTATCCGGGCATGTTAATTTTGAAAAACCTCACGTTCAAAAACGTTGCGACGTCAAACCTCGGAGGCAAAGAAATTCCGGTATTTTTTCACGTTACCTCCAATCACCACTCAACGTCCAGGCGGTCCAAAATCTCGGTTCCTTTTTTTGTTTGATCAAACTTCGTTGAGCCTCCGCCAGCGCTTGTGCCTTCGAAGTCTCTGATTTCATCAAATTCTGGTAAAACAATTTCATCAACGAGCGAGTCGAACTGTCCTCAACAGGATAAAGTGCCGTAACGGTCGAACGAACACCGGCTAAATGCATCGCTTTGCGAATCCCCCACACTCCATCATTGATTGCATATCGACCGCCACCGGTAAAGCAGCCTGATAGTACGACAAGCTGTACAGTACTCAAGTCGCGATCAACGAGTTCTTCACCAAAAATCAGGTAATCTTTGAGCGCATCGGTTTCGGATTTGCTCAAGACGATACCGGCTTTTGAATAAATGTTTTCGGCAAATCTTTTGTCGTTTTGGGAAGTCGTTTTCAATGACAGTTGGTCCAACAGATATCCGTGTCCTGAAAAATGCAACAAATCACAGCGAGCAAACGCTTTCAGGAATTGTGATTTGTTGGCTTCAGATCGTTTTAATGTCACCGTTTTAGCAATTCCCAAAATCTTTTGGATATCATCAATTTCCGGCTCGGACTCAGGCAAGTTTTTAAATCGATTCGAATTGCCGCTAATTACCGTGCGAAAAGTCGGATTACGAGTATTGGGCTCCTTGGCATCTGTTGAATTGGAATAGTTGATGGCGCCCACGAGTACTGGTTGTTTAAATTTGTTCACTGATTGAGGTGGTTTCGCGGTGGCGCCACGGAACATCAAATCCGCGGAATCGTTGATAGAAAAGCAGTATTTTTCGACGAGATATTTTCCATTGGCGTTTCGGACAGAACTCCACGGAATCCGTCCAAGATTTCCATCAGCAATGATATGAATGACCGACTGTGAATTTAAATGGGATGGGAAACAGGATTCGATCTTTGTCCAAAGTTCTTTTAAATAGCGATTGGCACTTTTGGTGTCGATGATGGTGTCACCTTCGAGACCCCACCCGCGCCAAACGTCCAGCTGCTTGTTGTAAATCGATTTGATATATGAGCGTGCTACCTGTTTGGCCAGGTATTTCGAATCATAAAACACAAGTTGGGTGCGCCATTTCTTTTTCGATTTGTCGTAGCCAATCACAAACGCCGCCGAGGATTTGGCCGGTTTGCCATCTGGTTTTCTGGATTGATCCAGTTCGACCAAATCGACGATGACGTGACTTTGCGGCAGCGACTCGGTCAATGTTTGAAACATTTTGTCGGTGCGATCAGACGTGAGTTCCGAGTTCGCGGTTTTGGGGCTGGCTGCAACCAATTTTGCAATTAGCTTTCGTTTTTGATCATACAGATTTTCACTTTCTTCTTCGCTGATATTTGGATTCAGTCGAATTTCTGCTTGCCGTGTTCGCACAGCGGCCAATTGTCGTTTGATCTCGGCCGTTTTTTCGGACGCCCCAGAACGCAGCAACCACTGACGACGCGCGATAATTTGAGTGACTGGCGATTTTGCCCGGAGAGAATATTGATAGGCTTGCTCAACTTGCGACGGGTTTCGATGATCGGTACTTGCGACAACCTCATTCAGGACGCTTTTGATCGTTCGCGCATATTGCAAGGCGCTGCCTTCGGACATGAAAATCAACTCGCGATCAAAATAATCCAGGAGCCCATCGAGCGTTTTGCAAAACGTTTGATGAGCCTTTTGTTTTTGCCTCAAGTGCAGTTTTGATTTGCCCAACTCCACTTGATCCAACGCGTGTTGCAACTGTGCTGCAATGGGTTTTTTGTTGCGAATCTCGATGGCTTCGGCAATCGTTGCGAGCGAACCCGCCGCATCCCCACGGGCACGCTGTATTTTTGATTTGACGCGCAAGATATCGGAGTACATTGCGTCCCGGTGCGAAGTGGCTTTTTTGTATTCGATGATGGCGGATGCTATTTTTTCTTCTGCCTGCTTGAGTTCTCCCAATCGCAACATCGTCGCGGCGACATCTTTTTGCGTTTGCGCCATGGCCGCATGCCTGCTAGGGACAATGAGTTTTTCTGCAAGCAAGTAATGCTTTTTGGCTTTCCTGTAATTCCCTTTTCCAAATGCGGCAATTGCCAGATTTCGATGGCAATCGCGCTTAAACGCACTGATTGGTGTCGCTTGAGAAAAATTACGTGCGTATTTTGGGGACAGACTTTCGAGCCGTTTGAGACACGGTTGACTGATCGCTGTCGCTTTTTCGAATTCGCCCATCCGGTTAAAAAGACTGCTTTTTCTGATCTGAACGAGTACCACCATGTCTTCGAACTGAAAATGAGTCGCGTTTTTGTCTTTGGAGCGATGCTTGGCGTACACTTTTTGGGCGATGTTGTTGGCCAATTCCAATTGTTGTTGCGCATCGTTCAAACGGTCAATTTTGATCAAGTGTTCTGTATAGGTGAATCTGAAACTAAACTCTGAAACTGGAAACTTCGACATGTCTTCGCGACTACATTGTTGGTAAACCTGTTCGGCTTTTTCGAATTGCCCAAACGTCATATAGACGAATGCGAGCATTCCAATGTTGGTGAAATAGCGTTGGGTTCGATAAATTCCAGTGCTCCGACTGCGTTTGGCGAGATCTTCGGCGTGCCTGATTGCTTCCGAACGACGCAACACGAATTTTATTTGAGTCAACAGAGAAAGTGCATTCAAAGTATATTTGTCCAGACGTCCTCGTTTTTCTGAAATCTCGTCATACGCATGCTGCGTCGATTTTTCGGCTTCGAGGAGTTTCCCCGTACCCATCAGTCGTGTCGATTTCGCCAGCAGCTTTTTCGCTTGCTCGACCGTCATGTCTTCTTGTTTTTTTTTCGTTGCTTTATTTTCCTGAACGGGAAGAAAAAAATGGCCTTGAGCGCTCGACGCCAGGATGTTCATGCCGATTCCCACGAAAATTGAAACAACGAAAGGCGCAAACCGTGATGCATTGGGATGGCTTGTTTGAAAGATCATCAACCCGACTCCTGTTTCGTGACAGGCGGGAAACATGCATGTTCCGCCAACTGCCACTACGTTAGATATTGTTTGAGTTGTTTCAGCAGTTGGTAATATTGTCGCCTGACCGCTTGTTCCGGCAGGTCGATACGATTTGATATTTCGACGAACGACATTTGCTCAAAGATCCGAAACCGCAAGATGGCGCGTTGTTTGTCGTTCAATGTACTCACGGCCAATAGCGCGCGTGATACTTCTTCTCGATTTTCCGCTTGGCTTGCCGGGTTGTCTTGATGGCAAATGTTAGCAGCGGGCTGTTGCTCTTGCGTCACCGATCGTTTGCGCGCGGCGTGATGCTTTTTAAATTTGCATTGGTGCCCGTGGCAAACCGAGCGCAACCAGGCGTTGGTCAAGGGAACGTTTTCGATGCCCACCAATTCAGCTTCTTGCCAAATTTGGATCAGGATTTCCTGTTTGACATCCGATGTATCGTAGCGGCCGGAAAACACCGTATTTCTCGGCGTGTCAATTTTTGCGTACAAGCCTTGTCGAATTCGAGTCAGGATTTCGTTAATCATAGTTGCCGCCTTGTTTTCAACGAAGCACTCGATGGATGTCCATTACCACTGAGTACCGCAGTTGAATTGATTATTCACGAGGCAGATTTTTCTTCACGAACAATCAAGTGTGTATCTACGATATTAGGCAAAGTATCCGTTGTCAAAAAATTCGCGGCAACAATTCAAAAATTGTAACAACTCGCAACACACCTCTCGCTTGATGATACCTTCTCGTTTTCGATGTTCTTGATGATGGTTCCCCAGCTGGATCCGAGTTTCGATTTTCAAAACTCCGAGCATTCTGGATTTTTTTTGATTTTTTTTGTCGGGACCGTGCGCGCTTGTGTATTTGGTGCATGGAGCGATGATCGTCGCTTCGTCTCACAGTTTCGCTATCACAGATCTAATCGAAAATCATGCAGAAAATATCCACCAAGACCTTTGCCGTGTTTTGTTTCGCAGGCGTTACTGGCGTTTGTTTGTTGTTATTCGCGTCAAAAAACAATTGGTTTCGGAGCAGTGTGTCGGTTGCGACAGATGCCGAGCAAGAGTTGGATTTGCGTCCGTCCAACCGGCAAACTCGACAACAATCTGATTCACCACAGGGTCCTATGGTCTCGGGAAAATATTGGCAGTACGTCGATGGAGCTTGGAAAAAAGTAGACAAAGTTCCGTTGAAACTCAAAAAAGCACAGGAGGCAAGAGACAAGCGGCGTGAACGTCGTCGGGCTTCGAAGTCACGGGTAGGACGCTCTCCACTATTGGATCCCCAGCTCAATGAAAACGTTGAATCAATTACCGAAGCCATCAATTCCAAAAAGCATCCCGAACGGCTTTCGGTCATGTTCGAACCGGCTCCTTTTAATCGAGATGAGTTTTTAGCCGACCCACAAGCGTATCTCAATATTTTTGAGCCAGGGCGTGCATTTCAAAATCTTCCATCAGGAAGCGACGCACCTCGCATCAAAGAGATAGGGCAGCAATACCACGAAGTGCTTCGCGGTGAAACCGCTGTTCTCAAAACACGTGTAGAACCCAATATGCCGGTGACTTTCTATTCGCCACGGCTGGGGCAATTTGAAAATCAGCTGCCGGCAATCACGGTGCAAGCTGATGAAAACGGTTTAGCAACGGCGCGTTTCAAAGCCACGCCAGGTACGCGCGGATATATCGATATCGTCGCCGGTTCGCCTACCCGTCGAGGACAAGCAAAGTACCTGATCAAAGTCGTTTTACCAAACTGAAAACAAGCAAAAGACAATAAACACTTACTGGTTGAGAATAATCATGACCCGTTATTTCCTTTCTAAAATTCTTGCGTTGATCATCTGTTGGGCTGGACTATTTAGCTTGAATGCAACTCTCGTTGCGCAATCGCCACCTCCAGGCGGTGGTGGTGGACTGGCGGGTGACATTATCAATGTCGTTCATGCGGGTGGAACAAAAGTTGATATTACCTATGAACTCTACCAGGATATTCCGACCGGTTCGATTGCTCCTTGTGTCCACGTCGTTCGTGTCTGGGGACCGCCGCTCACAGGTGGTCGCTACGAAGGAAAGTATGCCGAGGAGCAAGATGGATTTGAAATCGATCAAAACAAACGCGCTGGCCCAGTAAACCCAGGTGATCCGCCACCTCAGTACACGATTCGAGTCGACCTGCGATACCCCTACGGTGACTATTTCGTTGTCTTTGAGGTTGGCGATGGTACGACTTTTAGCAACTTTTTTACCAATTTTCGCTTCGATTACGATTTCGATCCGCCGGTGATCTGGGCTCAGGATGGATTTGTTGTGGGTGGCGACGGAGTTGCAGAAGTTGGAGCGACGCCTTTGCCAACGACTTGTCGCAATGATTTATATCCGGTTGCCGGAGTCCTCGAAAACATCGGGAATACGGGCGACACCGCGTTTAGCGATCCCTCACGGTATCAACAAAATCGCGAAACTTTCAGTTTGGGAATTGTTCCGAACGAAGCTGACGCTGGAACTGTTCCATTTAGTTGGTTTGCCTGCGCTGAAAACATGGTCTATCAGTCGAACCTGGGGCTCGGGTTTTTTACGATTTTCGATTCCTCGGCTCATGGTTTTATGGTGGATTGGCAACCGGCGATGAATCCCCCCAAAGCCATGTTGCGATTTGTCGATGTTCCCACCGGGCGTGTGTTTACCTTTGAAGATATCATACCATCGCAAGACGAAGTCGAAGCGGGACTGACCGAAGGAGCTTTAGACGGAAAACTCTATGACGAAGTCGGCGCTATCAAGGAAGCGCGGCTACTGGATGACAACAACAATCTGGTGACGGCAATCAAAGACGCCACTAAGCTCGAAATCGAACGGCAGAGCGGAGAGATCATGACGTTCGAACGTTTTGATTTCGATTTTGCAGGAGATGACGACCAAGACGAGGAATACGACGCCGAATACCGGCTCGTCAAATGGGTCAACCTGGATCAGCAAGGCTATGAAATCACCTACCACAACGATAACACATTCGAAATTGATACGATAACGGATCGGTTTTCACGCGTCATCAAATATCAGTATGGGCAAGTGGTTGGTGGTCGCGAAGCCATTACTTCGATTATTTTGCCAAACGGAACGACGGCATCGGTCAGCTACAACGGCGTCCACATTTCTCAGGTGTCGGTAGGAACGCTCTGGAATTGGACCAACAACGTGGTAGTTGATCACGACGATCGCACGTTGGATTTCGAGATCAACAGTCCCACCGTCTGTCAACGAAAATATAGATACTCGTTGGATGTTCGCGAATTGAGAACTCATATCGTCGCCCAACCGGCAAACTCGATCATCGGGATTTTCAGTCAGGACGAGTCGGAAAGATTACTGGAGATTATTCCCGACGCCACCGAAGAGGACAGAGATTCGATGTTGGTGGGCAACCACTCGATCATGGTAGTTGAGCAAGGTGTGTCGATCAGTTTTGTCGCTCCCGTTGGAGGAACAGTTTTAGAATACGAGGAAAATTCGTTTGAGCCCACTGGCGGAATCGGCCAGGGGGGTGGAGGTTCGATCAATGGGACGCTAAAGCAATTCACGTTGGGATTACCAACCGACCGTCGAACCCGCCAAGGTACCTGGATCGATTGTGACTACGACCTGGATGGGTTTTTGACGAAGCGAACACTGGAAGAAGACATTCCAGCCGAGACTGTTTTTGAATCATGGGCTTACAACGACGACAAAAAAATCGAACGTTATCGAGATCGCCTGGGGCGTGTTACAAAATACGTTCACGACGCATGCGGCAATGTTGAACAACGCATCGTTGGAATGTTCAACGACGACCCTGATGACGATCCGGCAGCCGATCAGAGCGACCCGAATATCACCGCAACTTACTTGGCGGATTACCACGACAGCGGTGTCCTCAAAGGACAATTAGTTTTTACCCAAGACCCGCTCGGCAATCGAACCGACTTTTCCTATTACGGTGACGGAACCATCCAAAAAGTCACAGCTCCAGCTGACGAATCGGGTGGCGAAAGAAACTGGAATACGTATACCTATGATGCGCATGTTCGTTTGGAAAAAATCACCGAACCTTACGACTATGGAACGACGTCGGGAACTCGAGACGCAAAAGTTTACACTTACGACGCGCTTAACCGAGTCATCGAAATCACTTATGCGGACGGCTCGACCGAAAAATTTGAATACGGCGACGGAGCTAACGCACCGCAAGGGCAAATCTATCGTTACAAAGATCGCCGTGGGATTTTTACACGGTTCCAGTACGACAATCTTTGCCGTGTCACCGAAAAAATCGTTGGCGTGGCCAAAATAGAAGCGGGCTCCGAAGTCGCTTGTAACGACCCCAACGAACAAGTCAAAACGGAATATACGTATCTCAGCGGAACGTCGCTTCCCGAAACAATCAACGTTAACGGTTCGATTACGCATTACGAATACGATGCAGTGAACCGCGTTGTCGAAACTCGCGTGACGCCGGATGCAAACTCTACCCCGCTCGTATCAAAGACAGTTTATGAAAACAGCCTGCGTTTTTACGACGAGGATCCATACGGTCGGCGCACTTACAACTCGTACTATCTCCCCACGCGCTACAACCAACGTACTGTAACCGAAGCAACTTCTAACACTTCCATTCGTTCCGTCGTCACGGTCAATATTAAAACTTCTCCGACGCTCAACAGAGTGAATCCCGATCGCAACGCACCCTACGTCATCGTCGAACATGATACGGATGTCGAAGGGCAAGTGACCGACGTGACAGATCGACGAGAAATCGACTCCTCTCATGAATACGATTGGCGGGGACGTAATTTTAGGAATAAATACGCACTCGGTCTCAACGAAGAAATTCAATCGGAGACTGTTTACGACAAAGCCAACAATATTCTCGAAAAACGTAAGCCGAGATATTTTTCATCCTCAGCAGTGGATCCTCAGGGCTCTGGAAAATCGTTTGAAAAATTCCAATACAACGGGCGCAACCTGGTCTGCCAAATGACCGATGCGCCGATCAGCAGTGAATTATCTGAAACCTCGATCAAATACTATCTCGACAAAAACCTCAAATGGCATACGGACCCGCGCCCCGATTCATCGATCGAAGGGCAAGGTGGCATTCTCTACTGTCCCCATATTAAAACGGGGCGATTCATGGGCCGAGGCCGCGAAACCGACCTCGTGAATCTGTCGACGCCTCCTGGAGTATTTGAGAACACCGACCACGGGGGAAACCGAACACATTTGGCCCCCGGTGTCGACAACATCGTTACCAATGCGGACGCCAATGGAACAACCGACTTGGTTGACAACGAAACGGAACAGGAACAAACCATTCGCCTGGACAACCTTCAGCGTATGTCTGGTGCCACTGTCTGGAACATCAATTGTCCGGCGATTGACCCCGAAAAACCAGAGATTGCCAACATTGGTTCGGCCGATGGATTTACTCGACAGTCGCTCTACGACGAAGACCTGGCTGACGGTGTCGGCCTCGACAGCGCGACCGGAATCACTCCTGAATTTGGTGGACCAACCGTCAATCTCACGGATTGTCTAACCAAGCTAGCTGAGCCAATTGCGCAAGGTGGTGCGGACATTACTTTCGATAATGACGCCGACGGGCGCGCTGTTGTTCGAATCAACCATGAACTGGAACTCAGCGTTACGATCTACGATTGTCTGAATCGTCCCGTTATGAATGCCGTGCTCGATCGCGACGACGGCCAGTCGTTGATCAGTTGGTCATGCATGCAATATGACAACATCGTGAACGTGCCAGGTTTTGGAGAATGTGTCGAAACCGTTTCGATTGACGCCGACGGAAACACGGACCGAGTACACGTCGATCGACTTGGCAGAACAATCCAAACGCTGGATGCACTCAGCAAAATTACAGCGTACGAATATGACGCTAACACCAATGTGTTGTCGGTGCTCGATCCCGAAGGTGTTGGCATCCGCGCGAATACATTTGACGGCTTGAATCGTTTGACTTCGTCGATCGACACGTGGGGAGATGAAACTCAGGCCACGTATGACGCAAATGGCAATACCAAAACGGTTACCGACGCCCGCTCGCATATCACCACTTATGTCTACGATGCGCGCGATCGAGTGAGCGAAGTTATGGATCGTCTCGGAGGAATCACCAAATATGCCTACGATCAAAATAACAACATTATCTCGATCGAAGACGCGGATCAGGAAAATGGTGTCGGGAACATTACCCGCTATGAGTATGACGAACGAAACCTGCTCCGAAAGATCATCTATCCCGACCACGTTGACGGAACCAGTCCCGGCGATGCCGGTTACGGCATTATCGAAATCAGTGAATACGACAGCTCTCGCCGAATGGTCAAGCGGATTGATCAGGCGGGTGACCTGGTCAAATTTACTTACGACATCGCCAACCGCACGAAACAACGGGAATACTTTGCGCATGGCGACCACAACACGGTCGTTGACACAGACTCGTTCGACTACGACGGTGTCAATCGAATCAAAAGCGCGACCAGCGGGCGGTACACCAATACTTGTGAATTTGATTACGACAAAGCGGGCCGCAAGTGGAAAGAGCGTTTGTTGGCCAACAACAAGACTTATGAAATCATCAACGAGTACGACACCAACAGTCGCCTCATCAAGCTGACTTATCCAGACGGCACGATCTGCGAACGCAATTATACGCCTCGTTGGAGTTTGTTCGAAACCAGATACAAGGGAGCGTTGATTGAGACCCGAACTTATGATGATGCAGCGCGGCTGAAGACTTGTGTTACGGGCAACGGAAAAACGGCGACTTATACATACCGCGAAAACGGCGCCGATCGAGACAACATGATTTCCACGATCGATATCTCGGGAATCACGAGTTTCGCTTATACCTACGACGCCAACAAAAACAAGACGGCAGAGAACATCACAGGCACGATGCTGCCGTGGGGATTCAGCAGCTCGGGTTATGACAAAGAAAATCGAATTACAGTTTGGAACAGAGCGGATGGCAGTCGCAATCTTGCCTGGGTTCGTTCAATGGTTGGTGATTGGACAAATTATTCAGTCAACGGTACGTCTGAAAACCGAACCTACAACGATGCTCACGAACTGACCCATATCGATGGTGTGCAAAAATTTGAATATGACGCCAAAGGCAATATGGTCAAAGACGATCAAGGGCGTCGCCACATTTACGATTTCGACAATAAACTGCGATACATCGATGAAGATGACAATGGCACCAACGACTACCAACAAAAATACGATGCGTTGGGACGGCGGATTGCGTACAAGAAAACCGGCAACAGCTGGATGTATTACATCTGCGCCGGTTCTCAACTAATTGCCGAATATAACCAGGCTGCCGGACTCACTAATCCGCGTCGCAAATATATTTACGGTTCCTACATCGACGAACCGATTGCGTTGGATCGTCGAACAAGTTCCAACTGGAATTTATTCTACTACCATCGCAACGCGCAGATGAGCATTGCCGCCGTGACGCACCATGACGGTTCGATCCGTGAGCGCTACGCCTACGATGCGTATGGCAACACGACCATTTTGGCAGCCAACGGCACCACTGTTCGTTCGTCAAGCAACATGAACAACCCGTTCATGTACACGGGCCGCTTCTATCACTCGGACTTCGAGAAATACTACTTCCGCGCACGTTTTTACTATCCGGCGCAAGGCCAATTCCTCAACCGTGATCCAAAAGGTTATGTCGACGGCGCGAGTCTCTATGCAGGATACTTCTCGCCAAATGGCATGGACCCAACGGGGACCGAGAATGATGTCGAATTCGGCACTATTCCAGATCAGAAGATGCGGTTGCCTGCAGACAGTCGTGGCAATTGGATCGAGGGAGAAAGAGGCAATGGTACTTTTAGATACGAAGATAATGCCGAAAATCGCAGCCGAAACATCGTTGGTCTTGAAGTCAAATTTGAAAATGGACATATCGCAGTGGGAGGATTTCCAGATCAGTATTACTACAAAGGTAACGCAAAGTCGGCCACTGTCGATATCTCAACTGTTGGTGCTACAGTAACTGGCAGTGACGATATAGCGGCACGTGACGCAATGAGAAAACTGTTAAATGACAACAGTTGGACTAAACCAGACGGGTACACATGGCATCATGCAGGAGGTGAAGGCTCTACAAAACTCGAGCTAGTAGAAACAGATTTTCATAAACGAGTAGCACATAAAGGACCTGCTGCCCCGCACAGAGCCGCAACGCGCGCGAATAGGATCAGAGCGAGAGGACTTGCTGTACTTGACGTCTATATGACAATCCGGGATGCAGCAGAGTACGCCGGTGTTGGTGGATTGAAATATCAAGAATCCAATTTCAAGCTCTATTACTATACCGAACGTGACTCGGTATTTACCGTTCACAAACCCGTAGTAGGATTATTTGGTGCGAAACCTTGGAAAAAATATGTAGCTGGCCCAAAAGCAGGACAAACACAAAGTATTTCCTGGGCGCAGGCCGAGCAGTTCAAGCTTCGAGCTGAACGAAAGTGGGGCAAATTTATCCGTGGCACTTTATTTAGAAAGCCAAGGTTCAAACCAGGCACACATAGACATTCAATTCCAATTACAGATCGTTTCGGTCGAACGATTGGACATATCGATGAAGATGGTCCGACGATGTACTATAATTCTGGCTTTGAGCCTTGGAATATGAGCTGAATTATTGAACGATGGACATCGAATTTATTTATAAATCTCACGTAAGTACTCAATTTCTAATTCCAAGTGAGAAACAAGTGTTGGAATTGGAGTCGAGAATTGGAGTCAAATTACCGGAGTCTTTGCGCAGGTTTATCCTTCAACATAATGGCGGATTTTTCAAAGATCTTGAATTTACGATTAAAATTGGCAATGCTCAAAGAGCCGAACGATTGGATTTCATATCAGGAGTAAATGCCCAAATTCCAGTTGCGGAACTAGGTCGCCACGAAGATCTAGAGATCTTTGAAAACAATGTTCCACCTCGGTTATTACCAATCGGATATACCGCGATGGGAAGTATGCCACTAGTGTCCACGCAACAGGATGATTCTGGAACGATTTATTTAAAGTTTGCACACGATGAACGGATTTTCTTTTTGGCAGAAAACATTTTCGAATTTTTGGAAGCTTGTCGAGCAGTTGACGAATGAAAAGGATAAGAAAAGGGGTCGGGAGTCTTTTCTCAATTAGTCAACGTTTGAATAGCGGTTGAACATTCATGAATGAGAAAAGACTCCCGACCCCGTTATGTTTCCATCTCAAAACGCAACAGAATTTTTTTATGTGGCCTCCCCGCCATGTTCCTTTTTCTGTTTCATATTTTTTTCGGTCTGCCATGTGGACGCAATGTTGATTCTAACCGCAATCTCTTGGCAGTTCGCTTAACCCAAATATCTGAACCAAGTGGTGAACCGCGTTTAATACTTTGAGCAACACTTGCTAATTCTGCTTCGGATTGAGGTTGATTCACGATGTTCACCCAGTCTAACGGGTAGGCAATCGGCCATTTGTCTAATGAAATATCAGCTGAATTGTTGACACGTTTCCACAAACTGCACCAACGCCAATTTTCAGCTTGACGCACAAGATTTGCTCGGAGCGCGTTGCGCTCCACATATCGACACAACGTATAGAAATGTCCGTCGGCCTGCACCGGAAACGATTTAAATCGTCCTTGGTACAGAGGTCCCATTCCAACGGATTCGTGAAACGCGTGGTAACGTTGCGTATGGGTAACGGTTAGCCATCTCATATATTCTGAAAGACTACCGTCATGTTTTGGCCAAAGAACCAAATGCCAGTGATTTGGCATGATACAGTAGGCCAATAACCGGACATCGGAAACTTTTTGACGTGTTTGTTCCAATACCTGTTCAAAAGCTTGATAATCAATATCAGTTTCAAAGATCTTCGTTCGTCGAATAGCACGGTTGAGTACGTGGTACACATAATTACCAGTCGATATTCTCGGTCGCCGCGGCATCTAGCACCTGCATCAATGAGTCTGTAAGGAGGGGAAAATGAAAAGGGAGTCGGTATGAAAAAGGGGTCGGGAGTCTTTTCCGCGTCGAAGTTGTTAGGCTGCCAATTTCAACCAACTAATACCAAGATACTAAGCACCCAACATCAAGAAAAGACTCCCGACCCCTTTTCACCAACTTGAATCTGAACTTGACGATACCGCTGCTCTATGAACTCCAGCAAACCGCAAACAAAAATAATCAGCCCAACCATTTCCATGGTTTCTTCGACCGTGGTGATCAATGCGTAATTGAAATCCAGTTGTTCATGAACCTTGGAGAAATAATATCCACCGACTAACTCGATTCCCAAGGCACCGCCGATATAGCAAGCCGCCGCTGCTGCAAACAACCAGAAAACTTTTCGGGGCAACCGGAAAAAGAAACGAATGTGCACCAGCGCCAACAAAGCCACAATGATGCCGTAGGGAATTACCCAGGCAAAATAAAAGATGCCCGACAAATTGAACAGTTTTCGCACGGGCTTGATCAACTGTTCGTGGATGCTGATCGATTCGTCCAGGGATACGAATGCAAACAGCAGGCTCAAGCCGATCCAGTAAATCCAATCTCGGTCCTGACTCTTTTTTCCAGCAATTCCGATCACCATCAGCAAAATGGAACAAAACAATAAAGCACAGGATTGGTAGTAGCTCGGTAGATTTCCCTCGCGGTCAAGATCGACCAGCGGCACAAATCCGAAAAAGAAATCCTGTCCAAAGCTGAATTTCAACACAATGGCAATCAGATTCAACACCATCAGCAACAGCGTACAAATGCTGAAGAACAACAGTATGCGTCGTGATGTTAACGAAAACTTCATACAGAATGTGCGCCAAACCCCTAGTTGCAAATGTTCGCCAGGCGATCACATTCGGCCATTGTCAGAGAGCTCGAACCATTCCGCCGCGATTCCACTATTTTAGTTGGACCAAGCCTAGCGAATGCAGCGAATTGCCATTCGCATTTTGGACTGCCCCGCTTGGGGGACAGCAGCGGCTGAATTATCGTCAAGGCAAGAACAGCGCCATTGGGGGATGTTGCAATTTTTGGATCAAGATTCCGTGTGCAGTTTTACGGAATCGCCAATTTTGATTTCACCGCCTCGGACCACATAGGCCGTGATGCCGCCGTGGCTGCGCATCGCGTTGTATCCGCCGGGACCGAGGTTTTCTTCCATGCGGCTGCAAGGAGGGCAATTGCCAGTCGCAAACAAAACGACATCGCCGATTTGAAATTTCCGGTCTTTCAAAGCTTGCAGATTAATTCCAGAAACCACAATATTACGCCGCAACAATGATGGGTCGATTTCGTCACGTTGCAAAATCGAAGCCACGGCCTCAATGTGTTCTTGTTGAATCAGGGTGACTTGGCGTTTTGCATTAGCGCCTCCACTGAAATAGTCGCCGACCAACCCTTGTTGTTCATCGGCGGTCACGCTGTCGACTTGCTCCAGAGGCTCTCGTTTGACCGGACGGATTCCCAGCCATCGCACTGTTCCGACCTGTGGCATCGTTTCCAGCAATTGTTTCATTTCCAGTCCCATGCAGATTCCCTCGTTTTGCGGCAGATTTTTTCGTTTGGGATTTAAGCAGTCCATTCCCCGGCATAGCGAACATCGTACGGTTTTCCATCCTGCTCCGCCATTTCAAAAAAACGTTTAGAGATTTGTCGTAGATGTAACCAATCATGTGCTACCCAGGCCGCCATCACACGGCCTGCCGCCATCGGACCCCATTGAGGGTGATCATAAAACTGGTCCCAGTCGACATCATCCAGTGATCGGAGCCATGTGAGACTGGCGGCACGCTCGGTCAAAAATCGATCTAAAACTTCGTCGAGATTTTGTTCGTTGTACTTGCGATCAATGGCGGCTTGGGGAGGATCGATCGGCGGCCAGGCCGTACCGGGTGATTCGATTGTCAGGCGTACGCGCTGGCGAAAATCTTCAACTTCTTCGTCTGCCAAATGACAAACGACTTCTAAAATCGACCAACGGTCTGGCGCCGGTTTCCAGGTTGCGGTTTGTTGGGAAATTCCGCGAACGGTTGCTGGCAAGATTTTGGAAAATCTTTCTAGCGAAACGATTTGACGATCGAGATCCATGATACCCATATGACGGTTTGAAACTGCAAGATGTTCGGCAGCGATCGAGGGATCGACAGCTGTCAACCAGCTTTGCCTAGATAACCAGACCATAACGGATTGTCCGGCTTCTTCACACTACTTGAATATTCACCCTTTTTGTGGCATTATCTTGGTGGCTTTTCGCCCATTACTTCCGGGCCAAAGGTGCCGCAAAACTGGCACGTCAGGAGGAATCTCGGAGTTGATCGCTGGATTTGATCATTCGCGAAAAGCGTTTGCGCCAACGCGGAGAAGATAATGCAAATTTGGCCAGCGATCGATATTCGACGTGGTAAATGTGTTCGCCTTTCTCAAGGTGATTATTCACAGGAAACTGTCTATGGAAGCGATCCTGCAGACATGGCACTGCGTTTTGCCACCGATGGCGCTTCGGGAATGCACATTGTTGACCTCGATGGTGCCCGAGCTGGCTTGCCCGAAAACCTGCCGTCGATCGCTTCGATTGTTTCTCAAATCGATATCCCCTGTCAGGTTGGAGGCGGGATTCGCGACGAAAAAACCATCAGCGAATTGATCGATCTCGGAATTCGACGATTGATCATCGGGACACAAGCGATTAGCAATCCCGATTGGTTGGCAGAAATGTGCCGCAAATACCCGGAACACTTGTTGGTGGGAATCGATGCGCGGAGCGGCATGGTCGCGACCGAAGGTTGGGAAAAAACCAGCACGGTTTCCGCGGTAGAATTAGTGCAAAATCTTTCGACGTTGTCGTTGGCCGGAATTATTTTCACCGACATCGCCCGCGATGGAATGTTGGCCGGCCCCAATTTCGACGAAATCAAACAGGTCGTTCAAGTATCCAATATTCCCGTAATTGCTTCGGGAGGGATTACGACTATTGATGATATTTCCCGTTTGGCCCAACTCGGAGTTGATGGCGCTATTATTGGGAAAAGTTTATACGAAGGACGAATGACGATTGCCGAAGCGATTAACGCTGCGACGATGTCGTCATCACGCCCATATTGATTTTTTTTATAAAAGGGTTTGAACATGGCAAAACTGGAAACCATTCGCAACCTTGTGCTTTGCGGTCACGGATCAACGGGGAAAACATCGATGGCCGATGCATTTCTCACCGTGACCGGAACGATCAAAGGTCCGTTGAGTGTTGACGATGGCTCCAGCATTTGTGACTTTGATCCGGAAGAAAAATCACACAAGTACTCCATCGAATCCGCCAATATTCATTTCTCTCACGGCGGCAAAAATTTCAATGTCATCGACACTCCCGGGTATCCCGATTTTGTCGGGCAGGCCATTTCCTCGATGTACGGCGTCGACACGGCGATGATCGTTATCAATGCGCAGTCGGGAATCGAAGTCAACACGCGGCGCGTGTTCGACGAAGCTGGCGTCGCCGGTTTGGGACGCATGATTTGCATTAATAAAATGGACGGTGACAATATCGATTTCGATGGCTTGATTGGCGATATCCAGGAAATGTGGGGCAGCAATTGCGTGTTGCTGAATGTTCCCGTCGGACAAGGAGCCGATTTCAAAGGCGTGGTTAGCACCCTCCAGGTTCCTGATGACACAGCGGACGCATTGGTAGATCCAAAGTCAATTAACGAACCGCTGATTGAATCGATTATCGAAGTCGACGATGCGGTCATGGAACGCTACTTCGAAGGCCAACAACCAACCGATGCGGAACTTTCCAAATTAATTGTTCAAGCGGTCAGTTCGGGATCACTCGTTCCGATCGTTTGTTGCAGCGCCAAAACACAAGCCGGTATCAAAGAGGTGCTCGATGCCGTCACGATGTGTGGCCTGTCACCAGCAGATCGAAAGTATACGGCTGCCGACGAATCCGAAATCACTCCCGATCCAAACGGTCCACTTGTTGCCCGTGTTTTCAGAACACGAATTGACCCGTTTGTCCAAAAACTCAGTTTTATTCGTATTTTGTCGGGGCAATTGAAACGCGATGATACGGTTCCAGCGTCGACGGCACGCAAGCCGATCAAAATGGGGCCTCTACTTGCGGTTCAAGGGGAGTCGACCGAAGCCATCAACGAAGCAGCGGGACCTGGCGACATTGTGGCCGTTGCCAAAATGGACGAATTGCATACCGGTTCCGTGCTTGGCGAGACAGAATTAGAACCAATTAAATTTCCAACACCGATGGTTGCCTTGGCAGTGTCTCCCAAAAGTCGCGGAGATGAAACAAAGTTGTCCGGTGCACTCAACAAAGTGGTCGAGGAAGATCCAACATTCAAATTGGATCGCGATGTGCAAACCAAAGAACTAGTAATGACCGGAATGAGTGATCTGCATCTGACCATCATCCGCGAAAAACTTGTTCGCCGTGACAAACTCGAAGTCGAGACAAAAGAACCTCGGATTGCCTTCCGAGAAACAATTCAATCCGAAGCCGAGGGTAGCTACCGCCACAAAAAACAATCAGGCGGTCGTGGACAATTTGGCGAAGTACATATTCGTATGTATCCGTTGCCTCGCGGTACCGACATCGAGGAATACGCAACCAAAGACCGGTTCTCGGGAATGAAGGAAACGCACTACAACGAACAGTCGAACTTTCTCTGGGTCGATGCCATTGTTGGCGGTGTGATTCCCGGAAACTTTATGCCGGCAGTAGGAAAAGGTTTTGCCGAGCGTGTCGAAGGTGGCGTGATTGCCGGCTATCCGGTTCAAGATGTTTGCGTCGTTGTGCATTTTGGCAAGTACCATGACGTGGACAGCAGCGAAGCCGCGTTTAAAACCGCGGCCAGAAACGCATTCAAGGAAGTGTTTGAAAAAGCCCGACCCAGTCTGCTGGAACCGATTGTCAAAATGGACGTGACGGTTCCCGAAAGCAATGTCGGCGATGTTTATTCCGATATGTCGGGACGATCAGGTCGTGTTTCAGGAAGTGACGCTGCGGGCGGGAATTTTACGACTGTTCACTGTGAAGTGCCATTGCGTGAAGTCACAACCTATTCGCGATCGTTGTCCAGTATGACCGGTGGTATGGGAAGTTATACGATGGAATTCAGCCATTACGACGTGATGCCGCCCAATGTACAACAGGAGGTTGTCTCGAAATCCAAAGTGAAGGATGACGACGACGAATAAAATCCGAGGATTCAACGGAAGCAGAGATGGCACTGTTTGTGTGCGTGGATCGCACTTTTACATGAAACGAAATGTTATCTCTGCAAAGAACCGTTGGTAGGGCCGGTTCCCACCGGCCGTTTTATTGGATTGGCCGTTTGTCGGATTGGCCGGTGAGAACCGGCCCTACTTGATTTGAAATGTCACCCGGCGTTCGACAACTGCGAATTTTGAATCTGCAACCCTATTGGGATGGCAGCCATCGCAATTTCTCCGAAGGCTGGCAACGATACAGTCAGCATCAATGGGTAACGCTGACATTGCCCGCCCGCCACTGGAAATGGCGGATGCGACACGCCGCAATCGAATTTGCGCAACAAGTTGACGAACTCGACGAACCGTTTGATGTTGTCTTTTGTACGGATATGCTCAACGTTGCTGAATTCAAAGGTCTCGTCAATCAAAAAATTGCGTCGCTGCCGACGGTCGTGTATTTTCACGAAAACCAATTTGCGTATCCCAATCAAATCGAGCGAGAGCGAGATTTACATTTCGGATTTACCAATTTCACAACTGCATTGGCGGCGGACGGGCTTTGGTTTAATTCCAAATACAATCGGGATTCGTTCGTTCGGGCACTTCGCGAGGCCGCAAAACGTTGGCCGGACTATGCACCAAACGCGGCAATCGACAACGTGGAACGCAAATCTCAAATCAATTATCCGGGAATCGAGTTTGACGCAACGTACATCCAGCGTCGAATTCCTGCGGAATCACCGCTGCATTTGCTGTGGTGTGCCCGTTGGGAACACGACAAAAATCCTGATGATTTATTAGCGGCGTTGCAAATTTTGAAACGGGAAAAATTTGATTTTCGTCTAAGTCTGATTGGTCAATCGTTTCGTGAAATTCCGACTTCGATCAAAACGATTCAGGCGGAATTCCAGCAACAATTGGTCCATTGGGGATTTCAAAAAACGAAATCAGACTATTGGCAAGTACTTTGCCAGGCCGATGTCTTTACCTCCACCGCCATCCACGAATTTTTTGGTTTGTCTGCGATTGAGTCTATCATTGCGGGCGCGCGACCGATGTTGCCTGACCGATTGTCTTATCCTGAAATCGCTGAACTGGCTTTTGGTGAATCTCGACCGTATTTATACGACGGGACTCCGGAAGATTTGGCGGAAAAAATCATGCAACTCGATGTGTCGAAATTGAGAAGTGTCTCGGAGCTTCGAGAATCTATTTTAAAACTGCATTGGCAACAGCGGGCACGTGATTTCGATACTCAGTTGGTCAACTTGATTCCTTAGGCGTAAAACCTGAATTTCGAATGGCGGTCAACACGTCGGGCGCAGCGTAGTTGCCGGTGATTTTGGCCCAACCCGGATCCAGATTGACCTGAACGGACTCAACTCCTTCGACACTGCCGATCGATTTTTCCAACTTGGCCACGCAGCTTTGACAATTCATTCCGTCGACTGAAATCTGTTCGAAATTGGATTGTGGATCAGTTTTTTTCTTGCGAAATAATCGTTGAATTTCCAAAACTGCAAACCAGCCGAACAAGATCAACAATGCAATCGATGACAAAATTTCCCACCAACGAGGCGACGAATGATCGTGTAGGTGTGCGACAGCGCTCGATTCAGCAATCAGCCAATCAAAAACGACCGCAAAACCGATGCTTCCCAAAATAATGGTCAGCAAATAGACCAACGTCGTTTTCCAGCCAAACGCTCCGTAGATTGATGTGATCGTCGCAATATTGGTGGCTGGACCCGCCATCAAAAATACCAATGCAACCGATGGTGGAAGTCCGCCCGCAACGAGCGCAGCTGCGATCGGGATCGACGCCGTTGCACAAACATACAATGGGGTCGAAATCAACAACACCAACAGAAGCGCCGGTAGTATTCCCCATTGGGTAACGGTGGTAAAAGTTGACTGAGGAATATATTCGCTGATCAGCGTTGAAATCAATATGCCGATCAACAACCACAACCAGATCGAGTGCAAGATTTCGACACCGTGGTTCCAAAAATCGCGAAACCCTTTGCGTTGACCTGTACTGGTCGAGGTCGTATTGGATTCTAATTCCTCATGTTCCACTGTATCAGTGATGAGTCCGCCTGCGATTCCAGTGACCGCGGCTGCCAGGACTTTAAACAATGCAAACGGCCAACCCAAAAATGATGCTGCCACCAAAACCGAATCAACACCGGTCTGCGGAGTGCTAATCAAAAATCCGACGGAAGCTCCATTACTGGCCCCGTTTTTTTTTAGGCCAATTCCAGTTGGGATGACGCCGCAAGAACAAAGCGGCAGAGGAACGCCCAATCCAACGGCTTTGAAAACACCGATCGGGCCGCGAAGTGACCGCTGTAAAAAATTGGCTGGCAAGAAAACATGCAACAGTCCGGCAATCAATGTGCCCGCCAACATCCACGGCGACAGTTGACATAGTGTTTCCCAAAACCGAATGTGAAACATTTTGTTACAAAGAGATTAAAAACGAAGGTCTATTTAACCAAGTATGCGACTTGGCTCGGTTCAGTTCAATGGCAGTGATTTGAGTAGGGCCGGTTCCCACCGGCCGTTTTGCCGGATTCACCCGGTGGGAACCGGCCCTCCAGCAATCTAATTCGGTGATTTTCCAAGTGGACTAAAAATCGCTATGATGCAATAAGCAAATCCCCCATCAAAAAAATCCATGATGAATAATAGCACTCAAACTTCTGACGTCGACAAAATTGCCAACAACATCGCCAGTTCGATCAACGCGACACCTTCGCCACTGGCCAAACACGATGTTGAAAATTTGCCTTGTATGAACAAAGTCGAAAAAATTCTTGGGCTATTAGTCCAGTTGACGTTCAACCAGGTTTGCGAAGAGGAATCGGCAACGTTGAAAGTCGAGCAGATCGTCGAAGAACTGTCTGAACGACTGATCGATCAAATTGAAAAAGCGGTTTCTGTTTACGTCGAATCTGATCGCGATCAGACCGCCCGCCAATACGTCCGCGAATTCCTCAATCGGATTCCCGATTTGCGAACGACATTAATGACGGATGTCCAAGCGGCCTACGACGGTGATGCAGCGTGTCGTTGCAAATCAGAGATCATATTGTGTTATCCAGGCCTGTATGCCACTGCTGTTTATCGTTATGCGCACGAACTTTATCGACAGGGAGTTCCATTAATTCCTCGTATGATGGCGGAGTCAGCGCACCAGAAAACGGGAATTGACATTCATCCCGGCGCCATCGTCGGACACCATTTTTTTATCGATCATGGAACAGGTGTGGTGATCGGAGAAACGACTGAAATCGGCAATCACGTCAAAATTTACCAAGGTGTGACACTAGGCGCGATCAGTTTTCAGCGCGACGAAGACGGAGCTATTGTCAAAGGGCTCAAGCGGCATCCGACGATCGAGGACAATGTTGTGATTTATGCAAACGCCACAATTCTCGGCGGACGAACAACGATCGGCAAAGATTGTGTGATTGGTTCCAATGTCTGGATTACCAAAAGTGTTGACGAAAACACGACGGTTGTCATGGAGAAGCCAAAATTGCGGATGCGGACGGGCGGCAGCGAAGGCCTCGAAGACGACTTTGATGGTTTGACGAATTTTTCGATCTAGCTTTTTTTCTTCAGACCAAGGCAGCGGTGATTAATCGGAACGCCGTGAATTTGAGCTGAGCGGCAAGGCGCTAGCCGCCGGTACTTGAGGGTTTACCGGCGGCTAGCGCCTCGCCGCTCACATTTACTCAACACTACATAGCGCTGTTTGTCGCAGGTGTCATCTGAAATAGCAGCCGGTTACGCGGATGCGGCTCCCATCCGCCATCGTTTGCCAAGCGGCAAAACAACCAGCAACAAAAACACTATGCTGCTAAAAGCTGTGAGCCAGATTCCAAGGGTCAGGTATTGAGGGCGATATTCGAGCACCAATCGAACCGGCAAGTTGTTTTCCATTTCGACTTGATTAACAAGTTTCAACATCATCGTTTTATCAGGCGAGACAGTAGTCTGCCAATTTTTCTTTGACGAATTTTGGAGCCAATGAACGCGCCATCCGGGCGACCAAGTTGTTGAAATGAATACTTCGGCAGGTTGATGATTAAATTCAATCACCATCTGATGATTCGAAAATTTGATGAACCGATAGGGGATGTTCTCCGGTTGTGTTTTGACCCAACCTGTTACCTTGTTTGACGATGTTGTGAATTTCCAGTTGTTCTGCAAATTATCATCGGTGGCAACGATATGGCTCGCGATCGTAGGTGATTGACGGTGTTTGATATTTTCAAAATTCATAAACTCCACCGAGCTGAACGACCCAATTATCGGGATGTCGTGATCGAGATGGAATTTTGGAAACAACGAATTTCGTTGCCATTGAATGATTTCTCCTAATCGGTCGGCGGAATCCGTTTCTGGTTGTGACCATTTTTTAGGAATTCCTTCGTCCCGATTCATCCGCTTAATGCGACTGAAGGGCGCCTGGTCTGTGTGAGACCGAGCCACGGCCTGTTCATATTTTTGTACAAACGGCGACGGTTGTTCGAATCGGTCGCTATCAACGGTTAAAACCAGCCAACCGTTTGCCAAAATCAACTCCACCGCCGTCACCAGCATCAGGCTAACAATCAGTTGCCGCGGAGAAACTCTGCAAGTGCGAACCAACCAAACCCCGCCAATTAAAAATAACAGGATCATGGTTGTCGATATCAGCCCCGTTATGATATCGCTGATACATCCATCCCGATCAAATTGGCCGAGCGTCAAATGCGTACCCATTTTTGAAAGTACGCCGTCATAGAATCCCGTCGATGGAGCCAGGACGTAGTACATCGCAAACGCGGACAGCAATGCAACGATGACCGCAGACCATTGGACTAGGTAGTTACTCTTAAAAAATCGCGGGTTGAATTGACGGCTTGCTAATAAACTCAAACCCAACGTCGCCACAACAAACAATTTAGCTGGATAGCGAAAGACGACGTACTTTGGCAATCCGACAACCATCAACCAGTAAACGCCGCCGACTGCTCCGTGCGTCTGCTCCAGTGCCTGTGGCCCCAGACAAAATTGCAACAACCAAACAAGCCCGTACACCCCCATCGAACCCAATGTGAACCAGATCGTCATCCAGGTAAGCCAAACATTTGTTATGTTTTTGCCCCACAATCGAAATCCGCAGATCGCTAAGAGAAATGGAATAATGCCGAGGTACAACGATGGAGTCCAAATCTTGGGAACGTCTGGCAGAAATAAAGTCCAGCGTTTCAATTTTGGCATCCACCGCCCGGTATTATTAGGCCAGAACAGTTGTGTCATCGACCACGGTGGCTGGCTGAAATCATAAATATCCGAATGATGCGTTTCCGGTGGCGGCGGAGCGAGGAAATGTGTTCCCGTAGATTCAACAGGCTGACGATTGGTTGGCTCAAAATGTTGATCGGGAGTCTCAAAAATCTCATACAACGAACGAGCCGGCTCACCAGGTTGGCGAGCGCGAGCACTGTATTTTGAAAACGAAGCCGACGGTAGCATCTGAATCGAACACAATCCAACCGCCAGTAACCCGACTGCCACGTACTGAAATCCGTATGTCGCCAGTTTTTTAAACCGCGGCGTAGCATCTCGTTGATTCCATCGTTTCAGAGAGACCAACAGTAGCAAAAAAAAGCCAATCAGCGCACTGTGATAGGCCATTTGTGGATCGCCGCCCAGAACCATCATTGCCAGCGGCAAAGCAGTCCAAGGGAGCACGGATTTGTTTTTCTCGGCAAATAACAACCACCAACAGCCCAAGGACCAGGGCAGCCAAGCGGCGCCAATCAAAAAAACGATATTGCAAGCTTGAAACAAAACGGCGCCGCTCATCGAATAAGCGATCGCTGCCAGCGTTGCCCCATAACGATTGGCCCGTAAAACGGATGCACACCAAAAAGCGCCGTAGGCTGCCAGCAATGAATGGAACAACAAATAGATTCCAAACCGCGAAGGGTAGGGCAGTGCACGTAACAAAAAAATGGCTTTGCCGGGATAAAAAACACTCGTGGTCGTGTTTTCGATAACCGGCACACCGTAGTCCTCATAAGGATTCCAGCGGGGCAACCCCTCATTTTCGGTTTGTCGATCAATCCATTTGAACAACGGATAGTACAAAAAAGCCGAATCACGAAACCCAGGTGCTCGGTGTCCGGTCGCCATCGAACCAAACAAGATCAAATGAACACCAATGATCAGAACATGCGGCAACCAACGACCAAGTATTCGTTGAATACGATCAGCGGCTGTTACGGATGTCGAATTGGAATTCACGAGCTACACATCTAATTGCGGGCAATGACTACCCCCAAATTACCGAATTCGACAATGTGCAGCAAAGCCAATCTGCAATTCAGGTGTTGAACTAGACGGTTGCGACAAAGATTCGACACGGCAGCAAACAAAAGGGGGCATTAGCCCCCTTGAACGGAATTCGTCAGCGAACGATGACGGTGGTCACTATTTTTGCAATTCGATCATTGCTTCAGCGCAGGCTTTGCCAATTCTCGTGAACCAGATCGCGCTTCCCAGATAGTGGTACGCATGATCGCCCCCTGTTAGTTTCCATTGTTCGAAATTTTGTCTCCATTTGGGATAGAGTTTTTCGGCAGCTTTGTCCACCAGGACGTCGGTCGCAACCGCTTTAACATTGCCTTTGAATTCGGGAATGCTCTCCATCGCCTTTTGTGCTTTGTTAATGATTTCTCGTGGCGAGCCTTTTGGAGGCGCTTTCGAACCGTGCTGTCCCATCATTGCCGTAACAAAAGGCAGCTTTGGCGATTTCAAGTCTTTTCGTACATCTTTGATGAAGTGTTTCAGATTGTGTTCATATTCTTTTTCGGCTCCATTGTATTGGTCATTCCAGCCTTGAAACCAAAAGAAGCCCGCCACCTCGAGTTTTTTGCCTTTGAGTTCCGGAAACAAAGTCTCATAGTTTTCGAATGTATCTTTGATCTCCGCCATCATGTTGCGGTATGAGCGGCCATATTGTTCTTTAATGCTTTCCATCGTTGGCAATGGTTGATTCCGTTTGTGTTTCTCATTACTTTTTTTGGTTCGCTCAATCGCTTTGGCGAGTTCTTCTTTGAGTAGCTCTGGTGATCGGGGATTCGATGGTGAACGAAACAGTTTGTACAGCGAGTGTCCGCCCCACGCGGTCTTGATGATTAGTACCGGTTCCTTGTGATGTTTTCCCATGACATACCCAAACTCAAGCTCGGCCCCAGTGCGGTTGCGTGAGCCATAGCCAAGTGTAAGTTTTCCGTGGCGCTTCAGATACTTGATAAAAACATCGTCATGTACGGTCCATTTCGACCCGCTGCGAAGATGCGCAAAAATTTCTTTGGTCTTGGGATCCTTTGCCTGATGATCGAACAAAGCATTAGGCGCTTTACCTTCCATATTGGATTGCCCTGCCAGGATGTATACTTTGACTGTTTCGTTGGCGACGGTTTCAGACAATAACAACATCGACGAAACAACAACGCACATCATCAAGACGTTAAATTTTGATTGCATTTGGATTTCTCACTTGGTATTTGAAGGCATCGAGTCAATTGATTCTTTTGGAATGTTGAGCAAACAACAACGATCCCATTTTAACAATTCCCATTTTAACCTGCACTAACGCGCTATCCTTGCGCGTTGTCAAGATTTGCCCAGTTGAAACATCAACACATATTCAATGAAAACGAATGATGTTTCCGATGAGTCACAGCTCAAATAAAAAATAAAGGACTTCATCAGCAATTAATGAAGTCCTTTTTTTCATAAACGAAACAAAGGGAATCGGAGAGCTGCGAGCATGCACCGATTTTTTTGAGATTTTCTTTGAGTTTGATGGACCGCAGCTTATTTTTTCCAGTTTTTGACGCCGAAACCCTTTGTCAACAAACCAGGTTTTTCCGGGCGCACGAGAACCATGCAAATTCCAAATCGACTCAACACGGCTACTTAAACGAGCAGCCATTACGTGGCTTGGAGTCTGTAATGTGGACTAAAAGCTGGCGTTGAAATTCCGTGTCCTTTTAGTTTTTCACTCTCTGCAAAAAATCTTAGCGGTTTTTTTGTTGTAAATGAAATATCAGACGTAGAAATGCATAAACTGAAACGGCAATACAGTTTCCCAAAGCCATGTAAAGTGGAAACCAAATGCCGGCAATACCGATGAGAATCAGTACGATCGACTCGATCAATTTTTAAGTCCTTTTCAGCTAGAAAAAGAAATGGGGCTTGCCAATCCGACTAGCGCAACTCAGTTGCATTGGTTGGGCCGCAGCAAGCGGTTAAAAGCTGGGAAACACGGTGTGTTTCATCGATTTTCTGCTGTGTTTGCGTGTTGCCAGCTTGGGCATTTACACGTTCTAAAAGCGCAGAAACAAACAGAATTGGGGCGCCGCCCCAAAGCAGATATTTTCGCATTGGTTCTTTTGGATTAGCTCAGGTCGAGCCAGTTGATGGGATGTTGGGATGATGGGAAAAACGAAAATGAAACGTGATGTTCTATTCGTTTTTAGATGTGATTTCTGACAGGTATCCATATTATAACACATGGACGTTCGGTTTTGCCGAAAATCTGGATGGTTATTTTCTCGTCACACCAAAGCAAAATTAATTGAACACTGATATTGAGTCATAGAGTACCGCATGTCCGGATCATCAGCTGCCATGAATGGCACAAATGAAACGGTGAGTTGGGATCAATGCGCTGGCAAAGCCGGCGCCGCCAATACCAGTCGTATTCAACCGAAGTGTTACTGGATTTACGGCAAGCGTTATGCGCCTCGGCCTTGATGACCTCAAAAAATGTACTTTAGCCGCGGCCAAGTTTGATTTGAGCTTTGGCTTGCGAGATCGAGCGTTGGCGCAATTCTGCTAACTCTGCCGTTCCGGCTTCCATTTTTTCGGCTTCGGCCAAAGCGGTTTCGGCGGCTTTGACATCGATATCGTTGACGGGAATGGCCCGTCCAGTCAAAACGGATACGATGTTGTCTGCGACCTGAACGAAACCGCCATCGACGTAATAGCGATCTTGTCGACTGCTGGATTGAATTTTGAGTTCTCCAAATCCGAGGCGGCCAATCATCGGTGCGTGATCATTCAGGATGCCGTACGAACCGTCAAACAACGGCAACACCACGGAATCGGCGGTCTCGTCGAGTGCCGTTTTTTCGGGAGTGACAACAACTACTTGCATCGTGATTTCCTTTATCCGTGTCCGTGACGCGACTTACGCGTTGGCAGCCATTTTCTTGGCTTGCTCTTCGGCCTGTTCAATGGCACCAACGTACATGAAGGCGTTTTCAGGAAGATGATCCCATTTTCCGTCACACAACTCTTCGAATGATCGAATCGTTTCTTCGAGCGGAGTGATTTCACCTTTTTTGCCAGTAAAGACTTCGGCGACCAGGAACGGCTGTGACAAAAATCGTTCGATACGGCGAGCTCGGTGAACGACGATTTTGTCATCTTCACTCAGCTCGTCAACACCGAGAATTGCGATGATGTCCTGCAATTCCCGGTAGCGTTGGAGTGTCGTCTGAACGCGGCGAGCGATCGTGTAATGGCGATCTCCAACATACTGTGGGTCAAGAATTCGGCTGGACGAAGCCAAGGGATCCACGGCCGGATAAATCCCTTTTTCTGAAATGGATCGTTCGAGGTACAAGAACGCGTCGAGCTGACCGAACGCTGCGGCGGGAGCAGGGTCAGTCGGGTCGTCCGCGGGAACATAGACCGCTTGAACCGATGTGATCGCGCCTTTTTTGGTCGACGTAATTCGTTCCTGCAAAGCACCCATCTCGGTTGCCAGCGTTGGCTGGTAACCAACCGCCGAAGGCATTCGGCCCAGCAGCGCGGATACTTCGGAACCGGCTTGAGAGAAACGGAAAATGTTGTCAACAAACAACAGGGTGTCGGCACCAGTTTGATCGCGGAAGTATTCAGCCATGGTCAACGCGGTCAAGGCAACCCGCAAACGAGATCCAGGTGGCTCGTTCATTTGGCCGAACACCATACAGGTTTGCTCGATAACGCTACGACCAGTGTCGCCAATTTGAGTATCTTGCATTTCGTTCCAAAGGTCGGTGCCTTCACGAGTTCGTTCACCAACACCTGCGAACACCGAGTAACCCCCGTGCTCACTCGCGATCCGAGCGATCAACTCGGTCAGAATAACCGTCTTGCCGAGACCCGCACCACCAAACAGTCCCGCTTTACCACCCCGCACAAACGGCGTCAGCAAATCGACAACTTTGATCCCAGTTTCAAACAACTCGGTGCTGGTTGACAAATCTTCGACCTTGGGTGACGGCTGGTGAATCGGACGAGATTCTTCTGTTGTCACTTCGCCACGACCGTCAATGGATTCTCCAAGAACATTAAAAACGCGACCCAGTGTTTCCTGGCCGACGGGAACGGTTACTGGAGCGCCGGTGTCGACACAATCTTGACCACGGACCACGCCGTCGGTGGATCCCAACGCAACGCAACGTACGCGTCCACCGCCCAAGTGTTTGGAGATTTCCCCTTTGAGGGTGGCCGTCGAACCGTCGGCTGTTTTGACTTCGACTTCGACAGCGTTGTAAATCGGCGGCAAAGCGTCTTCTGAAAACTCTGCATCGAAAGTCGAGCCGATGACTTGCGTGATGTGGCCAATGTTTTTGGTTGCCGTTGACATAAATTCAACTCACTAATTTCGTTGTTTGTTTTATTTGTTTCTTGCGTTGGTGTTTTACGATTCGAGTGCCTCGACACCACCGATGATTTCCATGATCTCGCCGGTGATTTGCGATTGTCGGGCCCGGTTATAAGTTTGAGACAGACTTTTGATCATGTCTTCCGCGTTTTCTGTGGCGCTTTTCATGGCGACCATGCGGGCAATTTGCTCGCTGACGGCGGCGTCCAAAAAGCACTTGAACAGTTTGACCTTGAAACTGGTTGGAACGACTTCTTCGAGAATACTCTCGGCCGACGGAAGCAACTCGTAGAGGCTTTGCTGATCCGATTTTTTGGCAGTTTCCTCAGCGGCTTCGCCCAAATCGAGCGAACCCAATGGAAGCAATGTTTCGATGGTCGCGGTCTGTCGAGAACTGGTGACGAATTTGGTGTAAACCACATCCAGTCGATCAAACTCGCCGCCGACATACTGTTTCAAATAATCGTCGGCAATGGCTTCGACTTCTTCGTAAGCCGGTTGGTCTTCGAATTGCAGATAGCCTTTGTCGACGTCGATTTTTCGAAATTTGAATCCGGAGATCCCGCGTTTGCCGGAAACCTCGATTTGAACACCAGCGTTTTCCGCCTTGATTTCTTCGAGGCGTCGCGCCGCCAGGCGAATCACATTTCCGTTGTAACCCCCGCACAGTCCGCGGTTGGCGGACAGCACCAGGAGTTTGACGTTGTTTGTTTCTTCACGTGCATCGAGCAACGGATGAGAAACTTCGAGACCGGCATTGGCCAAGTCCGCCACGACTTTTGAAATTCGGCTGGTATAGTCCGACGCTGCGGTAGCGCGATCCATTGCTTTTTTGAATCGCGCGGTCGCAATCAATTCCATCGTCCGCGTAATTTTTTTGATATTGCGGATGGATTTGCGTCGTTTATCAAGTGCTCTGGCGTTGGCCATGGTTTTATTAACTATTTAATGAGTCTAAGTGCAAATGGATAACGATACGCTTCGCCTTCTTTGGCTTTCATCGCACCGATAATTCCAAAAATGATCTGGATGGGCCACGGGACGAAACCCAGCAACGGAGCGAAAAATAAAATTCCACAGGAAATAAACGCCAGAACTGTGCCAATAAACGACAGCGCCAGGTAGGCAATCACGATCGTAATTTGAAAATTGGTGGCTTCTTTTCCCTGGTCGTCAATAAATGGATGCTCATCTTTTTTAACCAACCACATCACCAAGGCACCAATCACACTAACCAACGCACCCAGCAAGTGGCATAGCATTGCATTTTGCTTGGCGCTATCGGGTAACTCCCCGAACTCGACTGGTTTCTCCGGTTGAGTTGGTTGGGGTGCTTCCGGTGCAGGTGCTGGATCCGGGTCCGGTTGTGGTTGGTTTTCGGTGTTCATCCCATTCGTCCCTTGCGTTTAGTGAGGTTTGAAGGATCGATTAAACTCTTCGATGGCTGCGCGTACAGCCTGAGTTGTTTCATGTTCCTCGCTCTTCATGGCCTTTCCATCGTTCAGGTTGTCACCCAGGACCTGAAGAACGTCGGATTTCTTGTCATGAATAAATGTAAGGAATTCTTCTTCCCATTGCGAAATATTTTTCACAGGAACTTCGTCGAGGAACCCTTCGTTACCGGCGTAAATCAGCATAATCTGATCGACGACCGCCAACGGTTTGTATTGGCCTTGTTTGAGCAACTCAACCATGCGGTAACCACGATCGAGGTTTTTTTGAGTTTCTGCGTCCAAATCCGTACCGAGTTGGGCAAACGCTTCCAACTCACGGAACGCAGCCAAGGTCAAACGCAAACCACCGGCGACGTTTTTCATCGCTTTCACTTGGGCGTCACCACCCACGCGAGAAACCGAAATACCTGCGTTCATCGCGGGACGAACACCGGCAAAAAACAAATCCGGTTGCAAATAGATTTGACCGTCGGTGATGGAAATCACATTGGTTGGAATATAGGCGGATACCTCACCTTCGAGTGTTTCGATAATCGGCAATGAGGTGATCGAACCGGCCCCCAACTCATCATTGAGTTTGCAAGAACGTTCCAACAGTCGGCTGTGGCAGTAGAAAACGTCCCCAGGAAACGCTTCGCGTCCGGGCGGACGACGCATGAGCAGTGAAAGTTCGCGATAGGCGTTGGCTTGTTTGGACAAATCGTCATAAACGATCAGGCAATGTTCACCTTTCCACATAAAGTATTCGGCCATCGATGTACCGGCGTACGGACCGATGTATTGGAGAGGGGCAGGGGCGCTGGCGCCGGCGACGATGACCGTCGTGTAATCCATCGCTCCATTTTCTTCAAGGATTTTGATCACACCGGCAACGCTGGAGTCTTTTTGGCCGACCGCAACGTAAAAACATTTTACGCCGGTTTCTTTTTGGTTGATGATCGCATCGATGCAAATCGCCGTCTTGCCGGTTTTCCGGTCGCCAATGACCAACTCACGTTGTCCACGACCAACCGGTGTCATCGCGTCGACCGCTTTGATCCCCGTTTGCATCGGTTCGTGAACCCCTTTACGTTCGGCAACGCCTGGAGCGATGACTTCGACGGGTCGGGTTTCGTTGGAGCTAATGGGCCCTTTGCCATCAAGTGGATTACCGAGCGGGTCGATGACTCGTCCGACCACGGCAGGTCCGACTGGAACACTTAACAGCTGGTTGAGTGCTTTGACTTCGTCACCTTCGTTGATTTTCAAAAAATCACCGAGGATGATCACCCCGACGGAGTTTTCTTCGAGGTTAAACGCAAGTCCGCGAATTCCGCCAGGGAATTCGACCATCTCACCCGCTGCAACACCTGTCAAACCGTGAACACGTGCGATACCATCGCCGACTTCGAGGACGGTACCGACTTCGCGAACGTCGATTTGGCTGTCGTACTGCTTGATCTCCTCTTGGATGACCGAAGCGATTTCGTCAGCACTGAATTTCATGGAATTCCTCGTTTATTTTTGTTTGTTGTTTTCGAAATGGATTAAAAAATGTGGAGTTATTCCTGTGCAAATCGGTCAAGTGATTTGCGGATTTCCTGACCTGCGCGGTCGATGGCCCGATGCCGGACGCGACTGAGTTCATTGGCGACGCTCGAGTCAAACACGGTATCGCCAACGCGAACAACCATGCCACCGATGATCGACGGATCGACGCTGGCGGTGACCATGACATCTTTGCCAAAATGCGATGACAACTGACTCGCGATTTTCGATTTCAGACCATCGTCGATCGCTTCGGCGGTCACAACGTTGGCCTCCAGCTTGCCCGACATTTCGTTGTGCATTCGTTGAGCACTGTGCCGAATGGCCGACAAGCAATCAAAACGTTCTTTTTCAACAACGACTTTTAGGAAACGTTTGAACACGTCCGAGCAACCCGCCGAATTGGCAATTTTGTCAATCAATTCAACTTTGTGCGGCGTTGGAACGCGAGGCGACTCCAACGTTTGGCGAACATTGTCGAGTTTCGAAATTGCACTGGCAAACGAATCGAGTTCCTCGAGAACTTGATCCATGTTTCCCGATTCCTGACTGACCGCAAGCAAGCTTTTGGCGTAAATATCGCCAAGATATTGCCGGTCTGTGTCAAAAACCGTTGCGTGTTGTATTTCTTGTTCTGCCATTTGACAAACTATTTATTGGTTAGTTGTTCGAAAATTGCTGCAGCGATTGCTCGATCAGTTGTTGATGCGAATTGCGATCCAATTCACGACCAATCAAATTTCCTGCCAACGAAACTGCCGAATCGACACTTTTTTCAGCCAACGCTCGAGCGGCTTCGTCTTTAGCCGCTTGAATTTCTGCCGTGGCACGCTCTCGTTGCCGCTGCGCTTCGGCATTGGCTTCATCGAGGATTTTCTGCCTGACCGTTGCCGCGTCCGCTTTCGCTTGTGCGATCAACTGGTTGGCTTCCTCATGAGCGTGCTCGATTTTGGCTTCGTATTGTTGAAGCATCGTTTGAGCTTTTTCATTGGCCTGCCGCGCAGCTTCGATGTCGTCAGCGATTCCTTGTTCACGTTGGTCAAGCGCTGTCATGATTGGTTTCCAGGCAAATTTTCCCAGCACCAACAGCAACCCGATGAAAACAATGATCGTCACGATGACGAGGTCTGCGCCCGGAATGTCGATGGCAGACGGAGACTCGCCCCCGCCGCCTTCTGCAATCAATATCGAAAACTGAGTCACGCTTTCAGTCATGCTCGATACTCCTCCAAAGGAGAAAAAAACCTGGCTATTTGGCAAAACAAATGATCAATGCGAAGAACGCAGCACCTTCGATCAGAGCCGCAGCAATAATCATCGCCGTTTGAATTTTCGCAGCAGTTTCTGGTTGGCGAGCCATCGCTTCACAAGCGGATCCACCAATGCGACCGATACCGAGGCCAGCACCGAGAATCGCCAAGCCAGCGCCGATCGCCGCCAAACCTGTGTAAGGCGAGCTTTCACCATCTTTGATGCCTTGGGCCAGCAGAACTGGATTGGGATTCACACCTTCTTGTTGAGCTGAAGCATCAATTGCTCCAACACTGGTGATGCAGATTGCCGCGAACAATGCGATTGTTGCGATTTTTAGCCACTTTGCCATTTCGAAAACTCCGTAAGTCTAAAAAAGTTTGTGTTCAAATCCGATCGACTGCTCGTCATTAGTGAGCGTGTTGAGCCGACCCGATAAATAATGCTGCTAAAAAAGTAAAAACGTACGCCTGTAAAAAGGCGACGAATAATTCCAACATACTGAATGCCACCGTGCCGACGACGGCCAAAGGTCCAACCGCGTAAACCAACCACGTGGTGTAGGTCACTCCAACAAAGGAAACCAAGACGACCAAAACCAGGTGGCCTGCAAACATGTTGGCAAATAAACGAACTGCCAAAACAAAGTGTTTGACAAGCAGTCCGAAAATCTCAATTACAAATATCAATGGGAGCAGAAAGATCGCGATCGCGGTCGGCAAATCCATCGACGGGATTTGTGCCTTGAGAAACCCGATGACTCCCATTTTTTGCATCCCCGATCCGACGACCACAATAAATGTGGCAACCGCCAGAACGGCGGTTACGGAGATCGCTCCGGTTGCCGATCCGAACATCGGAATCATCCCGAGCAAATTCAATACGAGGATAAAGAAAAAAGTTGTCAACAAAAACGGCAGGAATCGATCGGCGTCTTTCTTGCCAATCGCCGGTCGAGCAATATCGTCGCGAACAAATTTGACAAACGTTTCGATCAAATTCCAAAATCGACCTTGGACCGGTTTGCCACCTTGAACGCGTCTGGCAAGTCCAACAAAAATAACCACCAGGATGATGGCGCCGAGGAATTCCAGGCCCATAAATTTTGTCGGTTTGCCGACGACGTTGAAAATTGATTTTTCGCCAACCTTGATCAACGGTTCTTCACGTGACGTGCCCAGAGGGTTGGGTAATTTGAAGCCGCTTTTGGGATGGCCGTGACTGTCGGTGAATCTCAAACCGAGGAATTTTGGGGTTTCGATATAATCCGTATCTTGGACGTGCTCAAACAGATGGCCTGTGTCCAGGTATTTTTCCATCCCTTTGGTCAGTTCTTCGCCCATCGTTTTGGGCTTGTCGGATTTTTTGTCATGGCCGTGTTCCGCATCACGGCCATCGGATTTTTTGCCATGATCGGAATCGTTGTCGTGTTTCTTTTCTTTGTCGTCGTGTTTTTCCGTTTCGTCGTGTGACTTTTTAGATTCGTTGTCTTGCTGTTTTGTGTTTTCGCCGTCCGACTTTTTTGTGTCGTCTTGTTTTTTTTCTTGATCGCCAGACGATTTTTTGGAGTCGTCTTGTTTTTCTTGTTCGACCATCCAGCCAGTTTCGACCAATTCGGGCTGAGTCGATTCAGCCGCAGACGATGGATTTGTTTTGTTGTTTTCCGTTTTGGGCAAGATTGTCACAACGGCGATTCCTGTTTCGACAACGTTCAGATTTTGATCACGAAGCCGGTTTGTCTTGTTTATTGAGATGGGCTAGATGCAGACCGATCCCGAAAATCATTCCCACAAAATAAAAACTGAGCAGAGGAACCATCGTGTTTTCAATGAACCCTGGCTCAATCAAAAAATCTACTCCAAGCAACATGACCAGCGGAAACACGGTGCGAGCTGCGATGGATCCGCCCAGTCGCAAATACGCATATTCAATTCCCTCAGGTCGCTCGGCAATCATTTGACCTGCAATTTGAAATCCGACGACAACCATAAAAACAATCAAGATGTCTTCGGGTTTCCCGATGCTCCAACCTTGTGTAGCACCGAACATCAAAAAAAGTAAAACAATTGTCTGGACAATTGTCAGTAACACCAGCCGAAACAACAATCCGGCAAGTGTGGATTTCTGAGCGTGTTCGAGAATTCGATGTAACACCTGTTTTGACTATTCGTTTTCGTTCAGAGTGCGAACAAGTTTCAACAAAAACCAAAAACCGGAAGCCATTCCAAACACCGCTCCAACAATGATGAAGATCGGATTGGTGCCTAGCCGCAGGTCAGCGTAGTAACCAATCGCAGCCGGCAAGGCCATCATGATGCTCATCGTTGTGATACGCGTGGCAATGTCGATCCCTTTGGCAGTGGCCGATCGGTCATCGATCCGATCTTGCTCGCGGTCAGCATCTTGTGGCAAACCCTCGGAATTATCGTTCGACTGAGAATCGGAACGTTTGGGGTTCATGGAACAAGATTCAGACGGCAAAAACGTAAAACCATCCGCAAAAAAAGCAACTTGCCTCGCGTACTGCCAGCCAATCTATCCGAGGCGGAATTCACGGTCAATGGACTTTGTGAAATTTTTCCCAATGTTCGCGCAAGTTTTTAAAACACAACCATTTACGAAAAAATCAACTTGGAAATTATTGAGTCAGATCTCGAATTTTGTCAGCCGCTCGATCGAACTTGCGACACTTGATCATTCCCCACATCAATTTGTCAGAATATCAATGTTATAAGTCGTTTGTTGGTATCGATTTGCGCGAATTGCTTGGCAGATATGAAGGTTCGAAAATTTGAAATTTAACCGTTTTTCGGCTAAAATGAGCGACGAGGGACCTGCACACGGAGCCGATTATTCAGTTCTTCAATACGCCTATGAAATCATCGATCCAATTCTGATCATAGGTTTCCAATTGCATTCCCTTCGCCGCCCGTAAGTTGTTTGGAGAGAGCAACTTAGGTACTCGTTTCGCGCGACAAGGATAATCGCGGCGAAGGAATAATTAGTAGACGGTTTACTCTCGTCGGAGGCTCAACGTTGTTGACGGCAGAAAAACTTCGCGCGCGAACTTCCAAAGATCTCGCGCAGATGGCAAAGGAAAAAGGAGTCCAAGGTTGGCATGGAATGCGGAAAGAGGAGTTGGTTAAGGCTTTGTTGCGCGAAGTCAAAAAGAAAACCCGCAAAGATTCTTCTGCAAAATCATCGTCAGCACGCTCTAAAAACGGAGCTGGCAAATCTGGTTCTAAAAATGGTGTAAGCAATTCACGACTGGCCAGCCGAATTCGCAAAGAACGGCAGCGAATCGAGAACATGAAGAATTTGGCCAATGGTGAAGAGCCTGAGAAAGACAGGATCGTCTTGTTGGTGCGAGATTCTTATTGGATCCAAGCCTATTGGGAAATCACTGCTGCATCAGCTCAACGAGCCAAGGTGGCTTTGGGAGCTCATTGGCATACGGCCAAGCCGGTTCTTCGCGTGATCGAGTCCGCCGTGCTGGAATCGTCAAACACGGTCGATCAAGTGGTTCGAGAAATCGAAATTCATGGTGGGGTTAACAATTGGTACATCGATGTGCCGGATCCTCCGAAATCGTATCGTGTCGCTATCGGTTATTTGTGCGAATCAGGTCGGTTTCATTTGATCGCCAAAAGCAACGAGGTCTCGACTCCTATTCCCAGTTCCAACGAGTCGTTTGATTTGCACTGGACGGACATTGCTGACAACTACGAAAAAATCTTTGCCCAAAGTTGCTCGAGTACGGGTGCTGATGAATCGGCGGATCTCAAAGATGTATTCGAAGAAAAACTGCGGCGACCGATGACGACATCTCTGTTTGCACAGTTTACTGGACCGCAAGACAGTTTTGGAAATCTGAGTTTCAGCGTTGATGTCGAAATGATCATTTTTGGGCGCACCAGTCCGGGTGCATCCATATCGCTGGCCGGCGAGCCGGTGAAAGTCGATGGCGATGGTGCATTTTCGGTCAGAATGCCAATGCCGGACAAACGGCAAGTTTTGCCTGTGGTCGCCTGCAGTCGTGATGGTTGCCGTCAAAAAACGACCGTCCTTGCGATTGAGCGAAATACCAAAGAGATGGAGCCCGTCAATCGAGAGATCGATATTGAGTAAACTTTCGAAGGGTTAGCCTACTTCAAACAAGTTTGATAAATCGTTTCCAACGATTTCCAATCGCCCGGTTGCGGGCGATTGCTATTTTACGACGCTCGACTTTCCATTCATCTGATTAATCGTTCCAATACTCGTTGGTTTTTTGTCGAGTACTGATCCAGCATGATTCTGCTTTCTGTCCAAGAGGTTGCAAAATATTTTTCCAGCGAGCCCGTGCTCGAGCGCGTGTCATTCGACATTCGCTCGGGAGAGCACATCTGCCTGGTTGGTCCGAACGGTGCCGGAAAATCGACATTGCTTTCCATCATTACGGAAACACTCGATCCGGACCGTGGGCAAGTCACTCGGCCATCGGGGGCGCAGATTGGAATCCTGGAACAACGCCCCGATTTTCCGGCTGGCAAAACTGTGTGGCAAGTCGGTCTGGATGCCATGCAAGATCTGATCGACATGGTTCGGCAGTCCGAGTCCATCGCTGAAAAGATCGCGGCGGAAACGAACCCCGAGGAACAAAAACGCCTGGGTGCCCAGTTCGACCGATTGCAGCAAGAGCTCACTGATCGAGACGGATTCCAGATCGATCACAAAATCAATCGCGTTTTGGCAGGTCTCGGTTTCGAGCAAGATCAGTTTGAAAAACCGGTGAGTCAGCTCAGTGGCGGACAACAAAACCGGTTGCTGTTAGCGCAGTTGCTGTTGAGCGAGCCCGATCTGATGTTGTTGGACGAGCCGTCAAACCACCTCGACATCGAAGCGACCGAATGGCTTGAGGAGTTTTTGAAAAACTCGAAACGCGCGTTTCTGTTGGTCAGTCACGATCGTCTATTTATCGATCGGGTGGCGGAAAAAACTCTGGAATTGGTCAACGGAACCATCGATGTTTACCCCGGAAATTACACCAAGTATCGAACACTCAAAGCCGAACGGCTCGAAGTATCCCGCCGCACTTACGAGAAACAGCAAGAAGAAATTGCCAAGCTGGAGGATTTCATTCGGCGAAATCATCATGGCATGAAACACGCGCAAGCCGAGGACCGCAGAAAAAAGCTTGAGAAAATCGAATTGGTCGACGTGCCTCGCGAAATCGCCATGCCGCCGATGAAATTTCCTGCGGGGCCACGAAGTGGCGATATTGTTTTGCGCGCTGAAGCCATTGGCAAAGGTTTCGATGTTCCGCTGTTTGAGGATTTGACGTTTCAAATCGAGCGCGGAGAACGCTGGGGCATCTTGGGTGCTAACGGCAGCGGTAAGACAACTTTATTGAATTGTCTGCTGGAGAAAATTTCATTGGACGCCGGTGAGATCAAAATGGGACATGGGGTTCGCGTCGGATATTTTGATCAGCATTTAACGTGTGTTGCCGACTCGGACCTGGCGGAAGATGCCGTGCGTCCACCGCACAAAGAATTTCTGTTGACTGAGCGGCGGGATATGTTGGCGCGTTTCGGTGTCACCGGGGAAACGGCGGAACAGCGAGTTAACAGTTTGAGTGGCGGAGAACGCAACCGCGTGGCGCTGACGCGACTGGCGTCGTTGGACGCCAATTTTCTGATCCTCGATGAACCCACGAATCACCTCGACTTGTGGGCTAGAGACTCGCTAGAAAAATCGCTGTTGGAATTTGATGGAACGTTGTTGTTGGTGAGTCATGATCGCTATTTTCTCAACCAGGTCTGTGATCATTTGCTCGTGGTTACGCCCCAGCGCGTGCAAATCATCGAAGGTAACTATGACACGTATCAAATGTTGCACCGCGGCGGCAGTATCGCAGAACCGTTGACAAAAACAGCCGCCAAGAAAGCGGCGAGGGCCGTGAAAGCCGAAAAAGCAAAAAAGCTGAAAGAACAAACGCCGCCCAAAAAGAAACGCCGATTTCCCTATCGAAAAATCAACGAAATCGAAGCGGATATTACCAATCACGAAGTCAAAATCTCACAACTTCACGAAGATCTAGCCGATCCCCAGTTCTTGCGCGATGGCGACAATGTCAGAGCGGCTAACGAAGAGTTGGAATACCTCAATGATCGATTGCAAGAATTGTACGAACACTGGGAAGAAGCGTCGGAGTTGAATTGATGGTTGCTACTTCGATCATGCACAGTGCGAAAGTCCGTTGGAAAGTGCCTCCTGAAATCGCGCACTGAAACCCGCAGCCGCGCATTAAAAAACCGATGGCTTGGGGTAACCATCGGTTCCGACGAGTTGGAGACAAGGGATCGTCTAGAATCGAATGTTGATTCCGAACCCTCCCCGGTTACCGTAATAAACTCCGCCACGACGACCTGGGTGAAAATTGTTGTAGTAGCGGTAGGGGTGATAGTTTCGGTAGACGGGAACCACGTAATGGTTGTTGCGGTACACGCTGTACGATGGGCTATAGCGGTTGTAGCCGTAGACCGAACGGCCGTAAGTCACTCCGGTTCGGTAAGCGGGCCCCGTGTAAAAGTTCACGCCGCGATAACCGTATCCGACGCCACCGCGGTAACATTGTGCGTTTGACTCACTTGCGAAAATGGCAACTGCGCCAACCGCCAAAACAATTGCAGCAAATCGTTTCATACAAAACTCCTAATAACAACTTCAGAAGAGGGAGGAACTGAGACCGAATTGACACCGTGCAGGCGCAGTCGTCTCTGCTGAACAAAACCGCACGAATCGTGCCAATGCTATCGGTGTTTTTGAAATGCGTCTAAAACCAGTCGTTTACGATCGTCCAGCCGTGCGATGTGACCCATCCCACAAACAAAACTGTGGCCCAACGGATCACAACCTGGCATCAAACAGATGACAAACCGTTTTGGTAATTTGATGAGTTTAGATAAATGGTACGGCTTTCAAGCATCTGTGGCGGCGTTCATCAAATCTTAAAACTAGTTTCGCAAAATCCGCAAAACCACAGTTTCAACTAGTTCGGCTTTCTTATTTCAACACGCGACCTTTGAGTCGTTCATTCTCACACTTGGCAGGCCAAAATTGTTCGTCAAACAGTTTATCGCGATCATGTTATCCGCTGTTGTCCTGTTGTCCTATTCCGGGTGTGGACGGAGCAGTCACTACATTCAAAAACCGACAGGTCAGCAACCGAAAAAGAAAAAGAAAAAAAAGCCAAAACCGGTGAAAGTTCCTGAGGTTGTTTTAAAGCAAAAAAAAGGTGATCGCATTGTCGAACCGGAGATTCCCGTTCAGCTGGATTCAAATGGAAACGCGATTTTTGAAATCGAGAAAACAATCGACTTTGAAACGTGCTACGTCGTTTTAAAACACTTACCTGATCGCAATCGTTCCGCACTGCAAATCAAAAGCTACAAGACGTTGGAGGAAAACAGCTATCCGTCGTTTTTTGCTTACGCAACCGTCGACGATCAATTGTTGGCGACATTGGCTGGCGAAACGGTGTCTTGCAAGATTTATTTTCAACTGCAACCAGACGGGCCAATTTGGTCGACCCGAAATAGCAATCCGGTCAAGATACAAGTGATCAGCGTCAAACCGCAGTTCAAAGCAAGATTATTGCCAACGGCTCTAACGGCAACCGGACACGGACGAACCACGCAAGTCAGCGGGAAAATCACAGCCGCCTTGCTCGAAGATCAGTAAACTCAAATCTGATTTTGTTGGAGTTAATTTGAACCGATGATCAAACGATCTTTTTACGCAATTATTTTGAGCTGCTGTTTGCCAGGTGTTGTTGCCTGGGGGCAAGTTGCCAATTCCGATGCTTGGAAAATTGTTGGAATTGATGAATCGGCTGAAAAACTGGCGACCGAATGTCGCGACGGCCTCAACACACTCGCTGAAAGTATCGACAAACTGCGGGACGCCAAGCCATTGGAAGTCGGCAAGGCAAACGCGATGTGCAATCGAATTATTTGGCATAGCAAAACGCTGCTGCAATATGGCGAACCGTCGGCCGTCGATTATTATGTTCGTGCAAAAGCGCTATCGGACAAAATCATCCAGATTACTCAGATCCGAGCTGGCAAATTTCAAAAAGAAGCCAGGGCCTATATGAGTCAAACGGCGCGAAAACGAAAATCCAGCATTAGTCGTTTGCAGAAACTGGTTGGCAGCAAAGATTACATCGCCGCTGAAAAAGAATATTTCAAAGTCCAGGGCGATATCGATTTGTACGTCCATTATTTACGCGGTCGCGATCGGCAGGTTTTAGTCGAGCCGATGTTGCCGGTATATCGATTGCTGCCGGCAGGCCTCAAGAAATTGAGGACCACGGCGACCAAACAAAAACTTGCGGCCATGATCAAAGAACAAAATTTTGATACGGCGTCCCTGGTCAATCAGGCCAAAGCGGTATTGGAAAGATTGAACGAACGAACCGGCGATGTTAGCACACCTGAATCGGTCGCCGAACTGATTACAAAATGGCGAGTCATTCACGCAAAAATTCAACGCGCCACGGCGTTGGATTGCATATCCAAAAGTGTTGATCTTGATTTAGAAAATCTGAGCAACTGGAAACAGGTTGCAACTTTTGATGGACAAGACACAGCTCGAACACTCAAAAACACGTTGTCGCCCGTGTTGGTATCCATTATCGAAACCGACTTGACGCTTGCACGGCCGGCAGCGCTGAGAAAAAAATATATTGGCTATCTCAAATTGGTGTCCGATTTGAAAAACGACTTGGACGAAGCGACCCGAATGAATTTGAAAGGCGCGCTCGACGCTGTTGAGAAAAATTCATCCAAACTTGCCCAGGAAATTGCAGATTACCGCGAGGCAACCCATGACATTTTGTATTGGCGGGAAAAATTGGCCAAAGATTCTCGTCATCCCGGTGCACCGGTAGCACCAAATCTTCGGCAAGCGATCGGAGGTTCCAGTTCCACGTTTCAATTTGATACGGAAAAACTTTTTCCCGGGCTGCAAACAGGAATCGATGATATCCTGCCCGGTTTGAGAAAATCGGCGATCGATCGTACCGCCAAGATTTATAGTCTTTCCGTTCAAGGCATCACATCACCTCACAGTCATTTTGATCAACAATGCTGGGCGGTTGCGCGAAATCCAGCTGGATTGAAATCGCAAATTAGTTCATTGCGTCGAGATTTGATGGCTGATGATAAATTTCCTATGACCTACCAAGCGGCGGAATCGCTGCGAACTGCTGAACAGTCTCAATGGGACGAGGTGGGTGGTTCAATCAGCCAGCTTCGCCTGGCCTCCCTCGCGACTCGGGTTAGCAATTTGAAAGATGGCAAATCGAGCATTTATATACCGCTTGGTGCGACGTTCAAACCATTTTTGATTAACTCAACGCTGATCCAAACGGAAATCCAACCCACTTGGGTTCGCCATCGACATTTTTTGTATTCATCCAACAAATAGCGATTGGTTCACACTGGCCGCAAGTCATCTGTTTTTGGCGTCGGCTCGATTTCTACGTCCATCGCTAGTCTCACTCTGAATTCCAGCGCTTCGAACAAATCACTGGCTGGGGCCAGTGGCACCCGCATCTGTGAGCGGCAAGGCGCTAGCCGCCGGTTTGTTAGCGCTTCGTACCGGCGGCTAGCGCCTTCCCGCTCACAGGATCAGGCTCGGCCGCGAGCCCCGCCCACCCGAAAACAAAGCGGCCATCATCTCGCCAGTGCTGTAAAAATCGTTAACATTGGAATTCAGTAACTGATACTTGAACCATACAAACGGCGTGCAATGATGGCGGAATCTACCGAACCGCGCTTGCCACCCGGGCAACATCTGGTGGCGGCTGACAAATGGCCCACGATTGGCGAGAAACTGCCGCTGGAGTCCGACCGTCCCTGGACGTTGACTTTGGGAGGATTGGTCGAGCAAGAATTGAGTTTCAGTTTAGACGAGCTCCAAAATTTACCCATGACGGAAATGACACTCGACATTCACTGTGTCACCCGATGGAGCAAATACGATGTCACCTTTCGTGGTGTGCTTTTGTCGGATCTGTTTGAAAAAGCCGGTGTCAAAAACGATGCTCAATTTGTTTCGTTTGTCGCCCGTAGTGCCCGCAATCACTCGAGTTCATTGCGTGTTGTTGACGCCATGGAGTTGCAAGTTCTGATTGCACTCGAAAGCAACGGGCAACCACTGCCCATCGAAAAAGGGGGCCCGATCCGCTCGATTGTTCCACGACGTTATTTTTACAAAAGTGTCAAATGGGTGGAGCGCATCGAATTGTTGGATACGGATCGACTGGGATACTGGGAAGGAGAAACGGGTTACCACAACGAAGCGGATCCGTGGCAAGAACAGCGATTCATTTCGCAAAGCGTTGACAAGAAACGTGCAAAACAGCTGATTGAATCGCGCGATTTTTCAAACCAGGATCTGTTGTCCATCGAATTGGCGAACCATGAGCTGTCCAATTTGAAAGCTCAAGGGGCATTGCTACGAAACGCCAATTTTTCCGGTTGCACGTTAGTCGACGCCGATTTTTCCAGTGCCAATCTTTCCAATGCGAATTTTAAAGACGCGGATCTGACGAATGCCAATTTTTCCGGTGCGGACCTCGAGGGGGCTGACTTGGCTGGCTCCAACCTGACCGCCGCCAATTTTTCCGGCTGTTCATTGTTTGGCTCGACGTTCTGCCGAGAATCAAGTGACCTCGATCCACAAATTTCTGAGGGAGCAATTTTTAGTGCCGAAACTGTTTTGGATGAAAAGACTTACGAGGTCTTGACCCCGACACAATTTAATTTTGTCCAAACACAATTGGCGAAATTCCGCTAAACTGCAGTTGTGGCTTGGAGTTTCTGGACCCGAAATTTCAATGCGACACCTAAAGACCCTAACCGCTCGCCAATTCGATCCATCGAATGATCTCAGAGTCAGACGATTTGGCACTAAAAACTAACGGAGTGATTCAATGACCAGCGTTCTTTCCCCGCCAATCGATCAGATGAAAAAACTTTCTCCCAAACGAAATTCAACGGATGCTTCGTCATTACAGGAGTTGGTTGACGAACAATTGAATCATTTTGGAATTGATCCTGAATCGGAATTCGGGTCCGTTTTGAACAATATCGTGGGAAATCTCTATCAAACCCAGCACGATATTGAAACGTTGTGGCAGATTACATTGAAATCGATGCATGAATTGCCCTATGAAGATCGCATCAAGCGTTTCAATGCCAAAAAATTCCTTTCATTTCAATTGGCCAAGATTCTCGATACGCTCCAAAACCCGTTCCGTGCAGCCTATCAATCGTTGGATTACAACCACAACACAATGACAGCCAAAGGTCCGTATCCCGTATTTGACAACGTGACTGCTGTTTTTTCCGCCACGCCTGTAATTACTCGAACGGCGACTTATATCTACGCCTGTGCCGAATGGATCGAAGATGCGTTTCGCGGGCGAGAGTTAATGTTGGAGATCTATTCGCGATTGTTGAATCCGACGAGTATTTGTTTGGCCAACCACATCGTTGACGTTGAGGCAGGTCCGTATGCCGATCAGTATCTGGCCTGGAATTTTAATAGCGGGATGGCGGCGATCGACGCCACGTTGTCGCATGTATTGGGTCGTGACGACGTGTTGATCAAAAGCCGCAATGTCTACGGCGGCGCACATCAATTGATCCACGATTGGTTTGCCAAAGATGGCAATCTGGAAATCGCCGTTGAATCTTTTGATGGTTATGAGGCTTCGGATTTCGAAGCTTGTCTCAGTGAAGCGAAATCGAAATACGCCGATCGCCTGGCCGAAGGCCGCAAAATATATCTGTACTTGGAATCGCCGTGCAACCCGCAAGGGTATGTTCTGGATGTCGCGGAGATGTGCAAAGTGGCCCACGCCAACGGGATTCAGGTGATTTTGGATGCGACCGTCGGTACGCCGTTTTTAATCCGACCGCTCCAACGCACAGACGAAAACGAACGGCCAGATTTCGTCATCCATTCATATACCAAAGATATTTCTGGCAGCGGCGGCGTCATTGCCGGATGCGTGATCGGCAAAAACGAACACATGTTTATTCCCAAGGGTAGTGAAGTCAATGGAGTTGACTGGGCCGACACCATGTTCTGGAACGTTTACTACGTCAAAGGCGCTTTCCTGAACGCCGATGCAGCTTTCGAAGTAATGCAGGGCATGAAAACGTTGCCCATTCGCATGTTGAGAAAATGCATTAATACATTGGTGTTAGCAAAATTTCTGGATTCTCATCCCAGTTCGAATGTGGATTGCAATGGATTGGATGACAATTTCAATGCAAAAATGCGTTCGAAATATATGTTTTTGAATTTGCCTGCTCCATTGTTTACCGCTGATCTGGGCGAAGTCCCACGCGCTGCGTTTCACCGATTCTTTGATATGTTGTCGCCGACGTTTGGCCACATGATCAGCTTGGGGCAATCCAATACCATTGTCAGTTGTCCGGCACTCACAACCCATAGCGAGCTCGACGAAAATGCACTTGCTGCTGGCGGGTTGACCCCGACAACCGTCCGATTTGCCGTCGGCGATGAAGCGCCGATGGATTTGATCAAGCACATCATTTACGTCGCGCGGACAACGATTGATCCGGACGTACCTGGATTCAGCAATGGATTTATGAGTGTCGACGACGCCAAACGCATGATCGAAGAAACCTATATCGATGTTCATACGCGTTTTGTTCAACGGCAATTAGAGGAACAAGGTTCGGCCCATTAGGGTTACACTGTGAGCGGCGAGGCGCTAGCCGCCGGTACATTACCGCTTCTTACCGGCGGCTAGCGCCTCGCCGCTCACAAACACTACCTATACCTAGCCGCCGGTACGTTACCGCTTCTTACCGGCGGCTAGCGCCTTGCCGCTCACAGGATCATTCTGCCGCACAGCAAGTCTTTGCATGCACGTTCATACTCGATGAACTATACTGAGCTTGTAGATCATTTTCGGAGAATCTCTATGCGTTTTTTGATTGTGTTACTGGCAGGTTGTTTGGGGCTTGCAACGGCGTCGGCTCAAAAGCCAGAAAAGAAATCAGATAAAGATAAACAACCGGTTACCATCACCGAAAAAACAAAAGGGATGAAACGGTTTGATGGATTCGTACCGTTTTACTGGGACAAACGGGAAGGCAAAATCTGGATCGAATTGTCCAAATTGGAAACCGAATTTCTGTATGTCCATTCGTTGGCAACCGGACTTGGTTCCAATCCGGTCGGTTTGGATCGAGGAAAGTTGGGCGATCAGAAAGTCGTTCATTTTCGCCGCGTGGGTCCTAAAGTTTTGATGGTGCAACGAAATTTGCGATTTCGCGCGAATACAAAAAACCGCCTGGAACAAACTGCCGTCGAGCAGTCGTTTGCCCAAAGTGTTGTTTGGGGTGGCAAAGTGGCAGCGGAAGAAAATGGCAAGATCCTGGTCGATATCACTTCGTTGTTGATGACCGACATGCAGGGTGTTGCCGGAACGCTGGCCCGAACAGGGCAGGGCGATTTCAAAATTGATCCTAATCGATCGGCCGTATATTTACCGCGTTGCAAAGCGTTTCCCAAGAATACCGAGTTCGAAGCCATGTTGACGTTCAGCGGCAAAAAACCGGGACGCTACGTTCGACAAACGACACCAACACCGCAAGCGGTAACGCTAAGGCAACATCACTCATTCGTTAAATTGCCAGACGATCAGTACCGGCCTCGACGTTACGATGTCCGTTGCCCCAGCATCAGTATCACCTTTGCCGACTATGCCACGCCGATCGAATCAGAATTGCAAAAGCAGTGGATATTGCGGCATCGACTGGTCAAGAAAGATGCTGCCGCCAAAATGAGCGAACCGGTGGAGCCGATTGTTTATTACGTCGACGCCGGAGCACCCAAGTTAATCGCCGAGGCATTGATCGAAGGCGCGAGTTGGTGGAACGAAGCTTTCGAAGCAGCCGGATTCAAAAACGCGTTTCAAGTCAAACGCATGCCGGCCGACGCGGATCCGATGGATGTCCGTTACAACGTGATCCAATGGGTACATCGCAGCACGCGCGGTTGGAGTTACGGCGGGAGCGTGATTGATCCGCGAACGGGAGAGATTATCAAAGGCCATGTGACCCTGGGGTCTTTGCGTGTGCGACAAGATCGTTTGTTGTTCGAAGGGCTCGGCAATTCGATAGCAAACACGTCTGCTAAACAAGCTCATTTGTCAAACTGTGGGATCGCGGGTGTGGCCGAAGAAAGCACATTGGCATCGCTTGGTAAAAACGATCCCGTCCAGGTGGCTTTGGCGCGGATCCGTCAACTTTCCGCTCATGAAGTCGGGCACACATTGGGGTTTGTTCACAATTTTGCGGCCAGTACATATGGTGACCGCGCCAGCGTGATGGATTATCCAGCTCCGCGAATCAAAATTGCCGACGACGGAACGCTCGATTTTTCGGACGCTTACGGCGTCGGGATTGGATCCTGGGACAAGATTGCGGTTCGATTTGCTTACACTCAGTTTGCCAAAGGGGCCAACGAGAAAGCGGAACTGGAAAAAATTCTGACCGAGGCACGCGACAAAAAAATGTTGTTTGTTAGTGACGCCGATTCGCGACCTGCCAGCGCCTCGCATCCTTTGGCGAATTTGTGGGACAATGGCACAGATCCCATCGCCGAGTTGAAACATGTTTTAAAAGTTCGTCGATTGGCGCTCAAAAAATTTAATCCGCAAAAATTGCCGTCGGCAACAACCACCGCTGGCATCCAGCAATATTTCGTACCGGTCTATCTACATCACCGCTACCAAGTCCAAGCGGTTGGCAAGATGCTGGGAGGCGTCTATTACGAATACGGTTATGCCCGTGATGGATTAAAAAAGAAAACGATTGGTCGATCCCAGCAAGAAGCTGCAATCAATGTATTGCTGCAGTGTTTAAATGCAGAAAATCTGTTGATTCGCGACGAGATTATCAAAGCCATATCGCCCGAGCCAGGTCGATCGATCCGCAGTGCCGAAAATTTTGAATCAAAAACAGGCAGAAATTTTGATGAACTCGAGCCCGTCGGCATTGCAATTGACTTGGTGATGAAAGAGTTGTTTCAGGTCGAACGTTTGAATCGAATTGCAGCGACGTCGCAAACCAGTGCTTTACGTGACTGGATGTCCAAAATCAAAAAATCGGTTTTGGAATCACCCGCTCAATCGCGAGCATTCGACAAAAAACTGCAGTGGATGAAACGCGTAGCATTAGCCGAACATTTGATGCGTGTGGTCGATCATCCCAAAGCGTCGGTGGTAACGTCGACCGAAGCTTTGAGCGCCTTGCGTAGTGTTGCGGTGTTTAGAAGTGCCAAGGTAACTCCGTTTGAAATCATGTTGAATCGAAAAATCGAGCGATTTTTAAAACGGCCGCATGAAGTTGCGCCACGACCTGAAACAAAAACAGTTCCTCCGGGTAGTCCTATTGGTGGTTGAATTTGAACTGAGCGGCGAGGTGCCAAGTCACGTTGATTAAATGTGAGCGGCAAGGCGCTAGCCGCCGGTGGCAGAGGGTTTACCGGCGGCTAGCGCCTTGCCGCTCACGATTAGGCAGCACTAACCTTGCGAGTGGTTTTGCGCTGTCGAATCACTCGCTGGCGCGTCGTGCTTGTACCGGTTGCAAATGATGAATTCAGAACATCAAATTCACTGACACTCGGGTTGTAATTTCAGCTAAGATCGAAATCGGATGAATACGGAAAACCAATCGGAACAACCAGATGATTTACCTCCGGTGGTTCAACCGCCGGTCATTTCGTCAGGTGCGGTGGCCAGCAAATTGGAACCCACGGGTAAATCGCAGCGCGTGCAATTGTTGGACGTGTTGCGGGGGTTTGCAATTCTAGGAATCTTGCTGCCCAACATGAAAGTGTTTTCCATGATTGGGGCGGCGTACAACAATCCGACCGCCTATGGTGATCTCGAAGGATTCAATTTTTTTGTCTATCTGGTCACACAATTGTTTTGCGAGCAGAAATTCTGGTCGATGTTTGCCATGTTATTCGGCTCAGGCATTGTGTTGATGTATGAACGAGCCGAGGCCAAAGGTGCGCGAACCTGGCTGGTGCACTATCGGCGAATGTTCTGGCTGATGCTGATCGGTCTGTTGCACGCGCATTTGCTTTGGTACGGCGATATTCTATTCGCATATGCCGTTTCTGGAATGATTGTGTATGGAGCCAAGCGGCTGTCACCGATGTGGTTGTTTATCATTGGTGGTTTGCTGATGTCGGTCGCATCGATGTTTTATTTTTTCTCCGGGTGGTCAACACAGTTTTGGGATCCCGTGGTTCTGGAGGATTTTGTTGCGGATTGGAAACCGGACGACGACGCAGTTCAAGCGGAAATTGATGCTTATCGTGGCAGTTGGGTCGATCAAATTCCGTACCGAAACAAAACCGCGTTGTTCTTTCAGCTATTCTTGTTGCCGCTATGGGTGTTTTGGCGAACATCCGGTTTGATGCTGATTGGAATGGGCCTTTATAAAACAGGATTTATCACAGGCAAATCACCGATCAAGTTGTATCTGGCGATGATCGGTTTGGCCTTGGTCGTGGCGTTCCCATTGATTGGATTGGAGATTCGCAAGAATTTCGCCGTGAATTGGGATGCGATGTACTCGATGTTCTACGGATCGCAATGTAATTATTGGTGCGCGCCGATGGTAACGTTGGCTTATATCTCAATCATCGCGCTGTTGGTCCGTAGTGGAGTGTTTTCCTGGTTGAGGACGATGTTCGCTGCCGTCGGCCAAATGGCGCTGACTAATTATTTGATGCAAACCATGATTTGTATCACGTTGTTTTATGGATTTGGACTCGGCTGGTTTGGTTCGGTCGAACGATCTCAGCAATTGTTGATTGCTATTTGTATTTGGATTTTTCAATTGCTGCTGTCTCCCGTCTGGATGCGATTTTTCCAATACGGTCCCATGGAGTGGATTTGGCGGAGTTTGTCGTATTGGAAAATCCAGCCGATCTGGCGCGAGTCGCGGAGTGAAACGAAATCGCAACCCGAAGCGTGAGCGAGGGACCACAACTAACGATGCGCGATAAATCGTCGTCCCTCACTCACGTTTCGGGTTATGATTTTTGTTTAATGCAAGATCCACTTCATGGACTCCGCGTGTATTGCGAGCACGACGCTCCAGCAAGTGGTTTTGCACAATCGAACCGGTCGCCCCAGCGCGTCGACAACTCCCCGCGGCTCGGCGGGAGCCTCGCCCTCCCGATTTCTGCGGAAAATGTGCCGTTGGTCCGAATTTGCCGGTTTTGAGGCTGTTTTCCAGGTTCTGCCCACAGCTGCGCCTCCGAAATTTCGGTTACCAACGATTTATCGTGTAAAAGGCCTAAAAATAAAGAACTTAGGCAATATCAAACTCTTGCATCGCCATTATCGGCTTTTAGAATTGAACCATGGGGTTGGCGGTCTCGATTTTTCGGAATCCTGCCTCGGCTTGACACTTGAAATAGACACAAACTACCGCTTTTTAGCTTACCTTTGACGGAGCCACCTGATGGCAAATCTAATTCCACTCGAAGAAGCCGCACAAATGCTGGGTGTTTCGGTCGAGAAACTGACTGAGATGCGAGAAAAGAGCGAGATCTTTGGGTATCGTGACGGTGCCAATTGGAAATTCAAGCAACAAGAATTGGAACGTGTTGCTGGTGAGATGGGCGTTTCGTTAGGCGGTTCGGCCGGAGTCGCAGATGACGATCTCGATTTTTCGTTGAGTGACGAAGACATCGCCCTCGAAGATTCGTCGGCTGAAATTAGTTCAGACGAAGTTGGTAGTGATTCCATCGAGTTGGCTGATGACTCAGTCGATTTGATTCTCGAGGACGACTCGGAAGAAGAATTTGCGATTGATGATTCACGAGATTTGTCACTGGACGAATCGGAGCAAGAGAGCGAATTGCGATTTGGCGAAAGTGATCTGGCACGCGCCATGGAAAGCGATCTGCGTTTAGCCGAAGAGAGCGGAAATCTGCTCGATGATCCCCCAGAATCAAAAAGCGCATCAGATACCGGAAAATTGAGTGAGGAGCCTGGTTTGGCCGAAGACGATTTATTTGAAGACGAACTCGAACTATCTGACAGTTTCGAAGACAGCGTAGAATTGGGGAGCGATCTCGACGACAGCGACCTGGTTTTGGATGACAGTGATTCCAGCAGCGAAGTGGTCATGGCAGGTAATGATAGTGGTATCAACCTGAGCCCCAATGACAGCGGCATTTCGTTGGAAGAGGAGCCTCTGGAGCTAGGTGGATCAGACATCGATTCGCTGGAATTGCCAGAAGACGATGAAATGATCACTTTAGAAGAAGCGGCTGATCCGGACATGGCAACGCAGTTGGCTGCTGACGACGATTTCAACCTGACTCCATTGGAGGATGCGATCGAAGACGAATCATCTGGTTCGCAGGTGATTGCTCTGGAAGATTCGGAAATCTATGCCGACGATTCATCGGGTGCTGTGTTGCAGGATAGCGAAGTCGTTGAGCAACCTGTGATGTTGCCGGCCGATGAGCCCGATTTCCAGCCACAAGTTGCTGCTGGGGACGGCATGATGGTTCCCGCCATTCCCGAAGCGCCTTATTCCATCTGGCAAATTTTGTCGTTGATGATGGTTGCCGTGCTGTGCCTGCTCGGATTATTGATTGCCGTTGATGTTGTCCGTTTGATGTGGCAACCCGAAGGTACTCAATTGAGTTCGACGGTTCTCGATTTCTTCTCAAATGCATTGGGAATGGACGGCTCAAAATAGTTGCGACTTGTCCGGTTGTGACTGACAACAAGACAAATCATTTTCAAGCCCGGTACAAACCGGGCTTTTTTTGTGCGAATGCCAGCAGGTCCAATGGCGGTGTCTCATTGAAGTAATGAAACAGTGTCGATACGATTTGATACTTGGACGTCTTTTTGTTTTGCTTCAGGGAGTTTACGGATGTCGGCGCTGGTTTCACTACTCAATGGAATCGTGGACTATGCCGGATTGTTTCCGCCAGCGGGTCTCGATATGGATACCGTGGTCAGAAACTATTGCGAATACCATCAATCGTCACAGCGTTGGATGTTGGCTCGATTGGTTGTGCCCGCATCTCGGCTCGGCGATTTCAGTCAGGCGGCTGCTGATTTTCTACCCACCGATGGCGACCCTTGGCCAATCAGTGCGCTCGTTCCGTCGCCCGGCGACGCGGATGCTTTTCAGGCTGCCAAAGCGGCGATTCAGGAATTGAATCAGAAATTTGAGCAAGCCGGACGGGGGTTGGCGGTTGTTGATGCGATTGAAACCAAGGCCAGCACGGTCGAAGAAATCGACTCGATCGCAACAGCCTTCGATAAAAACATAAAAGTGTTTGTGGAGTTGCCACACGTTGATGACCCGATGAAATTGCTGACGCATTTGGCCGCCTATTCCGGTTTGTACGCAAAAATCAGAACAGGCGGCGTCAAACCAGAAATGATTCCATCAGTGGCACAAGTCGCGACCTTTATTAATCGCAGTGTGGCTGCAGGCGTGGGACTCAAAGCAACGGCCGGATTGCATCATCCGATTCGCGACGAGTTCGATCTGACTTACGAACCAGATTCTGAACGCGCGACGATGCATGGATTTGTCAACGTATTTTTAGCTGTCTGTTTTGCTTGGGAGCACCAATTGACGGTGGAGCAGATTTCGGAAATCCTCGCAACGCCCAGTGCAGAACGGTTTCAGTTTGACGCGGCGCAGGTCGTTTGGACTGACAGCGACGGTGTTTGCCGGGTTGTTGGTGAGCAGACAATTCGAGATGTTCGTGAATCGAAAGCCGTGTCGTTTGGCAGTTGTTCGTTTGTAGAACCCGTTCAAGATTTGCAGGAGCTCGGCTTTGGCTCCGCTTTTGCAGAAGTTATCAATTGATAGGAGTGGAAGTGTCGATGGACCAAACCCATGACGTCAATCTCAGTAGTTGGGTCGACGGTGCCAATGAGCATGCGGATTTCCCGATTCAGAATTTGCCATTTTGTTGTTTCGTGCAAGGCGGAGAATCAAAAATTGGTGTCGGTATCGGGGATTGGGTACTCAGCGTTGCCGAAATCGTCACCCTGTTGGATTCCAAATTTCATGCTGCGGTAACCAGCGATAATCTGAAAACGATGATGGGTTGGTCACCTGCCGACCGTCTGGCCTTTCGCCAGCGCATCAGTGAATTGCTCAGTGATGGCAATGACGAATTACAGGGCAACGATGCGTTACGAAACGCGGCGCTGTTGCGGCAAACTGACGTGCAGTTTGTTTTGCCATGTTCGATCGGTGACTACACCGATTTTTATGCTTCGGTCTATCACGCGACGAATGTTGGGAGCATGTTTCGGCCCAACAACCCGCTGTTGCCAAACTACAAACATGTGCCCATCGGGTACCATGGGCGCGCGTCGAGTATCGTGATGAGCGGCGCTGACGTGCGGCGGCCTCATGGCCAATTGTCACCGGATGCCGAAGGTGGAAATCCAAATTTTGGACCTTGCAAATTGTTGGATTATGAACTTGAAGTCGGTTTTTTTGTTTCGCAAGGTAATGAACTCGGTTCGCAAATTTCGATCGATGATGCCGACGACCATATTTTCGGATATTGTCTGGTGAATGACTGGTCGGCGCGCGATATTCAAAAATGGGAATATCAACCCCTCGGACCGTTTCTCGCCAAATCTTTTGCCACCACGATTTCGCCGTGGATCGTGACTACGGAAGCACTTGCTCCATTTCGTTCGCCTGCCATGGTGCGGCCCAACGACGATCCGCAACCATTGCCGTATTTGAGCAGCGATGCAAACACGGCTGGCGGCCTGATCGATTTGAATTTAGTCGTTTCGATTCAATCCGAACAAATGCGCGCAGACAACATTGGCCCCACGGAATTGAGCCGCGGCAGTTTTCTGAATATGTACTGGACTCCAGCTCAAATGGTGACGCACCATTCGGTCAACGGTTGCAATTTGGCACCGGGCGACATGATGGCTAGCGGAACCGTCAGCGGGCAGAGTCGCGGCTCGCGCGGTTGTTTGCTGGAGCTGACTTGGGACGGTGAGATTGGTAACCCAGTGCCGGGAACGCAACGAACGCCGATTCAACTTCCAACGGGGGAGGAGCGTCGATTTTTGGCCGATGGCGATCGTGTTGTCATGGAAGGGTTTTGCGAGCGGTCGGGGCACCGGAGAATCGGATTTGGCCGTTGCGAAGGGACGATTTTGCCAGCTTTATATTGAGCATTTGTATTGGATGCGACAAAAAGTCACAGCGACTTTTCGAATCCTAACTCGTATAATTCAGACTGGAATTTTCTCGAATTTGTCCGGTTTTTCGTCGCATGTCCATCCAACAATCGTCCGTTGTCGTGTTGTGTATTTTGATCGGTTCATTGGCGCTCTGCAGCGGTGGCTGTGGTCCCAAAGAGCAGATTGCGAAATACAAAATCCGAAAAGACAAAAGTGATTTTCTGGAGAAAATGACTCAGGCAACTCCAGAAAAAAAACCGGTCGAATCACGGATGGTGGTGGGATTGGTTCAAGCAGCCCAGGATTGCTGGTTTTTTAAAGTTCACGGCCCAAAATCTCAAGTGACCGCGACTGAAAAACAGTGGCGCGAATTTCTGGCCAGTGTGCGGATCGAAAACGCGGTTCCCAAATGGGAAACTCCAGAAGGCTGGAAGATGAAGGCCGTTTCTCGAATGGCTGCGTCCGCTGGCGGTTACGCCAATTTTCAAATCAATAGCGAGGATCCACCGCTGTTGTTAAAAATATCTCGTCTCGGGGGCCAACAAGATTTATTTCAAAACGCCACACGTTGGCGAGGACAATTGGGATTACCACCGATCGCTCGGCAGGATGCTCAGAGTCAATATGTCAAAACCGAATATGCCGATGGCAAAATGATTTTGTTTGATCATTCTGGCTCGGGTGGATCTGGAGGAATGGGAGCGCCGTTCATGGGCGGTGCTGGAAAAATGCCGGCCGGGCATGGGAAAAAAACAACTCCCAATAAAAAACAAGATACTGAAATTCCAGAATTTACGTTTGATATTCCAGACGGATGGCAACAGGAACAGGATGCACCTGTCGTGTTGGTGCGATTGTTTAAAAAAGACGCCGCTGAACAAATCGCGATTTCAGCCACACGCATGCCGCCAGAACTTAATGACTGGAATACCAACGTTAAGCAATGGGTTACTGACATTACTGCTGGGAAGTTGACGGAAGATGAAATCAAACAGCAAACCAAGCGCATTCAAATAGATGGCGTCGATGCCCAACAGATCTTGTTAAATTCAACGAATTCTGAAAAACCGGAATCCATCGTCGGTGTCATGTTCGCCAAACAAAACTTTACATGGTTTGTCAAAATGAAAGGCGAAACTGAAACGGTCAAAGCGTCGATGAGTGATTTGGACACGTTTTTGAATTCAATCAAAGTCAAATAGCGACGGTAATTTTTATGTCCAGCGAAGCAACCAGGGTTGATTCGAATACCGGAGAACAGGTGATCCGCAAGAACTCGACAGGATTTGATCCGATGATCGTGGTGCGCTCACTCGCATCACTTAAATTTACGGTGTTCCTGTTGGGATTGTCGACTTTCATGGTTTTAGTCGCCACACTCGAACAGTGTTACACCGGAATCTGGGATCTGAAACGAACGCATTTTGGTGAATACACAGAAAACGGTTTTGAGCCGCATTTTTTTGTTTACATGAACCTCGATCATTTTGTGCCTCCAGCCTGGAAGCCAACCGAGGGTTCGTCGATGCGCGAGTTTGGGAAATCGGTTTGTAAGGTTTTGCCGGGACTGTGGTTGCCAAGCGGTTTTACCGTCATCTTGTTGCTCATCGTCAATCTGACCGCGGCGCATTTGACTCGATTCAAGGTGCGCGCGAAATCGACACAATTGTTGGTCGGTTTGGCGGTGTTGCTGTTCGGATTGTTGGTCACGGGTCTGATCGTATTTTTCAGTCAAAGTAAAAGTGAAATACAAGGAAAGCTGCCGCTGGATGCAACAACGATGTGGGTTTTTCTCCACGTTGGCTTGGCCATTTTGGGCGGCGGCGTTCTGTTTTATGCGTTTGGCGTCGGTCAAAAAGGGACGACAGAAAAAGTGGTTTTATCGGGGGTCGCCTGCGCGATATTCGGTTCGCTGATTTATCTGTTGTTCAAAGGCCAATCGATGTTCGGCGAATCGGGAATGCGAATTCTGTGGCAGTTGTTTCAAGGCACGATCGCCGGACTACTGCTGTTGATCGGTTCGATGATGATATTTGGCAAACGTGGCGGTGTTGTCCTGCTACACGCCGGAATCTGCATGCTGTTGCTCAATGAGATTTTTGTTTCACTGACCAATGTCGAACAACGTATGTCGTTGTATGAAGGTGACACCAGCGGCGTGGCAACCGATGTTCGAGCTTGCGAATTCGTGGTTTACGACGCGGATGTCGAAGATTTCGAAGAAGGCGTTGTTTTTCCTAAACGGTTCTTCCGCCATCTGGGCAAAATATCCCACGATGATTTGCCATTCGATTTTCAGTTTGTCGAGTTTCATGAGAATGCGGAAATTCAACGTGTTCAATCTCAAGCCGATTTAGCCAAGCGGAAGGCCAGTCACGGAATCGGACTAGGTCGATATCTCATCCCAATGGAAAAATCCAGTGGAGCAAGTACGCAACAAACGGTCGATATGCCGTGCGGCTATGTCCAGTTTTTCAGTAAACAGAACCCGGACGAAAGCTACGGTATTCATCTGGTTGGTGAACAAGCGTTTCGAATTGGCCTGGTCGATACTATCACCGTCGACGGCAAGACTTATAATTTTGCGCTTCGACTGAAACGTATTGAAAAACCTTACAAGATCAAATTGATCGACGTTGTCAAAGAAAACTATCCTGGCACGGAGACGCCTAAATACTACGCTTCGACTTTTGAATTGCACGATTTAAAACTCGATAAAAAAATCCAGCAAAAAGTCGAGATGAACGATCCGCTCCGATACGGTAACGATACGATCTACCAGTCGGGGTATCAGCAGCTGCGGATCGATGGACAGAAATATGAGGTCAGTACGTTTCAAATTGTCAAAAACGAAGGCTGGATGATCCCGTACATGTGCTGCATGTTTGTTGTGATCGGGATGATCTTACAAATCTGGATTGTATTTCAACGACATATTTTCAAATTTATCCAGCAGCAGCAATCGACTGAAACCAAAGAAGAGATTGTTGAAGCAGTACTGGAGAAATCGAAAAAGAAAAAGCCGAGCCGAAAAGACGTTCCACCGCGAAGCAAGGACCACGCTTTGGAGCCCGATTTGTTGGAACCAACGACGACGGGAAATTGGCTTTCCGAATCCAGCAAATATTGGGTCCCAACGATCGGAATTGCAACGGCGCTCATTTGCGGTTTGATCTCGATCCGACCGTTTTTGGTGGGGACGGACAAAAACGGTTACGACATGAAACGATTTGGACAGATTCCAGTTACCAGCGGCGGTCGTGTCATGCCGATTGATACATTGGCCCGCAATACGTTGAGAAAATTGAGCCGCAAAGAGGCGCCGCATCGTCCGAACCGCAAATCACCACGGGTATCGGCAACGCAATGGTACGCAGATTTGTTGTTTAAAAAGGAAGGTTGGGATCGGCATCGGGTCATCCGAATTGACGACCCTCGAATTCGTCATGCGTTGAAATTGCCAAAGCGAAAACGTTCCACCTACACCGTTGCTGAATTAAGTGCGGCCGAGTCCGAGTTTCGAGCTTTAGTCGCTCGTTTGGGATCCGTGGATGACGAAAGTGAGTCGGACGGCGGGAAAAGTTATTCCTATGACGAAGTTTTCAAAAAACGTCTGAAAGATCTCCGTCGGCAACGAGAAATCATCGTGGATTTGAGTGTGACCGGTGGCGAAGTTTCGATCGACGAGCGTACGCCCGATTTGAATCTGGATTCCATCGTGGGTCTGACCGACGCGTTCAAACAAATGATCGAACCAGAAGACCGTTCGAGAAAACGAAACGACCTGGTCAATCTGATTGGTTGGGAAGGAGATGCCGACAAAAGTTGGACGCTACGAGTGCTGGTTGATTTTTATCTTTGGTTTCAGCATTACGGCGAACAGGATGGAACGAAAGATTCAATCAAGATGGCCGAGACAATCGTTGACAAGCATTATTTCGAGCCACTGTTTCCCCAATTGGTGCGTCACAAGATCAAGCAGGAGTTAATCGCTTTCCAAAGTCAGGAAGAGCCTGGAAAGTCGCTCGCGGAAATCGAAGCGTTTATCTCCGATGCGTTGGACGAAATGCCAAGAGACAAATACAACACATTAGCCGAGAGGTATGCGGCGACGGTTCGGCTACAAATGTTGCAGAAACGTCCTGAAAAAATCTCACGGGTCGCCAGTGCCATCGAAACGCTGGATGAGTTGTTGACCGATGTAGACATGGACGTGGCAATTGAATCTTCGAAACGACTGGCAGCGATGGGGAAAGCGTATCGGGACGGCGATGCGGCCGAATTCAATCGAATTGTCGATGAGCATCTGCAAGCGGTCGCGGACGCAAAACCGGTTGGCTATCGCAAAGGTCGCATGTACGTGGAATGGTATGCCAACAACAGCCAGCCGTTTAACGCGTCATTTTTGGTTTATATTTTTGCATTCCTGTTTGCTTTGGGCAGTTGGATTTTTCTGTCGCGATCGGCCCAAAAGCTTTCTTTCTGGTTCTTGTGTATCGGCGTCGCGATGCAAACGTTTGGTTTGATTCTGCGAATGTACGTTTCTGGTCGCCCGCCTGTCACCAATCTTTACTCGGCGGCTCTGTTTGTCGGTTGGTCAGCCGTCATTGGAAGTTTGTCGTTGGAGTTGAAATACCGAATTGGGATGGGCAACCTGGTTGGCGCTTTCGGCGGATTGGCGATGTTGTTCATCGCCGGAAACTTTAAAAACCAAGGGGACACGATTGGCGTGCTGCAGGCGGTCCTGGATACTCAATTCTGGTTGGCAACCCACGTGGTTACCATTTCGATGGGTTATGGTGCGACATTCCTGGCGGGCTTCTTGGGAGTGCTGTATATCTTGACCGGTGTGTTTTCACCTCGTTTGGACAAGAAAACGGCAAAGCATTTGGCCGATCAAATTCACTTGGTCACTTGCGTGGCATTGTTGTTGAGTTTCTTTGGTACAGTCCTCGGCGGTTTATGGGCCGACGATTCCTGGGGGCGATTCTGGGGCTGGGATCCCAAGGAAAACGGCGCGTTGATGATCGTCCTGTGGAACGCGGTGGTATTACACGCCCGCTGGGGAGGTGTTGTCCGGCAGCGTGGATTGGCGGCGTTGGCGATCATTGGCACGATCGTTGTCACCTGGAGTTTCTATGGCGTCAATGAGTTGGAAGTCGGATTGCACCAATACGGTCGAACCGAAGGCACATTGAAGAAGCTTTTGATTTTCTGGGGGATACAACTCGGCATCTGTGCATTGGCCATGCTCAAATTGAAATATTGGTGGAGCGGTCGAGCGACTGATCTAGCAGGCAACACGAATGACTGATCATTGGGCAAACAGGGTGAGTGCCTCAATCGCCTGGTCATTCATCGGAATTTGTTCGCGATAAACTTTGGGCAACAGTGACCGCAGCACAAACGCAACGGTTTCACTTTGGCTATCTCCTGTTTTGGCAATCATCGGCTGCCCGAGTGAGTTGTACGCAATGACATTTTGTTGTTGCTGTGACGGGTTGGCACTCCACAAATTAATGCGTGAATTCTCGATTTCGAATCTGAAATTCAAATCTTTGAAAGGTTGTGCGGATGGAATTTCGCGTGGAATTTGGACATTAGTCCACTGTCCAAATGCGCGGATAATTGCCGGGTCAAAAACTCCTTCGTTGCAATGGAGTGTGCTCCGCAGGGAAACAATTTTGCTGTTTTTGACCTGGCAATCAAATTCTGTCGCTTTGGCCGTGCCGCTGCAAACCAGACTCACCGTGCGATTGACCAAATTGTGCAGATCTATCTGATCGAACTGGCCAGTGACACTGGCTGACCATTGGGGAGTCGGGCTACGAGTCTGTTTGATTTCGAGTGAGCCGCAGAAAGTTGCGCGAGGACCCAGATATTTTGTGTTGGGAATCCATGCATGAAACAGCGCGACGGGAATGTGTGACTGATTGGTATTCAACGAAATTGAAACGAGATGTTCACCGGCCATGTCCAGGTTTAACGAACATTGAACCTGTTTGGTTTCCTGGCTCCCAATTTTGAACTCACAGTTGGCTTGCCAACTCGATTGATGAGCGTGGAGCGAGATGGTTACGTCTCGCAAAGGGATTTTCAGCTTTTGTTTTTCGTTCAATCTGGCGGTTACAATGAGTTGGTCGAATCGCAGGTTGTTGACCGCGCGGTCATGCGTGACAACGGTGATTTGTCGCTGGATGATGCGACGCAAAATCGCCATCAAATCACTGGCGGCAATCGGCTGGGCGTCAATGTGGTAGCAATGCGAACTTAGTTTTTTCTGAAGTGTAATTTGGTCGATTGACCATTTTTTCGATTCGTCGATTTTGATGGCGGTCCCGTGAATCATGGTGGTCGACGGGCGAGGTGTTTTGATCGCTTTGACCGAAACCGACATGCCAAGTTGTTGGCTGAGTTTTTTTTGCCATTTTCGAGGCCCGTTGGGTATCAGCATCCAAACCAAAACGAGCAGGGTAGGAGCCGCACAGAACAGCACAAACGTTGTTCGACAGATCCATCGTCGTTGGTGGTCACTGAGTTTTTGCATGTTATTTTTGACGAGCCAAATCCAAATAGGTTGACCAATGGGCTTTCATTTCCGCGATGCTGTCTCCGCCGAATTTGTCAATCAACGCTTTGGCGATTTCCATCGCAACGACGTTTTCGACGATCACGCTTGCCGCCGAGATCGCGCATACATCGCTCCGTTCGTAGCTGGCCGTACTCGGTTGTTTTGACTGGAGGTCGATCGACTCCAGCGGTTTTTGAAGTGTTGCAATCGGCTTTTTGGCGGCGCGAACGACCAACGGTTGTCCATTGGTCATCCCGGCTTCGAGACCGCCAGCGTTGTTGCTGGGGCGCTGGTAACCGAGCGTATTGTCGTCGGTTTGACTGGCGTCAAATTGAATCGGATCATGAACTTGCGAGCCGGGAAGACGCGCTGATTCGAATCCCAACCCGATTTCTACGCCTTTGATGGCTTGCACTGCCATCACGGCATGGGCGATTCGACCATCCAGTTTCTGATCCCACTGCGTGTGAGTTCCCAAACCGAAAGGAAGGCCGGTCACGGTAACTTCGACAATGCCTCCCAGCGTATCTCCGTCAGCTTGCGTTTGATCAATGTATGATTTGAGTTCATCATCTCGACGAGGATCGAGCGTATAAAGCTCGCTGGTCGCGCGGTTTTCGATTCGTTGCTGGACGTTATCGGTTGGCGATTCGATTTTTATTTTCCCAATCTCGATGACGTATCCGAGAGCACGGATATTGAATTGAGCCAGGAGCTGTTGTGCCAGGGCTCCGGCGGCGACGCGCGCGGCTGTTTCTCGAGCACTGGCGCGTTCGAGAATTCCCCGAACGGAACTCAGATATTTGATGCTTCCACTGAGATCGCCATGGCCTGGACGGGGCCGCGGCAGTTCTTTCAGACGTTCCAGTTTGTAATCGCGATTGATGACTTGCATCGCGATTGGACTGCCCAATGTTGTCTGTTTCCAGGTACCTGACAGGAATTCGACGCGATCGGTTTCAATTTGTTGCCGTTTTCCGCGGCCATAACCGCCCTGCCGACGGGCCAGCTCGACATTGATTTTTTCTTCATCAATTTCGAGACCCGATGGAAATCCATCGATCAAGGCAATCATCGTTTTGCCGTGAGATTCGCCAGCAGTCCAATAGCGCAACATGTTATATACAGGGTCAAAAAAATTTGGATGAGGAATTCTAGGTGCAGGGGCGACCCGTTCCTAGTGCGGTTGAATTGAAAGCTAGCACAACTGAGAATCGAGATCAGTTAAATTTTTGAAACAACAGAAATATGAAGTTCTTTCGGCAATATTGGTTTTTGATCTCGTTGTTTGTGGCAATCGCCTTGGGGTTTTGGTTGAGACCTCAATTGATCTGGCTTGAGTCGGCCAATTTCTTTCGATCCATGGTCGTGTTTGTCGTCATGTTCGTGATGGCATTGGCGGTTGAATTTCGTACGTTTGTCAATGTCCTCAAGCGACCGGCACCGGCGGTGACGGCCAGTTTGTTGAACATGGCCTGGTTGCCTGCTCTGTTTTTCGTGACCACGTTTTTGATCAGTCCCGAGCTGAGTGCCGGTTTTTTGGTTGTCGGCGCGACACCTTGCACATTGGCAACCGCTTCGGTCTGGACGCGCAAAGCGGGTGGGAATGACGCTGTGTCAATGTTTGTGACGATCATTACCAACGGGACTTGTTTTTTTGTTTCTCCATTTTTGCTGTGGTTGACACTGGGCGGCAAATCGCAGGTAGATGTTGTGCCCATCATTTTGAAGCTGTTTTATCTCGTAATTATCCCGATCGTTTTGGCCCAATTTGCTCGGATCCAACGGTCGATCGCAGAATTTGCATCGAACCAACGAATCCTGTTGAGTGTCATTGCTCAGGTCGGGATTTTGATTATCGTTGTCGTCGGCTCACTCAAAACGCGAGAGTTGTATGACGCGGGAACTGCCGATTTGGGTTGGAAAACAATCCTGGTTGTCTTGATTGTCGCAACGGTGGTACATGTTGTGGCGCTGCTTTCCGGATTAGGGATTTCCCGTGTTTTTGGTTTTGCCAGAGCGGATGAAATTGCTGTAGGAATCGCCGGAAGCCAAAAAACGTTGATGATCGGGTTGCTATTATGTCTCCAAGTCGGCGTTACCATTGTCCCGTTGGTCGTTTATCACACGATGCAATTGTTGATCGACGCCGTATTTGCAACGCTCGTTCGAGAAAAGCACGATGGTGAGGCTACCGAGGCTGAGTGATCAATGTTCATTGTTGAAAATTGGCGAGAGTGATATATTTGACGTTACTGTGAGCACTCCATTTCATCTGTCAAATCATGTTTCAGCTCAAATTATTTCCAGGCAAACCAGCGTTGAAGGCCGGAGTTCGTTTTTTGCGGTTTGATCTTGCGCTGTTCTGTTTGCGCCAAGCAGATTCTTAGCTACGTAGCAGCCCACGTTTTTATCGATTGTGCTACTAGTTAACAAAATTTGTGATTGGTGATTTTTAAAATGAAAGAGATGTTAGAAGAGAAGCTGACCCGCTTCGAAGAGCTTGAAAATCAGATGTCTGACCCCGCCGTGCTTGGCGATTCATCGAAAATGGCTGCGGTAGCTCGCGAGCACGGCTCGTTGGCCAAACTGGCAACAAAATACCGAAGATTCAAAACCGTAATCAGCGAGATTGACGAGTTGCGGTTGATGGCTGAAAGCGATGATGCCGAAGAACGGGAAATGGCCGATGAGGAAATCAAGTCATTGACCGACGAGCGAGAAACGATGTGGAGTGAATTGCTCGATATGACCATCGGCGGCGAAGACGCGAACCGATCGCGTTGTGTGATGGAGATTCGCTCGGGGACCGGTGGCGACGAAGCTGCGTTGTTTGCGCGGGATTTGTATGAAATGTACAAAAAGCATGCGGAAACCAAAAGCTGGAAAATTTCGGTGATGGAATCCAATCCTACGGAATTGGGTGGATTCAAAGAAATCCATCTGTCCGTCGAAGGCGAAGGGGTCTATCGCGAGTTGCAATACGAAAGCGGAGGACATCGTGTCCAGCGCGTGCCCGATACGGAAACCAAGGGGCGTATTCACACTTCTGCGGCGACGGTTGCGGTATTGCCTGAACCGGAGGATGTCGAAGTGAATTTAAAAACCGAAGACTACGACGTGGTTCGGTATGCGGCCAGTAGCGGGCCAGGTGGACAGCACGTCAACAAAACGGCATCGGCCGTGCGATTGACGCATCACGAAACGGGAATTGTTGTCGAGTGTCATGCTGAACGGAGCCAACATAAAAATCTGGCCACTGCGCTGCGAATGTTGAAGTCACGAATATACGATCATTTTCAGCAAAAAGAAGAACAGGAGCGATCGGATCAACGAAAAAGTTTGGTGGGTTCGGGAGATCGCAGCCAACGGATTCGAACATACAATTTTCCTGAAAACCGAGTGACGGACCATCGGATCAATTTGACCATTTACAAGCTCGATCAAATCATTGCCGGTAACGTGAGTTTGTTGACTGACGCTTTGATCGATCACGATCGGCAGACCTTACGCTCATCAATGGGTGCTGACGGCAATTAGCCGTAGGCAGCTATTCCAATTGAAGAAGTAGATTTGCATGACAGCAGAAACCGTGTGGACGATCAAGCGACTGCTCGACTGGACGGTCGAGTATTTCGCCAAAAACGATTCGATTCAGCCGCGGTTGGATGCCGAAATCCTGTTAGCCGAAGCTTTGGGTTGCCAACGCATCGAGTTGTACACGCGATTTGACGAAGAGGTCGCTGCGGAGCCGCGCGGTAAATTTCGTGATTGGGTCAAACGACGAGCCGAGGGGGTTCCTGTTGCGTATCTGGTTGGACATCGTGAGTTTTTTTCACTGGAATTCGATGTCAATGAGCATGTATTGATTCCGAGACCTGAAACGGAACATCTGGTAACGACCGTTTTGGACCTCATTGCGGAACATTTTGCCGAGCAACCGGTACGAATCGTTGACGTCGGTACCGGGAGTGGCTGTATTGCTATTTCGATTGCCAAACATTGTGACAAAGCCGCGGTTGATGCCGTTGATATTTCAGACAAAGCGTTGGAATTGGCCAGGACTAATGCTGACAAGCACGGCGTCTCCGAGCGTGTTCGATTCGTTTTGAGCGATTTACTTCAGGAGGTCGAGCGGCCCGAGTCCGTCAACATTGTTGTCAGCAATCCACCGTATGTGGGTACCAAAGAGGCCAATGATCTGCCAATCGATGTGAGAGACCATGAACCTCACGTCGCGCTGTTTGCCAATGATCAGGATGGAGTGGTCCTGAGCGAAAATTTGATGCGACAAATGGTCGAGTTGCAATGCGGCCAGTTTTTGGTCTTGGAATCAAGTCCGATGATCATCGAGCGATTAGCAGAATTTGCGCAGGCAAATGGTTTTGCAGACGTGACGATCAGAAAAGATTTTGGCGGACTGCAGCGTTGGATTGTCGCTCGCCGTCAGTCGTAGGGCCGGTTCCCACCGGCCAATTCGAAAAATGGCGGGTGCTACTGGAATCTGGAATCATAACCCGAAACGTGAGTGAGGGACCAAAAATCGTCCAGAAGTGTTGCGGAACGCGGTCCCTCACTCACGTGTCGCGCTTGCGATTTCCAATCCGGCCGACAAATTCAACGATCAATCTCAAGACCGGTTCCCATCAGCCAATTGGAAAAAATGGCCGGTGGGAACCGGCCCTACGACTCGCGGCGAACGATTCTACCGTGTTCACCGAATTTACGTGCAATACAACAGTTAAAATGCGGTGGCTGTCACACACGAGCCTCGTTTCTCGACAAAAATTTGATTCGCGTTACAAGAATGTCGATTTAAACAAATAGACATCCCCTTCGTGGCGAATCGAGCGATGGCAAAACGGCAAACTAAACTGCAGAAAGTGAAGGTCAAGAAAAAACCGACGCGTCAGAATTCGGCGCGGTGGCTTTCGCAGTTTATCGAATACTTGCGAACCGAATGTCGTTTGTCGGAAAATAGCGTCGTCGCTTATCAACGAGATTTGAAACGGTTTAGCCTTTGGTTGGGGACCAAGTCCATTCCAAAATTGACTATTCGCGAGTTGGCAGATTTTGTGGGCTGGTTGAATGAACAAGATCTTGCTTCATCGACCATGGCACGCCATATCGTGTCGCTCAAAATGTTTTTTCGATTTCTGCAACTTGAGGGCATTCTCGATGACAATCTGGCCGAGTTGTTGGGAAGTCAAAAATTGTGGCAACGAGTGCCTGACGTACTTTCGCCCAAAGCCGTCGAACGTTTTCTGAATGCTCCCGCTGAATCAGACAAATTTTATTTGCGCGATCGCGCTTTGTTGGAGATGTTGTATGCTACCGGCTGCCGTGTTTCTGAGGTCAGCAATATGCAATTACGGGATGTTCGATTGAGCGAAGGGTTTTGCAAGTGCATTGGAAAAGGGAACAAGCAACGCATGGTTCATCTCGGTGAGGTTGCCATCGACGCGGTTCAGCGGTATTGGCAAAATTACCGCGCGGAGATTGACCCGGATGAAGCGTTGCCTTGGCTGTTTTTGTCGCGAACGGGCAGACAATTACGACGCGAGGCCATTTGGGAGTTGGTCAAAAAATATGCCTTGATCGCAGATCTACCCGTTTCGATCAGCCCGCATTCCTTGCGGCACAGTTTTGCGACTCATTTGCTGGCGGGCGGCGCGGATTTACGACAAGTGCAGGAAATGTTGGGGCATGCGAGTATCGCGACCACCCAGATTTATACGCACGTCGACCAGTCGCGATTAAAAAAAGTGCATTCCAGTTTCCATCCACGTGCGTAAGATCTGGGACGTTCGATCACTCAAGGTCAAGCCAAGATGTCTCGAATAATATGACCTTCGACGTTGGTCAGGCGACGTTCAAATCCGTTGTGTCGGAACGTGAGTTTTTCGTGGTCGAGCCCAAGCAGGTGGAGAATCGTGGCGTTAAAGTCGTAAAGCGGGTGGATATCTTTGACAGCTTTGCGGCCGAGCGGATCGGTTTGCCCATGACTGACGCCCGGTTTGACACCAGCGCCAGTTAACCAGCAGGTGAAGCCATCGGGATTGTGATCGCGGCCTTTGGAGCCTTTTTGAAAGAATGGCATGCGGCCAAACTCGGTACACCAGACGACCAGCGTTTCTTCTAACAATCCGCGTTGTTTCAAATCGACGATCAGTGCGGCAGCGGGTTGGTCGAGAATTTCGCCGTGGACATCATATTGTTTTTTAAGTGCGTTGTGGCCATCCCAATTTAGTTTTCCGCCGCTGGCATAGGCGCCGTTGAACAGTTGCACAAAGCGAACACCTTTTTCGATCAACCTCCGAGCGAGAATACAGTTTTTGGCGAACGCCGCTTTGTGAGTGTTTTTCGTGTCGTCCGCTCCATAAAGTTTCAAAATATGTTTTGGTTCGGTCGTCAAGTCCGAGATTTCGCGAACGCCCCGTTGCATCCGGGCAGCCAATTCATAGCTGGCAATCCGACCGGCAAGTTTGCTGTCGCCGGGATGTTGTTCCAAATGGCGACTATTCATTTGCCGGAGCAGGGAACGCGCCGCGCGATCCGTTTCGGCGGAAACTCCAGGCGCCACAAGATGTCTCAGAGGCCGGCTGGAACTCATCGTCGTCCCTTGAAACGCCGCCGGTAAAAATCCAGGCCCCCAATTGTTGGAGCCATTTTGAGGAACGCCGCGCGGATCGGGGATGGCGACATAAGCGGGCAAGTTTTGATTCTCGCTGCCCAACGCATAAGTAACCCAGGAACCCAAGCTGGGAAAACCGTCCAACACGAAACCGGTCGACAAAAAGTTTTCGGCAGGTCCGTGCGTGTTTGATTTACTGGTCAGCGAATGAACGAACGCCATTTCATCACTGAGCTGCGCCAGATGCGGGACCAAATCGCTAACCCATTTACCCGACTCGCCGTACTGTCGAAAACGGTATTGCGGTCTGGCCAGCTTTCCTGCCGGCCCTTGGAAGGTGACGGCTGGGCCACCGCGCAACGACTTGCCGTCCATTTTGATCAAATCCGGTTTGTAGTCCCACGTTTCCAGTTGGCTCACCGCCCCGGCGCAGAAAATCACGACGACATTTTTGGCTTTAGCTCGAAAATGTGGTTTCCGCGGAGCGTACGGCTGGGAAGGATTGATTTTCTCTTGCGCGGCCAACAATCCATCATTTTGTAACAGACTGGCCAGCGCAATCGAACCGAGACCGGTTGCGGAGCATGACAGAAATCGTCGGCGGTCAAGTAGCGCGCTACCTGCGACCGAAATTTGATTGATGGTACTCATTCTAAAAATAGAAACTCGTTGCTGTTAAACATTGCTCGACACAACACTGACAGGCCATGGGTTTGAATCACCGGCTTGGCCGACTCGATCTCTTGTTTGGATGGTTCGCGATTGAGTGCCAGTTGGTACACTCGCCGAATCTGCCTGGTCACATCATTGCCTGATTCTGTTTTCACACGGGCGGCAAAAGCGTTGGCCTGATCTAGTGTGAACTGGCTGTTGAACAGGTTCAAGGCTTGAATGGGTGTCATCGACTCCCTTCGTCGTGGTGTGCTTTGACCCGCGTCAGGACAATCAAATGCGCCGAATACGGCATCACGTTCTCGACGAACTTTGTGGGCGTAGATCATGCGACGTAGTCCGTCATTGGTAAACCGTTCGATCGGAATAAATCCGCTGAGACCACCCCGTTTGTCGAACAGGTTAAATCCTCGGCCATACATTTTCAGGTTGAGTCTACCGCTGACGGCCAGCATCGAATCGCGAATCGATTCTCCATCGATGCGTCGTAACGGATAACGCCACAACAACCGAACATCGGCATCTCGATGAGCCGCGTTTTCATCGTCATTTCGCGAAGATTGTCGATAAGTTGCCGACAACACAATGAGTTTGTGGATGTGTTTGATCGACCAACCGGAACGAATGAATTCAGTTGCCAGCCAATCCAGTAGTTCGGGATGCGAGGGCGGCTGACCGCTATGTCCAAAATCGTTGGCCGTTGCGACCAGTCCCGTTCCAAAATGGGTTTGCCAAATTCGGTTGACCATCACCCTCGCAGTCAACGGGTTTTTCGGACTGGCAATCCAATCCGCAAGTGCTTGGCGGCGCTGCTGCTCATTCGTCTCGTTCGGCAGTCGTAGTTTGCCGAACGCCGTTGGCACTGCTGGTACAACAACATCACGCGGTTGTTCGGGGTCGCCTCGTGTTAAAAAGTGAATTTTGTCCGGTTTGCGGAACGTCCCGGCAAAGATCTTTTTTGCATTCGCCGCAGATTTGATTTTGGCTTCCAATTGCGATTTCTCGCGAATTAACGGCTTGGCTATTTTTGCCTGTTTTTCCGGCAGACCCTTGATCGATATCGGCATCGGATTTTTTTTCGCAGGGTCATATTTTTGACGATCTGAGGCGTCGGCAATTGCCTGCCATTTGCCATCCTGCTGAATTTCAATCATATAATCCGTAGCCAGTCGATCCCAAAACCTTCCGTTGCGATCACGGCCCCAGATTACGCGATCGATTTCATGCTCACGCGAAAATTCGAGTTCCACCCAACCGCTGCCTGTTTGATTCGACATCCAGCTGCGCGAGTTTCCATATTTGCCGTCGTTTACGAATTTTAGTTCGTGGCGATTGAGTGAGACCTTGTCGCCAGAGGATTTTACGGTTGTTCCTGCGGTGGCAATCGCAATGTTTTTACCCTCGGTATCGAACACTTCGATTTCATCGATGCAGGGTTCCAATCGATTGGTTTTGCGAATCACAAATCGAAGCCGCTTCGTTTTCACGGGTGTAAATCGGTCCGTGTTTTGCCTCGCATTGACCATGGACCGTTTCGTTCCCGATTTGGCCAACGGCACAAATCGAGTGAGTACGTTGTCGATCTCAGCAATCCTCGCTTTGTATTTTTCAATGTTTTTCCGAGTCGCGATCTGTTCGGGTGTCAGCAGTTCGCGGTCTTTGTATTCGACACCCGCTACAAATGCCTGCATCGCATAGTAATCGCGCTGTGTAATGGGATCGAATTTATGGTCATGACATCTGGCGCATCCGATGCTGAGCCCGAGAAAGGTTTGCGAAATATTGACAACGATCTCGTCAATTGCGTCTTGTCTGGCAAGCCGAATCGAGGGAGCGTCTTTTCCAATTTGTCCCGGCAACAACACGGATGCCGTGACCAGGAATCCGGTTGCAGCGTCTTGGCCGAGGCGGTCACCGACCAGCTGTTGGCGAATGAAGCGATCATACGGCGTGTCCTGATTTAACGATCGAATGACGTAATCGCGATAAGGCCAGGCGTGGGGTCGTTCGGTGTTGACTTCGAATCCGTGAGTATCAGCATAGCGCACGACATCCAGCCAATGTTGTGCCCAACGTTCTCCGTAGCGAGGTGATTTGAGCAGTCGATCAACGACACGTTGGTATGCATTTTTGCTTTTGTCTTTGACAAATTCGGCGACTTGCTCAGGCGTCGGTGGCAGTCCCGTCAGGTCGAACGAAACGCGCCGCAACCACGACACGCGATCGGTCTCTGGTGCCGGTCGAAGTTTGGCATTTTTGAGTTTGGCAAAAATGAAATGATCAATGGCATTTCGCGGCCAGTCGGTACCAGCCGTTTTTGGCGGAATCGGTTTGCTAATTGGTTTGAAGCTCCAGTGATCGCGCAGATCTTTTAATTTCGCGCGATCGACGCCGTCTGGCCAAACGGCACCTTGGTTGACCCAGCGTTTGAGAATCGCAATCTCTTTTTCCGATAGTCCTCGGCCGGTTGGCGGCATCGTGAGGTCGGCGTCTTCGTCAGCAACGAATTGAACCAACAAACTTTCCGCCGCTTTGCCTGGAACGATGATGTTTTCTTCGTAGAGATCGCCGCCTTTGAAAGCTTCGGATTTGATGTCCAGCCGATATCCACTTTTTTGTTTTTTCTCACCATGACAGGCATAACAGTGTTTTTGAAAAATCGGGCGCACATCGCGAACAAAATCAATTTCATCGGCAAACGCGCGCGAAGTGGGCAGCAACGCGACGCAGAGCGTTAAAATGATCGGTTTGGTAAAAAAATCGATTCGCAGACGTCGTCGATTGGCAAGTTTCAGCATTCGATTGGTTAGCCTCTGTCCGTTTTCCTAGATTGACCTAATTAACGTTTTGTCCGTCTAAAGAATTCGAAAAATGTCAACGATACGGGTTCCCGGCTTCGAACAACATACGCAACTCATTATCGTTCATGGCGCGTCCCAGTAAAATCAACTCGTCGATCCGACCGCTAAGTTTGCGATCTTTGTGGTTCCAGTTGCCGATTTGCGAAGGTCCCAGTCGTGCCGGGTGGGCAACAGATTGGCGTGTTTGCTTGTCAAATTTTCCGTTGAGGTAAAACCGTACCGTGCCGGCGCTGGCATCGTAGACGGTTGCCAGGTGCACCCAGCGGCCTTGTTCTGGCAGGACAGAAGTTCGCGAATCGGGATAGAAATGTTTTTCATCCGACCCCGGCGCGAGTCTGTTGCCCCAAAGCGCCAAACGCATCGTATTCAACTGGGTCACCATCCAATGCACTTGCCCCGGATTTTTACCCCAACCGTTAGTATGTAGCAGCGACTGATAGGGTTCACTTCCCAGGCGATCCAGTCGGACCCAGGCGGCCAGCGTCAATTGGTCCCATTGTTGGCCACTGCCAATGTTGAGTTTGATATGATCGCCTTTGCGAACAAATTCCGGGGCTCGTGTTCCTGGCCAGCGTCCCTGGACCATGCGATAATTGCCATCCGGCAATTCATCGGATTCGAAATCAAGTAACAAGATCATCGTCGGATCCTGTCTCAGTTTGTTCAAAATTTCCTCCGAGCGCCGGGCGATGGACGAAACGAGATCCGGCTGAAACTCGGAAACCTCTTTCGAATGGATAAACGCGCCGGAGCGTAAACTGCGCTCGACTCCTCCCTCGGGATGCAAGATAAATGCCTCGCCTGTTTTCAAATTTTGGGGTCGTTCCAATTGATCTGTTTTTGCTACCACTTCGCCTTGGAAAACGTGTATTTCAGTTTTCCCTTGCCGAGCGACGTCGACGCCAAATTTTGTTCCCAGATCGACGGCTTCGCCGTTGGGTGTCACGACGGTAAAGTTGGCGGCTTGCTCCGGAACGTCGGCTGCCAGTCGTCCGAAATCCAAGTGCAGCCGTTGGGCAGATTCAAACCGAAACTTTGCCGGCGCCTCGATGACGACTCGTGCGTCACGCGATGTGACCAATTCGACCGTGCCGGCGTTGATTTCAATCCATTGATCGCGTAGTTTTGTTCCCTCGGGCAGTTCAACAACACCAAAGCTGCGACTGACGGCAGCAAACTCAGCAGCCGGTCCGGGATTCCACCAAAACCAGGCCAAGATCAACATGATGATCGACACAGCGATTGCAATCGACCACCGCGACAACAAACTCCATTTGGGCGCCGAGTACTGATTCGTTGGAAGTGTGACGGCAGTGCCGTTTGCAGCGATCGGCTCTGGATTTGATTTCGGTTGGATGGCATCTGCCAGATTGGCCGCCAGTGCAGCGTCGAGGTTAAGATATTCGACAAACAATTTTCGCGTTTCCGAATCGTGCAATAGCAGATCGTTGAGTCGATCAATATCCGACTCCGTCGCGAGGCCATCCGCGTATTGCTGAATCAAGTCATCGATTTCGCTTTTGCGGTTCATTTCATTTGCTCCGTAGCCATTTTACGCTTGACGCATTGAAGCAGTTTTTGTCTCGTTCGATACAACCACTGATAAAAACCAGTCATCGATCTGCCACTGGCCGCGGCAATCTCCTGGATATTTTGGTCGGGTCGGTAAGCTGCTGTTAGAAGTTGGCGATCCTGCGTTTTGATCTTTTGAAGGCATGTCTCCAACGCATCGCGTTGCCGTTGAAGTTGTTTTTCCTGGTCCGGCGATTGTTGCGAGATGATTTCAATAACTTCGTTACTCAAGGTAAGGCGGTCGCGGCGTTTGTCGCGCAACCAAGAAAGGACTTTGAAACGGGCGATTCCATAGGCCCAAGCAGCAAAATTGCCATCGACTTCGAATTCTTCGAATTTTTCCCACAGCACGATGGCAACCTCTTGGAGAACGTCATCGGCATCCGAACGTGTCGGGACGAGTCGCCGCACGTATGCACGGATTGCCGGTTCATGAATCGTGAATTCACGCAAAAACGCCCGGTTGAGATCAGGTTTGTGTAAATCAAGTTCTTTGTCCAACTGCGGCTCTCCTGCATTATTATAGATTTCCGCAAGGTCGCATGATTTAACGGAATAAAAGTTGCGAGTTTATATTTTAGAGAAAATGATGAGGTGGATGGGTCGATTGGCGTGGGTGGAAGGTTGTCACCTGGAGGTGAGTTCAACCAAAATCACAAGAGTGCGACGGTGAGAGGAAATTTCATGGATCGCATTGAATCTTACAAGCACGACGCGCCAGCGAGTGGTTTTGCGCGGGCAACCACTCGCTGGCGCTTCGTGCTCGTATGTTTTTGGATTGGCCGATGGGAACTGGCCCAACGGCCGGTTTATTTTTACGAAATCGTAACGTGTGAGCGGCAAGGCGCTAGCCGCCGGTATTTGAGGGTTCACCGGCGGCTAGCGCCTTGCCGCTCACATTTAATCAACACGACCTAGCGCCTTGCCGCTTACAAGACCAGCGGGCGTCATTCGCCAGCGCCGGCACCTGTGTCTTTGAATTTGATTTTTTCAATCATTGGAATGATGGTGCGGTCTTCGCCGATTCGCGCAGAAACTGCTTCGACGGCTCGCACGGTATCACCATGGATCAGATTGGGATCGACTTCGAATTCGACTTCGAGTTCTTTTGCCTGAGACGGATCGGCTTCTGATTCAATGATGCCTTGAATGTGGTCGCGAAGTGCTTTAAATGCATCGTATTGTTTACCGAGATGCGAAAACGTGACGGGATCTCGGTCGCCATGATTCACTTCGATGCTCTGGAGTGTATTTCGCACATCACGAGTGACCTCTTTCCCATCGGCATTCAAATAGGTAATTCGAATGGCCTGTGGGTTTTCGTAGAGGTGGATCCGAATTGTTTTATCGATGTTTTCGATAGGGGTCTGCGGCAGATCGGACGCCTGCGGCATGTTGACTTGAAAATCACCTTCGAGCGCGGTGATTTTGAACGTCATGATGAAAAAAACCAGTAACTGAAAAACGATGTCAATCATCGCTGTCGTTTGCAGCTTGATTTGTTCTTTCTCTTGTCCACCACGAATTTTCATAATGCTCAATCAGCTCAAACGGTTACCTGATATTTTCTTTTGCCCGCAAACTAAATTTTTGCAACTCGTATTCCTGGCATTTTGCCATCAACTCCTGGACCTTGGAAAACGCGATATATCGATCCGCTCGAATCACGACGTTGATTTCCGACGGTGGCACTTTTTGTGCCGCAGCTGAGCGTTTTTCCAGTTCGAGTTCCGTTCCGATACTGGCGATACTGGCAAAGTTTTTTCCGACAAAATTTACTCGCGGCGTGCCGTCTTTCGAAGTCCGCAGATTCATGACGATTTGATATTTGGGAGGCTCGTCGGGAGTTCGCGCGACTTTGCTGTCCGGCAACTCGAGATCTTGATCTTTTTCCGTTTCTGAAAAATTGACGATCAGCATAAAAAACGCGATCAACAGAAACGTCATATCGATCATCGGCGTCAAATCGCCTTCGAGGATCTTGGTGCGTGCTTTTTTGATTTTCATCGCAAATCGACCCTGAAGTTACTTTTTACCGATATTTTCGAATCGATTCATCAAACCTTCGCTGGTAATTCCAACCTCCAACGAGAGCCGTTCGACACGGTTTCTCAAAATGTTATAAGCCGCGATTGCCGGAATCGCGATCGCAAGTCCGAGCAGTGTTGTCAGCAGCGCTGTTGAAATCCCCTCGGCGAGTTTGTTGGGATCGGGAGTTCCGCCACCGACCGCAATGTAATGGAACGAGCGAATCATCCCGTGAACGGTACCGAACAGGCCGATCATTGGGCTGATGGTTCCAATCAACGCGAGATAGCTCAAGCGATGCTGCAGTTTCATGTTTTCTTCTTCGCCGACTTCCTGCATGGCCTCGATCGCTTGTGGATATCCCGCGGAAAGTTTGGCAAGCCCGGCCGACAGAACGTTTCCAAGGAACGACTCATCAGCCTTGGCCATTTCGTAAGCCTCCTGATATTTCTTTTCATCCAAATTGGCTTCGAATCCATCGATCAACGGCTGAGGGCAAATGTTATCGCGCCGAGCTGACAGGATATTCATGACAAATAGCGCGACGAGAATGAACGAGAGCACGAGAAAGACAAAGATGTAAAGTAAACCAAGTGCTTCGAACAACCACTGCAGCGCGTTTTTCTTCTTTTTCGACGAAGTATCGCTTTCGCTGCCGGTGTCTTGAGCGGGCGCAGCGTCGGCGCCATCGTCAGCCTTGTCATCTTTGTTGTCCTGTGCCACGACGACGCTGTCGTGTGCGATCACGGGCAAGATGCCCGAGAATGTAAAAGTTAAAAGCATTATCCAGACAATTTTTGGGAGAAAAAATTGAGGAATGGATCGCTCATTGATGGTCATGAATTGCTCCGGGTTTCCGAGTTCATTAGCGGATTGTTTGAAGTCAAATTGGCGACGAAGCCTTGTCATTTTTTTGTCAGAAAACGAGCCCCGATTTTAATGACTCCTGAATCGTATTGATAGCAGTCTGTTCGTGGGTTTCCCGTGTGAAACCGTTACGGAAACACGTCAGGATTCGTTCGAAAGAACCATAGAGTGAACGGTAGGAAGTGCTGGCTGTCTACAATTATAATTAAAAATTGTTGCAGTGTGTGAATAATTTCAGCTTCTCTGAAATTTGCAGCGGTGGCGGCAAAATAGACCCTGCATCGAATCGATCGTCATCGGCAACATGGATTTCGGGCCGCCGCTCGTTTGCCCGTTTTGGTCAAACGGTATGTCGGAAAAAACGTCGCTACTCAGTAGTCTATGGTACAGTCGAATCGATTGAGTGGCGCATTCACATCGATTGGAACGGACTAATTCGCGGCTACGGATCGGAGGCCATAGTATGTGTTCTGATAACTGTTTCGCAGCGCCTGTTGCGCTTGTCCGGCGCGGTCCGGGTGGTTCGTTTGGTTCCACAGCTGGGTCAGATAATACAATGCTTCGGATTGCGTGTTCGGATTTCCGGTGTACAGCAATTGCGTATGCAAAAACTGTAGCAGCGCAGATTTTTTATCGCCCGCTTTCAGATAGCAATGTCCCAGAGCATTGTAAGCGTTGGAGAAAAACAATTTGTCGTCACCCGATTCATTGTTGATGATTTTTTTGAGTTCTTTGATGGCGTTGGCATCTCCTTTTTGCCCTTTAATTTGCCAGGTTCGACAGCGGGCAATCTGCTTGATTTGCGTTGCCGCTTTACCGGTAATGCTGTCGTCTTGAGCGGCCGTAAAGTACTGGATCGCTTGATCATTGTTGTTTTCGATTGCTGCAATTCGGCCCATCAACAAATTCGCGGAGAGATAGCGTTCCCCCCAGGTATTTTTGGCTTCGAGCAGCGGTTTGAGTGCTGTTTTTGCACGCTTGAGCCATTCGTCACGTTTCGTTTTGTCACGGAATGCACCGCTTTTGATAATGCAGACTTCGGCGAACATTTGAGACGCGGGAATCGCGTGAAACGATTTGGAATGATTGGTTGTGAACTCGTAGATTTTCTGACCCGCATTGTCCAGCGAAACGTTGCCTCCACTCATGGCTTCGCGACACATCGACATGGCTCGGCAAAAAGCCAATTCGGCTTTGAGAAACGGGTTGGTTGTTTTGTCGTTGGACTGTTCCGAACGATCCAGCAAATCCAGACAGTTGTTGTAGTTTCCGGCATAAAAATCACTGATGGCTTTTTTTTGCAGGTTCGACCCATCACCGAAATTCACTCTACGAATTTCTTTGGCGTCAATGGTTTGGTTTCCATTGCTGAGTTTGACGACGACTGCTGTGGGCGATTCCTGGATGATTTGCCCTCGAACCGGACGCGCTCCACCCGTACGATCGACTTGGTCGGTTTGCGAATAGGCGTGTGCGACAAACGCTGTGGCGAATAAAAAACTGACTGCGATTTTTAATTTCATATTTGGGCTCCACGGTGATGACCACCGATGATCGATTGTTGTTATTGTTTTTATTTGCCGGGATCTGGAACAGGAAGTTTTGTCACAGGCTCTTGAAGGCTTTTTTGGATGTTTGCCAACAGTTCCTGAAATTTCGTGCGCATCCCCGCCATCTCAGGGTTTTTCTTGGCGTATTTGAGGATTTCGTCGCGGGCAGATGTGAGTGCCACGGTTTTTTGTTTCAATTGCCCCCACTTGAGACGGCAATAGCACATGTTGTAGAGGATCTCGTAAAAGCGTGCTTCCTGTTTTGGCTTGTTAATTGTCGCTTTGGCGAGAACATTCCAACCGAAGATAACTTTTGCCGGCGGTCGGTTGGGGCGTTTGCGACGTTGTCCGCCCATCATGGCAAATGCGTAGGCATTGGCTGATTTCAGGGCGTCACCTTTGAGTTGATAGGCCTTGGCAGCATCCATCTGGATATCGATGTAAGCTTTTTTCGCCAGGATATCGGCAAATTTTTCGATGGCTTTGTCGAACTCTCCAATTCCCAAGGTTGCGACAGCGATTTGCCGTTCGGTTTCCAGTTCGTTGCGCTCGGCATCGACGCCTTTTCCAAAACCACGTTTTTTTGCTTTCTCAAACGCTGTAATTGCTTTTTTGTGTAGTCGCCGCGCCTGAGCTTTTTCGCCAGATTCGTTGAGCGAAACACCTAAAGCGTTGAGTGTCTGTCCGGTCCAAAGCAACGTCGCGACGTCTTTGGTTTCGGACTGAATCGCATCGAGAAATGTTAGCAGGCTATCCGAAAAGATTTTTCGTTGGCTGACATTTGTCAAACGTTCCATTTGTTGCCGTGATTCTTTGGCCAATTGAACGTAAATGGACCGCATTTTCGCTTCGGCTTTTTGTGGGTCCTGCTTGATCAGCGACTGTTTGAGGCTGGACAGCACGCCTTGCGCTTTGCCGACCCATTTCGTCGCATTGGCCTGATCGTTTCTCATGGCGGCCATATAGACGCGGACCGCCGTTTTGTTGGTGTCGCGTATAAACCGTGGCGAACTGGCTGCCGGGTGTTTCTGTTTGATCAAATCCAGCGGTGCAATTTTTGCGTTTTCGAGTTGTTCCGCAGCTTTCTGGGATTCACCGAGATCGAGGTACAAATCGGTCAGCGAAAGCGTTGCTCGAGCCGACACTTCGTTAATTTGATCTTTGGTGATCTGTGCCATTCCCGCCTCAAGATACGTTTGGGCTTTGGCTCTCAAGGCTTGGTGCTTGGCTGCATCGGCTGGGTTTTGTTTCATTCGATTCAAGTATTGGAACCAGAAAATCTGGCCAATGCGAAGTTCTTCGAGCACGCGTCCCGGAGAGCTTTTGGGAATTGCGTTGACATATTTTTCGGCAGCGTCAATATTTCCGTCTCGCGTCGAAAACCGAGCCATAATCAATGCGGCTGATTCGGTTGCCCGTTGGCCCGGCCATTTCCGAATCATGTCGTCTGCCAGTCGTTTGAGATTGTCGTATTCAAACCGGTTGTCATCTTTCGGCGCTGAAATATAGAGTTGCAGATAGCTTTTCAGGGCAAGACTGGCACCGCTACGTGCCGAGTTGGTGCCGGGGTAGGCTCGTGTCAGATGTTCGCCAATCACAATGGCTTCGTAGTGTTTGTCGAGGATGAAATAGGCGTAGGCTTGGAGGTAGCGAACATTGGCGAATTCTTCGCGGTCCGTTTCCGGCGATTTAAACGAAACCGCAAGCTGCAGTATTTTTAGCGCTTCGTTGGTCGTTTCGTCCAGCGGCTGCTTTGCCTCATCAAGTTCTGTGCGAAGTTCATCAGTCGCATTTTCTCCCGCAGCATCAACTTTCTTTTTGACTTCGAGATAAATCGTGCGCAAGCTTTCGGCGTCGGTCATCAAATCGCTGGCGCGCAGCCTGGCTTGCTCGAAAGTCGTGATTGTTACTTCCTCTGGTTTGACGTCTCCGACCTTGAGTTTCCATGTTTTCAGTAAATTGCGTGCGATTTCTCGCGTCGGTCCTGGTACTCGGGCCACCGCTCGCGCGACTCGGACGGCACTTTTGTTGGAGCGATCGATTTTGGAGCGCGTGGCTTTATCTTTGGTGTCTGATTTTTCGAAAAACTCGGCGCGCGTTCGATGCGCTTTGGCCAACAGAATTTGTAGTTCGAGCCATTCTGATTGGCGTTTTTCGAGCGTCGTGAGTCCATTGATCAGAGGTTCGAGTGTTTTGATGACGTCAGCAAACGGCAACGGGTCTTTTGTTTCCCAGATTTTTTTTGCGATCATGGCCGCTTGTTTTTTGATTGGGATAAAGACAGCGACATCCTCAAGATCAAAAATCTCGTTGCAGTAGGTGATCGTTTTCGTCTCATCACCAACACCGTAGGCACATCGTGCAGCCCCCAACGCGGAATTAACGCCCTGTGTGAATGAGCGATATTTTTCCCAATTCGCTTCGTGTTTTTTGAGGGCAACGGCAAATTGTTTTTTGCGCTCGACGGAGGGATTGGGAAAAGTATCCGCAATCGATTCGGATGACGTTGCCAGTAGTGTGCGAACCTGGACATATTCCAGATGCAGTGTTTTTTTCAAGGCAGCGACGGCCGCACGGTTTTCCGGGTCGTCGACGACATTTTGAATTTGTGTTTGCAAGAATTGGCGATTTTTCTCCAAAGAGTCCAGTGCCGCGGTTAATAATGACCGGGCTTTTTTCCGCAACTCCTGTTTTTCCTTTTCGGTCTTTCGGTCGGAGGAGGCAAGATTCAAATATACCTGGCCGCGCTCAAAATAAAGTTGAGCGCGAATTTTTTCAGCACGTGCGAATAACTCGGGCGAAGGCTTTGTTTTCGTAAAATCTGTCAGGTAGACTTCGGCGCGACCAAGGTAATTTTCGTGTTTCTTGAGATCTTTCAACCTGCGAGCGGCTTCGATCAGGATGACCGCTTTTTCCAACGGGATTCGGTTTTTGAATTCTTTTGGACAAAGCGGGCTGGTTTCCAGAAAATTCAAATAGTCGACCGCGGTGTCGTAGTAGCCACGCTCCAACAGTTTTTGAAGAAATAGTTCGACTTTTTCTTCAGCGGCCGAAGGGGAGGGCGTTGCGGCTAAATTTAAAGTGATCGTAACAACGAGAATGAAAATGCTTCTGGCAATTAATTTCATTCCATCAATCCTGGTGTCAGTTTGTAAGATTCCGCCGAGACGGGTGAAACGGCTATTTTATCAGGGGAATGGCGGTTCGTAGAGACGATTGCAAGGTACCTTAAGATTAGTGCCAAAAAGGCGAACTGGCAAGCAATTCTGGGATCGTAAGCATATTTCACTTCACACTCTCGGAAATCGAGTTTTGTATGCTGAACGGCAATTGGTAAAATATTAAGATGGAAAAAAAATCGAACCTCCCAACATCCACGCGTCAACGACACCCTGTTTTCGATGCAAATATGCTTCGACTGTGTTCGCTATGCGTGTTGTTTTTCGTTGTTATTTATTTGATGCTGACGGCCCGCAAGCCGGAATCCTGGGCGTGGATGGGTTTCAAGGAGGAACCCAAAAAATCAAATATTTCTGAACGTTCCGAAAGCGACTTGAGGCCCAGTGTCCTGGGTGACGTGGTGATCAATCCCGAAGAACCGTTGATCATTGGAACGCGATCAACGAATCAAAAACAGGACGATCTGGAGTCAGCTGAAAGCCAGCCTAAGTTTAATATCCAGCTCACCAACTTGAGTTCGAAAATTAATTCGGTCGAGGACGATTTTTGGCGGCAGGTTTACGATCGACTTCAGACCAATTACCGACGGGACCTGTTTCGTTTGTTGCGATTCGCTGGAAATGAGATTACCGCCGACCGGGAGATGCAGGACCGGTTCGGCAAGATTGTCAAATTCTTGAAAACACGTCGAAATGTCTACCAAGGACAACTGTTTCAGCACATTACCAGTTTGCCCGAATCGCAAACTGATGAAAAGAAAAATTGGAGCGAAGTGTTATTTCAGATACGGACAGCCTGGAACGATGACTACGAACCCGTGTTGACGGCGCGATTGAATAACAAGCAGCTGCCGAAGGAACAGGTTGAAAAGGCTCTGACACGGCTTCGCGGATATTTGGAACAACAGGCGTTTCGTGATATTCGAGACGGTGCTCCAGTCGGACGGGCTAAAGAAGGTGTGGCCTGGTTGATGATGTGGCAGAACGTCATGGCTGCAAAATCATCGACTGTCGAGGCGATGCCGGTCACTCAGCTGGAACTGAATTCGCAACCGGCCAGTTATCGCGGCAAGCAGGTGAAATTTCGTGGATTCGTCCGCTCGGCTCGACTGCAAGAAATCAAAGATCACGAGTTGGGGATCAAGCAGTTTTATATTCTGTGGATCAAACCCGAAGAGAAATCGACGTTTCCATATTGCGTCTATGCACTTGATTTGCCCAAAGATTTTCCAGTGGTTCAACGGGAAACTGTTGAAATGAATGAACAAATTGAGGTGTCCGGGCGATTTTTCAAAGTGCGTTCTTACAAGGCGCGGGGAGGGTTGCGCGAGTGCCCGTTGGTGTTGACCGATACTCCGACCTGGTTTCCTCAACAAGATTCAGCATCCGAAACGTCGGTCGTGCTGCCAAGTTGGCCGGTGATGGTTGGCAGTTTGTTCCTGATCGCTTTTGCTGCAGCCGGATTTGCGTTTTGGGTTTATCGTGCAACATCGAGTCTTCGTACCGAGTCTGCCGCAACCGAAGCCAAAGTTGCGAAAGACTTCAAGGCGTTGCAACAGGATCCGGCAGTTGAAACGGTTTCCGATCGACTGCGAAAAATGTCTGAGAAATCTTAGCATGTATCCACTATTCAAAATAAACCGAGTCGTGTTGCGCCGCGCTTGTTGTGGTTCATTGGTAGCGACATTTTTTTTGTTGTTTTTGCTGCCTACCGCAGACGCTCAACCGACCGTGGTCAATTCGAACCAGTTGGAACCGATTGTGATGTTTCCGGGGATCGACGAAAGTGAAGTGCGATCGCTGCACAACATCGAAAATTGGGATCCCAATGATTCGATCCTGCTGTATCTGGTCAACCGCATGCCGTTGATCAGTAGTTACCATTTTTCGCGCATTAAATCGCTGGGGTCGCGAACTCAGGATGGTATTGAGTTGTTAAAAAAGCAACTCGAACAAGCCGGGTTGCCCAAAATTCAACGATATCAAACAGTCGGGCGCGTCGAGAGTATCACGCGTTACAAGGTCCGTGAAAAAGATCGCGATTTGTATCAGATTCCAGGTTACTTTGCCGTCGATATTTCGCACCCGCAGTCAAAAATCAAACTCAAGGTTTGTACACCGGTGATTCCCGACGCCTGGAAAAAAAATGATCCGGTGGGTCAGCGCGTGGGAATTGACGGTCTGTTTGTTTACGCTTGTGATTTCACCGGCGATTCCGTTGACGGCGCGACGGCTGTTTTTGCTGCACCGCGCATTCGATGGCTGCCCGATCGTGTCAATTCGTGGGTGAACGAGGGACAAGTCTGGCTGGGACAGCACGGTGTCGATATCGGTTTGTTCGATCAAGTACGAAAGTCGACCGGTGAACCTTTGAAACCGGATGATATGGAATCCCAGTTCGAGATTTTGGCGGCAATCGACGGCCCGAGCAAATTTGAATCCGAGGCTCCACAGATTGACATCATCCGGGCACACGAGAAAGCGCTGTCGTTGAGTGGCACACGGATGACGGTCCGCGGGCGATTGCGACGGATCACACCGATCAATGACGTTTCTGAAAAATACCGTGAACGTTTTGGCATCTCGAAATACTACGAGTTGGACATTTTCGTTCCGATTCAAGGCAAGCTGCGAGTCAAAGACGTAGAAACCGGGAAATTTCTGGTGTTCAACAACAATTTTCCCGTCACGGTCCGTGTTCGATCTTTGCCCGAGGAGCTTGCCGATCAAAAACAGCCCAGTGTTGACGTGCAAGTCGACGCTTTCTTTTTCCGCATGTGGGGATATTACTCGGCCACTTCGCGACGGAGCGATGTGCTCCAGAAAAGCCCCATGTTGATCGGGTTTGAGCCGGTCATCGTGAGGCCAGAGGAGACTCGACAAATTGACAACATTATCGGAATTGTTGTTGGAATCATCGTGGTCTTGATCCTGATTGCCCTAGGCTACATGTATCTTTCGAACCGTCGAAAGATCTCTCGGCCGGATTCAGAGCCCGAGAAAATTAGCCTGGATTTCGAGTAGTTTGCTTCGGACCAGCGGCGATGTTGATTTCTGTTTCCACCACCTTGTTTGGTTGATTCGTTTGACGGATATTCGTAGTTATTCTGTCAACAATCTGGCGAAAAGCTGGACCAAATACTCGCGAACAACCACTGCAAATTGGAGTCGAAATGAGACGTCACAAAATTACCGTTATCGGGGCTGGAAATGTCGGGGCAACAACGGCGCATTGGTGCGCATCGATGGAACTGGGTGACATTGTCTTGCTCGATATTCCTCAAGCGGGTGATATGCCTGCCGGGAAAGCGCTGGATTTGATGCAGTCCAGTCCAATCATGGGATTCGATTCGACGATCACAGGTACATCCAGCTACGACGATGCTGCGGACAGTGACGTGATTGTGATCACGGCAGGGATACCCCGAAAACCAGGAATGAGTCGCGACGATTTGTTGACCACCAATGCCAAAATCGTCAGCAGTGTTTCTGAAGAAATCAAACGGACCAGTCCCGAAGCCATTGTCATCGTCGTCAGCAACCCGCTGGATGCGATGGTTCAGCAATGCCAACAAGTGACCGGATTTGATCATCGTCGCGTCATCGGACAAGCGGGTGTTTTGGATACCGCCAGGTACCGAACTTTTATCGCGATGGAATTGGGTGTCAGTGTCGAAGACGTTTCGGCATTGTTGATGGGCGGACACGGAGACACGATGGTTCCGATGCCCAGTTGTACCAGTGTGGGTGGGATTCCTGTCACACGGTTGATGGCCCGTGAGAAATTGGACGCCATTGTCGATCGAGCCCGAAAGGGAGGTGCTGAAATTGTTGGCCTGTTGAAAACTGGTAGTGCTTACTATGCACCTGCGGCGGCTTGCGCTCAAATGGCCGAAGCGATTGTTAAGGACAAAAAACGAGTCTTCCCCTGCGCCGCGTATTGCGATTCCGAATACGGGGTCGGCGGGTATTACGTCGGAGTGCCCGTGGTGCTGGGAGCCAGTGGCGTAGAAAAAATCGTTGAATTGGACCTCGATGCACAGGAATCTGAGGATTTCCAAAACAGCGTCGACGCCGTCAAAGGCCTGGTTGCAAATATGAACGAATTGATGGCCACGTTGTAGTATTTGTGAAAACGAATCTGAGATTTTGAGCGAACGCTGGTTGCAAGCTAGCGTTCTCAAAATTTTTTTGAAAATTCTTAAGAGTTTTTCTTTTGGTGAATTAAGGGGAAGCACCTGAATCTGTGCTTGACGATGGTCATACCCTTTTTTAAAACGGTGAATCATCACATCACCTGCCTGTGATGAATTCGGGTGTTGGTTATTTAGCCAATTGAAAAGATGGATTAATGGACCGAATAAAAATTTGTCCCGATGGGACTCTGACCCACCCTCTCGCCAAATCAAAAAAACCAAAACATCATCCAAACCAATCAACGTCTGGATTGGATGATAATGCTCCACTAGTCGAAGAGTATTTTTCGGATGAACGGGCAATATTTTTGCCGCTTCATTACGAAAAAAATTACTCTTACCCGTTAATCATCTGGCTGCACGATGATGGCGCAAGCCAACATCAGTTACCGGATGTGATGTTTGATATAAGCATCCGCAATTACATGGCGGTCGCTCCGCGCGGTCCTGAAAAAGATTGGGGTGCTGGTTATTGTTGGCCACAGACCAGTCAATGCGTTCACCAAAGTATGTGCTCGGTGATGGCTGCGATCGACGAAGTGCGTGGACGATTTAATATTTCCAATGAGCGTATTTACATCGCTGGAATTGGCAACGGCGGAACGATGGCGTTTCGGTTAGGTTGCCTGCAACCAGAGGTGTTCGCCGGAGTAATTTCGCTCAACGGTCGATTCCCTGAAGACGAAGCACCGCTGTCTCAATATCGCATGTGTCGTGAGTTGCCTGTGTTCTGGGCTCACGCACGAAAATCAGAGACTTTTGTCGAAGCGGATTTGTGTGAGCAATTGCGATTGCTCCACATTGCAGGATTTTCGTTAACACTGCGTCAGTACCCATGTGGCGACGATATGATGCCGCAAGTGTTAAACGATGTAAACGTTTGGATCATGGATGCCATCAACGGTACCGATGAGTTGACCCAACGCTCCGTCAGCTGATTGTTCATTGCTAGCTGCTGGCAGTAGGGCTGGTTCCCCCGGCCTTCCAAATAAACCGGGCCATTCCAGGAAAACCGGCCTGCCGGAACTAGCCTTACGGGTGCCGTTGACACGTCTCAAAAAAACTTTGTAAAAGTTCCCGACTCTTTCTCAAGTTTGCGGTGATCTTTGCCGGAGCAAATGATCATCACAGCGACAGCTCATGGATGAGCCGTATGAACCAAGAACCATTTTCCAAATTTGATCGAGCCCCGTCGACGGAACAGTTGATTGCTGAATTTGCGGATCGACTCACTCCTATCAATCAGGCAGTCAATCTTCTGGTCCAGAAATTTTCATCGCGCGGCATGACGCTGGAATCCGCGCAAGAGATTCAGTTGTTGCAAAAACTCCAGGGTTGTTTGCGAGGGCTCGAGTTGCGACTGAACGAAGTTGGCTCTGGAAACTATCAAGTCATTCCAAAATTTGAGCCGTTCTCGATTAACACGGTGATTCAGGAAGTGCTCGACCGGTTGCAGAACGAGCTGGACGAAAAATGTTTGTTGGTCAAAACCGATATTCCACTAGAAGACGTTGTGGTGGCCGACAAACAGCTCGTTGATCTGGCAATGTTTCGATTGATCAAAAACGCGATTTGCAATTGCCAGGATTCAGGCGAAATACTGATCACCGTGGTGATTGATCGATATTTTTGGGACGTCGAGGTTGCCGACTCCGGTCCGGGACTGGAGAACATGGCTCAGCGTTATTGGATGGATGAACCCGAACGCCAAAATCTGAAAAATCAATTTCAGCAATGCATTTCGCGCGTGACGCAGATTGCCAATTGTCACGAAGGTACGGTTAGCATCGCCAATTGTCCGCAAGGCGGTGTGGCCGTCAGTCTTTCGATTCCCAGAATTGAAAATCAACAACAATCCAAACCCCAGGCTGCCTAGTTTCGCATGTCAAATCATCAACAATTGAATCGAATCGCGCCGTGGGTAATCCAAAACAAACGAACGGTTGTTTTGGGGTTGGTGGCCGTCATGATCGCGACGGGTGGTTTTTACGTGATCCAGAAAAACCGGCAAAACAAACGTGTGTTTTTGTTCGGTGGCCACGCATTCAATGAATTTGATCTCAACCGGATGCAGATTGCTTTCGGAAAATCGGGCTTGAACGATTTTAAAATCGAACGTGGGCGGATGTCGGTTCCGCAAATCAAACGAGATGAATATTTGAAATCACTGGATAAACACGCCGCGATCCCACAAGAATTTGCACGCCAAAATACACCGTCTCCGTTGACGAATTTATTGCCGCGCGAAGAACGTTTGCGGCGGCAACACCAGGCCAAAAAAGAGCGCCTCGAGCGGCTGATCAGCAAGATGAATTTTGTCCAACAAGCCTGGGTAGAGTACGACGAATTAAAAACTTCAGGGATCAAGCCACAAGTTAAACGTTCGGTAGTGGTGGCCATCAGATGCTACCGTGACCAATTCCTGACACGTTCACAATTTAAAACGATTCGTCAGCTGGTGATCGGTGCCATCGCAGGTGTCGACGAAGATGACGTCGTGATTTCGGATGTTAACGCCAACATCAGCGTATCGGGAGGCTCCGTAACCTCGGGCTCCACTCCAGAATCGCGACAGTTGATTGTCAATGAGATTACCAATTTGATTCGGCAAAAACTGGCTCGCTTCGGCGAGATCAATATCGAAGTTGCCGATGCGACCAATGACACCGAATCCAAGTCGCTCGAAACCCAGCAAATCCTTTCAGCCGGTGCCAACCAGCCCATTTCAATCGAACCTCAGGAAAAACCCGATGCAAATGCGAATATCGAGTCCATTCGAATATTGATTGGAGTCGATCAGGCCGCATTGCAATATTGGTTGCAATCTCGCGGCCAATCGATGTCTCAAATCAAACCTGAAAATGCATTCAATGATATGAAACGTCAAATCCTCGACCTGACGCGACAGATCATCACGACGCAATTTCCAAAATACGGTTGCACGGTTGCCGTGATTCCGGATTCGGAGATTCTGCAAAGCAAGGCGCTCGGGCATTCGAACGATCTGAATGTTTCCGAATTGACGCAGTGGATAAAACAAAACTGGCTCACGCTGTCGGTGATTCTAGGTGGAATGATTTGTGTACTTCTGCTCATTCGCCGGAGCGATTCAAAACAGCCATCCCGAGAAACTACTCCCTCGTCCGCTATACCAAACTCCGCCAACGCGGGAATCCGAACGGGTGAGAACAAACCAGTGGATCATTCAGTGATTCCATTGACCCCTGAACTCTCCCAGGAACTGCCTGTGGATCGGAGGTTGCAACAAGAAGTTGTCGACTTGATTAAGCAAAACCCAGAGCACGCCACGGAAATCCTGAAAGATTGGATCAAAGAGGCGGCTTAAGGAGCAAAAAATGCGACGGTCAATTTTTCAAATCATGATGACAGGATGTTTTGCATTGCTGATGGCCAGCTTCGCGTGGAGTCAAACGAATCAGCAAGGTTGGCCATCCAAACAAAACGAACCGCCGACGCGATTTGGTCCGTTGAAACCGGCCGTTAAAAAACAAACGCATCAAACCGATAGCGATTCTACCGAACAGTATTCGATTCAACTCAAATCACAAAATATCGTCGGTGATAAATACGTATCCACTCATTCGACCAGCAGCGATGTTAGCCAAACCGGCGGAAAACAAGATCCCCTCAACCAAAAATTAGATTCAAAGCCCGGTGACCAACCTAACCCGCTTGGGTCGATGAGCACGATTCGGTCCACCAAACCGTTTTTGAAAGTTGTCGGCGGATTGTCGTTGGTCCTGGCAATTTTTTACGCGTTGACGGTGTTTGCCAAACGAAACGGTGGGAATATCTCTGGCAAAGTTCCAGACGAAGTGATTCAAGTACTCGGACAAGTTCCGTTGGATCAGCGGCGACGTTTGCAACTGGTTCGCCTGGGCAGCAAAATTTTGCTGTTGTCAGTTACCACAAGCTCGGTTGAAACCGTCGGCGAGATTGACGATCCCGTCGAAGTTGAACATGTGATTTCGATCATGCAACGTGGACGCGCGGTTGAAGATTTCCAGAACTTTCGCCGGATCACGAATCAGATTCGCCAGCAGCGGCGAGCGCAACGCATGTACCCGTCACAAATCAATGGCGAAATTGACGACGAGATCAATCCGCGTCGTTCGTCCAGTAACGTTTTCGAAGCGTAAATGACTTTTGCCCCGCCATGAAAAGGAATTTGCGATTGTCCAGCATGAACAATTTTTATCGGATCACACGAAGCGTCGGTGTCATCATTGCCTTGCTGGTATTGGTGCATATCCCGGCAAGCCGCTGTGCCGCCCAATCCCAATCGTCAGAAAAAAAAGCACCCGCCGTTGAACAAACCGTTACCGACAATCCCAACGCCGGATTAAAAAAACTGGTTGGTGATGTTACCTCACCCGAACAACTGCCATCGACACTCAAAGCTGTGTTGATGTTGGGTGTGCTAAGCCTTGCTCCCGCTATTTTGTTGATGACGACTTGCTATGTACGTGTGGTGGTCGTCCTATCGCTGCTGCGTCAAGCATTTGGCGGCCAGAATCTGCCACCCAATCAAGTGATCACTGCGTTAGCGCTGTTCGTGACTTTGTTGGTGATGGCACCGGTTTGGAACGATGTCAAAAAAGACGCGATTGATCCCTATGTGAACAAAGAAATCGCTTGGAGCGAAGCCTGGGAGGCAGGAACTCGACCTTTGCGGCGTTTCATGAGCCGACAAATTGCGATGGCAGAAAACACGAATGACATTTGGCTGTTTTACAAATATCTGCCCGAGGACGAGCAGCAGGAATCCCCTGAAACGTTTAATGATGTCCCGATCCAGGTCTTGCTTCCGGCATTTGTCATCAGCGAATTGAAGATTGCTTTTTTAATGGGCTTTCAGATCTTTCTGCCGTTTCTGGTGATCGACCTTGTGGTTTCCAGCGTGACCATATCGATGGGCATGTTTATGCTGCCTCCGACCATGGTGAGCCTGCCGCTCAAGCTGATTTTGTTTGTGGTGGTTGACGGTTGGCATTTGGTGATTGGCATGCTGCTGGAGAGTTTTGCACCGTACGCTTGACGTGAATAAAGGACGAAAACGATGGATGCCGCAAGTGCTGCCGAGATGACACAACAGGCAATGATTCAAGTGCTCTGGTTGGCTGCGCCGATCCTGGCAGTCGGTCTGGTTGTCGGTCTGCTGATTGGAATTCTGCAATCAATCACTCAGGTCCAAGATCACACATTGAGTTTTGCGCCCAAGTTGATTGCGATATTGGTTGTGATCTGCCTGTGTCTGCCATGGTTTTTTGAAAAGATGGCAGACTACAGTCAGCAAACACTGAAAGAGATTCCACAAGTCATTACGAGGCAACAGCCTTGAGCAATTGGAGCGACATTTCGTTCGCGACGTTTGTGTTGGTCGCCGCACGCATGGCCGGAATGATGTTTGGCGCACCGTTCTTTAGTGCCAAAGTGATTACCGTGCGATTTCGAATCGTGTTGTGTCTGCTGGTTTCGTTTTCGGTTTTTCCTCTGTTTGCCAACATTCAACAAGTATCATTCGACGGTGTCGGTCAGCTGGCATCACAATCGATCGGTGAGTTTATTATCGGCGCACTTTTTGGTCTGGCGGTTCATGTCATTTTTAAAGCCATGTTGTTTGCCGGCGAATTGATTGGCACCCCTTTGGGATTGAGCCAGGCGACGGACCAAAACTCCGAGGCGTCCACGTCGATGGGGCGGTTGTTCGATCTCATCGCGATCACCGTCTTTATTTTGATAGGCGGACCTGGGCTACTGGTGAGTTCGATCATCGAATCCATGATGGTCATGCCACTCGGAGCCGATTTGCCAAACTCTGAAAATCTGCGACAGCTGCTTGCCGCAGTTCCGCTGACATTTGGGTTGGGATTGAAAATAGCGTTGCCTGTATTGATTTGCCAAATGTTGGCCGTGATGTTGGTCGGTGTCATGAGCCGTTCGATTCCACAACTATCGATGTGGCAGGTTGGATTGCCGCTGACCGCCGCGGCAACGTTGATTGGAGTGATGCTCTCGATTGGTGCTGCTGCGATTTTTTTTGGCGAGCAGATCGAAACGGCGACTGAAAATTTCATGAGCCAGATTTTTACATCGACGAAAGGATAACGGTTCGATGGAAAATCGTTCGCTGCCAGCAACCCAACAACGACGAAAACGACTACGAGCCGAAGGCGACGTCGCGCATAGCGCCGAGTTGTCGTCCGCAATTATTTTCTTGGCGCTATTGGCTTTGGCTGCCGCAAGTGTCAATGGAGCGATCACCTGGTTTGAACAATTCGCCAGCTGGGTGTGGGAAACCGAGACGGAAAAATTTTCAGATGTTCAGACGTTGCAACGATTCACCACTGCGGTGGTTGTCAAACTCGCTGTAGCATTTGGTTCAGCCGCTGGATTGACGTTGTTGGTGATTTTGGGAATGAACTATTTGCAGTCGGGCCGGTTTACTCTCAAAAGAAAAAAAGGCGGATTGCGAGTGTTTCGAGGGCTGGCCCATTTTTTTTCATTCGACAACGTTTCGTCGTTTGGCATCAGTTTGTTAAAAATCACGGCCATCGTGACTGCGGTTTATTTGGTAGCAAAACCCGATTTGAAGGCAGTTTTCTGTTTTGACCAGTCGTGGCAGCAGCTGACAGCGCGCGAGATGCTGGAATCTCTTTCAACTCTAATCTTCAAATGCTGTTTTGTTGCCGCATTTGTTTTGCTGGTTTTGTCAGGCATCGATTATTTTCGACAATGGATCAAATACGAGAATCGGATTCGCATGACTCCTGACGAATTGCGGGATGAGGTGCGTGAAATCGAAACGGATCCACAAATTGCGGCACGTCGGCGCGAGTTTTATTCACAACGCTAAATAAATTTCAAGCAACGTCGGAATTGATTTTCTTGGATTGAAGTTCTTCGGCCTCATAGCCGAATTCCTGCATGTAGCGTTTCAATCGCGAATCAATCGCCGATTTAATTCGATTGTCGAACTTCTTTTTGTTGATCTGGTGTGATTTGCGTTGTTCGACACTGGCCAGGAACGCGGGTTTGGCCTCGTCAAAATTCGGCAAACCAAGCGATGTATAAACCTGGTGGAGACATTCAACAGGATCTTTCACCATATCTTCAAAACGGATTTCCAACAAATTGCTTTGGTCAACATTTTTTCGTTGTTCGAAATAGGATTCGTACATCAATTCGAACGAATCCAAGATGAATTCCAACAGCTGTTCGTCTGTGTATTTCGGAATTTGAAACGCTTGGTATTTGTCCAGCGATTTCCACAAATGGATCGTCGATGGAATGATCGAATAGGGATGGCGAGACAAATGCACAAATTGCGAACGAGGGAACAATTCGTTTAGAAAATCGATACGACCAGTATGCGTTGGAGATTTGAGCAGCAGGCGTTTTCCATCGCGATAGGTCAGCGCTTTGCAAAAATATTCGAGTGAGCTGCGAAATTTTTCCAAAACGTCCGGGTCAACCTGTTTCATGCTCAGCAAATTCTGGTGAACCGGTCCATTGTTTGGAAAAGCAATGCGACGATACGGTGTCGGAGCGCCGAGAGCACATAGCGCAAATTCATCTTCTTGTGGAAAATCAACTCCGTTGCTCATATTGTCCATCGGCCGACGGCGTGGCAGTGTCACCGAGACAAGCCATCGCAACAGCGGTCGCGAAATCAAGAAATGACTGGGACAAAAACAATCGTAAGTCGTCGGAAAGGAAAATCGTTCGTCTTTGCCTAACAACTCGTGGAGTAAAGTTGTTCCGGTGCGCCAGTGTCCGAGCACAAACAGGGGTGGTTGGTCGATGACCGTTTCATCGATTCGCCGACCGCGAAAAATCTTTTGCGCCATCGATAATACTGACACCATCGAGGCGCAACCGGTGATCATCCCAAACATTGCGAAACGCATGGGGGATACGCGGAAACGATTTTCATTTTGCAAACGAAAAAAATCCCCCAAACGCATGCCATTCCAGAATCGCGGTGACCAGGGTGGATACGAATTCGATTTGGGCTCGGATTTACCCAAGTCGAATTCTTCGTTTGATTTTTCAATCGGCGTTTGGTTCATGCAATTTATTGGGTCATGGCGTCAGGAATCGCAACTGCAATTGGTAACGGCTTTCTACAATCATAAGCGCGAAGCGTGAGCGAGGGACCGGAAACAACACAGATGTGCGGTAAAACGTGGTCCCTCACTAACGTTTCGGGTTGCGATTTTATTTTGGCGCAAGTCAGATGATACTGTTGGGTGTGGTTGGAATCACACGGATGATTCACGACTGATTTCAGAAACGTGTCGGGAACAGGTTATGCGACATTGTTCTGTTTGGGAGTTCGGATATCAAACAGCCCAAAGATCTCATTTTTGCTTAACCCTAGATTAGCAGGTTCATCTGTTTTTGACAAAATGGTCTCGAATAACTGCCGTTTTTCGTCAAGAACCTGGTCAATCCTTTCTTCGATCGTGCCGAGAGTCAACATTCTCGTTACAGTGACACTTCCTTGGACGCCAATTCGGTGAGCGCGATTGATGGCTTGATCTTCGACAGCGGGGTTCCACCAGCGATCGAACAAAAACACGTATCGACAAAACTGTAGATTGAGTCCGACACTGCCGGCACCATAACTCATCAGCAAAACGTGGCGTTCAGGATTTTCTTTGAACTCAGCCAAAATGGGTTCCCGTTTTTTTGTCGGGATCCGGCCGTGATACGCCAGCGGGTTGAACTTGGCCAATTTGTCGCCGATCACATCGAGTGTGTTGACCCATTGGCTGAAGACGATTGCTTTTTGTCCGCTTTTGGCAATTTCATCGAGGTCCGCTTCGAGGCGTTCCATTTTTGCACTGGCACCGGTGACTGGATCGAAATTGCAAATCTGCTTCAAGCGCAAAACCAATTCAAAAACATGTTGAATTGTGATCTCGTGACCTAAATTGTTGAGTTTGATGACGCCAGCTTCCTCGGCCTGTTGATATCGTGCCGCTTGCTCCGGCGTAAGATAGATTTCGGCGTCGCGTGTCAGTCGGGGAGGCATATCGGTCAGAACTTCGTCTTTCGTGCGGCGAATGATGTAATCGCTGACTTCCGAGGCAAGTCGATGAGCGGGCATGTCGGAATGCAGGTACCCGCTATTTAGAAATTCAAAGATACCGACGATATCGTCCTGGCTGTTTTCGATTGGAGTGCCGGTCAATGCCCAACTCCGTCGACGATGAATCCCGCGAACGACTTTGCTGGTCGTGCTATTTTTGTTTTTGATTCGTTGGGCCTCGTCGAGAATGACCAAATCAAACTGGACATCCGGCGTATTTACGGCAATCTGGTCGCGGGTCACCAGTTCATAATTGGCAATCGTGACCGGTACGTTTTCTTGACGCCACTGGAATTCACGTTTGGATTGGTTACCTTCGATCACACTGACGCCAATTTCCGGCGCCCACAATTTGAATTCTCTCAACCAGTTTGGTACCAGTGGTTTGGGGCAGATCAGCAACACGTTTTTCACTTCACCGCTACGAACCAACAAACGCACGGTTGAGATCGCCTGCATCGTTTTTCCCAACCCCATCTCATCGGCCAGAATGGCGGCATGCCGCGGATAGAGAAAAGCGATGCCTTCGTATTGGTACGGAAACGGTTCAAACGGAAACTCGATCAAGCCGTTGTCGGTCAACGTTTCGATTGGCGGCTGCAAAACATAAAACAGTCGGTCTTGCAGCTTGATGATATCTTTGGGCGGCCGAAGGCGTGAATTTCGTTTGGGGTCACGCTTTATTTTTTGTTTCTGTGAATCGCTTGGAGGTTTACCGATAGCCTTGGGCTTTTTAAAAAACGTCTGCTGAGCACCAGTGTCAAATTGAAACGATTTGATTTTGATCGGTTTGGTTTGCGATTTCAGCGAGATGATTTTGGGAGCATCGCCATGTTGGATTCCCAGCCGAGATTGAATTTCAGGTAGAAAAAGATTCGTTTCCATTTTATGGTGTCAGGCGGCTGCTCGTTGGGCTTGTGAAATGGCTTCGTGAATTCGTTCGAACGGTTCGAGGATAAAGCTAACATCGGGAAACCGCTGAATTCTCTGCTGCAACTCGAGCGAGTCGGCGTCGCGATGTATCACAAATGTTTGACCGGAGAACTGAAAAATTTGATGATGTTGCGCCAGTGATGGAGCGGATGATGATGGGTCGGGCTCGACATAAACGACTGGAAAATCACTCGCACCCAGTTCGAGCAATTGAGGCTGTTGAACCAAAATCAATCCTGGTACGGGCCGCGATTTTTGCAGCAATGGCCGACCCATTTGTTCACAATAAACGAACTCGGTAAACGTTCGGCCAAACAAAATTTTTTGGGCTACGTCCGCGGAAAACGGTACGGAAAAATGGAATTCGCAAGGTCTTCCGAAATGGTCCAATACGAGATAGCCGCCACTCAATCGTTCGTTTTCAAGCGGCACGATTGAGAGATAGCCAAATTTCTTGATTCGTTCATTCTCTTGCTGATGGTCAGTCATTCGCTGGGGGTCTCTGATAGCAAGTCTTTGTTGGGTTCCCCAAGGGGCCTAATAGCACAATGTCCTATGTCAAGAGTTTTCGGCAAAACTCTTATTGTTTTTTCGGCTTCTGGTGACGCGTACGATTGAGCATTTCGAGAATTTTGTTTGCAACGAATTTCCTGAATTTCATTCCCCGGCATTCGTACTGCAAGCACGCTGTTTTTCAGCGGAAAAAGTGGATTGTGATCGAGTTTAACGATCTTGATGGTCCTGTTTATTCACGAAAGTTTTTTACATAACAGAACTTGCATTATCGCGTAGAGAATTTGGATGAATTTATTTTTGTTCAAGTGTTTTTGGTTTTGTGTTTTCGAATTTCAGATATTGCTCGACACTGTTTTAAGGGCTGTCTATACTGGAGCTTTAGAACGTTAAATAAAAAATAAACCGGAGAGAAAATGAACCAGGAACCTCAAAACATTTCACCCATGTTTCGAATTGATGTTTCTCCCGGATCACACCAAAACGAAACTGAAAGTGCAAATGCCGGTCAAGAAGTCGTCGAATTGTTGCGACATCTGGTGATGGGACAGGATCGGCAAAACGAGTTGCTCGAGGAACTCGTTGATCAAATGAGTGCCGCGCAACGACAACGCGCCGCAGAACTCGGTCAATGGAAAGAAGCTAATCCAATTCTTGCGCGTCGCTGCCGTGCGGCTGCCGAATCGTTGAGCCAGGTTCAAACCGAATTTCTTGAGAACTTGACTCATGAAATCAACGACAATTTTGAGGCAATGATGGACGGTGAGTTTGTCCTCAACGAATTTGTGGATCGATTTGGGCCACGTTTGGCTCATCTCAATGGCGTTTTGCAATTGCTGGCCCAACTGAGCAGCGTTCCCAGCCCCACCAATCACACGTCTTAGATCTGTTGATCGGTTGAATTTATGTTGATCGATGGCGAATTGGTCACCTGCCAAACAGAGGATTTGATTCGCCTTCACGGTTTTTTCTTGCCCGCCAAAATTGATTCTCGGTGTCAGCTGGATGCCGTTTTAATCACGCATGCGATCGCGGGAAACTATTACAACTCGCGGTTTCTCAACCGTTTGGCGCTGCAGTGCCACGATCTGGGGCTGCCGGTTCTGATGGCGAACAACCGGGGACATGACGTCGTCAATTATGTCGCTGCAGCCGGAGTACGACGGACGATCGGTGCAGCCAACGAAATCGTGGGTGAATGTACGCTCGATATCGCGGCCTGGGCCCGTTTACTGGCAGGGCGAGGCTTCCAGCGGATTTTGGTCGTTGGTCATAGCTTGGGGGCGATCAAAGCACTTTATAGCCAAGCGTTTCGGCCTGTCGACAATGTCGCGGGGTTGGTTTGCTTTTCAGCATCTCGGCTCTGTTATCGGGATTTTGTCGAGTCGCCTAATCGCGATCATTTTCTTGAGCTACTTGGCCGGGCTCAAGCGCTGTGCGAAAACGGCGATGACCAGCAATTGATGAATGTCGATTTCCCGTTTCCCGTCTTGATTTCCGCGGCGACCTACGTGGACAAATATGCAGAAGCGGATCGTTACAACTGGCTGAATTTCGTCAATCAAGTCCGAGTTCCGACTCTGTTGGCTTTTGGTGAAAAAGAACTGATCGACAACGCAGCGTTTGATGGAATTATTGAACAATTCGAAGATTTAGATTTAGAGCGTCAACTGTTTGACGTACGCGTGATTGAAAAAGCAAATCACTACTACACGGGGTGTCAGCAAACGGCGGCCGATGAGATGGAGCGTTGGATCAGTGAACGATTTTCAAACGCTTAACTTTTGATTTGCCGATGCGACCGATGCCTGGGTTTGTTTTTTTGACGCTTTTGTCATGCGATAAATTGCCAACGACCAGCCCAAGAAAATGATGATGGGCACGCTGATCATAAACACGATGCTGTAAACATAACCCAATTGAACATTATTTGATTCGCCCGCCAACGCTTCTTTGCAATTGGGACAGGCCTGGCAGTCGCTGCTGAATAACCAGGTTGCCATAATCAACGTTGCGACAAACGCGATTCGCGGGAGCCAGCTTGTTTTGCGATGAATCATTTTTCGACAAACCAGATGTACAGCATCAAGTAAACAACAACGCCAGTAATGGACACGTAAAGCCAAATTGGAAACGTCCATTTTACCAACTTTTTGTGAATTTCAATTCGATCTTTTAACGCAAACCAGATCGAGGCAATCGCCAAAAACGGCACAGTGGCCGCCAACAAAACGTGCGTCAACAAAATCAAGTAGTAGGGATAACGGGCCGTTGGATAAAGGTCCCCAGGAAATTTTTTGCTCGGAACGTTGACGTGATAAGTTAAATAAGAAATCAAAAACAGAACTGAGACGCCAAAGCAGGACAGCATGGCGATTTTATGAGCTTTCAAATTGCCACGTTTGACGAGAACAAATCCGGCCAGCAACAAACATGTTGCCAAGGTGTTCAGCGAAGCGTTGACGTGGGGTAGTTTTTCTACAAAATCCATGACGTATCAGGTTCAGTCTTTTTTCAATGAATCTGCGGGGGTTTGTTCTTTGGCCAATTTTGCTGCCATTTCAAACAATTGATCGATTTGGGATTCGTCTTTCCAATCAAAACTTTTGCGCGGTTTGCCCCAACGATCGATCAACACGAGTTCCGATGAATGATGTTCGCCGTGAGCGTGTAATTTCAGGTATTCCCCCATCACACGGTTGATGTAATCCTGGTCCGTTCCCGTTAAAAACGTCCAGGCGTGCGGATTGGCTCGCAGATCGTTGGCATAAATTCGCAGCTTGGCCGGAGTGTCGTTGGCCGGGTCGGTCGAAATACTGACTAAATGAACGTTGGCCTGTTTAAAGCGGTTTTGTAATTCGCTCAGTTTTTTGTTTTGACGCGGGCAAATACCGTTGCAACTGGTAAAGAAAAAACTGGCGACCCAGACTTTTCCTGTCATGTCGCGCGAGAAAAACTCTCGACCTTGACTGGTTGTTAAACGGAAATCTTTGAGAAACGGAATTTTCGACGGATCAAAAGTTTCTTTGGCGGCGAGCACATTTCGTGTTCTGATAACTTTGCCGATAGGAGGTTTGGTTTCCGCCAAAACTTCTTTTAGAACCGTATCGAATCGCTTAATCTCGCGGGGATCGTTCCATTTAAATCGGTCCCGATAGCGTCCCCAACGATCGACCAGCATAATGTCATCGGTGTGATTTGCAGGGTCGACGACAACTCGAAACGACTGCTCGCCCAATTCTCGAATCGCGTAATTCGGTCCGGTCAAAAACAACCAGCGTTTCTTGTCCGCTTGTAGACCGTCCGCGTAGCGCGTCAAAACTTCAGGCGTATCTTTACCTGGATCGCAGGTCACACTGACGAACGTCATGTCCGTTTGTTTTCGGTACTTGTTGGATAACGACCGAATCGTTTTATTAAAGTCATAGCAAATGGTGGGGCAGCTGGCGAAAAAAATGTTGAGTGCGTACGGTTTACCCGCCAATTCGTTCGACGAAAATTTTTTGCCACTACGCTCGGTCAACTTGAATTCCGCAACATCGGGTAAATGTTCCCAAGGGATTTCGACGAATACACGGTCGTCGGAAATCGGTTGAACGACGGCGATTTTGTTTTTCTTGAACAGTTTCATACCCAGGATTCCGCCGCCGACAACAACAACGCCGATCCACAAAATGATTTGCAATTGTTTCATTGTTAGGCTCATTTCTTTTCAGTGCCGGATTCGTTAGCGGCGACATCGGGGCCGGCATCGATGCGTTGCTGGGAATAACTGTCGCTTCTCCAACCAATATCTGGAACGAGACTTGCGGCTAACAAAAATCCGAGGATCAAAGCTGGCAAGGTCAAAAAATACTTCCAATATTTTTCCCAACGCAAATGCATAAAATACGCAACCACCAAAGCGGCTTTGACCACAGCGACTCCCAAAAAAGCGATCCACTGCACGGTTTGGCTGGGAAAGATGTTAACCGTCGCAATCACAATCGAAATCAAAGTCAGTACGCACAGTGCAACGAACACTTTCAAAAAAGTGCTGCTGTGGGATTGTTCGACGTGTTTTTCGTTTGCCAAATTCAATTTTTCAAAACAGGTAAAGCAAGGGGAACAAAAATATCCAAACAATGTCGACAAAATGCCAGTACAACGCAACGTTTTCAATCACCCCAGCTCGCCCAACGCCCAATCGCAACGGCAACAGAACGACGAATGCGATCAAACCCATCAAAACGTGCAGGGCGTGGCAACCGGTCAACAAAAAATAAGTGTTAACCCAGGTGTTTCCACTGGGAACGACAATCGGCAAATTTAGCTGCAGATCGTGGTTAATGCCGTGCTCGAAATTTCCAACCAGTGCGATCGCTTTAAATCGATCCTGGATTCTGTTTTGTTGGTCACTTAAATCGGTCAGCGATTTTTTAGTTTGATCCAAAATGGTTTTTAGATCATCGGCCAAAGATTCGTCAGATGACTTCTCCAGTTGTTTGGCGACGTCGGGCAGCTTGATCCGAAGTTCGCCGAGCACCTTGGATTTTTGAGCAGCTACATCATCGCCCGACAAATCTTTGGCAGCCTGATCCAGTATTTGAACTTGGGATTGGGTGTTGGCGATGTTCTGTTTGATGGCTGCGGCATCGCTTTCCAATAATTCAGCCTGCCAGGTTCCAAAATTGACGGCGTCCGTCGACAGATTCTCGATATGGTAAATTTGGTTTGCCGTCCAACGCATGGCGTTTTCTCGCAACCGTGTGTTATCGGTATTGCTGACATACCGAGTGGTCCACGAAACCAAACCGTTTTTCATCGTATAACAACTGTCCAATTGTTTCTGCTCTAACGGTGTTAGTCCCGCCGATTTGTCTTTTTGCTTTTCCAGCTCCAGGATTTTTTCGTCGATCGTCGAACCGAGATGGGTCATGTAGTTGATATCGGCACGGTCGTGAATCAACGCTGGTTTGGGACGCGGATAAAGTCCGTGCGAGAATTTGGCGTTATATTCAAATCCTTTGATCACCAGGAACGTGCTTCCCAGAATCAGCGTTGCCAAAATCCAGATTTTTGCACGACTGGCATCGTCGCGTTTTGCAGCCTCGAAAGCGAACACGATCGCCGCACTGGAGCAGATCAAAACAAACGTGTTGACGGCTCCGAGCCATTCTTTGACATGCATACTTTTAGGACTCGGCCAAATCCCGTCTGGAGCACCAAATCGCAATACAATGTAGGTTCCGATCAAGGCCGCAAAGAACATGATTTCGGTCGACAAGAACAACCAAATACAGAGTTTGCCGCGCGACAAGGGCAGGGCAGGTTGGTATTCCAATGACGAATGTGATTGTGAATCAGTCACGACAAAATCAGGATAGTAAAACTGCTACTACCAGGGCGAACATATAAAGTGGCAAATACATCAACGAAACACGAAGCAGTTTTCTCGCCGCTACGTCGGCGGTGACGCCTCGATCGACGCGAACCGTGGTTGCAAAACGAATCGACGCTTTCAAAAACCAAACGCCAAGGATGATTCCCGCCAGGACAACCAGCACGCGACCCACCAGATTTTCAACAAAAATTGCCGGCATGAAACTGACCGGTATCAGCGCGGATGCAAAACCTATCGCCCAAATCCCAGCCCAGTAACCCGAAGGGTCGGTGACCGTTACCATTTTCAAATTTCCATCGGCGTAGTCTTTGCGATAGAGCCAGGCGATTGACATAAAATGTGGAAACTGCCAGACACATAAAACGGCAAAGAACCACCAGGTGGCGGCATTGATACCATTTTCCATGGCGGCGGCGCCAATCAAAATCGGCATGGCACCTGGAACGGCACCCACCATCGTGTTGTAAATCGTTTTTCCTTTGAGCGGCGTGTAAACCCAAACGTACAAAAACCATGTGACCAATCCGAGTGTTCCCACCGACCAATGGCACAGAGCGAACATCATTGTCAGACCCAACGCAAGCGTAATCGTTCCAAAGATCACGGTTTCGTTGGCGGACAACCGTCCCCCAGGCAACGGTCGATTGGCCGTACGAGGCATCATAAAATCTGTGTAGCGTTCCAAGTACTGGTTCATCGCGCAACCGCTGGCTGCAACCAACAAAACACCGATAGCCGCGGCAGTCAGCGTCCAGATCTCGGCACCAATACCGCTCAACAAGCCACCGACGTAAACCGTCAAAACGACCATCATCGCAATACGCGGTTTGCACAATTCGATGTAATCTCGAATTTTGCTTTGCTCAATCGATTTTGTTCGTGCGAGAATCCGCATTAATCATTACCTGTTTTTTTTAAACGCCTTCTGCCAACGGTTTTGGTTCACTGACAATATTGGGATCGGGGTTTGAACTGGGACTCGATGAAAACAACCGAAAGTTCCGCACCATCAAAACAGCTGACGTTGCCAGAATCAACGAGCCAACCGCAACATGCGCCGTCACGATATTCATTTGCCAAAAAGTTTTTTCTGGAATGACAAAGTGGGCTGCAGGGGCAAAGTTCTCAAACCAAACGGGCCAACCATATTTCATCACCCAAGTTGCCAGCCCCAAGCTTACCTGTATTAAAACCAAAAACACCAAAAAAATCGAGGTCCTTCGGCAACCCCAACGCCGTCCAATCGACAGGCGTGACATCGCAAAAATTGCAAATCCTAGGAGCAGGATTGCTACAGCTGCGACAATATGTCCCACTAAAATAAACGTGAAATATTTGTGGGATGCCATCTCCGGGGTGTGACGAATTGCCGCACCCAACGCAAGCTGCACGTAACTGGCGACAAACATCGTTGTCGTCATTAATTTCATGAGCAGTCCATAGTTTTGCGGAACGTTTGATTCGGTCGAACGTTCTGCATGAATCGTCATCCACCAGCGCCCGTTAAAAATGGCGACCATCGCAACAAAGCAAAAAAACCCGGGCCCGACGGTTCCATGAATTTGCGCCAAAACGCGCTGATCGAGTACCACTCGTAATCCACCCAGGACACCTTGGAAAATCACCAAACCCAAAACAGCCAGCGACAAAATTCGCAACGATCGTCGAGGTTCTTTCCAAAACGTCACGATCACCAACGCGATCGAGACGATGCCCGCCAACGACCCCAACAAACGATGCCCATGTTCGACAAATAAATCCCAAGGTCCGAAAAACCAATCCCGAACCGGGTAAGCAAACATGTTGTAGTTGTAGGTGTTGGGCCAATCCGGAACGGCCATGCCGGCATCCGACGTTGTTACCAAACCACCGACCCAGATCAGCGGGAATACGATCAACAGCAACAACCACGTCACACGACGTGGCAGAGCGCTGAAGCCTTCGAGTTTGGTATTTGAGTTACCCATGAATTATTACGGTTCGAACTGTGGCCAATAATCGTCACTGCGTTTCGGTTGACTATATTCGTAAGGCCCTCGATAGATGGTCGGTTGCGTTGTGAAATTGCCATGCGGCGGTGGACTGTCCGCCATCCACTCCAACGTATTGGCTTTCCAGGGATTTTGCTCAGCCCGTTTTCCAAAAAACATGCAGCCAAAGAAATTGATCAGAAAAATTAATTGTGCGGCAGCCATGCCAAACGCACAAATCGTCATGAATTGATTCATGGGCAACAAATCGGCAAATTGTTCGTATTGATACGGATCAGCATACCGCCGCGGAAAACCGCGATTTCCCAAAAAGTGCATCGGGAAAAACGTGCCATTGAGAAAAACAAACGTCATCACAAAGTGTACTTTTCCCCAGGTGTCGTTCATCATGCGCCCAAACATTTTGGGGAACCAGTAATAAAAACCGGCAAACATTCCTAACACACTGCCGGCGAACAACACGTAATGAAAATGTGCGACGATGAAATAGGTTTCGGTGACATATTGGTTAACCGTCGTGGCCGCCATCACAATTCCCGACAATCCGCCGATAATAAACATTGCCACAAACCCGGCGGCAAACAGCAATGGTGATGTGATTTGGATTTTGCCGCCCCATAACGTGGCCAGCCAGTTGAATACTTTCACACCGCTGGGCAGCGCAATTAACATGGTCGAAACCATGAATGTCAAACCCAACACTGGATTCATTCCGGAGATAAACATGTGATGTCCCCAGACGATGAATCCCAACCCGGCAATTCCGCAAATGGAAAATACCATCGGACGGTAACCAAACAACGGTTTGCGGGAAAAGCAGCTCAGGATATCCGAGACAAATCCCATGGCCGGCAAGATCATGATGTACACGGCCGGATGTGAATAAAACCAAAACAGGTGTTGCCACAACAACGGTTGCCCGCCACCGGCGACCGCCGTCGCATTGTTTGCCGATAGCCCTTCGGCGAGATAAAACCCGGTTCCCAATTCGCGATCTGAAAGTTGCATTAACAACGCCGACGTCAGAACGGGCAGCGCAAAAGCTTGCAGGAGCGCGGTAATGAACAATGCCCAAACGGTCATCGGCATGCGGAACATTGTCATTCCTGGCGCCCGCATCTGGATAATCGTCGTCATGTAGTTCAACGAACCTAACATCGACGAAATCCCTACAAACACCAGTCCCAAGGTCCATAACGATTGAGCGTCCCCAGAACCCGGTATCGCATCATTAATAACACTGAGTGGCGGATAGGCAGTCCAGCCGGCGCCCGGTCCATAGCCCGGTGAAAAGAAACTCATGGTCATGAGGATAAATGCGGGCCACATGAACCAGTAACTCAACATATTGAGTTTTGGAAAAGCCATGTCGTCGGCACCGATCATCAACGGTATCAGGAAATTCCCGAATGCCCCGGCCAGAACCGGAATCACCACAAAGAAAATCATGATGGTTCCATGCATCGTGAACAACATGGAGTAAAACTCTGGCGTGATCTGCCCTCCTTCGGCGGCAAACAACCAATTGCCAAAAATTGGCATGTCACTCCACGGCCAAGCCAATTGCCAGCGAATCGCAAGCGCCAGAAAACCGCCGATGGCAAACCAGATCAACGTCGAAAACAGAAACTGGATTCCGATGATCTTGTGATCGGTTGCAAAAATATATTTGGTGACAAAGCCCAACACGCCGCCCCGTTGAGGCGGATGGTGAATTTCAACTGTATGTCCTTCGTCAACCATGGTGTTTTATTCTTTTGTCGGTAGTTTCGTCGAGATCCGAGCCGTGCCGAGTTCCAGCATCACTTGGTCAAATTGCTCACGCGGTACAATGTGCAACCAACCTTTCATGCGATAATGCCCGCGACCGCATAATTCGGTACAAGCGATTTCATAATTTTTGTTGGGATCGGCATTTTCAGCTCGAAACCAACAATAGTGCGTCATGCCTGGAACAATGTCTTGTTTGATTCTCAGCACCGGCACAAACAAACTGTGAATGACATCGCGACTTTCCAGTTGTAATACGACGTCTTCGTTCTCGGGAACATAAAGTTCGTTTTCGACGTAAATGTCGTCTTTCGTGCCGAGCTTTCCATCCAACCCAGGGTAGTAAACTTCCCAGCCAAACTGTTTGGCGATGATCAACGCCGTCGGCGGTTTTGGTTTTCCATTTTCCATGGGGCGTCGAATTTTATCGTTGGCCCATGATTCGTATTGATAAAGAGCCAGGAAAATCAAAATGCCCGCGGGAATGATCGACCAGATGATTTCCAATCGCGTATTGCTGTGAACATGACTGGCCCGTTGCCGATTGGACGAGCGGTAAATCCACAAAGCTACCGCCAATACGGTGGTTGTCGAAACAAAGATGACGGCGCAAATCAGATGGATCAAATTGAACAATCGATCAATGGTTCGACCGCCGACGCTGACGTTTTCCGGGAGCCAAGTGGATTGCATCGGCCAAACATCGAAATAGGAAGCCAAATAGGCTCCCATACCCAATACCGGCACGCACAAAAACAACAAACTCCAAAACCGATTCAAGGCGTTTCACTCCATCTACGGTGATTTCTGTTTGTTGTTGTCGTTGTGATCTTCGTACGGCATGTTCATCACATACGCGACAAGGGCCCATTTTTCCTCGGGCGTCAAAGTCAGCGTGGCCGGCATTGGTGTGCCTTCGATCCCTTCACTGACGCGGTGAAAAATGTCCGTCGGAAAATTGCCGCCGCGAAAAACGCCGAGACGCAAATTTCGCGGTCTTAGCTGTCGCGGTGGCAACGCACCGAGGTCCAGAAACTCCTGGAAAGTCGATTTGTCTTGCAAGTTGACACCGGTATCCTTGGTCCACGATGTTGTCCAATCGTCGTAGTTGATCTGGCCGCCGTCGCCCAAGCCGGTGTTGCCATGACACTGCAAACAATTGGCTTTGCCAAAAAACAACTTGCGTCCTTGTTCAATCAGTTTCTGATGATCGGCGTGTTTTGGGTCGAAAGCAGCCGGTGCGACGGGAATGTTGATCGATTTGGGTTCCAGCCATGAATCGAACAAATCAAACAAAACTTCGTTAACCACGTTGTCCAATTGCTCTTCACGCTTTTCATCCATCTTGGGGGCGTCATCGGACTCCTGGTTTTCTTGTGGGCCGGATGAAGTCGGTGTCGAACGGTTGGAATTGGCACTGGCAGATTTTGGATCTGCAGATGTCGTTTTGGGTTTTCCGGGATAGTCGAAATCAATCAACCGCTGGCCGTCGTCGAGGTCGGCTAACAGTTTGATGAGTCCACGCTCGGTTTGTCCTCGAATCGCCAGGTATTTAACGTAGTCAACCAATGCGTCGACTTCGGCATCGCTGAGTGTTCGGAACGAAGCCATCGATGTACCGGGAATGCCGTTGCGGATAATGCGGCGCAGATCTTCGTCGCGCGGGGGTTTGTTGACCTTGGTCTGTTTAAATTTGAATTTGCCCAAGCGGAAATCACGCGGATAGGGATTTAAAAGTGCCGCAGACGGACCCGCTCCATCGCCAGTGATTCCATGACAATTGGCGCAGTGTTCTCGAAACAGACCAACAGGCGTTCCTTCGCGGTCGCTGCTGACCGGACCTGCCGCCATTTTGAGATTTTCCAAACTGATCAAATTGTCATAGTCTTCGCTGATCTGTGGAAAATGCGGATCGTCAGGTGTGCCATACATAGCGGTTAGCAAATTACCGATGTCGCGCAGATGTACTTCGTCGTAGTGTTTACCGGTTTCTAGTTCTATTTTTTCTTGAGCACGTAGCTGAACAGCGTTGATGCGAAATTCAGCATCAGGCGCGCAGCCAGCCAACATGAAAGCGCCCCACAGAACTAGCGAGGACATGCAGACAAGTTTTGTATTTCGGCACCGCATAGATATTAGTCCGTTTCATCATTTATTAACTATTATTGTGCCCGAAGAAGCAATTTACTGATAACCCTTTGCGACAATTTGTCGCGTAATGGCAAAAGATCCAGCCAAAAACTTCGCTTAAAGTTGGGCTATTTCAACCTGCCGACAGCGCCCGGTGTGTGGTGCTCCAAGTTGCGACGCAGGTGAGGAGATTTAGTCGGTTTTTTGAAATCCGTTTTTGCGTCAATCATCTTCGACTGATACGAGTACGAAGCGCCATGGCTCGCGCCCGACCAAACTCCTTGATACGAGCACGAAGCGCCAGCGAGTGGTTTTGTTCGGTCAAACCACTCGCTGGCACTTCGTGCTTGTAGACTCAATCAACGCAAATATAAAGCGCGCTCCTGAGTCGAATGTTCACAGAAAAAATGGCAACCCAACACAACCACTGCGAAGGAGAAGAAAAATGATTGCTCGGCTATTAGGCATCTTCAAAGCGATCAACATTTTCTCGCAAGCATAACCAATATGCGAACTCCTTGTCCGGCCCGTTTGCCGAAGCCACAGCTTTCATTGCCCTGTCGACTTTTTCCTCAGTTGTCCCGTTCCACGCGACGAACTCTAGATAATCGGGTTTGGTTTGGTGTGTTAGACCAATTTCCACTTGTCCTGTAGCTAAAAGCTCAGAGAGTACATTCGTTATTCGTGCCTGCGGAGGGTGGCTAGTTTCACCATCCAGCCTAATGGCTTGGGCAAGCCAACCATGGCTGATCAAATCGCCGTGTAGTTCTTCAATGATGTCGCTGGTAATCGTACTCATTTGATGTGTGAGAAGAAAAGAAGAAAAAGGAAAGGCGAAATTCAAAAATTAAATCAATGCAATTTCGCGACTACTGCTCATTACCTGGGCGTTAATACCAACATGACGAGAAGTCGGAGTTGAACTCGGCTGTCCCTTTTCGCCAATCTTCTTATGTACGCTGATCCTTTTTCGCTGATTTTTTCCTTGAGTATTTTGCAAAGTTCAATTTGGTGTCGCAATCCTATTCTTCAATCAACATTGTTGCAGCATATCCGTCATTTTCCTCATTGTATCTGAGTATTTTTAGCTTTGCTTCATTGCCTAAACTGATTACCTCAGAAGGATGTCCAAAAACTCCCTGCGTCATTTCCGTAATCAATACCAAGATGTTGGTGCCATTGTCATAGTCAAAGAAGACACCATAGTTCTCAATTCTGACTGCCTGGGCTGTAACTATTTCCCCTGGTCGTAGTTTTTTGCCACTCACTAGCCACCTCCATGCGGATGATAGACATTCGGAGATCCTTGTTTGATTACGTTATTAAAATCCGGTAAATCACCCCTGTTGCAGTGGTGAGAACAAGAAAGGCTATGTAGCAACTATACTCCTAACTTTTACTTCTCATTATCGTGCCAAAACATAAATTTGACATGGTGTATTAATCTGCAATCTGAATTGAAAGGCTCACCTGACAACTCAGAACTTCCCCATTCTTCAGTCATGAAATGTGAATGCTCATTTTCTCTACAATCACGAAATTTCTCGAGATACGAAATAAGTCGTTGAAGCCCAGCGGCATCAACATGTATGTCTAGTCGCTCGTGTTCTTCACACCATTCAAATGTCAACTGACCATTATTTTTTCTTTTTGGGTTCAAAAAAAATTTTCTCCATGTGGTGAGAAGGAAAAAAGGATAGGCGAATTCCAAAATTAACTAAATGCGATTTGGCGACTAGCGTTCATTCAATATATGTGGGCGATACGTTGGAATTGAAACTCCCCAGCTTTTTTTCGCAGATCCCCTTCCAAACCACTCCTCAAATCTATAACAAGTTGTCAATCGTTTTGGCTAAACACAAAAATCCCCAAGCTTCAAAAAAAGAATTGAAGTCAAAGTTTGACCAAAACTTGACTTTGAATACATGTTAAGCGTATCCACCGTACCCATCATTTTTTGGGCGTCAATTTTAGGACCTTGGCCTTTTTCAGCTTTGTCTGTCAGTAGGATAAAACCATTCCTTCAACTCGGATGACCAACCCATGCGCTGCCAACCAGTTTTAGGGGCTGGCTCTGGGAATTTGTCTTGACAATAACCAACCTTGTTCACGAAGTCGAAGATTCCATGCGGTGAGTCGTTGATTAGCAACGCGAATTTTGAAAAATCCTGAGACCAAATAATCCGAAGGGATGATGGGCGATCGGCGTCAACAACCGCCTCCACCGAATAGATGTGCATTGCGTCAACAAAAAACTTGTCTTCAATCCGATAATCACGCGCGTAAAAATAGCCCGTATCTCCGTTATCTTCAAACACAACACCGCGTTCACCACTTGGCACATCGGATTCCAAAACGATCGGCTCGCCTACCTTGATTTCAGCTTGCGTACCGAGAAAAGGCTTCATTTACCTAACCTCCAAAATCTTCAAATGCATGATCTGGGATTTCTTCAACAAATCAAAGAAGAAAAAAGCTTAGGCGAATTGTGAAGTCTACCATCTACTTCGTAAACGTATTCATCTTCGGCAACTAATTTCCAGTCTGTGGGGTCTTGTTTATCTTCATCAAGGCCAGCTAACCTTTTGTCTATAAACTCCTGAATATGCCTGCGTTCTAGATGTCAGGCTTTACATTTGCCGTTCTCCATTGCCTTAAATACTTGTACGCGTTTCATTTTACAGAGTATCACTTTTTTCTTTTCTTCTTCAAATCTGTTATTTCTTTCCCGTCAAATTATCCCAGTCAATTTTGGCCACCCATCCTTCCGTTTTGTCTTTCACAACTTTTGCCGCAACTTCGAATTCGTCTAAGTCGTACAATTCAATTTCCAAACCATCATGCAAGTTGATATTGTTTGATTGAAAATCTGCTTTCGCCCCTCTCGTGTTTAGACGCACGAGACCGTATTTCGTCGTGTTATTGAAGTCTGCGAAAACACGTGGTAAGCCTCTATAGACACTTGGATTAGCCGAAAAGGATTCTGTAAACTCAGAATCGTCAATCAGAAGTGTCGCATGATACGGGCTTTTGCCTTGTGTTAAAACAACATCTCCTCCTGAATTGCGAACGGCACCGACGGTCGTAGTCGTGATTGTTCGGTGGGGCACAGCAGTTGATAGTTCTTCAACTGATTTTCCGTCGGCACTGACAACTGAAATTCCTTTGACTCCTGATGGGTGTTCAGCCGTGCTTTTGCTAATGATGGCTGGATCGTGTTTCCCACCGCGTACTACGATCGCATCATCCGACAACCGACTCCCGATATTGATGGCGTTCCAGTCAACAACGGCAACCCAAATGTCTTCGTCAGTCGAATATGTCACTTTACCGATTGTCTCAACCTCTTCCATATAAAGTTTCAGTTCGAGTCCTTCGCTCAAGGAAATTCCATACTTCGCCAGGTCTTCAACCGTTCCATCACAATTAAGACGTATTCGACCTTTTTTGTCCGCATTGTGAAAGTCAACGTAGACTCGGAGGAGTATCGTCATTTCTTCCTCTTCGCTGGATTCTGGACCGGTGGCTGAAGGAGTTCGCTGGCGGTTTCCGGCGACAGCCCCGTCATCGTACCGTGGTTGGGGCGCATTCCGGAAGTAGGAATGACGTCACCGCCTGCAGCTCGAACATCACCGACGGTTGTTACACCAACCTTGCCGTTAGGAATTGGCGGAGGTCCAGACGTCAATTCTCCGACCGTTTTCCCGGCACCGCTTTCGACCGAAACGCCTGTTACACCGGAAGGGTGAGTTCCCGTTCCACGAGCAATATCTTCTGGTCGATTCAAGCCACCTCTGACGACTAATGCATCATCTGGTAAACCATTTGGTTTTTGAACTTTCGTAACAGGTTCTTTCTTCTTGCTTTTGGTATTTTTTTTCTTTTTTGCTCTCCGAGCTGCTTCTTTTGCCTTTTTTTCCTTTGCTTTTTTCAGTTTCAACGCACGCTTTTTTCTCTCTTTCTTTAGCGCTTTCCTTGCAACAGCCTGCGGTATGTCTGTTGGGTCAGGAACAACATCTACAACGTCTGTTGCTCCACCGATCAGCGCGAAACCACTCAAACCCGCAAGCGTTGCTCTTTCAGGCAGTGTTAATCCACCGTCGGTTGCAGCAACCCAAAGCCCTTGAACTCCGTCGTTGACGTCGCCAATTGGATTCCATACATCTAGCAATCCCTTATCGCCTCCAATTATCGTGACGTTTTTTCTGCCTCCAAACGGACCGTATCGCCCAGGCAAGACAGCTGTTGGAAGAATGTCGACAGGCCGGACGGTTTCCCAGTCTTTTAAAGGCAAAGGAGCAGATGGATCAGGTACATCGAATGAACTGTCATCTTCCTCAGGGTGCCAAATGATGTCCTGTCCAAAGGGGTCCATTCCTTTGATTCCAAAATATCCGCGATACATCGACATACCATCGATGTAGCCCATTGGATCACGACCGATGAATCTTCCCTTTTCTGCGTCGTAGTAACGAGCGCGGAAGTAGTAGATTTCTGTTTCGCTGTCGAAGCGACGGCTGGTGAAGGTGTAGTGATTGTTGTAGTTAGTGCTAGTGCGTGTTACGCCAGCACCATCAAAAATCTGCAGTTCTCCAAACGCCGAGTAGGCGTAACGTTCGACGACACTGCCTGATGAGTTGGACAACGCTGTGACGGAGTATTGTTTGTTGCGATGGTAGTACAGTATTCCACCGGTTCCGTCTTTGATAATCGGTTCATCAATATAGGAGCCGTAAACGAATTGTTCACTTGGCGAGGTGGGGACGGCACCGCTGGTGTATTCACCAATGACTTGCGCGCCCGAGTAGGCGAAGACGGTAGTGCCTTTTTTGACGCGGCGGCCAAAGGCGTCGTATTCGAATTGGATGTCAGGGGTCGAGTCACCGTTGGTGTCGACTGCTGACATCTGGTTGTCGAAATCCCAGGCGTAGGTGTTGCCGCGAATGGTGTCTCCCGTGAGGTTGCCTTTGAGATCGTAGGTCAACGAAGAAGAACCGATCGAGGTGATTTCGTGGGTGTTGCCGTGAGTACGACTGGTGGCAGTGCCATTTTCGGTGAAACTGGTCCAGTCGGCGACGGCTGATAGAGTCCAGGATTGGGTCTTGTTGTTGTCCGAACGTTTCCAGTAGGTCAGTCGATCATTGTCGTCGTAGCCGTCGGGGTCCGTACCGACGGTGGTGTCGAAACTGTAACCGGTGATTGGATTGCCGGTAATGGTTTCCTTGGTCTTGTTTTTGTTGGCGTCGTAGGAATAGGCGTAGGTTCCAACACCGGTACAGGCGACCTGGCTGATGAGATTGTCTTTGTTGCTGCCGCTGGTGCGGTAGCTGATGTTGGTCACCAGGCTGTTGCCGTAGGTTACGGAACTCAAGCGGTTGCCAACGTCGTAGGTGCGGGTGTCGACCACATTGCTGTCGTATTTGACTTGATACAATCGGCCTCGATCGGTGTAGGATCGCTCAACGATTTTACCGCTGGGATAAGTCAGCTTGGTCAGCTGCCCAAGATTGTTGTACTGGCGTGTTGTCGTGTAAGTCTTGCCGGAGACTTCCAACGATTCGGACTTCAAACGACCGGCGATGTCATAGGCCAAAGTGACCTCGTTGTTGTAACGACCTTTTTCGGCCGTCAAAACACGTCCCATCGCGTCGAATGTAAATGTATCGCTGTCGGCAATGGTTCCCGATGGACTGTTGGCTTTGGTTCTGTAATCGCGCTGGTGCATGCGACCTAGAAGATCGTAGTTAAAGGTTACGGTGTCACCCAGTTGATCGGTGTGACGCTCGGGTCGTCCCATGGCGTCATAGGCA
>JANQLU010000094.1 GCA_028280445.1 Pirellulaceae bacterium | reverse complement strand
TGAAATGGGAACTCAGTCACAAAACCAATATCGGATTAAACTTTGGCTTTTTCAATCGAATTTCTGGCGCATTGAATCTGTATCACGAAAAAATCACAGATTTATTTATCAATTGGCAGTTGTCTCGAACCTCGGGTTTTACTTGGATTAAAGACAACCAAGGCGAAATGGTCAATAAGGGGATAGAATTTCAATTGGACGCCGATATCATTCGAAATCGAAACCTCACCTGGTCGGTTTACGGCAACATAGCCTATAACAAGAACGAAGTGACCGATTTGGGACAAGTACACGAGTTTGAGCAAGGCACCTCCATCATCAGAGAGGGCCTGCCTCAGGGTTCTCATTATCTTGTGGGATGGGCTGGGGTAGATCCCAAAGACGGTGCGCCTATGTATTATGATAAAGCAGGAAAGAAAACCAAGCACTACGATCCAAACGATGCGGTTGCCGAATGGGGCACCTCCATTCCCCCTACAACAGGCGGTTTTGGAACGCATATCGATTTGGCCAATGGCTTGTATCTCCATGCCCAATTCACCTTTGCCTTAGATTACTATCGCTATAACAATCAAACCTACTTTTTAGAAAATCCAAGTTTTGCTAGCGCTTATAATCAAGACAGAAAGATGCTGCAGATGTGGCAGAAACCCGGGGATCAAACCGATATTCAAGGCGCTCAATATCCGCTTAAATTCAGCTCCAAGTTTGTCGAAGATGCTTCTTTTGTCCGATTTAGAACCCTGACCCTGGGTTGGAAAATGCCCGATGCATTTAGCCGCTCTCTCGGATTTAGCCAATTCGAGCTCTACGCCTCGGTGCAAAACCTACTTGTCTGGACGCGGTGGACTGGATTCGATCCAGAAGACAACAATAACATTGCACGTTTTGAATACCCCACGCCGCGAATCTTTGGCATTGGATGTAATGTTTCATTTTAACAAACGCGATGTGCAAAAATAAAATACCATGAAAAATAAAGCATTCCCCTGGCTTCTCGTGCTGCTATCCCTGTTTTTTAACCACTGCAACACAGACCTGGCCCCAATCGACTCCATCCCCAAGAGTCGGGCTTTTCAATCGGCGGCGGATGTGAAAAAAGCTACTTTGAATGCTTTTGCCGTTGCCATCGGTGAGTTTTTTGGTACGACTTCGATTCTGACCGATAATACAAGGGTTGCCGCGACGAATAATGGCTCGGGAATTATTTCATTCACATGGCAATACACAGCTGATAATGATTACGGATGGGCACACAAATACCGAGGGATTGACGATATCAACCGCAC
>JANQLU010000060.1 GCA_028280445.1 Pirellulaceae bacterium | reverse complement strand
AGGGATCGGGTCGGGAGTCTTTTCTTGGTGTAGGAAACTTCACCTTTGTCCATGGCAAAGCTACCCGTGAGCGGCAAGGTAGTGTTGATTCAATGTGAGAGGGAAGGCGCTAGCCGCCGGTGAACCCTCAAATACCGGCGGGTTGCGCCTTGCCGCTCACAGGTATTACCTGTCACAGCCACATAGTGACACTAACAATCGCACATTTTTGTGATTGACACGAATTCTCGATACAATGAATTGAGACTGTCATAAACTGAGACACTTCGTTTTTCCGGGAGGTGGTTATGAACAAAAGCTTGTCAATCTTGCTATTGATCGTTGCGACGGCTGTGGGCTGTAACTCGGACCAACAACCGGTCGCACAATTCGATACCAACAACCAGGTTTCTGGTTCATCAGTCCAGCAGGAATCGAAGGTCGACAAAAAACAAACAGAGGAATTCAAGAAGCTGATCAAGGCCATTATGAAGGAGCGAAAGAAACTCCAGCCGGTATCCGAGGAAATGCGAGAGGCACCAACATTGTGTCGCGCTCCCCTGCCCGGCGAAAAAATGATGGTCGTTAAAACCATGAAGAGCAACAGCGACGACAAACGAACGCATGGCAAAAAACTTTATCATCTGTATGTCAAAAATCTGAAGGCTTATCAAAAAATCAAACCCCCGACCAAATCAATCGCTCGCGACTCACGCGTTGTTACGTCTCCGATTGGCCAAACTTTGATCAAAGATTCGTTTGAGGCAAAACAAACGAAAAGTAAAAAACATGTGCCCGGCAAGCGCTACGCCTACTTCATCATGACCAAACTCGATCCGAAAACACCAAACACCGACAACGGATGGATCTATGCAACGGTCGATGCAGACGCAAAAACGATTACCGGCATTGGTAAAATAGAATCGTGCATGAAGTGCCACAAAGAGGCAAATCACGATCGGTTGTTTGGACTTCTTGCGAAATAACTCTCATGAAAATACTGAAATATCTGCTGTTGATGATTCTGGGATGGGTTTTGGTTTGCCAAAATCCGGCGGCGTTGTCACAAACGAATTCGGGCGAAGTCAAATTAAAAGATACGCCCATTAGTAAAGTGCGCGCTGAGCTCAAGAATATTTTTAAGTTGAGATGGCAAGACGATCAGCTCAAGATCGACAAAGTGCACTGGAAAACGATTGCGGAAAAAAATCGCATTCGCGATCCGTACGCTTCGTATTTTCGCCGATCGCGATTCCCTGAAGACGCCAAGTTTATTTCATCCTTGTTTCATGCGGTGACGAGCAAACTCGGGAGTCGCGGGACGAGCATTTCCAGCAGCGGTACCGCTTTTACACGCACCGCGAGATCGGGAGATTTGAACAGCACTCTCTCAGCTGATACGGATTTTGTCGAACTTAAATTCCAGGAAAAATCAAAATCCAATCAAGTGTTATCGTTGCGAATTAGCAAAGACGGTCAATTCAGAATCATGTTGCTCGGCGGCGACGAAATGCTGATTCTCGAACAAATGAAAAAAGGGAAAGTCCGAATTGTCTGCGACATCGGCAACGGCCCCCGCGTTTACGTTGGAAAATCATTTCGCGATTTTGCAAAAAACGACACCACGGAAATGTCAACAGAACTCGGCATTTTGATGAATCACATTGGCATTTCGAAACCAATTTTGCCGATGGACCAGGTCGTCAAAAAAGCGGTCTGGGCGAAACTCGAACTGCTCAGCAATTCCGACGTTCAAGATCAATTCGATGTGCTTGCCAAACAACTGGATGCGCCACGTTTTTCAGTTCGCCAGACAGCGAGTCTGAAAATCAACAACAAATACGATTTGTTTATTGTTGCGATTTCAAACGAACTCAAAAAACAGTCGATTTCACCAGAACGCAAATCGCGATTGCGGGATATTATTCGAGCTAATTCACAGTCTAACCAGATTGCTGATGTGATTCGTGGTTTCGAGTTGTTAGATTCGCCAGACTATCTGATTCGCCTGGGTCAATCCGATCCGCAGAAAAAGGAAATGAAAATTCTGTTGGATCGACTGAGAAAAATCACAAAGCACGATGCCGGTGACCAAATTGCTGATTGGGCAAAATGGGCGGCGGCAAATAGTTCCAACAAAGATTAACCACGCTGGTGAGCAAAACGCCGGTCGGGAGGGCGAGGCTCCTGCCGAGCCTAATCTCGTGAGAGGCAAGTGCCTCGCCGCTCACAATTGAATCAACACGACCTTACGCCTTGCCGCTCACGACGCCTGTGGCTCGGCGGGAGCCTCGCCCTCCCGAAAAACGAACTAGAATGAACTTTATTCTTCGACGACTTGAATTCGCGAAATGACTTCTTCTGGATCTTGCGAATCCGCGATCATTTCTGCGTTGACCACCGATGGCTCATCAACGACTGAGACCTGGACATCGGTTTCACCAGCAGTGTTTTGAGGTGCTGCGATTTCGACGATTTTGATCAGCAATTCCATCATGCGTTTCGTGTATTCAGGTTGATAGACGCCCGCCTCTGGATGAGAGATGATCATACTTGCTTGTCCGTTTTCAAAACGAATGGCTCGAATCTCATAACCGCTCATGGATTGCATCATTTCGGCGACCGCTTCGACAACCGCCGGCTGGTCCGCCAACCAGCGTGCAAAATTTTCATGTTCGGGAACAGTATTTAATGCGTAGTTTCGTTGATCGAAAACCGTGCCGGTTACTTCGTATGAACTCGTCAGCCCTTGGATCAGTTTGCCGACCGAAGTCCGCGTGCCAATCACCAATTGTCCTGGCAGATTTGCGGGAACTTCGAAACTCAATACGGCTCCGCCACCGCGCGGTCGATTGCGAACTTTGATCGCGACATTGCGATTCATGAACATTCCAGCAAACTGTCGACCGTAGAGCATGTAACTGCGACTGGGGCCGAGCCAGCCTAAAGCGGATTCGAAATTCGAGTGGATTTTTTGACGATACCGAAAAGCCCAAAAGAACATGCCGCCGATCATCACGGCAAAAAACAAAAACACGGCACCAACAGCCGCGACAACAAAAATGCCGCTGCCGGAACCGCCCGTTACCATGCCGATCAACATCAGCATGACGCCCAAGGCGACCATCATCATCAACCCGACCGCCATCATGATCGGTATCATCAACATCCGCCGACCGACCAGACGTCCGAAATTTTTTGCAACAGGATCATTCATTGTAATTTCTCGATATTCTGGGCCGGGGTATTTTATCACACCCGACAGCTTCAACCTTTAGCTATTCATAGTAGCCGGGCGTTGGCCCGCATCCTTTGAAGCGATTGGCGGGCCGATTTGTTACATCGATTCAGAATCCGATCAACCGGACACTGGAATTGTAACCAAATTGACATATTCAACGACATCATCTGGTCTCGCCGAATGGTTCCAACTAATCTGGAAAGAGTAGTTTTTTGGTAGTGGTGCCGTCCGTGTTTGGTGACTGAAATCATAACCCGAAGCGTGAGCGAGGGACCAGAACCACGCCGATGTGCTGGGAACGTGGTCCCTCACTAACGTTTCGGGTTGTGATTGGAAGCTTGCATTCCAATTTGGGCTGTAACATTGATGACACTGCTACTTTTTTTGGGCAAACGAAACCTCGTACCTGGTGGACTGATGATACATCGCATTGTGTTTCCGATATCGTTGATTGCATTGATTTTTTTGGCAAACGCCTCCGCATTGGTCGGCCAATCGGACGGACGTCGACCCCTGGATCACAAGGATTATGACATCTGGAATACGTTGGGGCAGCGATCGATATCCAACGATGGAAAATGGATTGTCTATTCAGTTCGACCGGGCAAAGGTGTCGCAACGCTGTTCATTCGCGAACTTGCATCCAAAAAACAATACGTGGTGAAATCGGGAGCCAGCGCCAGGTTCTCGTTTGATAGTCAATACCTGGCATACATTATCCAGCCCGACCCTGAAGTCATTAAAAAACTTCGCGCCGAGAAAAAGAAACCGGACCAGTTTCCAAAACCAAAACTTGAAATCTTGAATCTCAAAACTGGCCAATACAAAACGATCCCTGAAGTTGCCAGTTTTCGATTTCCCGAAAAAGCAGGAGGCTGGATCGCGTACAACGCTCCAAAGCCACAAGTTGGCGAGACCGTAAAAACGGAGCAATCGAAAATTAATGAAACATACGAAATCACTCCAACGGGACTCAAAAAATCGAAACCCGGGAAACCATCAACGACTAAAAAATCCAAACCTAAAAAAGAAAAGAAAAAATCGCCAGGCTCGACGATGGTGATTCGCAATCTCGAATCAGGTATCGAAAAACGATTTCCTGATGTCGCAACATATCGATTCAGCAAATTTGGCAAACGGCTTGCATTTGCCGCTTCGAGCAAACAGGCTGAGCGCGACGGAGTGTTCGTCGTGGAACTTGCCACGTTACAAGCCAAACAAATCGCCTCAGGTCGCGGCAACTACCGAGCCCTCGCTTTCAACGAAGCGGAAAACAAGGTCTCATTTTTGACCGACCGTGAGGATTTCAATGCCGAGAAACCGAGCATGGCGATCTATCTGTGGGAAGACTGGGAGAAAGAAGCGACAAAAATAGCGAGCGAAAAATCGGCGGGTATTCCCAAAGGTTGGTGGATCGCGTCGGTGCCCCCGGTCTTTACCGAAGACGGTCGACGATTGCTATTTTCAACTCAACCCAAACCGGAGGACGCTGGGAAAACCAAAGAACAACTCGACCGCAAGAAAAAAGCCAAGGCGCTCGCGGAGCCGAAAGCGAAATTGGATCTGTGGCACTGGAAAGACAGTCGATTACAACCCGAACAACTGCTCCGCGCGGCACTTGAGCGTAATCGCAGCTATCGAGCACTGTACGACTTGCAGCAGAAAAAAGTTATCCAGCTCGCCAACCGGGAAATCATGTCTGTCAACGTTGACCCACGCTCGACGGCAGACATCGCAGTCGGCATTAATTCAGAAAAATATTCGATCATGCGTTCGTGGGACATCCAGTCGTTCAGCGATATTTACATCGTCGATTTAAAGACTGGTAAAGCTAACCTGGTGCTAAAAAAAGTTCGCGGTACAGGACAATTGTCACCCAACGGAAAATTTATCAGCTGGTGGGATGCCGAGCGAAAAAAATATTTTGCCATGTCGGTCGCCGATCGAAAGCCCATGGATATCTCAGCCACAGTCCCCACGTCGTTGGCAAACGAACTGCATGACGCGCCGTCGTTTCCCAATCCTTACGGGGGCGCCGGTTGGCTGGACAACGACGCGGCAATGCTGGTTTACGACCGATTTGACATCTGGAAACTGGATCCGACTGGCAAACAGAAAGCTGAATGTTTGACCAAGGGTGTGGGCCGTCAAACCCAGACACGTTACCGCTATATGCGATTGGATATGGAACGTCGAACGATCAATCCCAATGATCCGATGTACCTCAACACGTTCAATGAAAAAACGAAAGCTTCCGGGTTTGCCAAATGTTCTACCGGCGATGGCAAAATTGAAACGCAACTGATGCTGGATGAAAGTATTGGTGCGTTTCGAAAGGCGCGACAGGCCAACACCATTTTCTTTACACGCCAAACGTTTCGACGATCTCCGGATATCTGGGTCAGTAGTCTCGATTTCAAAAAACTTTCGCGGATCAGCAACATCAATCCACAACAACGCGATTACTTGTGGGGCAATGCGGAACTGGTCAATTTTAAATCCGCCGATGGCAAACCGCTCGAAGGGATCTTGATGAAACCTGACAATTTCGATCCGAAGAAGAAATATCCGATGATCGTTTATTTCTACGAGCGCAATAGTGACAATTTGCATCGTTACTGGGCGCCTGCGGCTGGACGTTCGATCATCAATCACAGTTTTTATGTCAGTCGAGGTTACATCGTCTTTATTCCAGATATTCCTTACAAAGTGGGTTACCCTGGTCAATCGGCCTACAACGCGGTTGTCCCAGGAGTCAAACACGTTGTGGATATGGGATTTGTTAACGAGAAAAAAATTGGCGTCCAGGGACACAGTTGGGGCGGTTATCAAATTGCCTACTTGGTGACTAAAACCAATATTTTTGCTTGTGCTGAATCGGGAGCTCCGGTCAGTAACATGACCAGCGCCTACGGTGGTATCCGCTGGGGAAGCGGCATGAGCCGCATGTTCCAGTACGAGAAAACTCAATCGCGAATCGGTGCAACCCTTTGGAAAGCCCGCGATTTGTACCTTGAAAATTCGCCGGTCTTCTTTGCGGACAAAATTCAAACGCCGTTGCTAATTTTGCACAACGACAAAGATACCGCTGTTCCGTGGTACCAAGGCATCGAATTGTTTGTTGCGATGCGACGACTCGGCAAACCGGCTTGGATGCTCAACTACAACGACGAACCTCACTGGGTCATGAAGCCGGAAAACCGAATTGACTTTGCACGGCGGATGCAGCAGTTTTTCGATCATTATCTGCAGGATGCTCCAGAGCCACAGTGGTTGGCTAACGGGATTCCGGCAGTCGACAAGGGCAAGAAATTTGGATTCGAGCCAGTTGAAAAGAAAAAGCCAAACAGCGAGTCGACTAGCTCTGGCGGCAAGCCCGCTGGCAAGTAGCGAATCGAGAAATTCGAGTAGGGCCGGTTCCCACCGGCCAATTCATAAAACGGCCGGTGGGAACCGGCCCTATTGAAAATTTGCTTGTCGACAGCGAGCACCGTTTTTCGGTTTGATGGCAAGCGGACTGCCGCTGGCACGATGACAAAAATGGTTGTATCGCGCTGCGCGTTACTGCAACAACTTGCGGTCTTTCTCTCCAAACGGGACCGCAACGGTCGGCTTGGAGACCCGTTGTTAAGATTGTGGATCCAAGCCGATTTTTGATTTGCCAGCAAATTTAGCATAACCCGAACGAAACGAAAAAAATCTGAACGCGCGACTTGTCTTGTAACACATTAACGCACCGAAGGACGTACGTTTCGGTGAATCAAATTGTTACAAGGAATTTCATGCGTCGTATCCTCGAACTCGACCTGCTGCGATTCGTCGCCGTTTTGCTGGTGATGGGGCGACACATGACGCCATGTCCCGAGTCCGTCAGCGGCTGGGGAGCGACCTGGAGCCTGGTTTGGCAGCGCGGCGGATGGATCGGTGTCGACTTGTTTTTCGTCTTGAGCGGTTTCCTGGTGTCAGGCCTGCTGTTTCAGGAACATCAAAAAACAGACAAGGTCGACATCAAGCGTTTTTTGATCCGCCGAGGATTTAAAATCTATCCGCCATTTTGGGCGCTGATCTTGTTCACCATCGTTTTCCAATGGGTGATTTCTGCGCAGGCCGACGGGACCAAAATCATCAGCGAGTTGTTGTTTGTGCAAAACTACTTTCCCGCGCTGTGGAATCATACCTGGTCGTTGGCGGTCGAAGAGCATTTTTACATCTTGTTGTCACTGTTGGTCCTGGTTTTCGCGTTGTGGAATTCGCGCGGTTCGACTCGAGAAACATTTCAATCGATTCCCAAGGTTTTCTGTTGGGTGGCATTGGCATGTCTGATCATGCGAATGGTCAATAGCGTTTACCTACCAGATGCCAATCTTAAACACCATTTGATGGTGACCCATCTCAGGATCGATTCGCTGTTTTTCGGCGTGCTGCTGGCGTATTTTTGGCATACATCAAATCGGCTGCACATCGAAAAATCTTGGTTCAAGATCGTATTGATCGGTTTGGGAGCGTTGTTGTTGTTGCCCGCGTTTGTCTGTCCGGTTGAGACAACCTGGTGGATTCCCGTATTCGGCGTCATCCTGTTTTATGTTGGCAGTGGATTGATCCTTGTCGGAATGTTGAATCTCCAGTTGCCAGATTCGCCGATCCTGCGAACTGCTGGGAAAATCGGCGCATTTTCCTATTCGATTTATCTTTGGCACATGCCTATGCAAAGTTGGTTCGCACCGATCATTTTGAAATTCTTGCCGGAACCTTTGTCGAGTTCCTGGCTCGTCTACGCCGCGATTTACATGCTCGGCTCATTGGTTGTCGGTATCGCCATGGCCAAACTGATCGAATCACCGACATTGTTGTTACGCGACAAATTGATTCCCAAAAGCGATTCAAAAAAGGCCGCTGGCCAACTACAAAAACCGCTTTCCATCGCGTCGTCTTGATTCGTTTGTGGTTGATACAAGCACGAAGCGCCAGCGAGTGGTTTTGAGCACAGTAAACACAGTAAATTTGGGTGCCACTGGCTCTGCCAGTGTTCTGGTTGCCGAATTGTGGTTGTTAAGTGTTTTATTGAATGAAATAAACACTGAGTTGATTGGCAATCACTGGCGAAGCCAGTGGCACCCGTCGATTGATTCAAGCAAATTCAAAATTCTTGAAAATTGGCTGAAAGAACCTAGCTGCAAGCTGCATTCATTCTTGCACTTAACAGGGTGCAAACCCAAAGTGCGGATCAGCGCAACTCGTGAAAAACACAAGTTGCGCATTTTCGGCCAGACTTTTACAGCATGTTTAGCAACTTTGCGTCTGGTCGATTTTTTTTATTTAACCGCTTGTCTTTTTGGTGGCCGGCGGTGATTGCCATAGGACATGATAGATCTTCCATTTCCCGTCAACTTTTACCAAATGAAAATAGTCCGTGCCCCAAGCGGCAGTTAATTTGGCGGTGGCGGTTTTATCGAGCACATCGTAAACGACAACTTTTTTGGGAGCGTCTTTGCCGACGCGACCGTTTTTGTTCCATTTTCCAGCAAGGTCGACCAGCTGTTGGAATGTCATTGCTGTCCCGCGGTATTTTTCATTTTTCTTGTCGTGCCAATAGCCATATTTTTTCATGTCCGGGTGAACGCTTCGTTTGATCAATTCCGGTTTCACTTCGTAGACGCCTTCGACGTAATCGAGACAGGCACGTTTGACCAACTCGATTTCTTTCTTTTTCTCTTTGTCTTGTGAGTGTGCGGTTTGTGTGGCGGTAAAGATCAATGCGAGTCCGATTAATCCGATAACAAGTTTGTTCATTTGAATTTCCAATTTAAATAAATCAATAAAAAAGTGGTTCGTTGGTTGATGCCATTGTTAACACGACCATCTGGTCGCCGCTGTGATTGGTTTAACCGTTCACTGACGGAATTTGGATTTGTCTTTTTTGAAACGCTCAGGAGATGCAATGGTCAAGTGAAAAAACGCGACATCGGTTCTCAAGGCGCTTTTCCACCGGAACGAATTTTTTGCAACATTTGCCTTGCGTTGGCTCCCGTTTTGCCTTTGGGGTCCATGCGGATTACTTTTTGGTAATACTCGATTGCTTTTTCTTTTTCGCCGGCTTTCAAATATGATTCCGCCAAGCTGTCCCAGGTGTTGGCGGATTTCGGAAACAATTTTGTATTGAGACCAAAGACCTGTTTCGCTTGGGGAACGGAGCCCGACCTCATCAAATCGTAGCCGGCTTGATTGATTTTGGATTCCAAATCGAGATATCGATAGCGTTTGTCGGTAATTAATTGGCGAGCACGCGTTTCCAATTTGTCCATATCGCCAGCTTCGAATAATTTTCTGAGTGTGGCCATCGGATTAGCCACAAAGCTGTCTTTCGAAAAATTGAGAATCTCCCGCAGCGCTGGATCTCGGTTGGTTTGATAGTCTTCGAAACTCGACTCGACGGCTAGATCGGGTGCGAGCCAAGGAGCGTTTTCCCATTGCGGTTTGTCTTGCCACCAGGCAAACGAAAGGTACGCGGGGATTCTGCTGTTGGGCAACATCACGGGTCGATTGTCACCGTAAAAATTGATGTTCTCCGACGTAGGCTCGCCTACAAATATCGCGTTGGTGTAGGTGTCAATTTCATTGACCAGGTTTTGGCAGGCTGAAAACGTGCGACGACCAATGATCACAAACAATTTCCCAGTCTGATTTATTTTTTTGCAAGAGATCAAACCGGTAACAATCGGTTTGTTTTTGTAGTTGTTGCCTCCCGAATTCAAACGAACATCCAAAACCAGTTTTTCGACATCGTTGTTTTCGATAAATTGAAAAACGCGTTGATAGAATTGGGGGATTGCCTCTGCAGCATCGTCACGAATTTGGCTATGTCGAACGTACAGTGTTTTGTGTTCTGGCAAATATTCAAAATAATAGATTTTGTTCAGGTTTTTCAGATACAACGGAGTCGTTCCCTGTTTTCGCGAATCCAACCATTGATCGTTGGGTTGAATAACCCCGAACCGCGTTGGAGTGTGACCTCGCTTTTGAGCTTCGAATTTTTGTGAAAAAGTTTTACCATCACGCTCCAGTTTGAATGTGATCGACTTTTTTAGCGTTTTGGTAATGCGTTGGGCGTGTAGAATTTCTGGAACGCGCATGTAGATGAATCCGAATTCTTTCATGTATTGATCATTTTCGACGGGCACGACGGGACGAATTTTTTGTATGGCATCCTCGATAGCGACTCCTTCGATATCAATGACCTTGGCACCCAGTGCTGACGCATATTTTTTGTGGGCTGCTTGAACATAGACGCCGTCTTTGAACTGGTAGAGCTTGATCGGCAAATAATGGAATTGGAGCGGCGACCGTTCCAGCCCCAGTCGTGTATGTCCATATCCGAACATCGACACGATCCGGGACAAGCCTGCGGCCGCTTCGTGTTGCTTCAGCTGTGGCATTTCTTGATACAGTTTTTCAACGGCCTTGTTGAATTGGTCGGCAGATACTTTTTTGAACAAAAACGGATAATCGCGATGGACTGTTTTCTGAAGGAACCGCAAATCTTCTTGCCATTGCTTGGCAGACAACTCTTTGTTCTGCGCGTGTGCGGGCGAATTAAAAAATGGAACGACAATACAACACAGCAACGTAAAAATAATGGTCGGTATTCGATCAGGTGTTAGCAGTTTCATTTCACAATTCTCCAGAGGTTGTTTGGCCTGGGAGATATTGTATTTCAAGTGGCGGATCTCGTTGTGTTTCTGAAAAAAAGCATCAAAATTCCAAAAAACTTTCCAAGATTCGTTTTGGCTCATTTTGTGTTTTGTAAGAAGTCCAACTCATCGAGCCGTATTGAGACGAGCTGGCAGACCTGGGCAAGGTATTTGTGAGCAGCAAGACGCTAACTCTCCTGGCAATCTTGCCGAAACATTGACAGGATGAACAGGATCAACCGGATGTCCCAAACTGATCCTGTCAATCATGTCCATCCTGTCAAATACGGTTAGGGTCGGTTGCTGCCAGCTTGTCCGAATAAATCGGATGGTAGGTAACCGCCCAACAGCTTAATGGCTGTCTCGATGTTTTGATAACAAGTCAGTGAAAAAGCTATCACATTGTGTAGGTGCAAATTGGTGAAGGGATTGCTGCAAATACGGCAGATGAGATTGACGAAATTTACTGACGTCTGTAATGAACCACAATGTTCAAACGGTCTGAATTGCTGATGTATCTTTGCGTTGCTTTGTCGCTGTTGACGCATAGTGGTTGTGTAACCGTATCGAAATACTCGAAAAAGCCGGTTGATATTCTCGTCGTCGATGCTGAAACCAACCAGCCGATTGAGAATGCACAAGTAAAAATATCCTATTATCGGGGGAGCTTGCTGATTGGTCCTCGACCACTATCGATCAACAAGCCAAACGATCAAACGTGCATGACAGACAGTAGTGGCGAGTGCACAATCCCGATTGCAAATTTCAATGGTCCAAGTTGGACAGTTGCTGCGGATGGTTTCAACAAGCGAAGTGTTGGATCATTGTTTTCACGACACCAAAGAATTCCATTGGAGTTAATTCCGCCGAACGAAAACGCTAGTTATGATGCCGTTATTCGACTTTATCGCAATCCAACTCCGACCTACGAAATATCTGTTCCTAATGGCTACCAAGGTCCGTTGTTAATCAAGGAAACGCTATTTGATGAAAACTTGGATGCAATTGAGGATGGCAAACGTCATTTTGTATATCGCCCCAACAAAAATGGATATGTCGAGGTGCAGGTGATTCCGCTCGTTAACCACGTGGGCGGCCTGATCGATATCGATTTTCGCTTTGAAGATGGATCGAAGATCCCTTCAAAAAAGGAAGGCGTCTCTGATGAAGCGGTCGTACTGCGATACGTTGGGTCAGATATTTATGTTTTAGGGACGAAGGCAGACTATAACGCGATGCACCGAAAAGTATTTCACTACATCGGGGGTGATTTCACCCACACCAGCGAAAATACTGAAGCAATTGATTTAATGTTTGAGAACGCGAAAGAACCAACGAACAATTAATATCCAAGTCACACCGTCCCTCTCAATCATTCCCGAAGATGGAAAAAAACTACTCCGCGTTTTCCAAACTCGATTTTGAGACGCAACAGCTGCACAAATAACCCATTCGCCGATTCAAAAGATGTGCAGAGACCAGCAGCAAACCACCAAAAGGAGTAATCCAGGGCGCGAGCCGTGAGAGCCAATTTTTTTCGGTTTCGACGTCAGAAGCTACACCGACTAAAGATGCATCTTCACTCGAATGCGCTGATTCTGTTTGCTGGCACTCTTCGCAGTGTTCACAGTTTTCACATCCTGACGTGGCAACAACCGATTCGCTCTGCGGTGACGATTTTTTTTCCTCGCACGCGGGACAGCATTCGCCTGCCAATCCAAACGCTGCAAAGGTGATAAAGACCAACCCAAATGCACCAATTGAAATGGGCAACCAGTTTCCGTGTTTTCGGATTCCTGGAACAAAAGCGGCGGTGGCAATCAGGAAACAAATCAGTGCCATCCATTTGTGAAATGATTCGTCAGCAAGAAAGCTAAGTCCCCAAGCAGGAAGATAAGCGATTACAAAGGGCATTGCCGCACAGTGAATCGCACATCCAACGGATGCGACGATGCCCATCCAATCACGCCACGTCGAATTGCTGGCTGTTTTCAATTCGGATTGGGAATCTGCTGATATTTCGACCGAAGTCATACGTTATTCTCCTGCAAACTTGCGTGGAATATTCACACTGGTATTACCCGAGAGCGCCACTGTCACCTGCGATTTGCGCAAAAGGTAACTGGAGTGATTTTTCAATTTGGATTTCGTGTGGCATGAAAGAACAAATTTTATGCCTTTATGCATGCCAAACTTTAGTGCACAATATACGTAAATGCAATTTGATTGCAAGTGTTAGGTGATTGCAAAACAATCGAGATGTGATTGGATGTTTGATTTTGCGGGATTTCTGGCCGAAACAAGCGAATTAGTTTTCTGGTTTCAACCTGTGCATTAAACGGTTTGCACATGACGAATACGGCCAGTAGTGGTAAATTGGCATCTACGAGTAAAATTAATCTCACGGGTAGTCACTATCAAAGACCGCATTGAATGAATGATCGTAAGGCAAATAATCTGGATACCATAAAGTTGGCAATTCGCGATGTCGGTTTGCGGGCTACTCCAGCCAGAATCGCAACACTGAAATTGCTGATCGAAGCGTCTTCGCCGTTGACTCATGCAGAGGTTGTCAATGAGTTACAAGGCTCGGGAGTCGACAAAGCAACTGTATTTCGGAACCTGAACGATATGGTTGGAGCTGGCTTGCTGCGACGCACTGAATTGGGTGATCACGTTTGGAGGTTCGAGCTGATTTCGGAAGATGATCACGACGGTTCAGCACACCCTCATTTCGTATGTGTTGACTGTGGAGTTGTGTCGTGCATGGGCAATGTCAAACTAACGGCTGGCAGTTTGCGACTTAGCAAAGAATTTGGAGAGGTTACCGAAATCCTCCTTCGCGGTCATTGCAATGATTGTTCCTGACATCTGTGAGTGGCAAGGCGCTAGGCAGCATTGATTAAATCGGAAAGCTGTGAATTTGATGTGAGCGGCAAGGCGCTAGCCGCCGGTATTTGAGGGTCCACCGGCGGCTAGCGCCTTGCCGCTCACGGAGGCATTGTTGCGAATGCTATTTGATGTAGTCGGCCTCAATACTGTAGATCACATTCGGAACTCCGTCTTCGTTGACAGTTTTACCAGATTTATGAAGACGAAAAATTCCGGCAATTCGTCGAACGCGAAATGAGTAATTCGCTTTCAGTCCATCCTTGAGTTCGATGGCTACCATATCAGTCAATTTCGGAGTTCCACCAAAACAGCAGGAGCCGAAATCGCCGACCAGAATAAATTTCTTAAGCCCAAGTTTTCGATCGCTTGGTCGGACGAAACCCTTCAAGAACACCCGTTTGCCATCGTATTTTTCCATTTCTTCTGGATAGACTTCGTCTTTATGTTTGTCCGGTTTTAACATGGTGAAATTAATGCGTTCACAACCCTCGGGAACTTCAGTTGCATAGATATAGCCGTAGTAGCCTATTCCAATCGCCATTACTGCAATCGAGCCAAAAAGTCCGATGCTCGCAGCTTTTTTACCGATCAATTCTTCCGGATATTTCCGAATTTTGAACGTGGCAATCAAACCGAAAACCACACCCAAAAATGCAACGGCCGCGGCCAAAAGTCCCAATTCAGGAATCAAAAATATTATCGGTAAAATCAGGCTGGCAAAAATGGCAAGTGTTATAGCGACAATCGCCGTTTTGCAGATGGAGCGATACAGATTCTGCAACTCATCCGAACATGCCGTCTCAATGTGATTGTTTTGTCTTGCCTCGGAATATTGTTCCTGGGCTGCTCGATAGTCTGTTTCAGTAAGTCTGGCCATGATTCCGTTTTGGTGATTTTGGACATCTGAATTTGTCGCAGGAAACCACCGTTAATCACCGACCAATACAACAAAACAGATGGAACGCAACAGGATGAAATTGTTGCGAACACTTGGAATGTTGTCTGATTCGCGACGGGTTCAGCATCATTTCTTACGCCGCTATTTGAATCTAGGTTCGCAGGTTTTTCGGATTCTTAATAATTGGGACTCCGTGATCCTTACTTTGGAAAAAAAGGGTACTATCCATTGACTTGGGGAGAGATTCAAATACACTCCAACAGATCTTGTCGGGCCGCAGAAAGTACCACATAGTTGGCTTGATGCGCAATCGTTATTTCTCCCTTGGAATACTTGCAATCCTGATTCCTCTGGTGAATCTAGGGTCGTCGGTCCATAGACTCCCAATATTCGGATTGCACTCTGATTACGCCAACTGTTCTTGTTGTTGCAATTCCTGCTCGGGTTCTGGTGACAACTTCGAATCTTTCTCAGCTGCTGGGGACCATCTGTTTTGCGATGGCGAATGTGCTTTCTGCAGGTTTTTTGATCAGTATCATGAAATAATTCATCCAGAAATTGCACTAAATGCGATTGATCTAATCCGGGCATCTGACGAAGCATTGATGCCTGGCGGGACCAAAACGTCTATTCGACCCAGTGCGCGTGAACCGCCACATTGTTTCTAGATTTAGTCTTTAGCTCGTGTTCTTGACTGATTGATCAGGATTCGATTGGGTCTTGAGAAATTCACGCCCAAGCTTTTCTTGTCTTGATTTTCGAGTCAGCGCCTGCGCTGCCTCAATGCGCGCGTCGCTGCTGAATCACAGGGAAAGTCCGAAAATTTTCCAGTCACTTGATCAAGAGTTACGTCTCACTAATCGTAAACGATGAAAGCTCTGAAGAAACGCAAGAATGGGTAATCTGAAATTTCAAACGTCGTTAACACCGACGGTTTCAATCGAAAACAATTCATCTTCATCGAGAGATTGGGTGTTTGAGCTGGTCCCAATCGGGTGCGCCATCCAATGTGCCGCAATGCCGTTCGTTGTCGCATACTTGTCTACGCTGGGACTGAACTTTCTGGCCGATGAGTCGATTTACAAATGGATCGCTTCGGCTTGCTTCTTGATCGCGATCATTTCTTTTGTACCAGGATTCAAAAAACATGGCAGTTGGCTGCCAACGATTGTTGGCGCTGTTGGTTTAGTGTTCATCACTTGCACAGCATTTGGAGTAGCAGGGGATTGCATGCCTACATGCGTCAGTGACAACCCAGCTGGAGATTCAAAAACCAATGTCAGGCAAAATCCTGTTTGTGAACGATGCAAGATTTGCAACTCTGGTGATCCAGAAATTCACCACACAGCTCTGGCTTTGTCACCCCGAACAACACTGCAATCGGATTTACTCGACCGTCTGGGAACATTATTGACGCCGCTTGGGGGACTGCTCCTGTTTTGTGCCCATCTATTTAACCGTCGCTTTGGATGCAAATGCAGCTGCTGTAATGAATGTAAATGCAATTGTTGTAACTCGATAGCGGAAGGATGTACTTCGTAAATCTGTGAGATATTTTCAAAATTACTTCAATCCTCGAATTTTTATCGTTGCTGATGTGACATGAACGATCCCGAAAATACAAACCAGCTATTGACGGAAAACAAAAGCCCCTATTCCCAATCCATACTCGGCGAATATGGAAGAATGTTTTTATTGTTGGTGATCGTTCCATTGTTGATTTTTTTCGCGATTGAAACATTCAGCCATCGTTATGCATACATATTTCTGGTCGTCACGGCAGCTTTACTGGCCATGATATTTGTCACCAGGGGTATTCCGATTGTCAGGATCGGCATATTGATTATTCTGACCATCAATGTCGCATCGGTGATCATCAATTCCAACTATGTCGTCGATATTGAAAACTCTCGTCCCGGATTGCCGGCTTACCTTCTGCTGGTCTGCCTTGGCCTTGCAGGTGTCTTTGAAATCAGTCGTTGGTCCAGTGGCAAACGTTTTAATTTAACGAGATCCCTTTTTTGGGGATTGTTGGCAGCGGCTGCTGGGATCTATATCTTGGGCGTTCCCGTTGTGATGTATTTTCTGGAAGCGGCAACGGAGACCGAATCGGATCGAGTTGTTCTCGATCCTGATTGGAACTGGTTCAACGAAATCAGCTTTCGCGCGGCGAAGTTCGGAGTATTTGGAGTATTCACTTATCTGGGAGCTTGCACGGGAAGCTTTCTGAACGTACTTGCTTACGCCATTCCAAGAGGCGAACCAGTCGGTCTTCGTGACTCGAAGTGTCCGCAATGCGGCGCCAAGATCAGGCGGATCGATAACCTGCCAATTTACAGCTACATCAATCTCTCCGGAAAATGTCGCAATTGTCAGCAACATATTCCCATACGTTATCTGTTGGTGGAATTGATTGGCGCTGCGATATTCGGATCACTTTTTCTGTACCAACTGGTGGCCGGTTGTCCGAATGTACCATTCTTTGAAACCTATCTTCACACAGGCATGCTCTGGATGATTCTGTATCCTAAATGGCCAGCAATCGGGATATATGTTTATCACTCACTGTTTATGTGCGTTTTGCTGACACTCGCTTTGTTCGAATGGGATCGCCAGGTTATCAGAATACGGCACATCTTGTTGGTGTTTTTTTTAATGCTAATTCCTGCTTCGGTATTCACGTTGATGCAACCAGTTCCAACCTTGGCACAGACTCCCCTTGCGTTTGAAATTCCTCCGATCATCGATCAGTTACTGAAGCTAGTGATTGGTGGTGTTGCCGGAGCTGTCGTCGGCGTCGGACTTGGGCGGCTTCCATTCATCAAGCATGCCTCAACATTGACTCTGGCATTCGCGTTGACCGGGTGCGTGATTGGATGGCAAGGACTTTTGCAAGTGACTCTGATTTTCATCGTCATGTTCAGCATTATTCGAATGATTTCACCGTTGTGGAATCGAATGGAACACCGGTTCACGGCGTTGTTGCTGGCGGCAGTGATGATTCACCATCCGTTTTGGAAAACAATGCTAACGTGGTGGAATTTTTTCTGATTGTTTGTCTAACTGTCCTGCAAAGAAACTATCGTGCCGACAGCATTTCCACACCAAAGGCAACTAACCGATCGGTCCGAGCCTTCGTTCTTGTAATACGTGATGTAGCCAACATTCCAGATGTTAAACAATACAGTGCTTCGGCCAACATCTTTGCGGATAGATCATTTCGAATTTCACCAATCGCCTGTCCAGCCTCAATCAACTCAGTCAGTCCTTTTTCTGCCGACGAAACACACGCATCTAGAATGTCGACGACGCCCTCATCGTGAGACGTGCGGTCCATCATCGATCGAACTGCCAAACAACCGCGATGGTCATTTTCTTTACTACAGGCTTCTGCGACGACCTTTTTGAGCATGGCTTCGATTCCTGACAAAGGACTGTCGGCTTTTTCAATGATTTCCTTTTTGTCGGCATGATTATTGGCAATGTATCGTTCAAGGGCCTTTTGGAACATTTCCTGTTTGTTTTCAAAAGCCTTGTAGAGACTGCCCTTTTGAAGCCCGGTAGCATCCAAAATATCAGCAAGCGATGTACCCTCGTACCCCTTCTCCCAAAAGACATTCATCATCGCATCCAGCACTTCGTTCATGTCGAATTCACGGGGGCGTCCCTTCATTTTGCTTGTATCCATTTGTCGTTTTTCACAGAGGTTTTCTCAAATTATACGTATTAGGAACCGCTCAGTCCAAAAATCTCAATTTTTTTTCGGGATGAGCGTAAGGATTTGTTGACCGATCGGTCCCTAATCTATACATTGCGTAGATTGTGTTCTGCCTTGCTCATGAATTTAACTGAACCGAAATAAATTTGAGGAAAACAATGTCCCCCCTGAAAATAGATTTTCAAGCTCTTTTTCGAGACCATTGGACAGAAACCGAGAAACAGAATGTTGAATTGGTTTCTGATTTTGTTCAACACCTGATGAACAATCACGACTTTGAGTACGTGATGGAAAAATTTGACAACGACCTTTACGTCCAACATAACTCGGCAATACCTGATGGTATTTCCGGGTTGGTGAAATTTGTCGAGCAGTTTTCCAAGCGGTATCCTGAATACGGGTACGATGTGAAACAAATTATGGCTGATGGCGATCTTGTGATGTTTCACTCGCATTGTACGCTCAAAGCGAAACATCGAGGGGACGACAAGAAGGGAATGATTATTATTGACTATTGGAAGATCCAAGACGGACGAATAGCAGAACATTGGGATTCCATTCAAACGATTCCATTTGGGTTAACATTCCTTTTGAATTTCTACAAGCTCTCCGGTCGAAAGAACCAAAACGGCATTTTTTGATGAAACCACCAACTGCCAAGAAATGGCTGCTCATCGACAGATAGCTGCGATCCAATCCGCGTCGGCTTTATCAACCGGGCGCATTTTGATTTCGATCGAATTGATTGGGATGAGGCGCTAGATGACATCGTTGGTCGTCAGCGCCACGACCAATGACATTTTTACGGATAAACATCGTAGCAAAATAAGTTACCGCCGATCCTGTTGATCCTGTCCAATCAAGACTACGCGGTTTGCGGCTTGTTCGCGGGTCAAGTCGGCTGTACAGAAACGTCCCAGTCCACCAGTGACGTTTTTTCAGACGACAACAGATCAGGAAACGAACCGCGGCCAAAAAAGATTTGATGTGCGAACGCACGTCCCGCGCGGTTATTCAACATCGGCCAGAACAAGTTCACCATTTTTCTGGAGCGAATTGAGCTCAGAACACGGCGCATCAACAGCCGTTTAAAAAATCGTTTTCGCAATCGCGAACCGTGATAGGTGTCGAGCGCCGAGAATTGGCCGGTTGCCAAGTATTCGTTGAGCAGGATTGCTGCGCTGCGGGACAGGCGCAAACATGGGTCCAATCCGCCGGCGGTCAATGGAGATACCGCACCAGCAGCATCGCCAACGAGCATGCCGTGGTGGTTGTAGATTTGGGGCAGAAGACCTCCGACGGGAATTCGACCGCCTCGTTGTTCGATCCGCCGGCCTGTTTCGAAATCCAAGTGCCGATGGACCCACGATTTAAATTCGGCAAGGGCTTTTTTCGGCTCAAATTGTTTCGGATTCCCGCCCACGCCCAAATGCGTTTCTTCACCGTCGTCGACCAACCAGGCAATGTAACCGGGAGCTAACACGGGATCGATCAAGCAGTGAAATCGCGGTTCGGATCGCGGCGGCCCAGCCGAAGCCTCGTAAACCTCCTCGAATCCGACAATCCATTTTTTGTTTTCCGAAAGCCCCAGCGCTGGAGCGACGTGTGATTGGGCGCCGTCAGCGGCGATCGTGAAACGCGTTTTGATCTTTTCTTGCTGGCCGTTCGAGCGGAGACGTACATAACTCGACGAGCCGGATGACGAAAGTGTTTCGAATCGTGTATTGAGTGAAACTTCAACTCCCGTCGTCCGACATTGATTGAGCCAGGTTTGATAGATTTTTTTCATGCGACCGACGCGGAACTCGTCTTGCGCGCTGCTGAGACTGAACCGCGAACCGTTGGGAGCATAGAGCGACACGTCGCGAACAACTGGCCCTAGACAATCTTTCGGAAATTTAAAATCTTCCAAAGTACGCCGGACAAAAATACCGGTGGTGTGAACTCGGTCTGCCAGCGAAGCCTTGGCATCGACCAAACGAACTTTTTTCCCCAGAACGGCCAGCGAACGGGCGACTTCCAAACCCGCCAGCCCGGTGCCTATGACAACGACATCGTATTGTTTCATTGTGATCGTTCCCTTTTGTCTCTGTAGTGCAAAGTAAAATGGCAAATGATGGCCTGACCTGGATGCTTTTTTGTTGTTTCGCCTAGTTCAGAGGTGAATCGGAAGCCAAACCGAGGCTGGATTGCGACGACTTGCCGGCCGATCGTTGAGCCGCTGCGCCCGCATCTCGCACCACCGTTTCGAGTTTTTCCAGATACAGCAAAAATTGTTTACGGCCCGATGCCGTTGCTTTGATCAACGTTTTCCTGTTGCGTCCTGCACCGCGTTTCCAAAGTTCAATACAACCGGCTTCGCGCAAGGCTGCCAAGTGGCGATTTAAATTTCCGTCGGTCAAATCACACAGTACTTTCAAATCGGGAAACAAAATACCATCCGGCTGCGCCATCAGTGCCGTCATCACACTGAGACGCGCGGGTTCGTGAAGCAGTCGGTTGAGACCGGGGAACGCAAATCGTCCTTCGGCAGTCATGGTTGCTCTCCCACGCGATGCTGTAGACGTTCAATCGTCCAATAGATGACCAATGCATTCAAAGCTTGCCCAATGCCAAATGAAACCAACATTTGCCAAGGCGACAGTGGCGCAAAAGAATCACCGAACAAGATGAACCATAATCCGGTGCCGACAAAGTACGCACCGGGAATCAACACCTGTTTGGGGAGCATTGACGCTGTCGCACACAATGCCAACCCAAAAAAAATGGCCCACAAACCGGGGAGCATCCAGATCGATTGTGAGAATTTATCCGCGATGATGACGGTTAAAACCGCACCGGCAACCAGCGGCGGGATCAGTTGCAGGAATGCGGATTGCCGTCGAGATTTTTCGCCAGAAGTGGTCGCCGGTTTGGACCAGGCGTGCCAGCTGCCAATGACGAAACTGAGCAAAGCGATGGAAAACCAAAGCCAAAGATACGCATCGATATTTCGAACTGGATCGTCGATCCACAGCGACTGGATGATCACACCAGCGATTCCTAAACAGGCTGTCACCAGGATCGACCCTGATCGATAACCTTTGTAGTGGGCCGTGCGCTGCAAAGTCGCGTAAATTGAATCGATTCGCGACATAGCTTCGTCAGGTTTCATGGTTTTCTCTCGAATGATTATAAACTTTGTGATACAAAGTAAAAGATTGGTCGATGAATGTCAACACAAAATTTCGAACGTGCTCCGGTAATCCGATCTTCCCCGACACCTGGAAATTTCATGGATTACATCGACTTACAAACACGGTCGGGTGCTACTGGCTTTGCCAATGGTTACCCCATCAACTTATTTCGTTCATATTTGACAATCACAATTCACTAACCAAAACACTGGCAGAGCCAGTGGCACGCAAAATGAGTCGGGTTGAGATTATTTGTAAGAATCAAGTAGGGCCGGTTCCCACCGGCCGTTTGTTTGATTGGCCGGTGGGAACCGGCCCTACCGTCGTTTTTTCCAATGACACAACACTTTGTACGCTGGGGCGTCGGTCTTCGATGACTTGCTGATTTGAATCAGTTTACGTCGCTTGAGTGTTGCCACGGCCGACTGAACCGACCGCCGTGAAATACCCGTCGCTTCGGCGATCTCTCGCAGACTAAATTGAACGGGTTTGTTTTTTGCTTTCCTGGCTTCAAACCACAGGAACAGAAACACCAAATACGCCGAAGGCCGTCGGTCGTGCCCGACCAGATCAGGCATCAACGTTTCCACCAGATACGGATCCAAATCAATCTTCAAAGCTTTTGAACTCCTGTGATTTTCCAAGCGAACTCGCAAAATTTATCTATAGCAATAAATTCTATAGTAGTTAATTCCCGTCTGGATTCCAAGTTCCATCGCAAGTTAAATGTCCTCACAAGAGCAATGACATTTTGCTTCGAATTCGCTCGCCGTTTGGCACGCGGAACAGTTTTAGAAATCAACGGTTGGAGAACAAAGTGATACAAGGAATTAAATTTGCCAGCATTTGCGTCAGTGATCAAGACAGATCATTAGAGTTTTTTACTAACTGCCTCGGCTTCAAAGTTGCGACGGATCAGCCGTTTGATGAGAAACAACGTTGGATTGAACTCAAAATACCCGGAGCGCAAACCAAGCTTGTGCTGTTTACGCCTGAGGGCCATGAAGATCAAATCGGCAAATTTTCAAACATCACTTTTTACAGCGACGATGTGGTCACAACATATAAAACCCTTTCGGAACGCGGCGTGAAATTCGAAGGCGAACCTCAGGTTCAAGAGTGGGGCACGTTTGTCATCCTGGTCGATCCCGACGGCAACCGATTTTGCCTGTCATCGAAATAATCAGTTTTTTTACATCCATTGTTACGAGGATATTTCCATGAACAAAAATGCGATACCGACATTGATCTCGATTTTATGTCTATCAATTTGTTTAACGTCGATCGCCATCGGGCAAGACGAGGAGTTGCAAAAAGCGATCAAAGCTGGCCAGCCAGCGGATCAACACAAGATGTTGCAAAAATTGGCTGGAGAATGGGAGGTCGTCGTGAAATTCAAAATCGGCGAAAAATGGAACGAAGGAAAATCGAAATGTTCGGCAAAGATGATTTTGGGGGGAAGATTTTTACAGCAGAAATACGAAAGCAAATTGTTTGGCAAACCTTTCACCGTGATTCAGATTTTGGGGTATGACAACACGACCAAGCAGTTTACTGAAATCCATCTGGACAGTATGAACACAGCCGTCGAAGTTCGAAATGGAAAACCGACCAAAGACAAAAAATCGATTGAGTTTGTCGGTGAAAGAACCGATCCGGCCAGCGACAAACGAATGCGAACGCGAACCGTTTTGACGTCGGTGGATGACGACCATTTCGAGATTGCCTGGCATCAAACGATTGGTGATGCGAATGAGCAAAACACGGTGGTCCTCAAGCACACGAGAAAAACAAAGAGCAACAAGTGATTGCGCACCCGGCTTTGGGTAGCTTTGATTAAATCGGAAAGCTGTGAATTTGAGCTGAGCGGGGAGGCGCTAGCCGCCGGTTCGTTCGCGCCTCGGACCGGCGGCTAGCGCCTCGCCGCTCATATTTAATCAACTCTACCTATAGGAATCATGGCTTGAAATCCATCACGATTCTTTTCACTCGCTGAACGACTGACATAAAAACTGATGGCTTGATTGCCAGGTTTTGCCGTCGGCACTCGTGGCCGAAACAGATTTGAGTATAAATATGTAAATGCATATTTATTCGTGTCAAATTCTGGGAACGGGAGCGGGTTTTTGAGTGAAGCTTATGAACCACTGGACATCATCGCGGTGGGAGCGCATCCGGACGATGTGGAAATTGCGTGTGGCGGGATGTTGGCGGAGATGGCCGACCAGGGATACAAGGTTGGTATTGTTGATCTGACTGATGGCGAACCGACTCCGTTGAGTGCCGGTCCTGAGGTGCGTTTGGCAGAAGCTCAGGCCGCTGCCCAGGTATTGGGCGTCCAGCAGCGTGTGATACTCGATTTGCCTAATCGTAAATTGTTCGATTCTTTTGAGGCACGAGTCGCGCTGGCCAAAGAGTTTCGCAAATTCCGTCCCAAAATTGTGGTTTCATTTGGCGACAAAACGCCGATGGCTTCTCCCGATCACTGGCAAGCGATGCAGATTGTCGACGCCGCAGTGTTTTATAGTCGCCTAACCAAATGGGACGACGTGTTTGAAGACTTGCCGGTTCATACGATTTCCGCCCAGTTGTATTTTCGCCTGGCTTTCGAACCCAATTTTTCGGAGACGCGTGCGGGTCAGTTTACGTTTGATATTTCGAAAACGCTGGAACGCAAAATCGAATCGATTCGGTGTTACAAAACTCAATTTCCGCCAGAAAAGGAATACGTTTTTCGGCGGGTCGAGAGTACCGCGATTGCCGTCGGAACGGCCAGCGGATTTAAAGCTGGTGAATCGCTGGTTGCCACCAAAATGCTAGGAAGCCGCAATTTGTTTACCACTTTGTTTCCATCACGCCAGGATGACGACAATGCGTAGAAGCAAGCGGGTTAGTTTTCCGAACCGACAGGGAATCCAACTGGCGGGAATCATTGATTGGGACCCTGAGCATTTGTCGGCATCTTGTGTTTTTGCGCATTGTTTTACTTGCACCAAGGACCTCAAGGCGATTGTTCGGATCAGTCGAAATCTGGCGGAACGAGGACTCGGCGTTTTGCGATTTGATCTGACAGGGCTGGGAGGAAGCGGCGGCGAGTTCAGCGAGACCACTTTTGAAAACAACTGCGAGGACGTGCGAGCGGCCATCGAATTCGTCACCGACGAGATGCAACCGCCCCAGTTTTTGATCGGGCATTCGTTGGGAGGTGCCGCGCAAATGGCCGTTGCGAGCGAGGTTGAGTCGGCCAAAGGCATTGCAACCATCGCGTCGCCCAGCGATACGTTTCATTTATCAAAAACGTTGCAACGCATGAACCCGCAAATCAAGGCGGTGGGTCACGGCGAGGTGACGATTGGCGGTTTTACGTACCTGGTGCGAGAGAAAATGTTGGAAGTTTTAGAACAGACCGATCTCCAAACACCGATCCGGACAAATGGTTTGCCGCATCTCATTTTCCATTCGCCGGTCGATGACACTTTGCCGATTTCGCACGCTGAAAAAATTTTTGAATGGGTGACGGGTCCGAGAACTTTTGTAACTTTGGATGGATCGGACCATTTACTGGTCGACAATCCGCACGACGTCGAATTTGTTGCGGAACACATCGCTTTGTGGGCCAACCGGATTTTGCAAAACTGAATTGCGATTGACGCGGGATTCATATTTGGCTTTGACTTTCGCACACGTCTGCCGGACAATCGAGGCATGAGCAAATCCAAGCGAAAGAAAATGACGGTGCCCCGATTTGTTGCAAAAAAAGCTGCCGGGGAAAAAATCACTATGCTGACCGCCTACGATTATGCGATGGCGCAATTGTTGGACAACGCCGGCGTCGATTCAATCTTGGTCGGTGATTCAATGGGCATGGTGGTCCAGGGACATTCAACCACGATCCCGGTGACACTCGATGAGATGATTTACCACGGCCGGATGGTAACACGTGGCGTCAAAAATGCTTTGGTCATTGTTGACTTGCCATTTCCAACCAACCATCTCGGAATCGAGGCAACCATTGCCGCGGCAGGTCGCGTTTTAAAAGAGACCGAATGCACGGCGGTCAAATTAGAAGGGGGACAGGAACAGGCCAAAGTCATTGCGGCACTTGTTTCCGCAGGGATTCCCGTAATGGCGCACACGGGACTCCGCCCTCAAAGTGTTCATACGATGGGCGGATATAAAGTGCAGCGCGACGAAGAGGTCTTGTTGCAAGACGCTTTATCTGCCGAGGCAGCCGGAGCGTTCGGCATTGTTCTCGAATGCATTCCCCGCGGCATTGCAAAAACCGTTTCCGAAAAACTAACGATTCCGACGATTGGAATTGGCGCGGGCGCCGATTGTGACGGCCAGGTTTTGGTGATTAACGATTTGATTGGTTTAACAACTGGTTATGTGCCGAGTTTCGTGAAACCGTTTGCCAACGTCGGTGAAAACATTCAGCAAGCTGTCTCGAATTGGTCAGACGAAGTGCGGGCAGGCAGTTTTCCCGACGACGATCATTCGTTTGCCGATTGATCGCGAGGGATAATCGGGAGAGAGATTGATTCTCAGGGCTGATTGTCAGGGCTGATCGGGAGGGCGAGGCTCCTGCCGAGCCGAATCCTGTGAGCGGCAAAGCGCTAGCCGCCGGTCCGAAGCGCGAACTAACCGGCGGCTAGCGCCTTGCCGCTCACGGGTGGATGGAGTTCGTCCCAATACGGCTCGGCAGGAGCCTCGCCTTCCCGGTCAGCCCTCCCCTGAACCGCGCCCACAAACATCAGCGCAATAAAAAAAGCGGCTTGTGACACAAACCGCTTTTTACTCTTTTTTTGGATGACGATTTCGACGATTAACGTCGGAAAAGTCGGCGACCGCGTGATGCACATGGATCGCAGCAAGTGTTGCAGGTTGTTTTACAACAGGTGGTGCAGACTTTTTTGTAAGTTGTTGTGCATCGGCAAACGGGAACTTGTTTGCATTCACGAACGAGACGCAGACGACGGACGGTGCGAGTGCGGCAGCAGCCACAACGATCAACACAAGTGCGTTGTTCGCAAGTTCGAACGAGTCGCAGGCGAGAAACCGTTTTATAGGTCATGCAACAAGATCGTTGAGGAACGCATTTGCAGCAAGTTTGGCAGGTCGTTGTGGGACAGGCTGGTTGGCAACCACAGTCTTGAGCGCTCGCCATAGCTGGAAGTGTCACGATTGAAAATGCAAGTGCGACGAGTAACCGGTTCATTGAGTTCTCCTTTGGTTAAGCCGTCTTGAAAACCGGCTGACTTCATTTGCTTGGGTCAAAGCACGATGGACTCACACGAGTCATCATAACAATAGGGTGAAGTCAACTTTAAACTTCCAGTTTAACTTCTCTGCATGGAGGGTCAACGCGACAGAACGCCACGTCGCCCATTCGGGCTACTTGTTTGAGTTCGATGATTCCGCGATGCAATACAGAAATTTTTCGCCGCGAATATAGATTTCGTTGCCAACCAGCGCAAGTGACGCGTTGACGCGATCATCGATTTGATTGACCGAGAGCACCTGGGGCCATTTTTTGTGATTGAGGACCACCGTCGTTCCTTGACGGTCAGTAATAAAAATTTTCCCCGCAGCGGCCACCGGTGAGGCGTAAATTTCCCAAAAACCCTGCAATCTCACCGGTTTTGCCGACTCTTTTCCCGTTTTTGTCTCCAGCCGAGAAACAATTCCCTGGTAGTGGCGCAAGAAATAAACCTGACCATCGTACGCCAAAAGTGAAGGAACATACGGTGTCAGGTGTTGGTGTCGCCAAACTTTCGCCGACCGCGTCATGTCCCCTTTGGCTTCGGCGACGGGAACCCCGATCATTCCCCGTTTTTCATAACTACTGCCTGCAATCAAATATCCGTCCAGAAACACCGGGGACGCACAAATATTTTGTGAAAGCCCTCCGCATTCCCAGATCACTTTGCCGTTTTCCGGATCGTAGGCTCGAACACGATTACTGCCGTTGACGACAAGTTGAATTTTTTTTCCGTGTTGAATGACAATTGGGGACGACCATGACGTTACCTCGTCGCGATTGACACGCCAGATCTGTTTGCCATCTTTCTTGGAAAACGCGGCAACGAACGACTGTCCCTGCTCGTCCCAGTTGATAAAAAGTCTGTCGCCGTGCAGCACGGGCGAAGCCCCTTCGCCATGCCCGTGTTTGGAATGCATTTTTCCCAACTGTTTTTTCCATAAGATTTTGCCCTCGAAATCCAGCGCATACGTGCCAAACGAACCAAAATGGGCAAAAACTGTTTTTCCGTCGGTTACGCATGATGCCGACGCAAGACTGGCGGTGACATGGCCGCCCTCGTGCGGAATCAACTCGTTGACTTTGGTTTGCCATTTGATTTTGCCAGTCGAACGCTGAATCGCAATCACCACAAATTGATGTTTCTGTTCCACAGGTGAATTGTCGTGCGCACCCGGCCGTCCACTTTTTCGAGGCGCAAATTTTTCACCGATGGGAATCGCGGTTGTCAAAAAAACTAACTTGTCAGTAACGATCGGAGTCGAATGGCCCCGCCCGGGAAGTTTTGTTTTCCAACGCACATTTTCTTTTTCGCTCCACGATGTCGGAGGTTTCGCCTCCGAGGCGACGCCATTGCCGTGCGGACCTCGCCAATGGTGCCAAAATTTGTTTGCCGAGTTCGATTTCGCGGTGATCTTCGACGAATTTTTGTCTTGCCCGAAAGCCGGATGACAGACGACCAGCAACAAAATGAGCCCAATCGATTTTGCAGAGGCTTGGTAGAACATCGGTTTTCCCAGGTTTGACACGCGTTCGTTTTTTAAGCTTAGTAGTTTTATCTTTCCAAGACCACTATTTGTTCATTCGACGGTGGAAATATCGATGGTTGGCGCCCAGATATAAAGCCATTGTGAGCGGCAAGGCGCTAGCCGCCGGTACGAAACACTCGCGTAGCGGTGGCTAGTGCTTAGGTGTGATGAAGTTTGCAGGAACGGGCTCACGCAGAGTCGCGGAGACGCAGAGGTTTGATTAGGAGTAGTGAAGCAATTGATTAGGACAGTAATGCAAACAGCAAAATCTTCGTTTTTTCAGGTTTAGATCTGTATCTTGTTTTTCTGCTCTGCGTCTCCGCGACTCTGCGTGAGCCTTTTACGCACCGGTTGACAGTCAACCAACTCGTTCAACACGCGATCGGCCAGATAAGTTTTCATGTTTTCGAACAAATGCGCCGACTATTTTTTGGTGTCAACCATTTGGAGCATCGTGTGGATTCTGTTTTGCCAACTCGACCAATCGGTCGAATCGTTGACTTCGCCACCGCTGATCACGATGTTTTTGTTAGGCTTGATTTCGTTGACAAATTTCTTCGTCATCGAGCGCAAGTCCCAATTCTCATGGGGGTTGAACATATCGTAACGGCCCCATTCTACGTAAACTTTGACGGGCTTCTCGATTTTGCTCATGCCGTTGACGACTCCAACGCGAAAAGCATCGAACAACAACGGTGACGCTGCAAAGATCGACCCCACTTGTTCATTTGCCGCTGCACCAGCCATCAGCGCCGAAGCCGATTCAAATCCGAAACCGGCACAGAGTCTGGCGTTTCTGTTGGCGATGGTTCGATAATTTTTGTCGACATAAGGAATCACGATCTTGGTGAAGTTGCTCGGATTCGGCGGGGCCATCGGGTTGGCTTCGATGAATACCAGAATGCACTCAGGTGCAATTTGTTTTTTATTGGCTGCCTGTTTTTGAAAAATCGTGTCAACGATCTTGTCGAGATTTCCGAGTTTCAGGCCGCTGGAACCAAAAACATAGACCACGGGGTATCTCGATTTTTCATTGGTTTTATAGGACGGCGGTGTATAAACAAAAATGTTCTGTTTCGCGGTTTTTCCTTCGACCTCAGCTTTCACTTTGTCGACCGTACCTTTGGTTTTTTCCACGTGTGGCAGATAGAAAGGCTGTTTCCAATCGGACATGGCGAACCATGACATTTTTAATGGACCTTCTTTGGCGAGTCGAATGGCAAATTCCATTTCACCAGCGTAAGCCGTACTGGTATTGGTTCGCGTTGGATTGAGTGGGTCGGTTTGCGGTTTGTAGTCGACCAAAAAGATGTAATTTGATCGTTGGTCTCGAGGAAGTTTCGTCGCGTAGTGAAACAGGTCGGTTTTACCAACGCGCTTCATTTTGCGTTCTTGGCGAGCACCGAACACATCTCCGGCGACTGCGACATCGGTCCCTTTTCCGCGATATACGAAATGGACAACGTCCTGTTCGACGATCGGAAATTTGTTTGCTTTGAGGAATTCGTCGATCAGGGCACTGGTTTTTTCGGTATCGCTTGAGCTTTTGATCTGACTCAACAACTCCGAAAACTTTTTGCTGGTTGGCTGCGTCTGCGCGGTTGTTGTCGTCGCCGTCGAACCTCTCGCAACAATATCGACTCGGGCAATTTCTCCGAGACTGCGGATGAAGACCGAGTTGTCACTGTAAGCGGGAATGGCCCAAACCAGATCATTGAATACTTTTGCCGACGCGATCTCGGAATATTTTTGCGACGTTGATTTTGCGATATGCAGGCTTCCTTTTTTTGTCGAAATAATCAAATGGTTATCAACCGCGATTAAAAATCCATCACCAGGATTGCGGCTGCGCCAACGCGGTTTGCCAGAATCTGGATCGACGCAAGTCAGGAAGCGTGTCGAATAGGCAAACACGCTACCGTTGACGGCAACGGGAATGTTGTAAGTGTTTTTGATCGAGCGTTCTTTCCATTCTTCTGAGACGTTGATTTTGTCGCCGTTGGAAGAAAGTTTGATGGTTTTCGAGTAGGAGTCATCGAGAGTGAGCAGAAATCGGTCGTTGCCCAAGGGAACGGGAGTCATGGCGCTGCCATTGCCACCGCCGTGCTGATATTCAAAAACGACATGGCCATCGTTTGGATCGACTCCAGTGATTTTTTTTCTACCGGCAGCCAACACGATATCTCGACCACCGATCGATGTTTTAAAAGGTGTTTGCGAGTTGATGGAATCATTGCCAACGGCCCATTTGGTTTTTCCCGAATCGAGATCAAATCCAGCTAGTGATTTATCTCTGGCGCCCATTTGCAGAATCAAGCTGTCTCCGACCACGATGGGAGAGGTCGTAAAGCCGTACATCGGCAAACGCGCTTTTTCTTCGTCTTTCAATTCCCGAGCCCAAACCTGCTCGCCCGTTTTCAATTTCAAACAAAACAGCCGTCCATTCGGCGAAAACCCGTAAACGTGACCGTTCCAAATCGTCGGTGTCGACAACGGGCCATCGAACGACCCGTTTTTTCCAATGAACGTTGGGCCGAGCGAATATTTCCACTTGATGGTTCCAGTCGCTGCATCCAGACCGGCGACGTAGTCGGTTTTCTTGTCTGCGTCTTTGGCATCTGTGTAGCAAGCAACGGCGATACCTTTACCGACGACGACACTGGAATAGCCGCTGCCGATTTTTGTTTTCCAACGAACTTTCAGATCAACATCCGAAGTCTTGGATAGTATTCCATCGGTTTCGACAACACCGAGACCGTCTGATCCTCGGATTGCATTCCAATCTTGTGCGAAACTGAAGGCGGAAAAAACGAGTGAAGTCGTGACCGACAATGTTGTGAATGCCAAGCGCATTTTGAAACCTGATACGAGCAAAAGGGAACGAATAAATGTTAAACCGCAACGATTTTATCAAAAAAGTGATTCGCCCGTTGTTGTGAAAGCTTACAAAGCGGCGCCGATAATTTGGCAAAACTAGCAAAAAAACAAGAATTATTGTCACTTTTTCAAGTCGTTTTACGCTTCTTTTTTAGAGAAACAATTGTTTGTTTGCGATGAAGATTCCCTTATAATTCTTTCGCGATCGTCCAGAGAGCAAGATAAAACCATGTGGGTCCGCAAGAAAATTGAGATAGCTCCAAACGAAATTGCCTGGGCAATGGCGCGGTGCCCCCTGCCTGGCGACGAGGATCGTTTGGCAGAGCGAATTGAAAATTTGTGGGCGCCCGGTCAAACCCTGGTCTGTTTGTCAATTCGCAGCGGGTTTGATTTGTTGCTATCAACGGTCGATTGGCCGGCCGATTCAGAAATCATCATGAGCGGGTTAACGATCCGAGATATGCCGCGGATCATTCGCCAGCACGGCTTTATTCCGGTCGGCGTTGATATTGATCCGCTTTCTTTAGCCCCATCGGTCGAACAGATTGAAAACTCGATCACGCCCCAAACCAAGGCAATTGTGATCGCTCATTTGTTTGGCGGTTTGGTCGATATGGACCCGATCATCGACGTTGCTCGCCGTCACAAATTGCTGGTGATTGAGGATTGCGCTCAGGCTTATATTGGCAATCATTTTCAAGGACATCCTGCGGCTGATGTGTCGATGTTCAGCTTTGGCCCCATCAAGACCAACACCGCGTTGGCCGGAGGCATTTTTAAAGTGCGACGCCCTGAGCTGTTGCGGCGGATGAAAGAGAATCATCGAAAATTGCCGTTGCAAACACCGTTTGCATTTGGAGCTCGGCTTTGCAAATACTCGGCCATCAAACTGATTTCCACCAGTTTTGTCAGCGGTTGTATTGTCCGATGCATGAGATTAATCGGCAAAAACCACGACGATCTGGCAAGCGGTATGGCACGCGGTTTTGCCGGCGCTGGATTTTTCAAACGCATCCGGCAAAAACCATCAGTTCCACTATTGCGATTGTTGTATCGAAAACTTTATGAGTTTGACGAAACGACGATTCACGCTCGTGCAAGTTGCGGAAGATTCATTTCCGAACAAATTGGATCACGTGTTTACGTGGTCGGCCAACAAGCGATCGACCCAACCAATTGGGTGTTTGCTATTCTGGTCGAAAACCGTGACGAACTGGTTCAGGCAATGTGGCGAAAAGGGTTCGACGCGACCACACACAGTTCGTTGAGAATTGTTTCACGCTCCGAAGATGAACCCAATGCCGATTTGGTCGGCGCTCAATATTTGTTGGACCACATCGTATTTTTGCCAATCGATTTGGCGATGCCGTTAAAAAGTTTGCAAAAAATGGTGAACGTGATTGCCGAAACCGAAACGACGGCACCTGAGCAAGCTATCCCACGAGTGACCGGCAACACCACAACTCGATCTATTCGCCACCGGTTTTAATATATTTTTTGTGGTTAGCATTCGTAAACGGGAGGGCGAGGCTCCTGCCGAGCCGTATCGGGACGAACTCCCATCCATGGCAAAACCATCGTGAGCGGCAAGGCGCTAGCCGCCGGTACGAAACACTGACAAACCGGCGGCTAGCGCCTTGCCCTCACACAAGATCGGGCTCGGCGGGAGCCTCGCCCTCCCGAATAACAACTCAATTATCGATTTTCGATTTCAACAATGCGGCGGCGGATTGAATTGCTTGTTCAATTTGCCAGAATTTTTTGTCGCGAATGCCGACTTGATTGCTGATTCCGCGAATAATCGTGAGCGGTTTTTGAGCCACGGCGCAGGCTGTGGCAACGGCAAACCCTTCCATATCTTCGGCGGCCACTTCAGGGAATCGTCGCAGACGCTCCTCGGCTTCTGTTTCATGATTGGTGCAACTGGCGACGGTCAATAAACGCAGCAGCGGTTTGCCGTGATGATTCAAATGAATGGTATCAAAAACATTCTCGCCCGTCGTCGATTGGAACTGCGGGATTCCCAGATCGCGTGGCGAACTAAATGTGGAACCGGAGCCTGCACCGATCCCGTACATCGAAACGGAGTCAAATTCGTACGCTTGTCCCGACACAAGGTGTTCGATGTCGTAGCTGCCGGCGATTCCAACCAGGCTGACACGTTCGGGTTGATAGGTGTTAATGAGTTGGAGTGTCAAAACTCCGGCGGCGGCGACTCCAAATCCGCAAAGGTCAAAGACGGTATTTTCAGGCGTTGTCGCGAATTCTCGTTTTAACAATTGCAATTCAATGGGTGTTGGAACGAGAACGAGATGCTGCACGGCTGATTCTCAGAAAGGCTGCGGAGATTGTTGTTGCCGATGGATGGCAATTTTCAACAGTTTTTGTTCCGTTCGTTTCCAATTGAGGGCTTCCCGACCACACAAATACGCGGTGAGTACCGAGAATAGCAAACCAACGAGACAACCGGTTCCTGCTGTGCGCGTTTGCGTACCGGCCAGTTGCAAGAATTCTGCAATCGGACCGAAGCCGGAATCCAGCATGATGGCCGCACTGAACATGCCGTAAACACAGGATGCCACCAACATCAATATCGACACCGCCCACAGCGCCGACCAATCGGCGATTTGGATTAAATAAACGGCATACACCAAGTGGAGTGCGCCAACAAACATCATCAAATAGATCCAACGCGGCGTCACGGCCGTAAAATCCTGCTGTTGGATGCGAACCAGCATGATGATCGCCGGAATTAAACTTACGAGCCCCAGGAAGCCAACACAAACACCATAAAATCTGGCAATGGTCTTGAAGTCTTTTTTGCGCTGACTCAACGGGTTGTTTGATCGATTGAGTTCGATGCTGACGTCTTTGCCACTATCGATCGACGATCCGATATCCGTTTTGATTACCGGGTCGGATATCGAAACGGATTCAATCTGTGTCGCCACCGACTCCAGTGAATCGACCGTTTTTTTCTTGTCGTTCGAAACCACGTTGCGTTTTTGTGTTCCGGTCGAACCGGCTTGCAGATTGATTTCAACAAACTCTTGTTCTTGTAACGGCTCCGGTTTGGACTCCACCGGCAGGTTGATGGTTACCGGTGCCGACTCTTTTGTTTGTGGGACGGTTGCTGTCGCAGGCTCTTGGAAAACGGCTTCACGATCCGCATTCGATTTTTCAGGAGCAATACTTTCAGACAAATCAGCGACATGTTCTGGATTCGAATTCTCAGTTGGTGTCTGATCGGCAATATCTTCTGGTGGAGTTTCGACGTCGACGTTGGATTGAGGTTGAGCGATCAGCAACGCAGTAATCGGAATCGGTTTACCGCTTTGCGCTTCGGACTCAGAAATTGGCGGCAGACGCAAGGTTGCTTTGCATTCACTACAACGCACGACCTTACCCGACCGGCTATTGGGCAGGCGAATCAAGCATCCGTTTGGGCAATGTACACGTAAAGGCATAATGAGATTATTGCCGTGATTTACCAGGTTTCAACAATGGAATTGATTTCTCAACGATTTCACCGAAGTAGTTTGGGTCAAGGCTTCGAGAAAAAACGATTATGTCAGTATTCGAACCAACTCGGGGTTTGGTTCGTTTTGTAGGATAAATTCGTAAGTAAGTAGGGCCGGTTCCTACCGGCCGATTCGAAAAACAATTTTGACAGGATTTACAGGATGAACAGGATAAGTTCCGAAAAACATCCTGTTCTTCCTGTCCAAAGAGATTTGGAGAAGTGCAATTGGTAAGTAGTGAGTAGGCGGTTTCACCGGCAGTTTTGTTGGATTGGCCGGTGGGAACCGGCCCTACAATCCTAAGGACAACCATGTTCACTCTTTGGTTGCAGTTTCTTCCTGAGCCTGATTTTCGTCAGCTGCGATGGCATTAACCAGGTAGTCGATGTAGTACGGCATCAAGTGATCTGAAAAATGATCAATATTCAATTTGCCGAGGCCTTTGAGAAATCCTCGTAATCGATCTGCTGAACGATGCCAACCTGTAACGTTGCTCAGTTCTCCATTGCGATCAAAATATTTTTCGATGCCGGTATGGCGGTAACCGAACCAGGGTGGCGGGACGCGTGTGACAATGTCGTTGTTGTTGACCCAGCGATAGATGGTCAAATTGGCGTGATTGACGTAGCGTTTGTTACCGACGCGCGGTGAGCCAAAGGTATGAATTTCTTCAGGGATAGTTTTAATGTGTGACAATTTGCAACGACCACCGCAGATCGTTGCCATCGCACCGCCCAGTGAATGTCCGGTAAACCATTGCGTTTTCGTGTTTTCAACCAGCGCCTTTTCAATTCGCGGCCACAGATCGTCAACTTCCTGTTTGAATCCACGATGAACTCGTCCAACCGTTTCTGCCAAGGCTGTAATCGCGTAAGCATCCGCTTTGATATCGTTCCACTCGTTGGGCTCAGTACCGCGACACGCAATGACACTATCGTGCGACGTTCTAAACCAGTAAGCCTGTGAGCCATCGCGTTCGAAAAAATCAAATTGCTCAAACCCGATCCGATGAACGGCAATGTCGATTTCACCGGGGTCCATATAAGCGATGGTCGAAAGCTCAGCAAACAGCAACGCGCGTCGCAACAGAGAAAGTTCAACGATGGGGCCTTCGATGCGCGAGTGTAATTCAATATCGTCGGCTTTTTGATCAGACAGTTTTTTGCCAGTTTTTCCTGAAACTCGATCTGCAATCCGACTCACTACCAACTCCCGGTTATCAAATCACGTGGTCAACAAAACGTGATTGTATCGGAGTGAAAAAAGGGGTCAACGTAAAATGGAAACAGGTAGTGGGCTGTTCTGCGGCAAGCTAGTTAAAGGGGGCGGGAGTCAATTGTGCATAAGCAGCCGAAGGGCCGTCCGCGGCAATTGACTCCCGCCCCCTTTAACGTTGAATGTTCAAATTAGCCCACTATCTGGAAACGACTACTTTCGATCGATTTTGATCGTCCCATCGAAACCCGCAGGCGGTGTGTCAAATGTTGACATGTAGTCTTGTAAGAATTTGGCTGGGCCCGTTTCGGTCGTCAATTCAAATAATTTTTTGCGCGCCTCGTCCCATTGCCCGTCCATAAAATGTTGCAGCGCGTGTTCATAAATTACCACATCGAATTTCATGGCCGATTGCGTCGACAACAATTGTGACATGTCGACGGTGTTGTTCATTCCAGCTGGCTGAATCCGGGCCACGCGAACAGCGCAAATGTCCGATGACGAATCAGCATTGATCGCTTGAGCGGTTGTACCATCAATCAGAATCGGCAACTTGAGTTGTTTGGTCAATCCTTCGAGCCGCGCTGCCAAATTGACGGTCGGCCCAAACGCGGTCACTTTGACTTGATCGCTGGTACCGATACGGCCAGCAACCGCTTTGCCCGAGGCGATGCCAATCCCGATGCGAAAATCGGCCAGTGCATGTGACGACTGGTGGGTCAACAACTCGAATTGTTGTTCGATTTCAACGGCGGCTCGACAAGCGCGGGCGACGCGATCCGATTGTTCCAGCGGCCAGCCCCAAAAACCCATCACGGCATCACCATGAAAATCGCCGACCACTCCATTTTCAGTCAGAATGCGTTGTGTTGTAATTCCCAACGCCTGGCTGACGCGGTCGAGCAATTCCAACAGGTTGTCTGCGAAAACTTCACTTGTTCGTGAAAAACCTCGAAGGTCGCAAAACAGAACGGAGATTTCACAACTGCGTGGTTCCAGGGAATCCGACAACGATTGCCCGGCAAACGCTTCCATCACGATCGGCGAAAAAAAAGTTCGCAGTGCCGACTGATTCCGTTCTAGCAATTGGACGTCCCGCAGGCTGGCTACCATCTTACCAACCAATTCACAAAACTTGATATCGCTTTGCATCTCGGCCGACACTCGGTGGGACGAATAATCACCCCGGTCCGCTTCGTTTCCTAGCACGTAAATCGCCAAATGTTGACAAGCTTGACCGCCCAGCGGTGATACGAAAGCCCATTGGTTTTCGTTAGCGATTGTCAATTTGGAGATCTGCGAAATCGTGCGATCCCAAAAATGCAAAATGGTTTGATCATTGTCGACTGCCCGACGGATGAGCCGTTCGCTGGGCTGGAAATCTTCGCCGACAAACATCCGGCGGTCCCAATGCAACACATCAATTTTGTCGGTATTGTCCGTCGATACGATGGCGACCGTGTTGGCCGAGCGAATACCGGTCAGGAGAACGCTGGCCAAACGGACATACAAATCGCGTTCACTCGGGGCACTGGCGATGATGTCCGGCAATTGATTGAGAACAGCCAGTCGACGATCCGAATCGGAAAACTGAACTTTTTCGATATCGAGGCTGCTGAAAGCTTGTTCAGATGCGGGTGCCGGTGTTTCTAATGTTGCCTTGGCGCGCTCATTAGACAACGTGAACGTCGTCTGTCCAATGACAAAATGTTCGCCCGGTGAGAGGATAAATCGAACAAGCTCTTTGCCGCCGTAGAGGATCGGGTTTTTGGCATCCTCTTTTTTTTCGACCTGTAACCGATCGCCATCCATTTGAACCGTGATGTGAACACGGGAAATCTGGCGATCCCATGGCGTCGCAAACCCGCTGGTCGTTCGTCCGATATCCGTCGGCGTCTCGGTGACTCGGCGACGCCAACGGTTTTCTGGTTTCGGCCCTTGGGCGACAAGATCAGCCATGAAATCAACGCTCAAACAAATTCAATCGGTTCACAAATTAGAATTGATCTGAATTGAAATCGAAAGGTCACATCAGCACCGTTGCGATAGGGAAAATCGGCACCAGGCCGATACCGAACATCATGCCGCATGATCGGGTTGTTCGGGTTTTGACGGAGTTCTCGTTGAGAAAACGAGACATCTCTACGTAAACGGTAGCAATTGAGTTGTCGTTTCTAATCAGAAGGTATGTTTTTTCAGGAAATAGCCTCATTGGGCGATCCCCGCGCAATTATTGCGCCAACAGAAATCATATCTGACGGCAAACTATCTCAGGTGACGATCATGAGTACTTTGGCTTCCACCAAGTCTTCCAATTCCGAATTCGACGATCTTAAACAACAAATCCATTCCAAGTTAATTGGCAAACTGGATTTAAATCGGGTTGGCGAGTTGGAAGGTGATGTACTTCGCCGTGAAATTCGGATGGTCGTCGAGCATCTGTGTGACACCGAAAACACGATGCTGAACCGATCCGAGCGCGATCGCCTGGTCGAAGAAGTTCTCGACGAAACGTTTGGGTTAGGGCCGCTCGAAGTGTTGCTCAAAGACGTCAAAATCAGCGATATTTTGATCAATGGTCCCAAAGATATCTATGTTGAAAAAGGCGGCAAGATGCAACGGTCGCCGGTCGAATTTCGCGACAATGCTCACTTGCTGCAAATCATTGACCGGATCGTTTCGAAGGTCGGACGACGGGTCGACGAAACCTGTCCGATGGTTGACGCTCGCTTGGAAGATGGTTCCCGTGTCAACGCGATTATTCCGCCGTTGGCGCTCGACGGTGCCGCGATGTCGATTCGGCGTTTCGGTTCGAATCCGCTCAAACTCGAAGACCTTTTGAACTACAAAGCTTTCACACCTGAAATGGTGATGTTGCTCGAAGGAGCCATGAAAGCGCGATTGAACATTATTATTTCTGGCGGTACGGGCTCCGGTAAAACAACGCTGCTCAATACGCTGTCAAGTTTCATTCCCAACTCGGATCGTATCATTACGATCGAAGACGCCGCCGAACTCCAATTGCAACAGGAACACGTGGTTCGTTTGGAGACACGGCCGCCGAATATCGAAGGCAAAGGGGCGGTCAGTGCTACGGACCTGGTTAAAAACTGTTTGCGGATGCGTCCTGAACGAATCATCATCGGCGAGTGTCGTGGTGCCGAAGCGCTGGACATGTTGCAAGCGATGAATACGGGTCACGAAGGGTCATTGACGACCACTCACGCGAACACGCCTCGCGACTGTATCGCACGGATTGAAACCATGATCATGATGGCGGGATTCGAAATGCCCGTCAAAGCCATGCGAACTCAAATCGCCAGTGCCGTTGATTTGGTGGTTCAAGCCAACCGATTGCAAGGTGGTCCGCGTAAAGTGACGCACATTACCGAAATCTGTGGCATGGAAAACGACACGATTGTGATGCAAGACGTGTTTCGATACATCCAGGACGGCATTGACGAAAACGGTCGCGCGGCCGGCCGATTTGTCTGCACTGGGATCCGACCGAAATGTATGGATCGCCTCGAACAAGCGGGTGTCCGACTTCCGGCTAGTGTATTCCAAGAACGTGTGATGCTGGTTGACTAACAAAATCGAGAAAAAACAAAGCCTCAATTAGAGAACAGATCAATGGTTCAATTACTTATTCTGGCAAGCGTATTTGTTTGTGTAGCGACACTGATTGGTGGCGTCGCCGTATTTCTGCGCTCCAACGACAACCCGAACGAAAATCGTTTAACAGAATTTATTCAGAACAAAAAACGGACGGCGTCAAAATCGGCGGCCGAGGTATTGCTCAGTCCACTGGATGACGCGCCGACAAAAATCGAAGAGTTCATCAGTCGCTATTTCAATCTCGGAAGATATATCGAACAGTCGGGGATGAATTTAAACGTCCCCAAATTCCTGGGAATCACTGGAGGCTTGGCCGGCGCCGGTTTTTTAATTTCCATGGTGGTGTTGCCGATCAAGGTATTTGCACCGATGATCGCCGTCGGTTTGGCCACGTTGCCGATCATGGCCGTTTGGTGGAAACGCCGCAGTCGACTTCGTAAATTTGGCGCTTCGTTGCCAGAAGCTTTGGAATTGATCTCGCGAGCGTTGCGGGCCGGTCACAGTTTGCCAGCTGGTATTCAATTGGTAGCCCAACAAATGAGCGAACCACTCGGACCCGAGTTTGGACGATGCTACGAACAACAAAATTTGGGGATTCCTCTGGAAGACGCGCTCAAAGAAATGACCGATCGCGTCCCCAACCTGGACCTCAAATTTTTCGTCACTGCCGTATTACTCCAACGTCAAACTGGTGGTGACCTTGCCGAGATCCTCGACAAAATCGGAAAACTGATTCGCGAACGATTCCAGATATGGGGACAAATCCAGGCGCTCACAGGCGAAGGCCGGTTGTCGGGTATTGTTCTGTTGGCTCTGCCACCGGCGCTGTTCCTGGTGATGCTCAAATTGAACTACGACTACGTCATGTTGCTGTTTGAGGATCCCATCGGCATCAAAATGTTGATCGGCGGAATCATCATGCAAGTCCTCGGTGCGATCGCGATCAAGAAAATTATTACGATCAAGGTTTAGTTTCAATCAGCAACCACTCCATAAACTCAAAAAACAACATTTGTTCGCCAGGTAAAGAAACATGTTAATTGCAGCACTCGATTTCGTGTCCATCCTTCCGATCGCATTGTTTATTGCATTTGCCATTGGTGCTTATGTCGTGTTTGACACGTTTTTCAACAAGCGAACGCGAACCGACGAACTTTTGGACCGTTTGAAAAATCCTGGTGAGAAATCTCGTGATGGTAATTCGCTGTCCAAAGACGGAATCGCCAAAATCCTGGAAAAAGCCAGTCCGACGCTTTCGAAACCGTTTCAGCCTAAAAACGAAAAAGAAGCGGGGATGTTGAACGAGCGTTTGACCACGGCGGGATTCCGTGGTGAAAACGCTGTGAAAATCTATTTGGCATTGAAAACCGTTTGTTGCGTCATCGGCCTGTTTATGGGCGGCGGTGTCGCACTGGTGCTGGGCGGGTTTTCAATGGGAACGTTGATGAAAGCGGGGATGGTTGTGCTCCTCGGTTTCTTTGTTCCCGATATGATTCTGATGTTTATCGGCAAATCACGGCGCCAAAAAATCTTTCTCGGCCTGCCCGATGCATTGGACTTGATGGTCGTGTGTGTCGAAGCGGGACTGGGTCTAGACCAGGCGATGCGTAAAGTTTCTGAAGAGATGTCCGAGACCAACCCTGTGTTGGCTGGCGAATTTAAACAAAGTAACCAGCAGTTGCAGATGGGACGTGGCCGCGAGGAAGTCCTGAACGAATTGGGTTCGCGCTGTGGGGTCGACGATCTGAAGGCACTGGCGTCGATTATCATCCAGGCTGACAAGTTTGGGTCCAGTATTGCCAAAGCGCTGCGGGTTCAAAGCGATTCGATGCGTGTCCGTCGGCGACAAATTGCCGAGGAAAAAGCCGCAAAAACAGCGGTTAAACTGATCTTCCCACTCGTTATTTTCATTTTTCCCGGAATTTTCGTTGTACTCGTTGGTCCCGCTGCGATCACGATGATTAATGAAATGCTTCCAGCCATGCAAAGATAACAGTCGGAACCGGGTTTATCGTCAAAACGATTTAAAAAGTTGCGTTCTCCACTACCAGGGGATACCGATAAACCCAATGACCCTGAACCTGTGTCGAGCTTCCAGGCGCATTGATTGCACGAAGCGACACTCTCTAAAGATACTTCGGCGTTGAAGATCGGGTTTGGTAAAGTTGAAGGATTATTGGAGTTAAATCCATGGATAGGATTAAAACAGTTTTGATTGCCGCGGCAATCGTCGCCGTTGCAGCAGCAGGCAACGCTTATGGCCAAGGATGTGCCAACGGATGCAATACGACAACGCACACTGGTTTTGGTTGGTCCAACGGTAAAACACTGGAACAACGATTGCAGGAGCACCGTCGCAATTTCCACGCTTTTTGCGAGCACGCAGAAGTCGTCCGCCAACGAAATCTGGCATGGCCAAAGCCGTTTCAATGCCATGATCGCCAAGCTTTCGCAGCAACGTTTTACCCGATGTATCAACGCGGTTACGAATTGCAGTGCACGTTTTCTGACGCACATTTTGACGATGACAACGAATTGAACAGTGCAGGAAAACAAAAACTTGCCGGCATCATGGCCAATCTGCCAGTCGAACGACGTCAGGTTTTGGTTTTTGACACGGGAAACCCAACGACAACTCAAACCCGTATCAGCGAAGTCACTTCGGCTATCAAAGAATGGTGGGGACATTTGCCACAACCAACGATTGCTAAAACCATCAATCGCCACTACGGCCAAGCGGGTGACGAAGTTCATCAAAACAACGCTCGATTCTTGAGCTCATTGCCAACACCAGCCATCACCGCCGTTTCCGGTGGTGGTGCGGGCGCAGGCGGGAGTGGCAACTAGTCGCAGTCCGTTGCAAAAAATATCAAAGCTTCAGGCGAGGTTATTTCAACCTCGCCTTTTTTAATTGGGTAGGGCCGGTTCCCACCGGCCGATTGGCGGATTGGCCGGTGGGAACCGGCCTTCATTCTGTGGGTCGTACGAGCACGAAGCGCTAGGCAGCGTTGAATAAACCGGAAAGCTGCGAATTTGAACTGAGCGGCAAGGCGCTAGCCGCCGGTATTCGAGGGTTTACCGGCGGCTAGCGCCTTGCCGCTCACATATATTCACGAGTGGTTTGACCGCGCAAAACCACTCGCTGGCGCATCATGCGTGTAAGGTTCGAGTATTAGTTGGATTGGCCGGTGGGAACCGGCCCTACTTGGCCTTGATTCAACCGTTGCACGATGCGCTGTTAAACCGGAAAATGAACTCACGTAAAAAATGCAACGACCAAACAAACCGTGAAAAAATAGCATGGATAAAAAAGCCAAAAAGAAACTCGAGGTTTTGCGGAAGAAATCGCAAAATCTTCAACAGCAAATCGCCGGAGCAAAACAACAAACCGATGAGCCCGACGAAGTCGAAAAACTGGAAAAAGAACTGGCCGATATTAAAGCCGAAATCGAAAAACTAAAAAACAGTTAACCAAGGTTTGTTGGATTCACGGTGTTCGGGTTCCTCAACGTCAATAAAATTCTCGGACAAACTTCGCGCGAAGCAGTTGATGTCGTGTCGACGTCGATTCGTCGTGCGATGGGCCGTAAGCTCAAGCTCGGCCATGCTGGTACGCTCGATCCCCTCGCCACGGGAGTTTTGGTCATTGCCGTGGGGCCGGCAACGCGTTTGATCCATTTTGTACAACAGCAAACAAAAACTTACTTGGGAACATTTCGCTTGGGTGTCACCAGCGAAACATTGGATCTCGAAAGTGAAATGCAACCGCTGGCCCAGGCGCCCGTGATCAACCGCGTTCAACTGATTTCAGCATTGGATCAATTTGTAGGGCGTATCGAACAGGTCCCGCCCGTTTTTTCTGCGAACAAATTCAATGGCAAACGCGGTTATGTGCTTGCACGACAAGGCAAGGCGGTTGAGCCAAAACCCAAGATCGTTGAAATCTTTCAAATCGATTTGATTGAGCTGGAGTACCCTGTTTTTTCGATCCGGATTCAATGTGGTAGCGGAACATACATTCGATCGTTGGGACGCGATATCGCCAGAAGCGTCAATAGTGACGCCGTGATGATTTCTTTGACCCGGGAATCGATCGGTCCTTTTCCGTTGTCAGAGTCCATCGATCTCGGAAATGAGACAGACTTGTTTGAACGAATCCAGGATGGTCTTTCACCTCCGGAGCGCGTTTTGAGCGACATCCCAAATTTTCAGTTATCCGCATCTCAGGTCAAAGCGGTTTTTAACGGAACAAAACTCGACTTGCCAGATATGCCAGATGCGAAACAATTGGTCGGATTCGATTCTCAAGACCGGTTGATTGCTGTTTTCGAAAGGTCGTCAGATGGCAGCTACCGCCCAGCCATTAATTTTTCAGGCTATCATGGATGTGAATCGACCAAGGATTAAAACATCGTTGTTTTCTCACCAGGTTCGAATTGATTTTTAAACGGAACAAAACGCCACAAGATGATTTATTTGTTGCATGGCTCGAATTTGCCTTGCAGTGGCTCATTGAAAATTTCGACAAACAAATTTTGAATTATCCGGTCGTTTTGCCTGACGAACCGGCGATTCAAGTTTCGTGGCCACCGACAGTTTACGAAATCACCCAAGTATCTAATTTTGTCGCCCTTCGATTTAACGAAAATCCAGGTCAGTTTCTCATCAACCAAACGGTCAACGGGGCGATCCAATTTGATATCGACGATCTTTCGGACGAACTGCGGGATGGATCGATTGGCGAATTGACCAAAATTCCGATCAGCCAAACAGATCCTGTCGTCGATGTCATCAAACGAATTGCCATGCTCAGTATTGCCAGATCGAATCAAAAATTTGCTTGGACACTTGGTAATCAGGAATCGTTGATTGAATTGTTGGCGATCCTCCGCGGACTTGGAATTATTTTGGCAAACCGAGCGAGTTATTCAGATGGGAGCCTGGTTGCTTTGCCAGCCGACTGTGTCGGTTCGGCGATTGCTTTGGTGGAGTATGCCAAAGGTCAATCGCGACAGTCGGCACCGAGTTGGAAAAATGAACTCAAGTCCGAAGCCGCCAATGCCATGCTCCGGATGCTTCGTTATTTGCGCACGACCGAACCGTTTTTTGGTCCTGCCACCATCAACCAGCGAAAAACGCAACCTCATGCGATGCGGTTTGGCGAGTTGATGCGCAGCCCTCGTACGGTTGATCGAATCATTGCACTGGATTGGGTCTATACGAGGTTGCCGGTCGGTGAAGTGTCTATTGACTCGGTAGTCGACGCGCTGACCGACAAAAGTATTGATGTCCGAGTTGCCGCGTCAGGTGCCATTTTACATTTTGTCCAACACACTCATGAGCCGATTCCAGAACGAGTTTCAAAAGTGCTTGTGAAGCTGCTCGAAGATCGCGACCAGGAAATAAAAACCAATGCCGCTTTCTCGCTGTCAAAAATGAATTTGGATTCGCAAATCGTTGCAACCCTCTGCCGTTATGTGAGAAATAGTGATAGAAATCTGGCTTATGCTGCGGTTTCAGCACTGGTAAATTCTCAGGCGTTTAGTTCGATTGTCATCCCGCAAATCACTAAAGCTTTGACTTATTACATGGCACGCGGGGATGACGGACTGATTGAAAACCTGATTAATACATTGGACGAGTTGTGCGACAATGCCGAAGAGCATTTGGTTGAAGCGCTGGATTATAATGAGCACGATTTTCTGTTTTCAGCAACCGACGTCTTGCGCGAGATTCGCTATGCCAAACAGGATATCCGTGACGAGGTCTAAATTTCGGGTGCCACTTGTGCCTCGGCTCCGCCAGTGATGTGGCTGGATAGTGGTTGATGTGGCTGGATATTGGTTGATGTGGCTGGATATTGGTTGTTAGGTAATTCAATTGAACGAAAAACGGTGGGACAATGTGCAAATCACTGGCGGAGCCAGTGGCACCCGAAATTCGTGTTCGTAAGATCGGCCGGTGGGAACCGGCCCTACCCATTACCAGATTTCGAGAATTAAATTCGGAGTAATATTGTCAGATTCGGATGACACAAACAGACAACGATGGTGGATCCTGCTGATTGTTTCGTTGGCCGAAATGCTGGCGATTTCTGTCTGGTTGGTCTCCAGTGCCATTGCCAAAGATCTTGCGCTGGACTGGAAATTGGAATCTTGGCAACCCGGCGTTTTGTCGACCGCCGTTCAACTGGGGTTTGTCGCTGGCACCTTGCTCGCCGCGATTTTTAATTTGGCCGACATTTGGCCAAGCCGAATTTATTTTTCAATTTGTTCGGTGTTTGCAGGATTGGCAAACATTTCGCTATTGGCTTGCAACGGTTTTGAAACAGCATTGATCGCTCGATTTTTTGCAGGATTTTTCTTGGCCGGCGTGTATCCCCCCGCGATGAAAATGATTGCTACCTGGTTCCAAACAGCGCGAGGGTTCGCCATCGGCATTTTGATCGGAGCGTTGACGTTTGGCAAAGCGACCCCGTTTTTGTTGCGCGCACTGCAAATGAACCAATGGCAGTCCATTGTCATGGTTTCCAGTGCTGCGGCCCTGTTGGCAGCCATACTGGTTGGCACACTGTATCGCGACGGACCGTTTCCGTTTGCCAAGCGTAAATTCAGTTTCGCACTGATTGCCGACGTGTTGCGAGACTCCAAAACGCGATTGGCGATCGGAGGATACTTGGGACACATGTGGGAACTTTACGCGATGTGGGTTTCGATCGGTGTCTTTCTATCCGCGTCAGCCAAACAAGCGGGTGGGATCAGCCAATCGTTGGTGGATTTTGCGACCTTTGCGGTTATTGCGTTTGGTGCACTGGGATGCATTATCGGCGGAAGGCTGGCCGACCAATTTGGACGAGAACGGTTTGTGAACATTGCCATGGCCATTAGCGGGCTATGCTGTATCGTGATTGGTTTTGTGTTTCCCGTGAGTTTTTGGTTGTGTGTGGGTGTCGCATTGATCTGGGGAATTTCGGTGGTCGCTGATTCCGCACAATTCAGCACGATGGTCACCGAAGTTTCACCGCAACATGCGGTTGGCACTGCATTGACTTTGCAAACTTCGCTCGGTTTCCTGTTGACTTGCGTTACGATATTACTGGTGGATGTTCTGGCATCGGTCGTCGGTTGGCAGTTTGCGTTTTCAATCCTGGCTTTGGGGCCGCTGGTTGGAATTGCCGCCATCGTAAAACTCGCCCGCGAAAAAAAACGTTAAAATCGCAACCCGAAGCGTGAGCGAGGGACTACGTTCCACAACAAATCAGCACGGATTTCGGTCCCTCGCTCACGCTTCGCACTTATGATTTGACTATGGTGCCAAGACAGAAACGCAGAGTTAACCAATGAATACCCGTCCATTTTCAGACGAACAATCCGAGATCATCGATTCAGTCGTCGATGCACTTCGCGATGCGCGCCGCGTGTTGTTCATTACCGGTGCCGGGATGAGCGCCGAATCTGGCCTGCCGACTTATCGTGGCATCGGAGGATTGTATAACAACAACGAAACCGTCGACGGTTTGACAATCGAGGAATGTTTGTCGGCCACCGTTTTTCGCTCACGGCCTGAATTGACCTGGAAATATCTGAGTGAAATCGAAAAAGCGGCTCGTGGTGCAAGTTTCAATCGTGGCCACGAAATTATTGTTGAATTTGAAAAAAGATTCGAAACGTGGACATTGACGCAGAACATCGATGGTTTTCATGCACTGGCCGGCAGCAAAAATTTGATCGAGATTCACGGTACGATGCGACGCCTACGCTGTACGAAATGTCAACACAAAATTGCGACCGACGATTACAAAGGAGTTTCCATTCCACCATATTGCGACCAGTGCCAGGCGATGATGCGTCCCGATGTTGTTTTGTTCGAGGAGATGTTACCAGTCAAAGCGGAACAGCTCTATCACCGCGCCTTGAGCGACGAATTTGATGTTACATTTTCGATTGGGACCACCAGCGCATTTCCTTACATCGCCAGTCCCGTGATCTGGACGAATCAACATGGAAATGTCACAGTTGAAATCAATCCCAGCGAAACGACGGTTTCAGACGAAGTTACCTATCGTCTGCAATTACCGGCAGCTGTGACACTCAACGAAATCTGGGTTCGGCTGGGCGGTTGCTGATGTCTGCAAAAAAAATGGGACTCAGAGTGAATTACTCTGGTCCCAAAAATGTTTTGATCTGCGTCGAGGACCGACACAAATTTTTTTAGCGCCTCCGATAGGACTCGAACCTATGACCCAGCGGTTAACAGCCGCTTGCTCTACCAACTGAGCTACAGAGGCATTTTTTTCTTTCCTCGAACCCGCAGTTCGAAGATAAAAAGTTTATCGACACGTCGAAGTCTGTTCAAGGCCAGAACAAGCTCACGATTTCAGCATTTCACGGTGTGTCGAATCCGCACGTGCTGTTGGATTCGCTGTTTTCATCGTGAAAATTGTGAAACGACGTTTCCAACCCAACGAAAACCGTTCTAGCTTGGCACCTTGGATGTCAAACGTTCCATTGCCGTTTCGATATTTTCGCGGCTATTGAATGCACTCAGACGAAAATACCCTTCGCCCGCTGCACCAAAACCGCTGCCTGGCGTACCGACAATATGGCTTTGTTCCAACAGGTCATCAAAAAATTCCCAGCTCGATTTCCCATCGGGAGTTCGCAGCCAGACATAGGGAGCATTGATGCCGCCAAATGTCTTGATTCCCAGCCGTTCCAGGCCATTCTTTACTATGGAGGCATTTTCCAGGTAAAAGTTCACCAACTCGCGAATTTGTTCACGCCCTGCCTCGCTATAGGCGGCCTCCGCTCCACGCTGAACAATGTAGCTGACTCCGTTGAATTTTGTGCTGTGACGACGATGCCAGAGCGGTTGAATTGGCTGAGATTTACCATCAGCCGTTTTTCCGGAAAGCTCTTTGGGGATCACGATAAATCCGCAACGGGTTCCAGTAAATCCAGCGGTCTTGCTAAAACTGCGAAGCTCAATCGCAACTTCCCGCGCGCCCTCGATTTCATAAATCGAGTGTGGCACACCGTCCTCGGTAATGAACGCTTCATAAGCTGCATCGTAAAAAATGATGGCTTCGTGCTGGCGAGCGTAGTCAACCCATTTTTGTAACAATTCGTGTGACGCCACCGTGCCGGTCGGATTGTTGGGGTAGCACAAATAGATCAGGTCGACATGTTCGTTGGGTAATTCCGGTTCAAAATTGTTTTCTTCGGTGACCGGCAAGTAAACGATACCTTCGTAGCGTCCATCGTCGTCTGCCGGTCCTGTGTTGCCAGCCATGACATTGGTATCGACATAAACGGGATACACGGGGTCCAACACAGCGATTTTGTTATTGCTGCCAAAAATGTCTAACAAATTGCCGCTGTCACATTTCGATCCATCTGAAACAAATATTTCATCGGCTGCGATGTTGATTCCACGGTCAACGAAATCGTGTTTGACGATTGCTTCGCGCAAAAACTCGTATCCATTTTCCGGTCCATAGCCTCGAAACGTTTCTCGGACTCCCATTTCGTCAACGGCGGCGTGCATCGCCTGAACGATGGCGGGGGCCAGCGGCTCAGTCACATCGCCAATTCCCATTTTGATGATTGGAGCGTCGGGATGATTCGAAGAAAATTCACGGACCCGTCGACCGATTTCAGGGAACAGGTAACCCGCTTTGAGTTTCAAATAGTGATCGTTAATTTGTGCCATGAGATTGTTTTTTTGCGTGAAGGTTCATCGATATGAGTGGAGTCAACCAACTCAGAAAATATCTGGCGGGAGCGTTCTAGCCAAGCCCCCGTTTTCCGTTACAGCAGCATCAGCAACATCAAAGCCGTCACGATACCGTTATTAATCGCGTGCATCGTCATCGGTGCGATCAAACTGCCCCGCCATTCACGGGCCCAACTGAATCCGACCGCGAGCGCACCGAGAACGGGAATTGCTGTCCAGCCTTGTGGGTGAATTGCCGCAAAAATAAAACTGTTGATCAACGTGGCAAAAATTACGCTGAGAATGCGTGCCCATTTCAACGACGTTTCCCGCAAATGTCTGTACAAAACGCCTCGAAATACCGTTTCTTCGACAATCGGTGCGGCCACACAAGCAGTCAGTGCGACCAACACGATCAACATCACGTCGCCACTGGCAATTTGTTCCATGATGGGATGTGTTACCTGCTCAACCGATTCCAATTCGTGCCGTTTTTTGAAGGAATCGGACAACATGTTCAATCCGGCGAAACCTCCGAAGCCGATTGCCATCACTGGCAGGTTGGCCACATAAGCGACCGCGCCCAGAAACACTTCTTTAAACGGATTTTTGCAAGTCCAGCCGATATCGGAACAGATGTTACTAAACGATATGCCGCGAAAAATCGGCCAGCACAATGCCACCAACGATCCGAAAAACAGAATGAGGCCAAATCCGGCCGTCATGTGGGCGCCGGGTTTGATTCCCGTCAAACCTAATCCAATGGCAAATATGAATTGCAGCCCAAGAAAACAGACAAACCAAAATGCAAATGTTTCCGCATAGATACGACCGCGTGTTGTGTCAGATACAAAATGGGAACGCAGCAGTCCCGCGTAGCTCATGATCAGCATCGATCCAAACATGATGAAACCAATCAGAAACGCTCCCATTCCGAGCACCAATCCGACGACCAAAATGACGGTGGTCCAGATCGATTTTTGAACGATGCGGTCTCGTTCGAAACTTGTATTGCCCTGGCTGGGTAGCAGGCTGAGATTCCCGACGTAGCCTAAGGAATCGCGCAAATAAGATTTGTCGGCTTCGGACAATGACGGTGCATTCCATTCTTCCGCCTCGTAATCTCGCAAAAGTTTTCCGATCAAATTGCGTATTCGTTTTTGTGAATCCGTAGCTTCGTAATCTAATTTGATTTGCAGTTCATCAACTTTTTCTAATCGATCGAGCGCCTTGGTTGCTCCGCTGAATTCGTTTTGCAACAACACGTAGCAATAACGATTTTCCAACGAGCCAGAGTTCAATGCGTTCGTTTGATCCAAAGCCTGCTCGACCGTTCCTCCGGGCATGTTCGCCACGCCGACACACAGTTTGCCCACCATATTGGCGTTTTGTGTTTCAACCATTTTCGAAGTTGATTCGCGGCTGGTATCAGGCAGGAATTGCGAACCAAACATGAACAAACCTAGCGCGACAATAATGAACCAGGCGATGGCCACTCCGACAAGACTCCCCTGTCGCGGTCCGATTGGGGGCAGTTCGATGAGACGTTTGTCCGGCGGCAAAATTCCCGGAGACTCAAACGGATTCGGATTAGGAGGGATCGGATCAGTCATGATTTTGTTGGTTGCAGAGCGTTTTGGCCGTCTCCATGATTTCATCCAACATCGCTTCCGTCAAACGTCCTGTGAACGTGTTTTGCTGACTTGGGTGATAACTGGCGAGAAGCCAACGCGACTTTTCCAGTTCCACCAGTTTTCCATGCCCAAATTTGGGACGCGGTGCAGATATCCAGTCTTGTTCGATGGCAAACCGAACGAGGGCGTCGTAAGCGATTTTTCCCAGCACGAGAAACACTTTGGGATTCGATTGCTGAATCGTCCTGCTCAGAAAATCTGAACAGTTTTCGATTTCTTGCCGTGTTGGCTTGTTGTCCGGGGGAGCACAATGGCAAACGGATGTAATTGCACAATTGACCAATTTTAATCCATCCCGCCGATGCGCTGATTCCGCCTGAGTGCAAAAACCGGCGCGATGAAGAGCGCGAAACAGCCAATCGCCACTGCGGTCACCGGTAAACATCCGACCGGTGCGATTGGCTCCATGAGCTGCTGGAGCGAGTCCGACCACCAACATTTGTTGAGCGGAATAGCCAAAATTTTCGACGGGGCCGGCCCAATAATCATCGTCGATGAAAGCCCGCTTTTTTTTCACGCCAATATTTTGACAATGACCGATCAATCGTTCGCAGCGAGTACATTCGCGAATTTCCCGATTCAAAATCTGCCATTGACGTGGCGGCCGAGCCGGCGGATTGGTCGCTGCTCGGGATGGGCGGTTTGATTTTTTCTTGCCCATCGTCTGTTCCGCAATAATTAATCAGATTCTTTGGCGGCCAGGTATCGTTTTTTCAACTGACGATAGCGCGATTCAATCAATACGATCACCACTAAAACGATCGCCAGGCTCACGACCTTGGTCCAGATATTGTTTGGGTCAATGTAGCTTTGGATGGATTCGCCGATCCATAACATCAACAAATTGCCGAGACAGCTGCCACATGCGATGCCCAGCAATGTCCAGGCTCGCCCCAACCCCAACAGCCGCCCAAAAATGGAACCTCCAATGCTGCCGGTTGTCGACGTTGGAAAAACAACGAATAAAACCAACCCCACAAAAGCAATTCGTTTCATCCAGCGATAGCGATCGAGAACAAATTTACCGTCGTAAACCAAGGCCCCAATTTTGGCTCCGACGTAGGGCAAGCGAAATAACATACCCATGTGAAAAGTCACAAACATGGCGATCATGATGTCCATGTAGGTCAACATCCAAAACGCCTGGGTGGGAGTCAGCTGAATTCCCGGCAAAGCACCGGCACCGGCAATCGCGAAACGTCCAAAAAGAAAAAAAGTGGTCAAACCCGAAACCACGAATTGTTGGGTGGCATTCCAGCCGCTCAAAGTCCAAATCAAAGCCAGGATTGCCGCGGTTAGCAAAAATGGACCCAACAACGCCGTCCACCAGGCCAACGGATATTTTTGATGAAAATCGCGTTCGAAAACGGTAAACGATTTAATCAGCGCGTCGCGAAACGAATCGGCTGAAGCGTCGAGATTGTCGAGCAAGCTTTGTGGCTGCACTTCGGCATCCGCCTGCTCGTTGGCGACCGGCAAATCGCGATCGTCACTCCGTTGTTTGGTTGGCAAAGGTGTTAACAACTGCGGCAAAATCTCGGGTTGGGATTGATATTTCAAACTGTCGGACATCTGTCACTCAAAGTATCATCTTTTGGCCAATTTACGAAATAGGGTTATGGAGTCGTTGGAATTTTTTGTTCCTACTCCAGGCAGCGTATTTCGTCAGGATTTGTTTCATGACCGGCGACTCAGACAACCTCATCGAGTTGGTAGACATCCAACAGGATACGCGCGAATAAGGCACAAGATTCGAGTGTACAAATATACTCTTTGCCTCGACAATAGGTTTCTGTAATGAAACCTACAACCGTGAATTTGTGGTTCAATTCACGTTAACTTTGATTGATATTTGGACTATACGGTCTCGATACGAGGTGTCGTGAACCAAACGAACTCCGCGTATCCGCCGAGACCGGGAAATCATAAGCGCGAAGCGTAAGTGAGGAACCAGAATTGTCTTAGATTTCCAGATTATTTTGGCCCCTCGCTCACGCTTCGGTTGTGATTTTGACTGCAACACTTGTAGCACCACTACCACGGAGTTGGGTGCCACTGGCCCCAGCCAGTGATTTGCACACTGACTCACGGTTTTTCGTTCAATTGTGGTACTCAACTACCGCTATCAAACTAAGTCACTGACGGAGCGGGCAAAGCCGGTGGCACTCGGCGCCGGCTCGGTTTCTGCCAAGCAAATGGGCTAGCAAAACTGCTAATGACGCCAATCGGCGGCTGAGATAAACTCGCCGACCATTTTCACGCCAAAATCATCTCTGAACAGGATGTCTCCTCCATGTTGATCAACCGTCGTCAAGCACTCAAAACTGCTGCAGTTGCCTCCTTTGCCACATGTTGTGGGTGTAAATCGGCACCAATGACAGGCCGCAGGCAATTGATTGTTATCCCGGAAAACGAAGAAATCTCGCTCGGCGTTCAAGCGTTTCAAGAAACAATGGCCGATGAAACTCCGTCGAGTAATCAACATTTTGTCAAAATGGTCAATCAAGTTGGTCACCGAATCGCGGCCGTTTCTGGTCGAACCGACTACCAGTGGGAATTTCGCACGATCGCCAGTGAAACCCAAAATGCTTTTTGCCTGCCGGGAGGAAAAGTCGCAATTTACGAAGGTATTTTGCCAGTGTGTCAAAACGAAGCGGGATTGGCCGTAGTCATGGCACACGAGGTTGCTCATGCTTTTGCCCGGCACGGCGGCGAACGCATGAGCCAACGGGCAGCGATCAATTTTGGTCAGCAAATTACAGGTGCCATTACGAAAACCAAAGTGCCCAAGCAAAGTGATTTGTTGCTGCGGGCCTATGGCGTTGTGACCGAACTGGGGTCATTGAAATACAATCGCGTTCAAGAGTCCGAAGCAGATCACATCGGAATCATGCTGATGTCGAAAGCCGGTTATGATCCAGGCGAAGCGCCCGAATTTTGGCGCCGGTTTGCATCGATCAAATCCGCAGACTACACCCCCGAGTTCCTTTCGACACATCCAGCGGATGAACGCCGCGCAACCGATCTGGAAAAATTGATCCCTCAGGCAGCCGAAATCTACGCCCAAGCGCCACAGAAATTCGGCCGCGGAGGTGCGATTAAGATATAACGTAGGGCCGGTTCCCACCGGCCATTCCAAAATCGTAAGCGCGAAGCGTGAGCGAGGGACGGCGTTCCGCAGCACATCAGTGTGGTTTTCTGGTCCTCGCTCACGCTTCGCGCTTACGATTTTCAGTCCTCGACATCAATGACACCGATTGGCCGGTGGGAACCGGCCCTACTATTAAAACGAGTATCGTAACATCGCAAAGAACTTGCCGTTTTCTTTGGCCAATCGCTTGCGAAGTTGCTTGATCACTCGTTTGGTCATTTTATCGTTGATCTCGGGTGGAATCGAATTCACGATGTCGCTGATGTGATGGTCAGCCTGGGCATAGTTGAGGGGCGGATCGTATTGTCCACATCCCGACAAAACGATTTGAATCAACTCGGACAACATCAAATAGTAATTGGGCATCGATTGATTGGCCGCTTGGCTGATGTGCTGCCGCGCGACTTCCAGGCTTCCGCCAATGGTTTGTTCGAGCGCCTTGAAAGTGTGATGTGCCGGGACGGTATGATCGGGAGGCAAACTCAAAGCCGCCAGCGAAACTTGACCGGCCGCGGTCGCGTTTTTCAGATCCCACTGCGCCAGCGCCAACGGCATCAAGTCTCTGGGGTTGATGTCGTTTCTGGTTTGCCAATTGGACATCCATTCAACACAACGTTGCGGCGCATTGCGTTGGAATGCATCGCCCGCTGCCACCCAAGTCTGGTTGTTTGCCGTAATTTTCGAACCCAGTTGCTGAATGAAAAACTCGGCCAGTCCGGTATCGATTTCTCCGGCAACCGGCAAAAACTCGGAGACGGCTTCGATCCAGAACTGTTGCGTGTGATCCATCTGGTTCAGTTCCTCGATAAAGCCATCGAGCGGGTATCGTTCGTCTTCTAACGATTGAATAAAGCGAGCGCGGCCCCAATACATTCCGAAATCAGGGTTCGTGTCAGGCTTGGATTTCAAATCATTCAAAAACTTAATCACGCGCGGGCGAATTTGATCGTCATCCAAAATCAATTCCATGGCCGTCACGACGGGATTTCCATGTTCGGAACTCATCGTCCGCAATTGCTGCAGCGCCGCAAACATCTGGTCCCAGTTTTTTAATCCACAATTGATTTGTGCTTCGACACTGGCGGCCCAAGCAGGTTCCATTCCCGGGGAAACTTTTTCGAACAAATTGTGAGCCCGACCAAACCGTTTGTCTTCGAGATGCAAATCCAACAGACTCATGACTGCCGGCATGTATTCCTTGTTGGCATCAATCGCTTTCTCGTAAAACTTTTCTGCCTCCGGCCGCCGATTTGTTCGCAGCATCGCTTCGGCATAGTAGAAATTGGAAACTTCGGAGTGGGGCAGTACGCGAACCATATTGCTCGCGCATTTGACGTACTCCTCTTGATTACCCAGCGCCTCATACCAATCCGCCAGTTTCATCCAACCGAAAATGTAATCGGGATCGTCATCCAACGTACGTTTCATCAGTTCGATGCCGCGATCGATTTCGCCCGACATTGCCACAACCTCAGCCTCAGTGGCCCGCATACTTTTGGGGCGGTTTTCTCCAAATGACTTGGGATTGCAAGCCTGGAGAGCTTCGGCGTATTGCCCATTAGCGGCGTAAGTCATCGCCAATTGCTGATGGATTTCTTCGTTCAGCGGATCGATCTCCAGCGCCTGCTGGATCATTTGCAACCGCTCGTCAAATCGGTCCGGTTCGCGTTCCAGAAATTCCGCCAGTCGGAGTCGCGGGCGGATATCGTGCGGTCGTTTTGCACACAAGGATTTGGCAATTTGGATCGGCAGATCGGGCTTTTGCATTTGATGAGCCCAATCGTTCAACGTATCCCAAGCCCAGTCATAGCCGGGAAATTCTTGAACCGCCTTGCTGACCGACTGGATCGCTTCGTCACGCTGATTTAAACGCCATTGGATGTCCGCCAAAATCGTCAAATTGATGGGGCTGCGACTTTCATATTTGATGGCCCGATTGATGGTGGTCAGTGCCGTGTTGAGGTCACCATGTCGCATGTACGCATCGGCCAATTCACGCACGCCATCCAGCCAGGTGTGATTCAACTCGATAGCTTTTTTCAACGTTTCAATTTCTTGCTGCGTATCGTTCTGACTGCGATGAATCATGGCCAACTGCTGCCACGCCGGTGGACTGAGTGGAAACTTGTCGACCGCTTTTTGCGCAACTTTCAGGGCGTTCGACGGTTCATCCATCTGCACCAATTGCCGGATCACCGCCGCCCACGCTTGCCACAGTTGTGGGTGTTCGTTCAACATTTTGCGCAGTTTGGCCAACAGCGGTTTGGCTTCCAGGTTTCGAGACGCATGGTCGTGAAACGCCAACAACCCGTCACCTAAAGTTGTTTGTCGCGACAACTCTGATTCCAGGAACTCGATGACTTCCAGCCGTTCGGCTTTGGTTTCACAGGTCTGCATCAGTGCGTTAATTGGCAAATCTACATCCACCGCAAATTGGATCGCTTTGCGAAATGACTGTTTGGCCTCATCGATACGTCCCAATCGACGCAGCGTTTCACCCAGGAAATGGTGCGAAGCGGGATTGATCGGGTCTGTTTTGATCGCCACTTTGGCGTACTCATGAGCCTCGTCGTATTTGTATTGCGTCATCAAGTTGACGGCCAACTCGCGGGCGGCCCAGGGATTTTCTGGTTGTCGTTTGAGGAAATCGCGGAGTTCTTTTTCAGCCAGTTTGGGTTTGGATTCTTCCTGATAAAACTCAATCAGCAGTTGTCGCAAATCGAGTTGGAATGGAAATTTCTCAACAATCTCTTTTAAGTGACTTTCGGCAGCCGCCATCCCTTTTTGATCCGACAGGATTTGCATTTTTTGTCGGTGGGAGTAGATATCCAACGGTTCGGTCAACAAGATTTTGTCCAACAGTTTCAGCGCGTTGTCCATTTGCCCATGGTTGATTGAGTAACGGACTGCCGCCCGGAACCAGTCGTTGCGTTTGCATTTGCCACGCGCCATTTCCAAATATTCGCGCTCTTTGTCGGTTTTGCCGACGACACCATAGAACTCCGACGCGAACAACATCAAATCCGAGTCGTCGGGACGTTTTGCCAGTCCTTTCTCCAACACCATCAACGCTTTCTCGGTCATGTTCATTGAATCGAGCGCGTTGGTCAGTGTTCGAGCTGGCAAACTCGATGTTGTGGCAAAGCGATTGAATCGATCTTGCAGGAATTTAACGGCGGTTTTCTGATGGCCATGGAAACGGGCGTTGGCGAAATAAACTTGCGCCGGAAATTCTTTCGTGTCTTCGAGGCAAGCCGCAAACCGTTTGAGTTGCAGTTCGTCTTCGTAACGCTGTTGTTGCGAACGAATGACGCTGAGCATGTGAATGGAGTGTGCATCAACCGGTTGATGACGCATCGAGCGGCGAATCCAGTATTCTGCTTCATCGAGTTTTCGATAGTCATTGAGCAATTCGCTGGCCAGATGATGCCAGAACATTGGGTGAGTTTTTTCACGCGCACAGAGATCTTCGAGCAATTCCATCAGCTCTTCGTGATACCCCAATTCCCCGAGCAGTCCGATTTTGCAATTCAGTTGATTTACATCGTCGGGAAATTGTTCGAGCAATTGGTTTGTCAGTTTCAACAACGCGGGTTGATCGGCGTCGTAGTTGGCAATCGATGCACGTGCGAAAATGGTCAAACGGTTTTCAGGATCAGCGTCGGTCATGTTTTGCAAATGCTGGAGCGCATCGGCACGTCGATGCTCCTTCAACGCAAATTGAATCTGGTAGTTTTCGTCATACAACTGGGCATCTTCGAGTTCGATTCCATCCAACAGACTGACTTGTTCTTTGGGAACCATCACCATGCCGCGCGGTCCCGTACTGGAAAAATACTCCAACATTTTTTCCGCCAGGAATTCAGATTGGTGGCGTTCGCCGGGATCTCTGACCAGCAGCACACCCCGCCGTGCGTCATACCCGATGATGGGTTGAATATGCGCTGCACCCGGGCCGATTGTTGACAGCGTGAAAGGGATGCCACGATCCAACAACGCGACGCTCGACTCCCAGGTGACTTTGAATTCAACCGTCAAATACCCATTGTCGTCCGCCCATTTTCGAGCCTCGTGAGCCGGAGTGCCGTCGTAACAAATTTCTTCTGCCAACTCGAGATGATCAACAGGTTTTTCCCAGTATTTTGCGATGGCGGTCAACGTTGCCGGCGCGCATGTCACGTAATTTTGCCGAACGAATTCCAAGTCGAGGAGCACGCGTTTTCCATCTTTGTTTTTTTCAATGTTCTCGGCGACGGATTTCAAAAACGGTGAGTCTGCCTGAAGGGCTTCCTGTTTCGCCGTTTCATAATCACCGAGGTGAAACGAAATGTCGCTGCGTTTGCCATGCAGCCATTTCTGCATCGTTTTGTCACGATGGAGCAACGGAAAATAAGGTTCGATTTGTTGGAGATATTCGTTGGCTTTTTCGAATTGCTGTTGTTCTTGGTAAAGCGCGATTAATTGTGCGAGGATATCACCGCTTTGCAATTTTTCGGCCGCAGCCGTCAACAGTTCGAGCGCTTCGTCATCTCGGTTTTCCTGGACCAAGGTGTAGGAATGAGATTGGACGGCCGGTCGATAAAAAGGCTGGAGTTCCAATGCGTGAGCCGTTACTTCCAGCGCTTCGGTGGTTTTATCCTGGAGATGCAAAATTCCTGCTTTTTCGACATGGATCCAACTTCGTTGAGGTGCCAACTCGATCGCCTGTTTGATCCACTCATCGGCAACTTCGAAATCGCGGACCATGGCATAAAAATGCGACCGCATGGCGTAGCGGTCGGCGCGTGCGATGGGGTCGTCTCCTTCGACATCACCAATTTTTTTGTCGAGTTGCAAAGCCCGGATCGGTCCGCGTCGACTGCCGATTCCCCACAGTGCACAAAATACAGCCTCAGGATGTCGAGGGTTTTCTTGCCAGATTTTGATATGAATGGTTCTGCCGTAGCGGGGAGCACCGAGATTGTTTGCAAGTTTTCCGCCAAAAACTTTTTTATCAACACCGTCCCATTGATGAATCTCGCCCCAGTTTTTTGTTTTTTCGAATACTGTTTGGTATTGCCCAGCATCGTAGAGTTCTTGAAGTTCGGAAAGGCTGACAGAGGCAGTTGACATTGACGCACTCGCAAGATTCAAAGTGGATTTATGAAGACGCAATATTTTCTTGCGCGTTGCTGTAAAAATAAAGTGTGCTTAGGACGTTTCACAAAAAATTCCTGCTAAATAGATTTGCTAGAATATTGGCATAACCTCATAAATGGTTTGAAGCTAAAACGCCCCAAGGTGATTGAAATTCATTGTGGAATTGGTATGGAAAGAATAAATTTTGCTATCGAGCAAATTCAAAAAGCCAGGAACATCACAACCAATCTGTTGGACGAAATCGATCCTGAGCGTTGGTTTTGGCAGCCTCACGAAGGCGTTACCCACGTCGCCTGGCAAGTTGCCCATTTGGCAATGGCACAATATCGACTGTGCCTCGGTGTGGTTCGAGGTGAACAACCGGGTGACGAAAGTTTGTGCTCCAAGGCGTTTCGAACGAAATACGGTCGCAACTCGATTCCCGATCCCGATTCTGCCAACCAACCATCACCGGCCGAAATACGACGGACGTTAGATGCCGTGATGCAGCAGACGCTGGCAGAATCCACCAATTGGACTGAAACGCTGTTGGACAATCCGTACGATGGCACGCACCCGATGTTTCAAACCAAATATGAAGCATTGCTGTGGTGCGCCCAGCACGAACTGATGCACGCCGGCCAACTTGGTTTGTTGAGACGGTTGATGGGACACGACCCGGTCTGGTAATCCATGCTTCTAAACTGCAACTGAATGGATTAAAAAAGAGTTTGGCTCAGAAATACGAGCACGACGCGCGAGCGAGTGGTTTGACCGTGCAATACAACTCGCTCGCGCTTCGTGCATGTAAGATTCAACGTAATCCAAGAACTTTCCTAACAGCTAACAGACCAATAAAAAAAAATGGCAAAAAAAGACTTTAACATCGGCATGATCGGCTACGGATTTATGGGTCGCGCCCACTCCAACGCCTATTGCAAAGTTTCTAATTTCTTTGACTTGGAATTGAATCCTGTCCTCAAAGCGGCTTGTGCCAGAAACGCGGAGCCATTGCAGGCTTTTGCCGACAAATGGGGATATGAATCGATCGAAACCGATTGGCGAAAACTTGTCGAACGCGATGATATCGATGCCGTCGATATTTGTGTGCCAAACAATTTACACAAAGAAATCGTTTTGGCCGCCGCCGCCGCAGGCAAAGCGATCTTGTGTGAAAAACCGCTGTCGATGAACGCCGCCGAAGGTGAAGAGATGTGTCAGGCGGTTGAGGCAGCTGGTGTGGCCAATATGGTTTGGTACAACTACCGACGCGTGCCTGCGGTGACGTTGGCGAAAAACCTGATCGAAAGCGGTCGGTTGGGCCGCATTTTCCACTACCGCGCTAATTTTCTGCAAGATTGGACGATTGCCGAAGATCTTCCGCAAGGCGGAAACGCATTGTGGCGTTTGGATGTGGCAGCGGCTGGTTCAGGTGTCACCGGCGATTTGCTGGCCCACTGTATCGATACGGCGATTTGGCTCAATGGATCGATCGCCGATGTGTCGGCCATGACGGAAACATTTGTAAAACAGCGAATGCACAATTTGACGGGACAAGTCGAAGAGGTCGGCATTGATGATGCTTGTACGTTTATGTGCCATTTTAAAAACGGTTCGCTGGGATTGTTTGAATCGACCCGCTATGCCCGCGGTCACAAAGCGCTTTATACGTTTGAGGTCAATGGCGAAAATGCATCGATTCAATGGGATCTGCACGATTTGCATCGGTTAAATTATTTTGATCACGGCGATGAAGGTGTTGTTCGTGGTTGGAAAAGCATTCACGTTACCGACCACGGAGGAGATCATCCGTATATGGATCATTGGTGGGTGCCTGGTTTGCAAATCGGTTACGAGCACAGTTTTGTCCATCAAGTTGCCGATTTCCTGGATGCGCACGCCAAAGGCCAGCCTGCCGCACCAACGTTCCGCGATGCTTTGGAAACCCAAAAGGTTTGCGATGCGGTGTTGGCAAGTGCCAAAGACCGAAGTTGGCACAATGTTTAGGCATGTGCCGAGACGACGCCGAGTCATTTGTTCATGAATTGCTTTTCACATGCATTTCGGTTCCTGGACCACGATCCCTATTTTGTGGCTGGAACCTGCGTCCCCGACTGGCTGTCCATGATCGATCGGAAAGTGCGAGCGCGGCGTAAACGAGCCGTTGAGTTTGTCACCGACTCTAGCAAACCGACTGCCGAGTTGGCTCGTGGCATCATTCAACATCACGATGATGATGACGAATTTCACAACAATGCTGCTTTTGTCCAACTGAACCTGGAGTTGGCGATCGAACTTCGCGAACTCCTGGGTGCCGATGCCGGGTTTCGTCCTCACCTGTCAGGGCATATTTTGATCGAGATGCTGTTGGACGGATTTTTGGCGAAACAAGATATTTCCCGCCTGGATGAACTTTATCACACGATCGCCCGAGTCAGCGCCGACCAGTTGCAACAAGGTATTAATCGGATGGCGGCGAAACCGACCTATAAAATGGAGCCGTTTATTCCGTTGTTTTTGGCCGAGCGATATCTGTACGATTACGTCGAAGACCGCGGCGTTCAGTATCGTTTGAATCGCGTTTTGAAACGGGTCAAGCTCAATCCGCTGCCTGAACGATTTTTGCAATGGTTGCCGTCAGCCCGCCAACGCGTCGAAAATCAAGTTGACCGGCTGCTGCCAAGCCACGGTTTTTGACAAAATTGACACGGGTTGTAATGGATTTCTAATTGTCCCGTCTAACTCGTTCGACGAAATCCGCTTAAAATTGACTGGAATTCTCGATGAACTAAAATCAGTCGTTTGAAAAATCAACAAAATACACCTTCCAAATATGGAGATAAACCATGGCCGCTGAATTTAACGAAGACAATTTCCAATCCGAAGTTCTCGAATCAGATCAACCCGTCATGGTTGATTTCTGGGCTCAATGGTGCGGACCTTGTCGACAAATTGCACCGCTGATTGATGAATTGGCAAATGACAATTCTGGCACTGCCAAAATCGGCAAAGTGGATGTTGATGCAAACCAAAAAATCGCGATGGATTATGGCGTGACCAATATTCCAACGATCTTGATCTTCAAAGGAGGCGAGGTTGTTGCGCGACAGATGGGCGCGGTGCCAAAAGCGAAACTGCAAGAAATGTTGAATGAGCACATCAGCGCGTAATCACATTGCGTGCTGTGTTTTGCGTTGCGGCCACCGTTAGAGCCGGAACTCAAAACCGCCGATGATCGACCACGGAATTCGTTCGGTTCCTGTTTGAGCGGGAACCGGCAATTCATTTTCGACTATACCGATCAAGTAAAAATCTGTATTTCGGCTGGTGTGTCTGATAATTTTGACCAGCCCACGTCGGTTGTTTTCGTCGTGCCGTGGATCGCCAATTTGTTCTGGAAAAAATGCGCCGTAGTTTACGGAAAACGTCCAGCGCTCGAGAGTCACATCGAGATTAACGTAATACCCAACGCCGGTAATCGGATTGTCGATGCCCTGATTTTGTTGGCGGTAATACAAGCTTCGTCGCCAGTAGATATCTTGCAAACTGACACCGGGTTTGCGGAATCCATACTGGTCGTAGATGACTTCACCCGACAAACGGAAAATTCCTCTTTGAAACATGGCGTCCAGGCCGACGTGATTGTTAAAGGTTTTTTGGTGTTCCGATCCAATGCCGTCTTGTGCCTTGATCGAGGCTCCGATCACAAAATTGCCAGTGTCGATGCCGACTCGAGCAATGAGTGCTTTTGACGAGTTGGCATCACGTTCGTCTCCTCCATTGAACAATCCAGCGGTAAACACCCAGATTCCGGGATCGTACTGAGCAACGGCGCCCGTTTCACGCCACAGGATGGATTCGGTTCGAATAAACGGTCCGTCCTCACGACTATTGGTATATTGAGAATAGTAGGCGCGTCCAAACGGAGTTGCCATTTTTCCGAGCGCAAACAACCAATCTCCTTGTCTTGCCGTCAAAAACAGTTGAGAGATTTCAAATGTATCGATATCAAAATTGGAACGGAATGAAGCCCGATCAGGATGGTCAACCAGAATGTTTCGATCAAACGGCTGATTCAAATAAAACTCCGCCCAAAGTCCAGTGTCCCAGTTTCCGATCTGACGGCGAATACGACCAGTCAATACGGCTTCGACTCCAAACGTTTCTTCCTGGCCAGTCCACTCGATGCGTTGATCATTGATGTAATAACCTCGTCCGGAAAAGCCGAACGCGTAGTCGGTTTGTCCATCCGCCAAGCCGTTGGAATCGCGTTTGAATGTTCGCACATCCGTAATCGGCAGGTTATCGATCCGAAAGAATTTGTCGGTACCAATCAGTACCGGCGCGACATCGGTCGATTCCACAATTTCTGTGTTGGAATCGGAAGATCCGTTTGTTGATGATTCCTGAGACATGCTCGGGATGGTCTGTTCGCTTTGAGCGAGACCCGTGTTGGCGAACAGCTGCAACGCCGTTGTCGCGAACAGAATCACTGCGCACCGCAATAACAAAGATCGTTGATGCTCGGAGTATCGGCGAGCTTTGGAAAACGGAGCAGGCATAGGCTTGGGTCACGACGTATCGATTGCTCGTGGCATATCGATTGTATCGGGTATTCCGAATTTTACGTCCAAATCCAGTGGTTCTGATGGTGCATGCGGATTTATCGGCAAACTCAACCTATTGTGAAAATTGATCGGGCAACTTCAATTTGCGACACCGTTGGCTTATATTTCAAGCCTTTGGCAAACCACCGATCGACCTCAAACCCCGTGGAGCTGTCCTTTGAAATTCGGAATGAACTTGCTGCTGTGGACTGGAGAATTGAACGAAGATATCGTGCCGGTCATCGAGAATCTGCGTGCGATGGGTTACGAAGGCATTGAGGTTCCATTGTTCAATCTCGGTTTGGACTACACTTGGTGGGGCGATACTTTCAAAAATATGGGGATGGAATGTACGGCGGTTACGGTGAGAACAGCCGATGATAATCCGATCAGTCCCGATGCCAATGTTCGCCAACGCGGCATCGATCAATCCAAAGCTGCTTTGGACTGTTGTGCTGCCATGGGTGCAACTCACTTGGTGGGCCCATTTCATTCGGCATTGGGGGAATTTTCGGGTGCAGGCCCCACCGACGACGAATGGAATTGGGGTGTCGAATCAATGCGGGCTGTTGCCGAGCACGCTGGTGATGTGGGCGTCACGCTAGCGATCGAGCCGCTCAACCGATTTGAAATCTACCTGTTGAACACGCACGCTGACGCAGCACGTTTTGCCCGAGAGGTGGACCATCCCAATTGCAAGATTATGTATGACAGTTTCCATTGCAATATCGAGGAAAAAAATGTTGCCGGGGCCATTCGCGATGGCGGCGACATGATTGTGCACGTTCATATTTCGGAAAACGATCGCAGTACTCCGGGGACGGGTAACGTTCATTGGGACGAGAATTTCGATACGCTTCACGAAATTGGTTACGACGGTTGGATGGTTGTCGAAGCGTTTGGATTGGCGCTGCCAGAGTTAGCTGCCGCCACAAAAATTTGGCGACGCATGTACAACTCCGAAGAACAACTGGCCCAGGACGCTTTGAATTTCATGCGTGAAAACGTCGATCAACGATGGGGCAGATGATTCCAGACGCCTCGGATTTGGAAATACCCGTTTGACGATCTTTGCCGCTCACAGAATCGGATCCAGCGCAAGTAGGGCCGGTTCCTACCGGGTGAATCCAATCAAACGGCTGGTGGGAGCCTGCCCTACGGCTAAAACCTGATTTCGATTGTCGCCAACACAATTCAGATCAATTAGGATAAAAAAAGCAAACTGCCTGGCGGCTCCGTTTTTCAAGTAAAAAAATGCTTCCTCATTGACGAGGCGTGTGGTGGAATTTCAGCAATTGGTTTTGGAAAATCGGGACCGGCTCAAACGACTTGCCAATCTTCGCCTCGGTCGAGATCTTCAGGGACGCGTCGATTCGTCAGATGTCGTCCAGGAAGCATGCATTGACGCGCTACGCCAGTTTGAAAAATATCGAGAAAGCCCCGATGTCTCGCCGTACCAATGGCTTCGTTTTTTCGTTTGTCAGAAAATTATTCAACTGCACCGGACGCATGTAAAAACACAAGCACGTGATGCACGCCGAGACGTTTCCATCCATCAACGTGCCGGACCGGAAGCCGAATCGTCGGTCCTGGCCTTGAATTTGTTTGGCAAAGAAACGACGCCTTCGAAAATTGCCCAACAACAGGAACGAACGACATTGCTGGTCAACGCGTTGGACGCCCTGGAACCGATTGATCGCGAAGTCATCGCGCTGCGAAATTTTGAACAACTGTCGACCGAGGAAACCGCCAACATCCTCGGTTTGAGTGTGGAAGCCGTCTACAAACGGCACTCCCGCGCGCTGATTCGTTTGAAGAAAGTGTTTAACTCAAGGGATCCAGATGCCTGATTCCGATCGCTTTCAAATCGTTGGCCAGATTCTCGACGAGTTTATCGAACAACTCCGTTTGGGCCATCAACCAGATATCGAATCGTACGTCGCCCGCGAACCGGAATTGGCTAATCAGATTCGCGATGCACTCTCGGCCGTGTTGATGGTCGAACCTGGGCGGGCTCCAGATACCGTTGCCGAGCAACGATCGGCAGCATCGTTGGCCGACCTGCCCGAACAAATTGGTGAGTTTCGAATCCTCAGGCAAATTGGTCGCGGTGGGATGGGGCGCGTTTTTGAAGCGGTCCAGGATTCACTTGACCGTCGCGTCGCATTAAAAGTGATGTCGTGGAATCAAATGGCGGGAGTTGAGCAATCCACGCGGTTCCTCCAGGAAGCTCAGGTTGCCGCGCGATTGCATCATACGAACATTGTGCCTGTATTTCAGGTTGGTAATGTCGACGAACTGTTTTACTACGCCATGCAATTGATCGATGGGGCCGGTCTGGACGCCGTCATCGAAGAGCTGCGAACCAAAGGCGAGTATTTTGCGAATTCGGATCGAATCACGGCCGTCAAGAATGTAACGACGAACCAGAAACCGCGTTACTCCGCCACGACGACATTGAACACAAAAGATGCGTCGACTTCTCAAGCCAAAACCGACCCGCCTGAAAATCAATCAGGGAAATTCGACGGCACTGATTCCGCGTCCACTGGCCCCGGCGTCGTAAGTATCAAAAACGAACACGCGGGTTACTTTGTTGAAATTGCCCGAATTATTCGCCAAGCTGCCGAGGCGCTGCAATTTGCCCATGCCAATGGAGTTTTGCATCGCGATATTAAACCGGCCAATCTGCTGTTGGATTATTGCGGCAACGCTTGGGTTACCGATTTTGGACTCGCAAAATTCGAAGATTCCGATTTGACGCGAACGGGACAGATCGTTGGAACGTTGCGTTATATGGCCCCCGAACGGCTCGAAGGCCAGGATGATCATCGCTGTGATATTTATTCACTTGGATTGACGCTGTACGAGTTGGCGACGCTTCAGCCGGCGCTGGCCGATACTGATCAAGCGGCACTTGTCGGGCGATTGACCAAAGATAGCGTAGGCGACCCCCGCAAAGTGCGCGCGGACGTACCTCATGATTTGAGTGTCATCATTCGCAAAGCGACAGCGCGGGAACCAGCGCTGCGATATCAATCGGCGCAAGAGCTGGCCAGCGATTTAGAATGTTTCGAAGAGGGGCGGCCCATCGCCGCACAAAAACCTTCGGTGTTCAAAAAATTGGAGCTGTGGTGCAAACGCAATCCAGGGATCGCCGTTTTGACCGCGTCCGTTTTTCTGCTGATGTTCATTTTGACGATTACCTCATACTTGAGCTCGGAAAACATTCGCAAAAAAAATCTGAAGATCGCAAAGCAGTTTGAAAACGAAAAAAAATTACGAATCGAATCCGACAAAAACTTGTACGAAGCATCGCTCAGTGAGTTTCAATCGTTGGCCAACAGTCACGAGCCGGGGCGTTTAAAACGACGCCTCAACAGCATTCGTACCGCGATGAGAATTGCCAGGTCATCTGACGATTTGCAGTTTGAGCCAATCGAATTCAGAAATATGGCCATCGAAGCGCTCACGATGCTGGATATCGAAGAGACAAAAGGCGTGTCGCTCAAATCGTTGGAGTTGACACTGGACAACTATTGGGATTTTTCGAGCGATTTGTCTGAGATCTGCGTCATCAATAAAAAAGGGGATGTTGAGATTGTCGATGTCGCCGACCAGTCAAAAAAACAAGTATTCAAAGATCGTTGGTTTTACGGAAGAACTTTGTTCAGTCCCAGCAATCGTTTTATTTCCGTTTACGGCATTTCTCTCGATCAACTGGCGCAGTGTCGTGTTTACGATCGCCAGACTGGCCGGTGTATTGTCGATCGAGCCAGCACCACAACATTTGGAATTCGTTGCGCCACTGGTTTTGACGCAGCGTCAAAGCGGTTTGCTTATCGGGCGGATGACAACACAGTTCGGGTCGTCGATCTCGAATCGGCGAAAACCATTTTCAAGACACCCAAAGTGATCGATGTCGAATGGGTCGCGCTGTCTCCTGACGGTAAGCAGTTGATTTTCGATCAAGCAAAAGAAATCGTTTTATATTCGATCGATGAAAAACAAAGATTGAAAACTTTTTCTTGTCCGGAATCGTCGACGATCGGATGTTGGAGTCCGCTACCCGGTTGGTTTGCTACGGCTAGCCAAGCGGGGAACATCATGTTGTGGAATGTCGAAAATTCGACTCCTGTGCAAACGTTGCGTGGCCATCATAGTCGCCTGGACGCATTGAGTTTTCATCCCGCGGGGCTAATTCTGATGTCGTCCAGTGACGATGGGACGACGCGGATTTGGAGTCCGAATGGATTGGAATTAGTGACTCATCGCGGCGGGGCTCAGTTTAGTTTTGATGGTACGCGCATGGCATATTTTGACGCGGACCAGGGATATGGTATCTGGAAATTATCGGGAGTACCGATCAGAGAGTTCAGTATCTCCTCCGTTCCCAATCAAGCCGGGCCATTTAGCATTGGTACCGCAAAAAAAGAACCGGTTATTTCATGGGCGTCGTTTTCCAAAACCGTGCCGATCGCCAATTTGGCAACCAATAAAATCCATTTGGAAACAACGAACGAAACTGTCAAGGACTCGGTGGCGTTTACCGAACATCATGGCGAGCAGTATTTGAGGATCGGGACACCGAAAGGTTGTCTGGGCGCAAAATATGATGCTACACGACAACGGTTGGCGGACATCAAAAATCTGGCAACGTTCGATGCTTGGGGGCAACGTGTTTTTGATTGTGGTAACGGTTCTTTTTTGTCGATTCAAAACCAGAAAAGTTTTCATTTTGTGAGTGCCGATGGCAAATCAAATCGCGTTGAAACCGATTGGTGGTGTGGCGGAGCCGATTATGACCCCGTCAATCAAATCGTTGCGGTGTCTTCAAAATCGCTGCCGGCGATTATGTTGTTTCATCGCGAAAAACTGAAGTCTGCCAAGCGACCACAGACACTTTTTCACGCCAGTACGAACAAAAAACAAGCAGCAATTCCTCGTTTTGGTCCGCGGGGATTATTGGCAATCTCCGGTTTTGACAGCGTCCATGTTGTCAAAGTTGACAAATTATTGAATTGGGAAACCGAGGCCAAATTTTCGCTGAACAATTCCAAAGCGTTTACACGTGCCGCATTTTCCAGCGACGGAAAAGTATTGGCGGTGACTACATTTCGTTCTCTACATTTGTATGAAACAGAAAACTGGAAATGCATTGCGAAATTTCCAGTGCCGTCGAATGTCAAAATTGCTGGTGAAGTTTTGGAGATGTCTACCGATGTCAGATTTGTTGGCGACGATCAATGGTTGGTCGCCGGAACAACTGTCGGCAGCGTTCTGGTTTGGGATTTCAAAAAAATACGAAACGAGTTGAAAAAAATGGAGCTCGATTGGGAATGAGAAATGAGATTTCCAACCGAGCTCGTACAATTATTTTCAACAGATTCGTTTTGCTCTTCGTCGCCGCTCGCGGTCCATGGTGATTAACCTGGCGCTGCATCCGAGGGCATCCCGTTACTTTTTGCGACGCCGACGAAATCCGAATGCTGTGGTCGCGAACAAACCCAAAACGCCAGCAGATGCAGGTTCAGGGACGGCGGAGACGCTGACCAGGTCGACGTAAAACTCGGCGGGCCCATCAATGGCATAGATCGTAATTTCGTTGACCGGAGTCGTACTTTGCTGAAAAGTTAATTTTTCCCATTGACCGGTGAATTGTGTAAAAGCGGTGCTGAAGGTCGAACCACCGTTTCCAATTCCAATTCCGACGACGCCCGAATTGGCGTAGACCCAGGCTTCACCTGATGCCAACAGAGGTCCACCCGGTTGCCCAAATACCTGGACGATTCCGTTACCGTTTCCCGTGGTTTCGACGCGAATGACATGATCGCCACCAGCACCCGGATCGTTGGCAAATATCGGTGGAAGATTGGCTTCGGAGTAAAGCATCTGTTCGGTTTCGGTCGAACCATTGGTGTTGTTGAAAACAGTCCAATGCAACGCTGCGGAATTACCGCCCGGACCGGAGCCATTGAAAATTGTTGGATCGGTTGGTCCAGGATCTTCGAAACTGCCGTTCAAAATCAATTGAGCATTTAACGTCGACCCTAAAAATAAAAACGCGCACACAACAACGACAGCGCAGCAGCGAAACCCATGTGTTCTCATCAGATTTTCCCAGTTCAAAACTCAAAAAAATAAAACAATCATTTCGGGGGCGCAAATTCCGTGTGAGGAAGTCGCCCAAAATCGTAAATGTGGGCCTTACCGCTTTCTGGACAGGAAATTTGAAAAAAAATCTTGTTAGCGGCGCTTGGCAAGACGTTGTTCGGGAGGGCGAGGCTCCTGCCGAGCCAACAACATCACCGAGCGTACACGAGTAATCGAGGTCGAAGGGTCCGGCAATTCAAATTTGCTTGCCTGCCCACGTCTATCTTGCGTGCAGCCACTGGCGGGTGGAGTACTTGGTTTTGACCAAGTGTCGAGTCAATTCGTGCGGCCATTGCGTTTGGACATCGTTCGCTCGAAAAGCATTGAGCAGGCAATCTCTCAACTGCGTTTTGGAATAGTCGAGCAACTGCAAAAAATCAGCATGGCTTCGTTGGGCACGGTATTCAGGTTGCCGAATGGGATTTTGCAAACACTGGCTGATCAGGTCAATGGACAGCCCGTAAAGCAACGTGCCGTGATAAATGAGAAAATTTCGCTTGCACCGCAAACTGTTTCCCGAAATCTTTTTTCCGTCGATCGCCAAATCACTCGTTCCACGGATTTCGACTTCCGCTCCCATTCGCTTAAGTTGTTCACCGATGGCACTCATCACAAACCGGTGAGCTTGATCCAACATTCGCAACTGCGGGCGCTTTTCGTACGACAGCAAAACACAATACATCAGACAACCCGGTCCGGTGACAATCGTTTGTCCACCGCTGGATCGTCGGGTGACCTGAATATTATTAGCCGCGCAAAAATCCAAATCGACTTCTTGCTCGATCGGAGAACTACGTCCCAGCACCACCATCGGTGCGGCTGGTTCCCAAAGACGCAACAATTCGTTGGCCGACTGATGATCCGCTTCGGCCGATTCCAAAATCGCTTCGTCCAACGCCAGGTTTTCGTTCGGTGTGTCGCAGGTGAGTTCCAGTAATTTCATTCGTGTCCAAGCTCGGTTCGAAACCAGCCAAAAAGTGTCTGGTGATTTCACGCAATCATTTTGTGAAGGCTGCGGTGTTAAAATTTAGCGATTAGGTAATCCTCTTTCGCAACTTTTTACAGGGCAAAGACTAACGTCGAATGTCGATTTTTCGCAACGAAATGACTGCATATCATAGGGATTACAACGATAAAAATCATAAGTAGTTAGCAGCTATGTATTTGCATCGAGGATTTACCCCTTCATTTCCAGTAATCGTTTGCAAATCGGACGGATTTTCGACAAACTTGAAAGAGGTGGATAGACTTAACCACCCGATTCGATGGTCGCCATTGGTACGACCAAACGAATCGTCTCGTGTTTCAATCAAACTTTCGCTTTTGGTCACAGGTGAAATTCGATGAAGGATCTATTTCCATCCGCTTGCAAGTTGGCAATCGTAACCGCTGCTGTATTTTCGTTTTTGATTGTCGATGTTTCAGCTCAACAGGTTTTACCAGACAACTGCGTCCAGTATCAACTCGTGGAACGCACGGTGATGAGACCTCGAACGGTTACGAGGTATCGTGAAGTCGAAGAAACAAAAATGGTGACAGAAAAATTCACCAGCTACAAACCGGTGACTAAAACGGAAAAACGGGAGCGGGTCACGACAACTTATAAACCTGTCGAACGCACCAAGTATCGTGAGGTCAAAGAAACCAAGTATCGACGTGTTGTCAAAACATCGATGCGCGAGGAAACGACCCAACGAACGGTTTATGACACTGTGACAGAGATGCGTGAAAACAGGCGAGTTGTTGAAAAGCCTGTGATCGAACGTTCTTTCCGCGAGGAACGTTACCTCGTACGCAAACCAGTGACCGAAACGCAAATGCGGTCCGAATCAGTCACCTATTACAAACCGGTTACCGAAACGCGAACGGCTTACCGGCCGACAGTCGAATATCAAACCCAGTGGGCCGTCGATCAGCAACGCAGTCGTCGTCGACTGCAATATCTGCGTCCCGGTTACTACAACGTCAATGGAGCGTTGCAATACAAAACCGGCGGACTGTACTGGTTGCCAACTCAAACGCCGCAACGATTTACACAACAAACCTATGCAGTACCGAGCTATCGAGCCGAGCAATATCAACAAACGACTTTGGTTCCCGAAACCGTGACACGTCAAAAACCAGTTCAGGTTACACGTTACGAAGATACATATGAAACTCGCCAGGTGCCCGTGGAAACACGAACCATGCGACAGGAAACCATCGTTGAAAAAGTTCCAGTCGAAGTCCGCAGGCCGCGCATTGTCCGCGAAACGAAAAAAGTTCCCGTCGAAGAAGTGGAATATGTCCCCTACGAAGAGGTCAAACGCGTTCCTTATACAGAAATCGAATATGTCAAAGAGGAAAAAATCGAACCTTATGAAGTCGAAGTAACTGAGTATGTTGCTGAAACAACCGAACGCACCGTTCCCAAAAAAGTGACACGTCGCATCCCTTACGAAACGACGGAAATGGTACCGGTCAAAGTGATCGAGCGAGTTCCATTGGACCGATTCGGTTATCCACTGGTTTCCGTCAAATCGACAGAGGTCAACGATGTTTCCAGCACGGCGACTATCGATCGGCCTGGAAAAACTTATATTGGCCAACTCAAGGTGGTCACCGATCGTCCTGCCAAGGAATCCAATGAAGTTCGCAACAAGCCGATCGTTCCTGAAACCGATTTGAAAAAAGTAGAGCCTAAAAAATCGGAAACAGGTCCCAAATCAGTGGTTGAAAAACCCGCGGTTCCCAACAACGCTGAGAAAAAATCTGATGATGACGGGGCGGGTTCTGTTGGCAACGACAAAGTCGATATCAAAAAATCGACAGGCGAACAAAAAAAAGCGGCGGACGAGACACCCGAAATCGAAAAAACTCGCAATGACGGCTAAGAAGACGTCATTCTCGTATTAGCCGGTTGGGTTAGAATCACATTTGGTAACCGGTTTTGTTTGTTGTCGTCGTGCGGCCACCATATCCATGGATGTGTACGCCGTCCGCTACCCAGAGTTCCCCGAATGAAAAACATCTTGCTCGTATTCATCGGTGGTGGATTCGGAAGTGTTGCCAGGTATTTGCTGTCGAACCTTTTCAACAGCCCGTCCAGTGGCATTCCCTACGGGACTTTTCTCGCCAACATCATTGGCAGTTTTGTGATTGGAATTATTTTGGGGTTGGCTGCCAAATATGAAACGTTGAGTGAAACTCACATGTTGCTCTTGGCCACCGGGTTTTGCGGAGGGTTTACGACGTTCTCCACGTTTGCTTATGAGAATCACGAAATGTTAAAGGCGGGTGATTTAGCAAGTTTTTTTGCGTATACCGTCGGAAGTTTTGTATTGGGTTTTGCCGCCGTCTTTTTGGCGATGTTGATTGTCAAATATCTATAGAGAATGCGCGTTTTCAGAAGGGTGCGTTTCGGGAGGGCGAGGCTCCCGCCGAGCCTCATCCGGTGATCGGCAAGCCGTTCGCCGGTATTTGCGGGGTTACCGGCGTCAATCGTCTCGCCAATAACGGATGAGATTGCATGGGCATTGAAACAATCGGCTCGGCAGGAGCCTCGCCCTCCCGGTTGATCTCCAGATCTACCGTGCCTCGCCGTATTCAATCTCATAATCCGCAATCGATGCAGTAATCACCTGTTCCGCGTGTTCTCGGCCGTAAGCGTCACCAATGGAAACCGAACAAGGTTGCCCGGGCGCAAGTTTATAAGTCAAAAAATAGTGACGGAGTCGTCCGACCAGCGCTTGAGGCAATTCTTGCAAATCGTTGACCGTTGCCCATAGCGGATCGTTTTCGAGCACGGCGATAATTTTATCATCCGCTTCTCCGTCATCGAGCATCGGAAGTCCACCGACCACGCGCGCATTAAGGATCACTTCGCCACGATTGATCGGACGTTCACTGACAATACAGATATCCAGTGGATCCAAATCTCCACGTTTTGCCCCATCCATCAATTTTGCAACATTGTTGGCGCAATACGTCCTGGGAATAAACCCATACAGTGTCGGAGGTTGAGACGATGTTGTTTGAGGTCGATTGACGCGCAGATAGCCCGTTTCCTTGTCTACTTCATATTTGACGAGATCGAATGGGCAGATCTCGATATAAGCGTGGACAACTTGAGGAACATCGGGACCCGCATCGAGCCCGTGCCACGGATGCGGACGCCATTTTAAAAACGGTTTGTCGGCCATCAAAATGTTACTTTCCTTCGAAACAAGTCGCACGATATCACCAAAGAGTAAGGCATACTTTGTGAAGTATCCAGAGAGGGCGGGAGGGCGAGGCTTGCGGCCGAGCCGGATTGGACGAGTTCCCAACCGTTGTGAGCGGCAAGGCGCTAGCCACCGGTACGTTAGCGATACGAACCGGCGGCTAGCGCCTTGCCGCTCACCGGATCGCAATTCAAATTTGGGCAGGTGCTGGAAACGATTGGGGATTCGCGCAAAAATTAACCCAGATCCAAAAATTGGTCTGGCCAACATCGTTTGAATTTCCAATGTACTAACGATAGGCACAGGGCCGGATTCATTCAAAAACCCAATAACGAATATGTCACCAAAGCTCAAAACCGCCGCGATTGTCGTCAGCCTGATTTTGGTGGTAGCGTCGATTGGCGTCTGTTGCATCTCGATCTATGCCTACAATTTTTTTAGCGGCCTCGGCGGGCATTACACCAAAAAAGACGGGAAAGTTTACTGGGTACGCGTCAACAATCACGACCTCAAAAAAATTGAAACTGAAGTCGACGGTGCCGATGCCGATTCATTTCGAGCTTTCAAGTTTTCGAAAAAACATTGGGCACGCGACAAAAACCATGTTTATTTCGAAGGTCGTCGTCTCCGCAGTGCCGATCCGGAGACATTTGAAATTGTCGACGCGGCCAACAAAATCAGCCGCGATGCTGATAACGAATACGAAGGAAGTCGCAAAACAAGAAATGATGCGGAACGATTTGTTTCGTTGGGGATGTATTCAAAAGATATCCACGGCGTTTACTGGTTTGACAAACCGATACCGGGTGCCGATTTTGCATCTTTTGAGTTGATCAAAAAACCAAATTCGAAATACAAAAACGATCGCGCATGGGCGCGCGACAAAAACCGCGTTTATTGTGATGGACGATTCTTGCCTCTGGCCGATCCCAAAGCATTCAAACTGCTCGGTGCGAATTACGGTGCCGATCAAAACCGTGTGTATTACTGTGCCAAATTATTACCGGCTGCCAAACCTGGGTCGTTTGTCGTGACCTATCACAAAACCAAATACGTGGTTGGTGACGACGGCCAATTTTTGTACTCGCATGGCAAACGCAGTAAGAAGTAGGGCCGGTTCCCACCGGCCAATCCAATAAAACGGCCGGTGGGAACCGGCCCTACGTTACTAGACTTGCGAGATTGGCAAATAACGATTCGGCGCGGTCAATGTCATCATGGCGCACGCGGTGCTGAAAGTGCGACTGGTAATGCAATGATGTCCGGTCCAGCTGCCATCTTTGTTTTGCACTTTGATCAATTTATCTCGAACGGTTTCATACCAGGTTCGCCACTGCGGGCCGCCTTCTTGCATCAACATTTCGGTCAACAGGTGGAACGTCAAATATTCTTCGCCACCGGCGCCACCGAACGCTTTGTTGCTGGATTCGACCAATTTCATGATATCGCTAAGCGCGGTTTTGGCTTTTTCTTCGTTTTCTTTTTCCAGCGAATATAAAACACGCAGCCCGGATGCCGTGCCGTACAGGCGGTGATACCAGGATCCTCGTCCCCAACTGGTTCCGAGACGCGGCATTCGGTTGATCAGGAAATTACCGGCGGCTTTCGACGATCCATGCACTTTAACACCGGCAAAATTAGCCGCTCGCAGACTCAACCAGCCGCAGGCGGTTGCCAACAGCGGCGCCCAGGCGTTGTCCGTTCCCCACGAACCGTCTTCGAGTTGGCCCGTCGAAATGTAATTGGCCAGGTACTGCACGGCAGACTTGGTCTCTTTGACATTGGAGGATTCGCCCATCACCTGGCTGAGGTACAGCGTTGTAAAAAAGGCGGGTGCGTACGGGCCGAGGTCCCCTTCGATGACCGAGCGGACTGTTTGCAGCTGTCCGTTACTTCTGAGTTGGTTCGTGCGATTCAACAAAAAGCGTTGGATTTTTTTCTGTTGGCGAGCATACTTTCCTTCGCTGGGAGTATTGCCTTGAGAGAGAAACGCCATTCCAACCACCGAGGTACACGCGGCTTCGGATTGTGTACCGATATCGGTTCCTGCACCGCCGTCTCGATTGATGGCTTTGAGCATCCATTTGTTACCGCGGACAATTGCCTTTTTACTTGCCGCAGTAAACTCGAGGAATTTGTCGTCCTTGTTTTTGTTGTTGCCTTTGTTGCTCCAAGCTGATCCTGTGAGCAACGGTAAAGAAATTGCAGCAGACGCAGATAATGCTTGTCGACGTGTTAGGTTCATTTCATTTCTCTAAAACGTAAGGCCTCCGATTAAAAAATAGTGCAAATGAGCTTGTGAAGTCAAGAAAAATAGGCAAAGTGATATTACATAAGGGTGTTTAGACGACCAAAAATGGCGATTTGGGGGATTTAGCTATAATGCGGACAGTTGAGCTCGAGTTTGCCTGTTTGGCCCTGTTGAACATCATTACTTAATCGATAAGCTTTATCGTTATACGAGCTTGCCTCGATGGATAGTGTTCAAGGCAAGCATGTTTCGTCGCGTCGTTTCAAATGAGGAAATGTTATGAAGCAATTCGCATTAGCGTTGTGTATGTTAGGTTTTGCAGTGGTTGCAAATGCGCAGGAAGCAAAGTCGATCGTCGTCCCTGTTGATCAAAAAGTTTCTAAGATTCAAGACGCGACGCCAGCGCCGTCGTCAGTCGTTCAAGAAAAGAAACCGGCAGTGGAACCGACTCCTGGCGCAGTCAAACCCGCTGAAGGTTCTAAAGTCGCGGTCGCTGGAGCGGTGTCTGGCTGTTGTGGCAATCCGTGTTGCTGCCAGCCACGTTTTCGCATCATGAGTCGCTTGCGAGGCCGTTTTGGTGGAATGCGCCGTTGGCGTTAAATAAAATTCGTTCAAAATCTCACAGCTCTATCTCAGCCAGAGGACGGTAATTCAGGTAGAGCTGTGCTTTTTTATGTAAATTAGGTTAATTCTGGGGCGTTTACGCTACTTGACACTGATTTTCAGGGTGTTAGTTTGAATTTTCCATTTTCCCTAATCGTTAAAGTTTTATTCATCTTTGTACGCAAAAAAGGATCAACAGCAGTGAGCTGTTTTCTTGCCCGGAATCCAAATTAGCGAATGAAATTGACGCTCGTGATGTGAGCAAAGGATTCTGTGTCTCAACAAACAAGCTTCTGTTGCTATCAATAAATCCAAAAGACATTTTGTTTTGAAAGTTAACTTCAATTTATTTTAGGAGATTCTCAATGAATCGTAGTTTGATTTTGGGCGTTGCCCTTTTGGCTGGTTTGGCTTTGAGCCTCGTCAGCACTGTTGAAGCACAAAACTGTTGCCGACGCGGTCGCATTTTGCAACGCGTTCAGCTTCGTGGAATGTTCCAACGCAACAATTGCTGCTACACCTCAACAAACTCTTGCAACACTGGTTGCGCAACCGTCCAAAACAACTGTTGCACTCCAGTCGTTCAAAACAATTGCTGCACCCCAGTTCAAAACAACTGCTGCAACAACACTTGTCGTACACGTCGAGTTTTCGTTCGTCGTTCTAACAACTGCTGCACCCCAGTCAGAACTTGCTGCAACACACAAGTCAACAACTGCTGCAACAACCAAGTTGTTTCGAACTCATGCGGTTGCAACACTCAAGTCGCAACAAGCTCTTGCGGTTGCCGCCGATTTGGTGGTTACGTTTCAACTCGCCGTTGGGGTTCATGTGGCTGCGCTACAACTTCATCTTGCGGTTGCGCTACAACAACTTCATCTTGCGGTTGTGGATCGACTCAATCGTCACCGAACAATGTAGTTCCTCAAGGCGAAGGTCAAGTTAAACCAGAACCAGCAAAAGGTTCAAATCCTCCAAAACCAGAAGGCGCTAAAGCTTCTGGCGATGACACTTAATCCAAGTGTTTAAAATCATCGTTCAAAAGCCGTGTTGCATTCGTGCCACACGGCTTTTTTTGTGGACGTTTTTGTGTGCGCGGAGCGCACTTGGATCTTACGAGCACGAAGCGCCAGCGAGTGGTTTTGCGCGGTCAAACCACTCGCTCGCGCTTCGTGCTCGTATTGTTGTGCTGAAAGGGTGAGGTTCGAAAGGGCAAAGTTCGGGAGGGCGAGGCTCCCACCGAGCCTGATCCTGTGAGAGGCAAGGCGCTAGCCGTCGGTTTGTTGGTGCTTCGTACCGGCGGCTAACGTCTTGCCGCTCACGATGGCTTTGCCCATGGCTGGGAACTCGTCCCAATACGGCTCGATACACGATTCCGGATCGATGTACAGCGTATCGGGCCCGTCATGGTAGCATTCGCAGGGGCATACAGTGGTTGAGATGAGTCGTGCGATGACCGCGTGTCAGCCGTTGGTCAATTGCCAATGCATTCCGATGGCCAACCACGCGGCGACGATACCGCTGAGCAGCAGGACGACAAAACCAATTTTGCGAGTGCGCTTGATCTGCCACCACATAATAACGCCCGACAATCCCCAAAAGACCATGGACGCGAACATCAAATCGACGGCGATCGCCCAAAACCAACGCGAGTTTTTTTGTATCGGATATCCGTGTGCGGTATGAAGCCGTAAGAGATAACTGCGTAAACTGATTTCTCTCGGTGAATTGCCGACGATGGTCAGTTTACCTTTTATTCCTGCCTTGTTTTTCCCGGATGGTTGGGGGGATGGTCGGCCCCGTCCGCGGCGCTGAGATTCTGGCGAAAACCTTACACGTTTTTTTTCTCCGTCAATCATGACATCGAATTCCAAAGTCGGTATTCCGCGCAATTGCATTTTGTCCGGAGCGACGCCGGATTCTACGAGCAGGTCTGAGACCGATTCTTTGATTTGTTTTGCTGGATTTTTTGCAAGTGTGATGTTCAGTCCATTGTCGAGCGACACCTCTTTCGATTTTTCGTCGTCGTTGCGCGGTGTTAATTCGCGCTTGCGTATATATCCAGTACCTGTGTTGAGGTCGAGAATCAGCGAAACACTTTGGTCTTCGTTAGACAACGTCCCAAACGCTCGACGTTGGAAGCCTGCCGATTCAGGATTGCTTATTTCAATTTTTTGATTTTTTCCGGCTTTGGACAACTCTGCGTTTGCTGCGGAAACGACTTGCTCCGCGATGCCGCCGGCTGTTGGCAATTGTTCGCGCTGTTCGTCTGACAGCGAAAAGTGTTGAATTTCGGTTTTGGAATCCGTCAAGTAAGTTGGATGATTAAACAGCAATGCAGTAAATCCATACAACAAAACCCAAGGCAACATAAACAATCCTGCATAAAGATGAATCCGACGAATCAACATCGTGATTTTGGAGCTGATCTTTTTGCGTTTGCGTTTTTTTCGCGGGGAGGAGGGCTTGGAGTTCTGGGAGTGCGGCGAAATTTCGTGTTGTGGTTTTAAACTGACTTCCGTGTGTTCTCGATTCGGAATTTGGATTTCATCGACACTCATGTCGGTTGTCCTTTTGTTGTAGTGGTTTATTCCAGGCTATTTTTCTTGACCAACGTCAGAGGCTTGGACTTGCGATGTCATCAACGCCATCAGTAGAAGCGCCAAACAAGCTTTTTTCAGGAGGCTAAAATTTTTATGCATGACTCACCTATCGTTAGTTGTTTAATTTTCAAACTCGAATATTTCACCGCCATCGCGCGTGACGGCGGCATTGAGAACAATCGGATCAATCGCGTCGGGGATCAGACGCGTTGAACCGTCAACGAAACAGAAATTGACTCCGGCGGGGTGATCGCTGCGAAACGTCCGGTATTGTTTGAGCTCGGTTTCGCTGACGGGACCTTTCAGGTTGAACTCACCTTCGAGATGCGACTGGGAGTTAAACCAATAACCTTGAGCCCAAGTGTAGTTTCCCCATGTGCCCGGACTCGGAGAGTTGCCAGTCCATTTGACGCTGTTGTCAATCTCGCCAAAGAAAAACGTATGACTGGTTCCATCTCGAAACGCCGACATCGTCAAACGATATCGTTTCGACGAGTCGTTGGGCGGATCGGTAAACGCGCCATCGGCAACTTTGTTTTGAGCTGACGGTCGGTAGATCGTGGCGTACGAGATGATATAGCTGCCTTCACCAAATTCATTCGAACCATCTTGGAATACCATTGATGGGCAAGAATAAATATCGATCGGCTTTGAAGTCAGTTCGATATTTCCAGGGGCCGAGATGGATGCATCCAAATCGTATTGTTCGAATCTCGAGGCCTGTTCGACAAACGGCAACAGAATCACAAAAGTTGAGCCAAGTGTGTTGAATTCTCCAGCGCCCAATTTGGGTGGAGGTAATCGTTTATAGGTGGCCTCATAGTTCAGGGCCGAGATGCCAATCTGGCGAATATTGTTGGCGCATGATGTTTTGCGTGCGGCCTCGCGGACCGCTTGAACAGCTGGAATCAGCAAAGCGATTAAAATGCCGATGATCGCGATGACAACCAGCAGTTCGACAAGTGTAAATCCAGTTTTTCTAGTGTAAAATTTCATCGTTACTACTGTCGATCAATGAATGAAATCGCATCGCCGATTGCAAAGTCAGCAATGCGATAGAAATGTTCGAACACGCGCTACCGTTTTCGGCGTCGTATGAAAGCAACTCCTCCGATGGCCAAGGCGGCAATCCCAAATGAGCTTGGTTCGGGAATTGCGGCAGTCTCAAACAACTGGGCTCCGGCAAATCCGGTGTTTTCAATGGACGCAAAATCGTAGTCGTTGCCCTGACTTCCAGAGGTCGAAACGCCCCAAATTCCAAACCCAAAATTCGGTGTAGTGCCTTCGAGCCAAGCGTCGACAGCATCGGTAACATCCAGGCTAAATGTGCCTTCGTTGATAGCATGAATGATGCCCAAATGTTGCGCTCCGCCGGTGTATCCTCCAAAGTTTGCATCATCCCCTTTGATGTTGTTGTGGTACCACTGCAATCGGGCATTGGCTCCAGCAGGACCAAATGGATGACTCAGGTAGTCGGTTTGAAAATCTGCACCAGCGACACTGACGCCGAAAGTTGCTGCCCCTTGGCCGAGTGTTGTCAACGTTAAAAACTTTTGCGGACCTCCATTGGCCAGGGTGTTGAGTCCCGTCAAATTGTCGAACTCAATCACGGCGAAATTGAAATGTCCAAAAGTGCCCGCATCAGATTGGCCTCCAGAATTGTCCTGAAATACGCTGACTCCAGTTGAGGTGCTGTTGTTTGTTCCAATAAAAATGTAGGAATCGCTGTCAAAGGTCGCCGTCGTGATCAATTGAGCCGAAACAAATTGCGGAATACAAATTGTTCCAACAGCGATGATGATTCGAAAAAGCAAACGCGCGTTCCGGTTGAACGCGCTAAAAGTGCGCAAGTACATGTTGGTCTCCAAAAACCACTTGTGAAAGAAATGCCGTGCTATCGGCGCGATTACCGAGCGTGGCTGGCTCAACGGGGTCAGAGGACCCAAGACCGTTTGGCTTGCTGCGGGGGAGTAATCTAAAAACTTAAAAATGTTGTTGAGAATTAATCTCAATAACCAAGGTTACTGCTTCGATTTGTTTCTGACAACCACCAAGTTCAAAAAATGTCCGATGTTTTTAACATATCGTTGCATTCTTTTTTATGCAGTGACCATCGGAAGTGCAAAAGAAACCCGTCGGTAAAATGCAAGTGCAAATTCCGCAGCACAGAAATCATTGAAGTCGTGAAAAAAATTAGCTACCGCCAATTTTTCGGGGCTTACAAATCACTTTGTTGCAACAAGCCAATCGCGAACATTTCTTGCATTGAAAAGTTGCGATGTCTTGAAATTTTTCGAAGTTGTTTTTCTTACAACGTTTCGATTTTTTCTTTTTCTTACAAAGGGTAGTCACAGTTTTCTGTTCGCTTGTTGAAAGGGCCAGGACACGCGACGGTTAATTGCGGTCGTCACGAATTGTTGGGTTCCACCGAACCACCTCGATTCAGGCCATGCAGAATTCGTTGAATTCAACCGGCCGGGTGGGGACGGAAAGTATTCCCGAGATTACGTTTCGTGGCTGGCTAAACGCTAGGTGAAGATAAAGCGTTATTGGCTTGCTGCGGTACCAGTAATCAAGAAAGAGGCACGTTGCCTCGTCAATTCAATTTATCCCAAACTAAAAATATCTGCAACGGCCTGCGACTATTTGGATTCTCGCGAGCGCAATTGAAGTTCCAATTTTTTAACCAACGGATCATTGTGTTTTGTCATTTCACTCGCCAATAACTTGCTATATTTCGAGATAAGCTTGGCTTTGGACGTGTCGCCCATCAGGTCTTTGACAGCGTCCGGATCCGAAGAATAGTCGTAGAATTCGAATCTTTTGCGAATTTGGAAATGTTTGGCACGAGCCGCTGCTTTCGAATTGGATTCACCCGCCGCTTTGAGAGCTTTCCAGGTCAGGCCATTCATGGCCGCGTTCTTGAATTTTCGCGTGCCGTCTGCCCATTCGTTCCAGATGAAACCATATTGTTTGTCTTGAATAGCACGCATGCGAAAAAACTTTTTTGACGACAGCGAATTGATCTGCGTATAAACGTGATCAAACCCTTCGAGTTTTTTCCCATCCAATGCGGCGAGAAACGATTTGCCATCAACACCCGTCATCGGTGGAATTTTGAGTGCGTCCAGAACGGTGGGAGCCAAATCAATTCCGCTGATCATGTGATGTTTGTCGACCGTGCCAGGTTTCACGCGCCCCGGCCAGCGTATCATCCAAGGGGTCGCTGTCGAATGAAGCCAACAATTGGTTTTGGCAAACGGAACAGCAATTCCATGGTCTGACAGAAACATTACGATCGTGTTTTTTTCCTGGCCTGACGCTTTGAGTGTCTTCAGAACTTCACCAACAACGTCGTCTGCTCGGCGGACCGACGAGTAGTATCGAGCCATTTCTTCGCGAATTTCCGGGACGTCGACGAGAAAACCTGGCACGCCGATTTCTGATGACCGAAAAATTCGGCTGGGTGCCGGGTAGTCGAATCCTTTGCTACTTTTTTTCTTTTTGCTCAGCGCCCCTTTGGGCAATTTGCGTTTTTCCGCCGATTGGCGTTTGTCAAATGGCCGATGGGGATCATGCAAATTGACCATCAGAAAAAACGGTTTGCCTGCCGATTTTGATTTCGCTATGAATTCTTTCATGAACTGGGCATAGCGATCTTTGTCGCGTCCGTTGTGCAACTCCCAACGGTTTCTGGAATAATCAAATGCGTCGGTCCGTGAAGGAATGACATGTCGGGTTTTTCCCAGGACACCTGTCATGTAACCATGTTTGCGAAGGGTTTCAGGTAGAGTGGGAATTTTGGGTTTGATCGGGTCGAATCCGAGTGCCCCGTTGTTTTGGGGATAGCGGCCGGTCATCCAAACCGCTCGGCAAGGTTGACAGATGGCGACGGTGACATGAGCGTGTTGAAATCGCATACTTTGGCTGGCCAAGCGATCGATGTTGGGAGTTGTCCCTTTGACGGGGCACTGGTAAACGCCCACTGAATCGCGATTCATATCATCAGCGGTAATTAACAAAACGTTTAACGACGGTTCTGGATGCAACGGCTGATTTTCAGTTGCCCGTGCAACTCCGCTAAATGCACAAACGCAAACCGCAAATAGAACACGTGGAATTGTTACCATGGAACCCTCAATTGTTTCGAATCAATCAACGCGCGTATTGGATACAATAAAAGACCGTTCAAATAGTCTGTCTGATTAAATAACGATTTTCGAGCGAATTATCCGCTTTCGATTTCCGTGAATTCGCGTCTTTTTGAGAAATAATTTGACGCGGTTCATCATCCCAAGCATCGAAGGGTCCAGAGTGCGGATTGAGGTGTATGAGAGGGGGTTCAGTCCAGACAAAAATTTGACAGGATTTACATGATCCACTGGAGTGCCCCCTTTTGGCAACAATCCTGTAAATCATGTGCATCCTGTCAAGTTGGTTAGTTCGAAAACAATGTCATTGGTTATTTGTTAACTTTTTTCCAATGGGCATTCGCCTTTTTTACATACTCGCTTTCGTTTCCTTTGTTCCAGATTGCAAGCGCATCAACGTTTTTGTTTTTGAGAAACAGATTGAGTTTGCCATCGACGATTTTGAAATTGGTTGGGTCGACAGGAAATTTGTCACCGATGGCCATGCCTAAAGCGCACCATCCGCCATAGGCAGGAACATATTTATCAGGGTTTTTTTGAAATTCCGCTTTCGCTTTTGCGTTCACGAAATAGTAGTAAATGCCGCGATGCTCTACCGCATGTTCCGGTTTTCCCTTGATTGCTTTGTTCACTGCGAAATACGCAACTGGACAATAGCCTTCGAGGGCAACGCCTGTGCTCGGCACGTTGTTGTTGTTGAGATAGGCACGAGATTGGGCTTGGCTGCTTGTCGCGGAGACAGCAAGGCTCAAAGTCACGATTGAACCTAAAACAAAAAATCGCGTAAGTGTACTTCTGGTCATTTGATTACCTTCAGGTTGAGTAAAGTTGTTCAAGAATTTTTCGACAACTTTGGAGGTGAGGTTAGTGCTTGAGTTCTTACCTGATCCTTTGCGATTTTTTTTTATTTTTTTGAATGTAAGATTCCATGACGATAACGCGTCAAACATATGTTGTTGAAATCTGATAGCTTTTTAACGAGCCATTGTATTGATGAATCAATGTCTGCAAGAGAATTGGGTATTCCGGCTCACAACCGAAGGAGACGCGCAAGCTGAAGCGTTGTTCGAGTTGGAAGATTTGCTCAAACGACGGTTACGACGTGCTTTCAGATCAAACGCGAAAGTCGATGATGCTTTTGTCGATGATGTCGTGCAGGATAGTATCGTCGCCATTCTCGAGTCGATCACTCAATTTCAGGGGCGAAGCAAATTTACGACCTGGGCAACGACGATTGCCATTCGTATTGCAATCACGGAAATGCGACGAATGCGCTGGAAAGACACTTCATTGGAACAGCTTTTGGAACGCTCAACCGAAATCAGTAAAACGATCGCAGTGCCGCAGTCATCGGAAATTGATTTTGAAAAAAAACAGCTTGTCGAAACCATGCATCGAGTGATCGACGAGCAATTAACGGAAAAACAGAAACTTGTTTTAAATGCGGAGCTGCAAGGAATGCCTCAGGAAGAAATTGGTCGTCGACTGGGAAGCAATCGAAACGCGATTTACAAACTGGTTCACGATGCCCGTAAACGACTCAAGAAAGGAATGATTGATGCAGGCTACACGATAGACGATTTGTCTTTTTTTCAAGGTGCCGAATGAATATCATCGACGAAAAAGTTCAAGCTCTCCTTGAGATGTTGTCGCTGACCAGTGACAACGAGGCCGACTGCGGTGACTGTCTCCAACACCTGGCGGAATTTGCTGAAACTACACTTGCCGGCAAGTCCATTCCTGAAAGCTTGCGACATATTGATGAACATCTGCAGCGTTGTGGTGAGTGCCGCGAGGAGTTTCAAGCCTTGAAGTTTGCACTTGGTGAGCATGTGACGGGTGAGTAAAAACAAAGTGGCGCTGAATATCCTTTTGCAGTTCATATTGGGGCTTGTGATTTTATACAGTAGGGCCGGTTCCCACCGGCCATTTTGTTCGGATTGGCCGTTTTGTTCGGATTGGCCGTTTTGTTTGGATCGGCCGTTTTGTTTGGATCGGCCGTTTTGTTTGGATCGGCCGGTGGGAACCGGCCCTACTTGGTCTTGCGAGCACGAAGCGAACCACTCGCTGGCGCTTCGTGCTTGTATTGGTCGTAAATCAGGTTACGACTTCAGTTGTTAATCGGCCATTTTGAATTTAAGGTTCAAGCGTTCCATTTCGGCCAGGATCTGATGTTTCGAAGATTCGTATAGCAATTCGAAACCGATCAATCCGTGTCCTTCTGATTCACCGGTGTCGACAAAATCGAAAAAGCAAATATTCGTGATTGGTGAAATGCGACGCATCAACTCTCGCAGCGCTCCAGGCCGGTTGGGAAAGTCAACTTGCATAAACGTGACCGCCGAACATATTTCTTCGCGAAATGGAATGACGCGAAACTGCGACATGGGATGGTCCGAGGCATCCAGCGTTTGACAACCATCTTCCTGAGTTCGCTTTGCAAGTTCGTTCAGTTGAGCATCGGGCCCTTCGACACCAAGAACGGGACGTGCGATTTTCTCGTCGCATTTGCCGTACTGGAAATCAACAATGTTCAAATCGTACATGAATTTATCCAACAGGCGGATCAATGCCCCAGCGGATTCTGCGATGGTAAAACGAAAATACCGACGATTGGCAGCCGGTTGATCGTTCTGCCGAACAATTCTGGGAATCGTTCGAAAATCCATATTGCACCCGGTAATGATGACAGCTCTCTTTGCGGATTCGTCGGCTGATTCACTGGTTTCTCGGCAGGCTCCAGCCAATGAGATTGCGCCCGATGGTTCAGGCAGAAACCGTCCCGCGTTCCAGGCGGCTTGAATTGCTGCGCAGACCTCGGCGTTGGAAACGCAGACGATTCTGTCGAGGTATTTGCGGCACAACTCAAATGTGAATCTTCCCGGTTTGGCCACTGCCGTCCCATCGCAGAATGAATCAACATCTGCCAGTTCGACTCGTTGACCGGCCACCCAGGACTGCCGCATACAATCCTGATTTTCAACTTCGACGCCGATCACCTGACATTGGAGATTCAACACCTCCTTGCACACAAACGCAACGGCACTTGCCAATCCGCCTCCGCCCACCGGAACATAGACGCGATCCAAATTGGGAAGGTCACGAAACAGCTCTAATGCGACAGAAGATTGTCCGGCGATAATTTGCAAGTCATCAAATGCAGGAACAAGTCGCGTCGGATTTGTCTGTTGAAATGCGAGGGCCGCTTCTGCAGCCTGATCGTACGAATCACCAACCAAATGCACCGTTACGTTAGCTCCTCCCCAGTGCTCGACCGCCTGTCGTTTCAGTTTCGGAGTTGTCACAGGCATGAAAATGTCAGCGTGGGTATCGAGCATTTTTGCTGAAACCGCAACACCTTGAGCGTGGTTCCCAGCCGAAGCGGCAACAAACGGTTCCCGATTCCCAGCTGCCAGATGCTGCTGCATAAAAAAATAGGCTCCGCGCCATTTGTAGGATCGAACTCGCGATAAATCTTCACGTTTGGCGTGCAGCAGACCACAACCAGGAATTTCGATATGCGAAATTGGTGTTGGATTATCCAGTTGGTAGACAACATCGGCTGACTGTCGAATATTTGCTTTCAAGATCGAACTCGTGCTGTCAGCATGTTGGCTGGATTCCACACACGAGTTCGCAGTCGCGAAGCGAGACATCGAAAAATTCCTTGGCATGGTCAAAGGGGGCGAAGTGCATTTGATTTACGAAACCGGTACAGGTTCTGCGGCGATTCCGACGCAGGGAGTCAACCAGTTTTCCCGCGCAGGATCTTGGCCAGCGGTCGCTTTTTGAAACGCACGTTGAATTTGTCGGGTTAACTCTCCCGTCGTACCGTTGCCAATCTGAATTCGATCAACTGAAACGACCGGTGTCAGTTCTGCGGCTGTACCGCACAAAAACAATTCATCGGCGACATACAACGCTTCGCGCGGGATGTTGGTTTCGACCACTTCGATTCCATACTGTCGCGCGATATCGATCACAGAATCGCGTGTGATTCCTTCGAGAATGGAGCATCCTAATGACGGAGTGATGAGGTTCCCTTGTTTGATCATAAATAGATTGCAACCGGCGCCTTCGGTAACCAACCCATTTTGATTGACTGCGATTCCTTCGGCGTAACCATGTCGTTTGGCCTCCATTGAAATCAACTGCGATGTCAGGTAGTGGCCGCCGGCTTTTGCCATCACCGGATTCGTACTGCTTTGTATTCGTTGCCACGAGCTAATGCAGACATCGACACCGTTTTCCGCAGAATCTTTTCCCAGCAGCGGTCCCCATTCAAATGCGCCGATAAACACGCCAACCGCATCAGAGTCGTGCGGCGTCAGTCCAAGATGACAAACATCGCGATAAACCAGCGGTCGAATATACGCGCTGTCCAAATCGTTTTGGAGGATGACATCGATACAAGCTTCTCGGACGGTTTCCTTGGAAAACGGTACCGGCATGTAATACATTTGGCAGGAATCAAATAGGCGATCGATGTGTTCTTGGAGCCGGAAAATGGCCGGGCCACGATCGGTTTTGTAGGCGCGGATTCCCTCGAACACCGTCGAGCCGTAATGCAATCCATGCGCCATGGCATGAACAGTCGCTTGCGACCAAGGTTTGAGCTCGCCATTTTGCCAAACCCAATCTACAGTTTTCATTGAAACACTCGCTTAAGTAAAAATGGATGTGAAGTGAACGGTTGGGTGCCACTGGCTTTGCCAGTGATTTACGCATCAACTCACACGGTTTATTTTGTTCAATTGAAGTACTTAACAACCAATATTTGCCAGCCAGAACACTGGCTGGGGCCAGTGGCACCCGACGTCGAACGCTTTCTGTAGCCAACACTTATGGATGTAAAGAGCCACTGGCTATGCTGGAACTGCGTTCGGTTGACAGTCGTACGAGGATTCCGCAACGTGTAGCGAAACCATCAGGACGTCACTCATATTGGCAATGTGTTTTGCCAGTGTTTTGAATGAGCGGTTGCCGTGGACACGGATTTCGATACGGTAACCATCAACAATCGAGCTGTTGGTAACCATCATGTTTTCCAATTGAAAACCGCGGCGGCGGATGCGACCGAGCAGACGTTCCAGTGATCCTGCCTGGTTCGACAGATTGATTGAAAACCAGGCAAATGGATTCTCGTTCATGATTTGATCTTTCTTAAAAATTTGGTTGTTCATTTTTGGACTTCCTTGTTTGTGACAATTCGTTTTTAGACGAGTTCTCGTTGGGTGTTTGTTTTGTGACGTTAAGTTGTTTCCGGTTGCTGCATCATGTTGGAGTTGTTTGCACCCGGTGGTACCAAAGGCCAGACGTTCGTTGTGCGATCGACCAAAACATGCATCAGCAGCGGCCCGTCGTCGTAGAGCAATCGATCAATCGCAGCAGGCATTTCGGATTTGGATGCGATGGTCACCGCTGGGACGCCGAACGCTTCCGCGACTTTTGCGAAATCCGGGTTGTCCGACAAATCGATTTCACTTTCGCGATTGTCAAAAAACAGCTCTTGCCATTGGCGGACCATGCCCAACACCGAGTTGTTGAACAGCAATACCTTGACCGGTAGTTGATATCGTTTGACGGTTGCCAGCTCCTGGATATTCATCATGATCGAACCATCGCCTGATACGTTAATGACGGTGCGATCAGGGTAGGCGCATTGTGCCCCCAGGGCCGCAGGCAATCCAAAGCCCATCGTTCCCAACCCGCCGCTAGTCAAATGTTGTCGTGGATGTTGAAAACGATAGTGTTGTGCCACCCACATTTGATGTTGACCAACGTCGCAGCAGATCACTGTGTTTTCATCGGCCGCTTCGGAAAGTGTTTTCAAAAACTCGGGAACAAAAATTCTGTCTGACGGTGCGTCATATCGCCATTGAAACTGCGATTTCCAACTGGCACATTGTGCGCGCCATGCGTCGAGATTATTTGTTTCCGTCGAAAGATGAGGCAATGTTGATTTTATATCACCCGGGATCGAAGCCGTTGGTGTGCGCAATTTTCCCAACTCGGCTGGATCGATATCCAAATGAATGACCGCCGCCTGCGGGGCAAATTCAGCAAGTTTGCCCGTTGCACGATCGTCAAAACGCGCGCCAATCGCGATCAGCAAATCACAATGCTGAACAGCATGGTTTGCCGCTTCATTGCCGTGCATTCCCAGCATGCCGAGGAACAATTCGTGGTCACCGGGCAATCCTCCAATCCCTTGCAACGTATGCACAACTGGAATGCGTGTTTGTTCGATGAATGCTCGAAACTCATCGACCGCGTCTGATTTGCTGACGCCACCACCTGCGTAGACGACAGGTTGCTGGCTGGTTGCCATCAACTCTCGGGCGGCAGCCAGTGCCGTCGACTCGACCGAATCCCCGTCGACTGACAAATCACGGGTCAACGGAGTTCGTTCGGTTTCGGCGAGCGAGACATCTTTGGGAAAATCAATCAAAACAGGTCCTGGCCGCCCTTGCGACGCAATCGCAAACGCTTGGCGGACGGTCGAGGGAATGTCGTCAACATGTTCGATCAGAAAGCTGTGTTTGCAGATCGGCAATGACAGCCCGAGCACGTCCGCCTCTTGAAATCCATCAGTGCCAATCAAATTAGTGGGCACTTGGCCAGTGATCGCGACGATGGGAACGGAGTCCATTTGCGCGTCGGCTATCGCTGTTAGCAGATTCGTTGCACCGGGGCCCGAAGTTGCCATGCAAACACCGACCTCACCGGTGGTTCGCGCATATCCTTGTGCTGCAAAACCAGCTCCCTGTTCGTGACGCGTCAAATAGTGTTGGATGGAGGAGTCGAGCAGCGCATCATAAGTCGGCATGATCGCTCCTCCCGGGTATCCCCAAATGTGACGAACCCCCTCGGCTTCAAGACACTTGATGAGCAGTTGAGCACCATTCATGTCGTGGCCTCTTGTTTTTGAGGGTTGAGCCAACTGAAATGTTGACGAAGTTTTTTGCCTGTCGATTCAATTGGATGAGCGAGATCATCGGCAAGTAATTTTCGATAGGTCCCTTCGCCCTGTTGGTATTCCTCCCGCCATTCTTTGGCGAACGAACCATCCTGAATTTCTCTCAAAATGGCCTGCATTTTTTCCCGAGTTTCGTCAGTAATCACGCGTCGGCCACGAGTAAGATCACCATATTTAGCGGTGTCGCTGATAAACTCATGCATTTTGGCAATGCCACCTTCGTACAACAGATCGACAATCAATTTCAGTTCGTGCATGCATTCAAAGTAGGCGATTTCCGGAGAGTACCCAGCATTGACGAGTGTTTCCCAACCGGCGACGACCAACTCTGTTGTGCCCCCGCACAACACCGCCTGCTCGCCGAATAAATCGGTTTCTGTTTCTTCGGCAAACGTCGTTTGAATGACTCCCGCTCGAGTCCCACCGATGGCATCGGCGTACGCCAGCGCCGTTTCAAATGCGGAACCGTCGGCATCCTGGTGAACCGCTGCAAGACAAGGAACTCCCGATCCGGATTCGAATTCACGCCGGACGAGAAAACCTGGACCTTTCGGAGCGACCATGATGACGTTGGATTCCGACGGCAATTCGATAAATCCGTAATGGACATTGAAACCGTGTGAGAACAGGATCGTCGCTGCAGGATTTAATTTTCCTGCAAAGTATTGTTGATAGACTTCGGGTTGCGCCATGTCGGGAATCAAGAAACAAACCATATCGGCGTCTTTGGCCGCGTCTTCCAAAGCGACTGGTTCCCAGCCTTCCTGTTCGGCTTGCTGCCAAGTGGCACCTCCAGGCCGCAAAGCAACCGTAACGTCGACTCCGCTGTCTCGCAAATTCAATGCTTGACCACGTCCTTGACTTCCATAGCCAACAACGACGACGCGTTGTCGACCAAGACCTTGCGGAGGCACATCCGATTCCAGGTAAAGTTTTGTCATCATTACATCCCTTTTTTTTTCAAGTGAGAGTTTTTGAGTTTGTGGATCAAAAACGGGTTTGATCCTTCGACATAAAATGTGTGTTTTCCGGGTTTGGAGTTTGCTGGTTTTCAACAGGGACAAGTCGTTGCACCGAGCGATGCCGATGTAACGTTCGAAGCGTATCGAGCCAGTACCCCGGTGCGGTAACGTGCCGGCCGAGGCTGCCAATCCGATTTTCGCGCATCGAGGTCGGCGTCAACGTTGAGCGTTCTGGCCGGGACATCGATCGTGATCTGGTCGCCGTCTCGAACGAGCGCGATTGGTCCTCCTAGAGCCGCTTCGGGTGAGACGTGTCCGATCATCAACCCGTGAGTCGCACCGCTAAACCGTCCATCGGTCATCAAAGCGACGCTGTCTCCGAGCCCGGCACCGACAATGGCGGCGGTCACGGCCAACATCTCGCGCATGCCAGGTCCGCCCGCGGGCCCTTCGTTACGAATGACGACGACATCCCCCGATTGAATTCGACGATTCATCAATGCGTTGAAACAATCTTCTTCGCATTCGAATACGCGCGCGGTGCCGGTAAACGAGCTCACCTCATCTTTAGGCAATTTCATCACGCATCCTTCGGGTGCAAGATTGCCACGCAAGATTGCCAAATGTCCGCGGGGACGCATGGGTTGATTCAGATTGCGAACTACGGTTTGTTCAGGCGTTTCAACAGCGGAGCGGGATTCTTCGAACAAACTTTTACCCGAAACGGTTGGCCCATCCTGTAAAATTCCGGCGTCCTGCAGACGTTGTGTGACCAGTCGAATTCCGCCAGCGCGATACAAATCCTGTGACAGATATTTGCCCGTCGGTTTCAAATCGGCCAAGACCGGACATGCGCGGCTGATCCGATCAAAATCATCAATCGAAAAATCAACATGCGCTTCACGAGCAATCGCCAGCAGATGAAGCACGGCGTTGGTTGAGCCGCCGGTCGCAATCACTGAGGCGACCGCATTTTCCATCGCTGGGCGTGTGATAATTTGGCGTGCCGTGATGTTATTTTCCAACAGCCCGACAATCATCGCTCCCACACCGCTGAGCTGCGAATTTCTTTCGGGTGCCATCGCCGGAATCTCGTTGAGCATGGGGGAAATTCCCATCGTGGCTGCTGCAGTCGACATCGTGTTGGCAGTAAACTGGCCGCCGCAAGCTCCTGAGCCTGGGCAAGCGTGTTTTTCAATGGCTTCGAAATCTTGTTCAGAAATACGGTTGTTGTTTCGCGCGCCGACCGCTTCAAAAACATCCTGGATCGACAGTTCGTCTTGCGGATTGCGGTTTTCCAATTGGCTTTTGGGACTGCCCGGAGCAATCGACCCTCCGTAAATCATCAACGACGGCAAATCGAGTCGAGCCAAAGCTTGTACGGTTCCGGCAACGGTTTTGTCGCATCCGGAAATCGCGACGACGGCATCCAGTTGATGGCCGTGGACTGCCAACTCGATGGCATCGGCAGTCAGTTCTCGGCTGACCAACGAGCAGCGCATCCCCTCGGTTCCCATCGAGATTCCGTCTGAAACAACGATCGAATTGAATTCAAAGGGAACAGCGCCTGCGTCGCGGATCGATTGTTTGATGATTTCGGCAGTTTCACGGAGATGGAAATTGCATGGCGTCATTTCCGTCCAGGTGTTGCAGACGGCGACAAAGGGTTTTCTGAAATCTTCGTCGTTCAATCCCGTTGCTCTGAGCATCGCACGAGCTGGTGCGCGGCTGGGACCTGCTTTGATCGCATTGCTTCGATGATTCATTGGTGTTGATGCCTGTTTTTTTCTGTTTTTAAAGCGAAAAACTCAATATTTTTGCTCAAACCAAAAAAAAACCGCATCTCGTTTTGAGATGCGGTTTGAAGTTTTTGGCTTAATTTTTTTGCCTACAACAACCGCACCTCGGGGATAATCACCAATACCAAAATGACTAGCAAGCTAAGAATGTTAATAATGCTGACAATCGAATCAGCGCGCATCTTAGAAATAACCTGACCAGAAATGGTCGGCCGTTGTGCTGTCTGGAATTGTTCCTGAGAAACGATCATGTTTGGATGATCGGATGCCAACCGAAAAATGTCAACAGTGATTTTGATTTTAGGTAAAGAATTTACAACTTCTTCGATGCTGATGCGTTTTGGTGTTGGTTACATGGAACAGCCGCGCGAGCTTGTCGCATTTTTTTGCGACTTGCGTTTTTGATTCAATGAGAAATGTTACCAGCTACAATGTGAACAAGAGGTTTGGGTTCAGCAGGGAAGATTTCCACCAGAACCATGTGTTAGAGGTAATATTTACCCCGTCTGAATTTTGTCAGCGAGCTAGTACCGAACAATGTTGCGAATGAGTTTGGCCAAATTGTTGATGTTAGTCTCTTTTCTGGGATTAACTTTTGCGCTGATTCAAGTCGTGCGCGACAAGCCAGCAGTTGAAATTCCGGTTGCTATCGCCATTTCACCTGGCGGTCAACGGGTCGCAACGATTACGGAGACTGGCAAAGTCACGGTTTTTGATCTACAGCTGCAGCGAACGGTTGCCAGCAAACTAATCACGTTTGGAACCAATTCCAGCGAAGCTACAGATTGGGCACATGAATTGAATATCACATTTGCCTCGGAGCAGGAAATATTGGTGTCTCGCAACCCTGACCCAATGTTCTTGGGCAGATTTTCTGACGAAATCGCGGAATTGCGCAAGAAATACAAACCAAATCAATTTGGCTGCAAGTCGTGGGATTTGCGAACGGGTCGGGTAAGTTGGCGAGTAGAAGGATTGGAATTGGGCGACAGGATTTTTTGCGACGGTGTGCATTTGTTGCGAACCCGTTTCAATGGTGCCACTTTGGAACTTGGAACAATCGATGATCAACAGCGACGCATTTTCGATGTCAGGCAAGAAATTTGGGACACGCTTCCATCCGGGATCGCATTTGGTTCACCAAGTGGTGAATTGCTGTTTGCGAACAACCCAATTCTGAGTTTCGCTTTAACCGGTGATCGAAAGAAAATTGCATTCGTTACGGGACGGGTCTTTCCGGCGAGTTCATTCAGCCCGTTCCTGGGAACGCTCAAAGTTTGCGACGCTGAAGAATTCAAACAAATTGACAGTGAGCTAGTGACTGGGCCAGAGTTCAGAGCATCACGTACCGGCAAATATTGGCATCTTGGTGGTTATTCATTTATGTTGTTCGATGCCAATTTGGTTCCTATTGAACCGCTTGTTGCAGAAAAACATCCGGGCGTCGGATCAGAGCACTCACCGTTTCGAGTGAAATTTTCTCAAGATGAAAAACGAATGGCAATTGCTGGTGGAACACGTGCGAATATCTACCTGTTTGACCTCGACCAGCTCGAGATAATATCGGAGATTTCGAACGACTCAGTTGTGGTTTTTGAATTTTCCAAAGATGGTCGGACGCTATGCGTATTTTCGGGAAATGAAGCTCGCGGACTAGAAGTGTATGGTGTTACCACTGGCGAAATGTTGTTTCAAATTCGCAGTTTTCAGAAATTCTGGCCGTTGGTTTTTTGTGGTTGCGGTTATTTCGCCTGGGTAGTGGTATCGGTTGTTCTCTGGCGCCGGTGGAAATTGAATCTCAAGCGCGACGGATGAGAGGGAATTTCATCAGATCCAGTAGAGCCAGTTTCTGGTAGCCAATTCAACTAAAACGGCCGCTGGTTACCGCCCTTGCATTTTTTTAATTCACTTCCCAAGTGTAAGAATCTCAAATTGCCGCCGTTGAACGAAGTAAAACAAACTTTGATTCCGACCGATCACAGAGGCAATATAAAATGCGTGGTTTCAGTTTAATTTCTGCTTTGACGTTGACGGTTTTCATTGCAAATTGTCTCAACGCGCAAAACGAGAAAGCCGGAGAACAATCGGAAACAACTTCGACGAGCGCGATTAAAACGGATCTGACCGATCATGACAAACAGCTGCTAAAACTTCGCCTCCAACATCTCTTCGAAAAAGATCAACAGTTTCGCAGCTACAGTTCGTACGGCACGACTGATGATTCGGAAATTCAACGACTGAAGAAACTGTCGTTGAGAGAACAGTTTGCAGCTATGGCCAAAAACCGCAAGAAACTGTCGTTTGAAATTAAACAGTTGCTTCAAAAGCTACAGCGGAAAAACGACCGAGAAAACCTCAACGAGTTCATCGCCCTTGTTAAAAAATACGGTTACCCATCACCGGAACGAGTGGGCACTGACTTCGATCGTTGCCTCGTTCTCTTGTTACATCCACCTGTTGCGAAAGATCAAATTGAGAATCACACCGCAAAAATGTGCCAGCTGTTGAAGCCCGAGGTATTAGCTGGACGTATGAAGCCCCGGTCATACGCGATGTTTGTAGACAACATGCGGGGAAAAATATTGAGAAAACCCCAACTTTACGGGACGAACAAATCTTTCAATCCTAAAACAGGAAAAATCGAACCGCCCTTGATTCGTGATATTGCGGAAACCAACCAGGCGCGGCGGGAAATTGGCTTGCCGATTCTGGAAGATGGTGAATATCGAATCGGGAACGAAAAAGCCAAATAATTGCCTGTTTGTCGCGTGTTCCGCGAACGGAGTGATCAGTCATTGATAGCATATTAGGGTATTGAACTATTTTTTCCTTTAGCGTGTAAGAAATCGCCGAACTCGACGTTGAACGGGGTAAAAAGAGAAATTCGCCATGAAATTACCAGCCGACACCAGATATTCATTGATCGAAAAGATCAAGAATCCTCGGGATGCAGAGGCTTGGCACGAATTTGCTTCGATTTATCAGCCGTTGATTTTCAAAATCTGCTGCTCGCGTGGAATGCAGCATGCGGATGCAACCGACGTGACTCAAGATGTTTTGGCTCGCATTGCCCAAGCAATCGAACAATTTCGTTACGACCAATCGGGTGCCACGTTTCGAGGTTGGCTGTATCGCATTACCAGAAACATGGTTGCCGATTTTTTTCGAAAAGGAAAAAAGGATTTGCTGCAACACGCGGACCGCACTACGGAACTGCGATTTGACAAAGACCCCGCGCGAGATGAATGTCGGGAATTTCAAATTGAATTTCAACGGCAAGTTTTCACGGTGGTTGCCAGACAGGTTCAAAACCAGGTCAAGCCGCAAACCTGGGCCGCTTTCTGGGAGACGGAGATGGAAAACCGTCATGTGGAATCTGTTGCGAGCGAACTGGAGATGACGCCGGGTGCCATTTATGTTGCCCGGTCGCGCGTCATCGCGCGTTTGAGAAAAGAAGTACAAAAACGGTTGAGCGAGACAGATCAATTTTTTGTTCACGACGAATCCATGCCGTGAGTTAAGCCATGAAACAAAACATCCATATTCCCGAACAGGACTTGCAGCGCGTCATCGACGAAAATGCGCCGGTTGCCAACCAGGCGGAAATCGAAACCCATATTTCTGATTGTGAGATATGTCAAAACCGTTTGTTGGCACTGGCTGCCGATCCAAGTTGGCGAAGTCAGTTTATTGAAAATATGTCCGACAATCTGTTACACACGGATTTGGATCGTTCGGATCACACGCTTGATGAACTTGGGAAAACCAAAAATAAAGGAGATGAGTACGATCTCGAAACGGTCAGTCGAATGCTCGAAGAGATCATGTTACCTCCGACTCATCCCGAAATGCTCGGATGTTTGGGACGCAATGAAATTGAAAGCATTATTGGTTGTGGCGGGATGGGTGTCGTCTTGCGAGGCTACGATCGCGATTTGCAACGACCCGTTGCAGTCAAAATGATTTTGCCGCGGTTATCCAAAAATGGAACGGCCAAGCAGAGATTTGCCCGCGAAGCGCGGGCGGCGGCGGCAGTTTTGCATCCGAATGTCATAGCGATTCACGGTATCGAGGAAACCGATGGGATCCCCTGGTTTGTCATGCCGTTGGTCATGGGGTCGTCGTTGGGAGAATTGGTACGCGAACAAGGACCATTGCCGGAAAAAGAAATCGTTCGCATCGGAATGCAAATTGCATCGGGACTTGCTGCGGCACACAGTCAGGGATTGGTGCATCGTGACATCAAACCGGAAAACATTTTGGTTGACAACCGAGTGAACCGAGTTGTCATTACCGATTTTGGTCTCGCACGCCGTGAATCCGAAGAACCGATGACGCAAACCGGTTATTTGGCGGGAACACTCAACTACATGTCACCCGAACAAACCCGCGGGTTGGATATTGATGCGCGAAGCGATTTATTCAGCCTGGGAAGCCTGCTGTATTTTTTGGCGGCCGGTGTTGTTCCTTTTCAGTCGGAATCTCCGATGGGTGTTTTGCATCTGATTTCCCAAGAGCAACATGCGGATGTTCGAACTCACAATCCAGATGTTTCCAAGACGTTAGCCAACGTCATCGATCGTTTGCTGGAAAAAGATCCTGACGATCGATTTCAATCGGCGGTCGATCTTGAAACCTTTTTAGCCGAATACATTGCGCACCTTCATCACCCAACTCAGAAATCGGCGCCGGTTGTTCCGACACGGCGATCAAAAAATCGAACGTTCGCCATTACCACTTTCGTTTTGGCGGGACTCGTCCTGGCTGTTTGTATTCCACTGTTTTGGAATTGGTGGAGTGGCGGCCAGACTGGACCCGTTCCGCTGGAAACTCAATGGACAGATATCAAACAGCAATACCAGCTAAGCGATCCCGATGCTTTTCAATCGGAGTTCAGCCAGTTGCGCAGTCAGATTTCAACGTTGGATCAGATGGAGACACAGCAGATGCCTGAATCCCGTTCGTTGAGTACACAAATTGATGAGTTGCAACGTGAATTCAATCGATTTGAAAAATATCTCGACTAACAAAATTACACTAACCCACTTTTTTTAATTTAAGTTTCAATTGGAGAGACGATGTTTGCAAAATCCGCTTTGATCATTTTCTGTACGGCCGTTTCCGCGGTGTTTTTACCTCATGGAGCCAAGCAGGACGCCGTTTCAAATTCGTCGACTGCTACAATAGTGGCCCAAGAGTCGTCAACGGCCCCCTTGGCCCAAGAGACGACGGTGGCCCAAGACGCTCTCGCGTCGGGGTCGTCTGTCTATTCCTCACGACAAAGACAGGATCGTGGTATTGAAAGTGCTGCGAAAAAACTACGCGCCGCCAAAACAGATTCAGAAAAACGAGCTGCCGAAGCCAAATTGCGTCAGCTGTTGTCCGCGGATTACGATTCGCGTTTGGACGACTACGAAAAACATCTCGACGCACTTGCTCAACAGCTCAAAGGTATGCGCGCCAAACTCCAAAAACGAAGAAGTGCCAAAGCAGATATGATTGATTTGCGAGTCAAGGTACTGAAAGCCGAAGCGGATGATTTGGGATGGCCTGCTCGCGTAAATCGCGGACGTTTTCCGTCGCTCAGACGAACTGGCGGTGGCGGTGGCGGCTTTGGCATCGGCGGTACCACCGGTACCACCGGTGGTCAAAGACCAAACCGGTCGAGATAGAGTTGCCGTGCGGCCGACGGGCCGATTTTTAAACTGAACAATGTCCAACCAAGCGAGGTTGGACATTTTTTTTCAGAGCGACAGTTTGCGGTGTCATTAGACGAAGGACAAATCAGGTAGTAGTGCAATAAGTGTCGGCGATGGACTAACGAACCGGCGGCTAGCGCCTTGCCGCTCACTAAATCCGCCAACGGGAGCTTTTTCTATTGACGTTTTGCTGGACGATCCAGGGCTCCGCCAGTGATTTGTAGAGATAGTGGTTGTTAGATTTTTAAATACGTCAATCGAACGAAAACCGTGAATTAATACACAGTCACTGGCAGAGCCAGTGGCACACGAAATGAAAGAAAGTGTGACTGGATTTTGAATGCAACACTTATGGTGCAACGACCAACATTAAAGTGTTTTGAGAAAATTGACCAGCGCTTTTCGTTGATGATCGGTCAGCGCTTGGTCGAGTTGATGTTTTTGTTCGGCAAACAGCTGATCCAAAGATTTAGCTCTACCATCGTGCAAGTACGACGTGCGCTGGCTAACGCCCAGCAACGACGGTGGATTAAATTTTCTCGCACCAACTTCGTCTACCAATCCCACATCAACGATTTTTCGACTGGTGTAAGATTTACCTGCATGACACTCGCCGCATCCGAGATCGTTAAACAGTTTTTGTCCAGTCTGGACGGATTTTTTCATGCCGTCACCAATCTCGGAACGGATGTTGTAGAGCGAGGGCGGCGGAGCAAGTTGTTTGAGATAATTGGTAATGTCGACGACTTGCTGATCATCGGCCGCGTTGTCACTTTGCATCGTTTTTTCAATCGAGTTTTTGACCTGCTGCGCCAACGATTTGACATTGCCGTTCCAGGCAAACGGTGCTGTGTTCGCTCGACCCAATGTGGAAATGACCAGTTTTGGCGCATCGAAACTGCCATCGGAAGCGTTGTCGTTGAGCAAGCCATTGGTGTGGCCTCGAACATGACAACTGCCGCAGCTGAGCCAACCATCATGGGACAGGGTTGCGTCAAAAAACAATTGCTCACCACGCTGCGCCGATGTGAGTTTCCCCATCGAGCCCAGTGAAATATTAATAGGTTTCTCGTTTTTCAAATCAACCAGCGTCACTGAATCAGAAAACGTATTAGCCGATGCAAGCCAAGTTCCCGATGTTGAAATCGCCAGTTTCGCGGGGTGTTTGCCTGCATCGATATATTTAAATTGATTGGATTTTGAATTTCGAATCGCAATTTGATGAACGCCCGCCAATGCAATCGCGGAACGATCGCGATCGATTTTTACCAGATGCGCCGGGTCGCCTTTGCCATTTTCATCCGAACCAATCGCGATGGTTTGCAATGGATTCAGTTTGGAATTTTTTTTGTTTGAAAAGCAATTTGAAATTTCAAAGGAGCGAATTTCATTCGAAAGCATTAAACCCCAATGAATATCGTTGCGCGTCGAACGGGCCAATTTGTTGAGTTTTTGTCCAACGACCCACAGATGTTTGCCATCGGGAGAAATTTGTAAATCGCGAATACTGGCTCCCGGCAATTGATGCTGAAACTGCTCGAATTCGCCCGATTTCGCAGGACGGATACAGATCAATTGATCCGAAAACGCCGAACCGACAAACAGGCAATCGGCCTCGTCACCTTGGCCCCAGCAAACAGACCCTGGCGCGAATGGCAATTGATGATTTTTGTGCGAATCAATTTGCTGAAGTTTATCCAGGCTGAAAATTTGCAAACGGTGAGACCAAAGACCTGCGATGCAGACCTGTTTGTTTTTTGAAATAGCAATCCGAACCGGGTTTTGTATGGTCGAGACGGTCTGAGATTCGATTTGGTAATTTTGTTCGGCATCCCGTTTTAATTGAAAACTGACGAGTTGATTTTTGGCAAAATCCGTTGCCAAAAAAGTGTCGTCCACACGCGCTAAATCGGACAATTGCTCGCCAATCTTTTTCTCCAGCATGACTTTGCGGCTGGACAGCGAAACGACGCTGATTGTGCCTGTGTCCCGATTGGCGATTACCAGGTTTTTATCATCGCTGGTAAATGTGACGGCAATCGGACGCCGCGGTGAATTGAGATTTTCCGATGGCGAATTTTGGTGTGACTCTTGACCGTTGTGAGGGTGTTGCCAATGACTCAAGCCCAATGACATGCAGCCGATGACCAGACAAAATCCGAGTTTGAAAAGATTGCCAATTTTCATCACTTTTCTTGTCTCTCAATGATTTTGATTTCGTACAACTTGGGCCAATTTTTGCCGGTCACCAACAAGTTCCCATTTTTTTTCAACGCAATACCATTGAGGACACCGACGCGCATTTCTTTGGGCATCAGGCCGCGGCAATCAATCCGCGAAATGACGGCACCGGTTTTTGCGTTGATTTCCAAAATGTATTGTTTCTCAAGGACGTTGGCATAAATGTGCCCGTTACCCGCGTATTCCAATTCATTGATATTATATTGACGTGAACTTCCGTAGCGAACTGTAACCCGTTTGACAACTTTAAAAGTTTTTGGGTCCAGATACCGCAAGGTTGGCGTGCCATCGCTCATGATCAAATGGGTTCCATCGTGAGTCAGGCCCCACCCTTCCCCGTCATAAGAGAACTCTTCGATTTTGTTGAAATCGCGGTCGTAGACAAAACCAGTATTTTCCTGCCAAGTGATTTGATAAAACTTGTCGTTCATCAAAGTCAGGCCTTCGCCAAAATATTGATCGCCCAACGGGGATTCTTGGAGGACTTTGCCCGTTTCCAAATCGACTTTGCGGATATCTGATTCGCCGCGTTGCCCGGTGCTTTCATAAAGGTATTTGCCGTCGTAGACGAGACCTTGAGTAAACGCACCGACATCGTGATCGTATTCAGCGATTTTTTGATATGACAATTGTTTGACTGACAGGCCGTTGGCGATTTTGTACCAGGCAAACGAACCGCCAAAGGTGATGACGACAAAAATAATCAATAACGGCAGGCGGTTTTTGGGAATTCCCAAAATGGTTGGCGGTTTAGCGGCAAACTTTGAAGGTGTTTTGGTGGTGCTGTCACCGGAGCGTGCTTCAGCCAACGCGCCTGGATTTCGTTTCTTTTTTTTGGCCATTATTCACTGCGGACTGGTTGCTAGATTTTCGTTTTCAATTGTAGCTGTTATCGCTGTCGGATGAGATACGAATTCGTGAATTATGTGGTTAGCGCGGTGGCTTCGATTTGCTGAATAATTTCTTCGATGGATTGCGACCGGTCGATCGATGGCAGGGAATAATCGACGGCTTCGACATATTTTTGCGCGGCGCCTGTATTGAAAACCACCACGGTTTCATCGGATTTAATCCAGTTGTCATTTCTCAATTTTTCAAGCGCCCCGATGCATGCTGCGGTTTCCGGACAGATCGAAATTCCGGTGGCGGCGATGGCTTGCCGCTGCCAGTGTTGCAATCCGGATTCTGCAGCAGCGACCGCTTGCCCGCCGCTTTCGGCAACGGCGTCGAGAATCATAAAATCGCCAACCGCAACCGGGACGCGCAACCCGCTGGCAATGGTTGCCGCGTTTTCAAACGGTTCGGCGAATCGCTCGCCAGATTCAAACGCGCGGACAATCGGGCAACATCCATCGCTTTGAACCGACACCATTCGAGGCATGGTATCAGATTCGAGCCAACCCAATTCCCGCAGTTCATTGAACGCCTTCCACATGCCGATCAGGCCCGTTCCACCTCCGGTGGGATAGAGAATCACGTCTGGCAGTTTCCAATTCATTTGTTCCGCCAATTCGAGCCCCATCGTTTTCTTGCCTTCGATTCGATACGGCTCTTTGAGTGTTGACAGATCAAACCAACCGGTTTGCTCTTTGGCGGTCCCAATCAATTTTCCGCAATCGTTAATCAGACCGTTGACCAGGAATGTTTTAGCGCCGGCCAGAAAACATTCGATTTGATTGATTGCCGGTGTATCGCTGGGCATCAGAACGACTGATTCCATGCCTGCGCGAGCAGCATACAAAGCGGTTGCGCCGCCGGCATTTCCGGCCGTTGGAATTGCGACCGTTTCGACACCAAAATGTTTTGCCATCGTGATGGCCATCGATAACCCGCGGCTTTTGAAACTGCCTGCTGGGAGTTGCGATTCGTCTTTGATCAACAGGTTTGGAAGATCGAATTGTCGGCCGAGGTTTTCACATTCGATGATCGGAGACATGCCTTCGCCCAGCGAAACCGGTTGAATCACGTCGCCGACGGGAAGCAATTCTCGATATCGCCAGAGATTTGGGGGACGGTTCATGACGGTTTGTCGATCCACCGCCGATTGAATGGCCGGCAGGTCATATTTGACCCACAGTGGGCGTCCCTCGTGAAGTGTCTGAATCTGATCCGGATCAAAATGTGTCCCGTCAATGGCACTTTCAATATGTGTTACGTATCGAGGCATGTTTCCCATTCTTTAACAAAAGTTCATTTCTGTTTGTTGTACGAAAATGTGTCGGACCGTTGTACCGGACCTGCCAGAAAGAGCCGCCGAATGTGGCGTCTCTCACTTGCCGAGCGTGTGGATTGCTAGAACAATGGTCTAAAAGCAGTTGAGGTAGTTGATACCAATATGGAATTTGAGCCCAGCAAACAAAACGACGACATGCCTGAAGCAGTTCCGCGTGATGCGATGGAGTCAGCGGAAGATGTTTCCCAGGAAGCCGGCCCTTGTTCGGAGGCGGAGCCGCCAGTTGCGGAGCAGGTTGTCGATGCAGAAATCATGATCATTAACGAGAGCACGACGGATTCCGTTGTGGATGCTGAAATCGTTGGCGAGTCTGCACCAGCGGCGGCAGCCGAACCGGTCGTGATCACGGATTCAGACACTGGAGCGGACAAGATAGGTGCACCGGCTGCCAGTCAAAGTGTGATTCCCGATCGAGTAAAACCTCCGGTGCATTGGCAAAAGAATCCACAGTCGCAACTGGCGCGCGAAAGTATTGCATCAGTGGGTGGGGCTGTCGGTTCGATTGTCCTCGGCACGTTGGCGATTTTTGGTGCTTTGATTTCATCGCTGGCGATCATCAACGCCGTGCTGGGGTTTATTCTGGCGGTTTGGGGGATGTCGTCACCGCGGAAGAAACTGGCAGGTATTGGAATGGGGCTATGTGCACTCGGGTTGATTGTTCCCATTTGCCTGTCAGCGCTGTCAGCCAATTTAGCAACGACACCTGAGGTTTTCACGAGCGAAGACGGGAATCCAGCTAATGAGTTGATCGTGTCGGACAACGTTGATGAGTTTTGAGACCATCATTCGGCTGCTTTTTCAAAACGAGGATGTTTATGGCAAAACTTTATTTCTATTATTCTGCAATGAATGCAGGAAAAAGCACGACGTTGCTGCAATCCGCGCACAACTACGAAGAGCGGGGGATGAAAGTGATGCTGTTCACTCCCGAAATCGACGATCGCGCCGACGTCGGACGGATTTCGTCTCGGATCGGATTGGATCGCGCGGCATATACTTTTGAACAAAACGATGATCTGTTTTTGCAGATTCATCAAGAGCATGAGAAAACTCCGATCGCCTGCGCATTTTTTGATGAAGCGCAATTTTTGACGCCGCGGCAAGTTCTTCAGTTGTCGTTGGTTGTCGATCGGTTGAATATTCCGGTGTTATGTTACGGCATTCGCACGGATTTCCGCGGCGAACCGTTTGATGGCAGCAAGTATTTATTGTCATGGGCCGACGAGTTGCATGAGATCAAAACCGTTTGTCATACCGGCAAAAAAGCAACGATGAATGCGCGGTTGGATGTCGATGGAAATCGCGTGATGGAAGGCCAGCAGATCGATATTGGGCATCACTATGTCGCTCTGAGCCGTCGCGAGTTCGAATTGGAAAAAGTTTCACCGATTGGCTATCAAATCCCGGACGAAATTCAGTCGAGTTGAAACGGGTGGAGGCGCTTCCGACAAGCCAGATCCTGTGAGCGGCAAGGCGCTAGCCGCCGGTTCGTTAGCGCTTCGTACCGGCGGCGGCGCCTTGCCGCTCAGGGGTGACGATACCTGTTTCCAGCTATTTTTTGGTAATTTTCAACTCTTGAATATTTAGCTCGACTTTGCTGCCTTTGGCCTCGATCCAGCATTCGATGAGTTCTTTGCCGTCGAGTGATTTTCCAAATTGAGACAGTTTTGATTGAAATTCTTTCAACGGAACCTGAATCTCATAGGCGTTTCCATTTCTGTTGGCGCCATTTTTTTTGGCTTTGGGTTTGAGGGCTCGCGCGACGACATAAGTTCCACTGAATTCTCCCCGGTCGTTTGACGTGCTGATCCCAATTCTGATTTTGCAAGGCAAATTCGCTTGGCCACGGAGATACAGGACCGCAGAGCGGGATCCCGTCACCGGCATTTTCTGATTTCGAGAAATCGAAAAAACAGCCAGTTGCAATTTTTGTTTGATGACCGGCAGCGCATAAACGGATCCACGATTGATGTCCAGCAGTTTCATTTTCTTTTCGGCTTGTGCCAAAGTTATTTTTCCCTGCTTGACCGCTTCCTTGAGTTTTTTTGCCAGAATTTCGTATTCGGAAACCCATTTGCCAAAAACGACATCGTTCTTGAGATTCGCTTTCCATTGTTGTTGCGGTGGTTGACGACGTTTAGCCTGCCATTGATCACCGGTATTCGTTGTTGCAACAATTTGTTGGTTTGCTGCCACCTCGACTTGTTGACCGTCAGAAATTCTCTTCATTCGAACCAAGCCTTCGTTCACAACGAGCTTGGTTGAATCGGGTTGTGAATCAACATAAAAGCGGGTCCCCAACACTTCGATTTCAGAGGTGGGTGTTGTAATCAACATGGCCGCGTCGGATGGCTGCTCCGTAACATCCGCCAACAGGTGCCCATGTTTCATGCGAATTATTTTTTTTTGTTTGCGCTGTGAGACGGTAGCCTGGGAGCGACCGGTCAATGTCAGAGTCGATGAATCTGGAAACCGAAGCGTGATCCATGATTCGGTCGTTAACAATTCCAATGTTCCTCCGTCGAAGCGGTCTCCTGCCTGAAGTGAGTCATTGATATTTCCACGATCGCCCGTGAATGTGATTTCGCCAGATACATCAGTGATGGTGATTTGCGCCGATTTGTTTTCCGGTTTGAAATAGAAAAAACAAGCGATCGCGATGGCAGCAGCGAGCGTCAAAACAGTCCCGATGATTGCCCACCGGCGTTTTTTTCCAGCGGGCTGCGGTTGCATTGTTTTCGGAAACGGAACTGTTGGGGGATCGGCTGACGGAGATTCATCGATACGGGAGTGCAACGCGGCCAGAAACAACGAATCGACTTTGAGTTCATCGGTCGCTTGTGACAGGAGCTCGGCGGTTTCCAGCTGTTGTGCCGTTTCCAGTTGCCACTCGGAGTTGGTTGCGATCAGCGTGGAGAGTTCAGCCAATTCATCGGCGGAAATATTGTCGTCGAGCAGCCGTCCCAGTAATTCCTCGAATCGTTGTTGACTCATGCTGTTTCTCCAGCGATACGGAGTTCAACACATTGTTTTAATTGTCGGCGAATTCGTAGCAAAGATTGCCTGACATTTGCGGCGGTGATATTCAATCGCTTGCTCAAATGTTTTGAAGTGATCCCGTCGCGATACCGACCATGAACCAATTGTTGACTTTTGGGCGGTAATTGAGCAAGACAATGCTGGAGGGCTTCGATCGAAACCGGTGAGTGATTCCAATCGTTTTCTTCAGCACGTTTGACCAAAATGGCGGCCAGCTCTTCGTGCAAGATCCGTTGTCGACGCGAATCCTTTCGAATTTCGTTTCGAACGATATGCGCCGCGATCCCACGAATCCACTTGCCAAAATCCCGTTGGTGGTCATACGAATCCCACCCGCGGTAGGCCGTCAAAAACGCCTCCTGGGCAATGTCATCTACCGCACTGGGGTGAACACCCAGCGATCGAACAAAAGCCCGCAACCGAGCGTGATGTTCAACAACCAGGGCGTCAAACTGCTTCAGTTTGTCATGTTCGCAACTCTCCATATTTAGCATTGTCGTTGGCCTATGCCCATGTGACAAATAACCTGGAGATTTTTCAAAAATTGCGGTTTGGTTGCACGGTTATTGAAGTTCTTTTTATTCTCACGTGCAAAAAATAGGCGATGAAACGGCGTCGCGTCTGGCAACGCGACGCTGTTTTTTTCGCAGGATTTGATCGTCAGCAAAAAATTTGTAATTATTTTTTGCGTTTGATTTTCTCAGCCGCCAATTTCTTTTTGATGGCGATCAATTTTTCTTTCGCCTGTTCTTCGGTGATTTTGCCAGCGGCAACGGCGGCTTTGAGTTCTTTGATCACCGATTCGAGTTTCAATTTTTTACTTTTTACCAGCCCCGCTGCCATTTTCTTTTTGATCACCGCCAATTCTTCCTTGGCCTGCTCTTCGGTGATTTTCCCGGCGGCAACCGCAGCTTTGAGCTTTTTCGCGATAGCTTCCAGTTTCTTTTTGTTCACTTTTTGGCTGGTTGCGCGGGCCATTTTCTTTTCAATGGCCATCCATTTTTCCTTGGCCTCTTCTTCGGTCATTTCACCGGCTTTGACGGCGGCCTTGAGTTTTTTGGCGATTTCCTTGAGTTTTGCTTTGCTGATCGTCGCATATTCGGCTGCCAGTTTTTCTTTGATGGCCGCCATTTTTTTCTTGGCTTCCTCTTTGGTCAACTTGCCCGCTTTGACGGCGGCTTCGATTTTTCTCGCCATCATTTTAAATTCGGCTTCCGATTTTTCCTGGGCATTTGCAAGGTTTGACGGTATGGCGATCAAGGCGATCAACATCGAAAATACAATCAACTGTCTCATTTGAGGTCTCCTCTGTTCAATTCGTTAACGAATAAATTCCGGGTCTATCAAGCTTTGTCGTGATCGCGATGAAGTGTGACAAATTTTTTTTGCCGACTGTTGTCATTTCGGGTTGAACGGCGAAAAACTGTCTCGCGGCAAATCGGGCCAAATGCACTGGCCGGAATCTTTAAAAAACGCCGGAATGTTCACCACAGTACATGATCAGCTTGACGGCTCGGAGCATTTGACCTACTGTTGAATGAGTGCTCCATTCTGATTCAGGCGTCGATTTCGTGATCCAAAACAAGCTAATTTGTCTGATCGTTGCTGTGGTGGTCGTGTTGTGTCCACTTCGCTGCATGATTGGCGGATGTCAGCAGTCGAATGTCAGCGAAACACCAGCTGTCGCCTGTCAGTGTTGTCATCACCCGACACCCGATTTGCCGCAACCGGCGCCCGAACCATGGGATGATTGTGAATGCAGCGATTGTTTCTGCCGTGGTGCGCTGCCGATCCATGGAGATAGCCCTGTGATCACGAGGCAATTCATTTCGGATATTGTGGTTTGGGCTCAACCTCAAACGATTCAGCCTTTGTTGATTGAACGTCAGTTCGTTCGACATTTCTCATTAATTCCCGTCGAAGCTTCGGCGGTCGCTGTGCGCGCTGTGCTTTCTTGTTGGCTGATTTAAAGGCCGAAAATTCTAAAGACCAGAGTCTGAGTTCGATCTGGACAAGATGTTTTTGCGTTGTGAATGCGCGAACATTTTGTGCCATTTGAAACTGACTCTCGGTTCGTTCTTTGCAATTTCCTATTTACCCTTGTTTAGTCGGAAACAATGTTACTCCCTTGGGAATATGGTGTGCGAAATCTTGCGCGGCGCCCGTTGCGAACAATGCTAACGCTGGCGGCGCTGTCAACGGTCATTTTGCTGGTGTTCGTTGTCGTTGGATTCATTCGCGGCCTGGAAAAATCATTATCGATCAGCGGTGATCGAGACGTCGTTCTCGTGTATTCGGTTAATTCCGAAGAAAACATCGAGAATTCGGCGATTGCCGCGCGCACCCCTGCCCTGTTGGCGGCCAGTGTCGAAGGAACTCAGCAACGGTTCGGTGTGACTCATGTTTCGCCTGAGATGTATCTCGGCACGCGAGTCAACACTGACGAAAACAACGGCGGGTTGGGATTGGTGCGCGGAGTTACCACCGGTGCACCGTTGGTTCGTCGTTCGGTCAAACTGATTGATGGAAAATGGCCTTCGTCCGGCGAAGTGATCGTTGGTCAATTGGCCGCGGCCAAGCTTGGATATGACAAACAGGATTTGGCGATCGGTAAACAAGTCGTTTTTGAAAATAAAACGTGGGAGATTGTCGGACAATTTGCCGCGGGAGGGGCCGCTTGTGAATCTGAAATCTGGTGTAATCTGGCCGATTTGCAAACGGCAACCAAACGACAGGATTTGACCGTCGTCGCGCTGCTGCTCGAGCCGGGCAGCTCGACCGCCGAAATCGAATTATTTTGCAAAGAACGAACGGATCTCGAGCTCCGCGCATTGGGTGAAACCGACTATTACCAATCGCTGCAGCAACACTACAAGCCGGTTCGAATTCTTGCCTGGCTCGTTGTGTTGTTGGTCTCCGGAGCAGGTGTATTTGCTGGATTGAACATGATGTACGGCGCCGTTGCCGGGCGAGTCCGTGAGATCGCTACGCTGCAAGCGATCGGATATCGCCGTCGAGCAATATTACTCAGCATTGTTCAGGAAGGCGTATTGTTGGCTGCAGCGGCATCATTGATCGCCGGTGCGATTGCCCTGGTTTTGATGAACGGCCTCGCCATTCGTTTCACGATGGGGGCGTTTACTTTGCGGATCGATAGTGTCGCCGTTTTGTTTGGCTGTGGTATTGGGCTGCTGTTGGGGGTGCTCGGAGCGCTTCCGCCTGCGATCAAGGCACTCCGTGCCAAAGTCGCGGTGAGTCTCAAAGCGGTTTAAATCATTGAACCCGTGGCACCATTCACACGAAAAAAACTTGAAACATTTTGAATAAAAAAAATCTTAACTGAAAAATTCGAAAGGAAAACGAAAATGAAAACGATTGCTAATCTGAGTTTGGTTACAGCTATTGTGGTATTGATCGGTTGCAAACCGTCCGAATCCAAAAACGAAAACACCAAATCGTCAGAACCAACGGGAAAACAGTACCTGGTCGCCAGTGAACCCGATGATTCGACTCCCGTTGGCGAGGCGCGCAAAGGTGCGAAAGACGGTGATGCAGTAACGCTGGTCGGACATATTGGCGGTTCAACCAAGCCATTTGTCGAAGGGATTGCAGCGTTTACGATTGTCGATCCCAAGGTCGCTTATTGTCCGCCGGAGGAAGGCTGCCCGACGCCGTGGGATTATTGCTGCACTCAAAACGAAGTCAAAGAAAACATTGCAACGGTCAAAATTGTCAACGAACGCGGCAAAACAGTTTCGGAAGATGCCCGACAGCTGCTCGGCGTCAAAGAATTATCATTGGTCGTTGTTCAGGGAACGGCGAAACGGGACGAACAGGGGAATCTATCTGTTATGGCCCAGAAAGTGTATGTGAAGCAGTAGAAATGTTCCGGACGGGGAGAATCGTTTTTCTCCCCGCTTCGACCGTTTGGTTTTTCGCCATTTCAAACGAGGACAAACCATGACGAACGCTCAACTCGATCTATCCCAGCTTGCGCTTGATCGCTCGCCACGCGATGAATCGAATCGCAAATCGCGCCCCTTGCGGCGCAAGTGGATCACACGATACGTCGTGCCCGGTGGAATTCTGTTAGGGTTTGCGGTTTTGATCGTTGCCGCTTTGGGCAAATCAATTTTGCCAAAGAAATCGGTTCGCGTGATTCCAGTGATTGTCAAACGCGCCAGTGTACAACAGTCGGGGACGCCGCTGTTTCAAGCGGCGGGTTGGATCGAGCCCCGGCCGACCGCGATCAACGTTCCAGCACTTGCGCCAGGCGTAATCGAAGAATTGCTGGTCGTCGAAGGGCAGGCGGTCCAAAAGGGCGATCCAATTGCGCGGTTGATTTCTATCGATGCCGAAATCGCTGTCAAACAGGCGGCAGCCAATTTGAAGACCGCCGAAGGGCAATGGAAGCGCGCGTGTGCCGAGCGACTTGCCGCACGTCAGCGCGTCGAACATCCGGTGCATCTGCAAGTTCAGTTGGCGGACGCAAAAAGTTTGTTGGCCAAAACCGAAACGCAGTGGGCGGACTTGCCATTTCAAATCGAAGCGGCCGAAGCCAACTTGAAATACGCCAAAAAAAGTGTTGAAGGTAAACGCGCCGCCGGCCGAGCGATCGCAGGAGTTGTTTTGCGAAAAGCGGAAGCCGAGTTGGTCGCGGCCGATGCCAAATTGCGCGAGTTGAAAAAACGCCAACCCAGTTTGAAACGTGAAATCGCCGCTTTGCAAGAAAAAGTTACAGCCGTTGAACTTCAGCTGAAGTTGTTGATCGAGGAAAAGCGACAGTTGGCCGAAGCCGAAGCCAAGGTGCAATCGACGGCGGCACTGCGCGATGCTGCCAAGTTGAAGTTGCAAAAAGCGGAGTTGGAGTTGGAGCGCAATACGATCCGCGCTCCAGTCGATGGCCGCATTTTGCGACTGTTGGCGGCTCCGGGAATGCGCGTGATGGGGCTGGAAACCCGCGCTAATCAGGATTCCAGTTCGGTCGTCCAGATGTATGATCCCAGCCGTTTGCAGGTCCGTGCCGATGTTCGCCTGGAAGATGTACCGTTGGTTCAACAAGGACAGCCGGTCGAAATAAAAACCGCTTCGTCCGAAAGGACGATCAAAGGACGTGTTCTGCAGCCTAATAGCACGGCCAACATTCAAAAAAATACGTTGGAGGTCAAAGTCGAAGTGATTGATCCTCCAGACACGGTACGTCCCGAGATGTTAGTAACCGCGACGTTTCTGGCTCGCAAAGTTGCCAAGTCTGATTCCAGTAAGGCTTCCGAAACCGAGCGGATCTTTGTCCCCAAACAGCTGATCCAATCGAGTGATTCGGGCAGCGTGGTTTGGGTGGTCGATGCCAACAACCGCGCAAAAAAAATCCGCGTCACCATCGGCCAGGTAATCAATGGCGAGTTGGTCGAAGTCGTTTCTGGTTTGCAAGTCACCGACAAATTGATTGCCTCCGATGTCGATGGTTTACGCGACGGAGCGCTAGTTGACGTACAGGGTGATGATCGCGCCCTCGGAATCAAGTAAATAACAAATCAACGAATACAAACGAACAAACAGGAACAATCATGGCACTCGTGGAACTCAGAGGTGTAAGCAAAAGCTTTACCAAAGGCGAAGAAACCATCACACCACTGGACGAAGTCGATCTCGATATCCAGGCGGGAGAGTTTGTCTCGTTGATGGGACCCAGTGGTACTGGCAAAAGTACGCTGCTGAATTTGATCAGCGGAATTGATCGACCGGATCGGGGAACAATTTCCGTCGATGGTGTCGAAGTGACCGGTTTGTCTCGCAGCAAACTGGCTGATTGGCGTGCTGCCAACCTCGGTTATATCTTTCAAACCCACAACCTGATTCCCGTTTTGACAACTTATGAGAATGTCGAGTTGCCTACTTTGCTACTCAAATTGTCTAAATCGCAGCGGCGACAGCGAGTTGAACTGGCATTAGAGGCGGTCGGGTTGACCGATCGAGCAAACCATTATCCACGACAATTGTCGGGAGGCCAGGAACAACGGGTCGGAATTGCCCGCGCCATCGTCGCTCACCCCAAAGTCGTCGTTGCCGATGAGCCAACAGGCAGTTTAGATGCCCAGACCAGCGAACAAATTCAAACGCTGCTGCAACGTTTGAATCGTGAGTTGGACATCACGCTGTTGATGGTAACGCATGATCGCGATGTGGCAGGAATTGCGTCACGGAAACTGGTTTTGGATCAAGGCAAGTTTGTCGATTCCGAAACAGCAATAACCATGGGCGTTTAAAAAGCAATCGGGATATCTGGAAATGCACAATTACGTTTTCAAAACGCTTTGGCGATATCGGACGCGGACGCTGTTGACGGTGACCGGAACGGCAGTCGCGATGTTTGTTTTTTGTTTTGTCGGTTCCGTCCAACAAGGGCTCGATCAATTGACATCCGGCATCGACGCCGATCGAAGTTTAATCGTGTTTCAAGAAAACCGATTTTGTCCAACGAGCAGCCGATTGCCACAAAGCTACGCGGATCAAATCAAAAAAATCGATGGGGTCGCAGGTGTCATGCCCATCCAAGTTTGGACAAACAATTGTCGAGCAAGCCTGGACATTGTGGTATTCAATGGAGCTGACCCCGATCAAATTCAGGCAAACCGTCCGATTCAATTGGTCGAAGGCAATTGGTCCGATTTTCAATCGCGACGCGATGCAGCAATTGTTGGCCGCAATGTAGCGCAACGGCGCGGCATCAAAACGGGCGACCAGTTTTCAATCGGCAACATCTCTGTCAACATTGCCGGAGTTTTTCGATCCGCCGTTCCGTCCGAAGAAAATTTGATTTACACCAGCCTCGATTTTCTTCAGTACACGCGGGGATTGGATACCGCAGGTTTGGTCACGCAGCACGAAGTTTTATTGAGCGAGGATGCCAACCCCGATCTCGTTGCCCGCAACATTGACAAAACCTTGCGGGCGGGACCGGTGGCGACCAAGACTCGTCGTAAAGGAGTTTTTCAAGCAAGTACGTTGTCCGATCTGGTGGATCTGATCGGTTTCGCTCATTGGCTGGGGTATGCCAGTGTCGGATTGGTATTGGCTTTAGTGGCAACCACAACCGTCATGTCCGTCCAGGACCGAATCAAGGAATACGCGATATTGCAAACCATCGGTGTTGGCCCGTTTCGCACGTTGCGATTGGTATTGGCAGAAAGCACATTGCTCTGTGTGTTAGGCGGAATTGCCGGAACGGGATTGGCGCTGTTGATTCTCGGTTTGGGTGGATTTGCGATCGGTGCCGAAGGAGCGACCATCGCCTTTCGTCCATCCGTCAACTTGTTTGCGTCTGGCGTCGTCGTTTCGCTGGTTGTTGGAGTCATTTCAGGACTCGCGCCCGCCGTTCAGGCGGCCACGGTCCCGATTGTGCGCGCACTCAACTAAGAGGCGAGCCAAAAAGCTAATTGCTTTTTTTCTTGGCAATGCAATACAAATTTTGGTCGCTTCGCAAATAAAGCTTTCCACCGGCAACAATTGGACTGGCGTTAAACTGAGTGCGATCCGTAAGTTTGTTTTGGGCAAGTTTTTCGAACTTGGGTTTTGCGGCCAGTACGATGGTTCCGTTGCGTCGAGTTACGACGTAGATTTTACCGTCCGCGATCACCGCCGATGCATAAGGTTGAGCGGAAACTCGTTCCTGGTAGACAAGTTCGCCATTGGAAAGCTTGAGACAATAGGCGGCTGGTCTTCGATCGCTCACCCAATAAAGATGATCTTTGTAAATCACTGGCGAAGCGACATTGGCTCCGACGCGTGCTCGCCATAATTCTTTGACCTCGCCTTTGCCACCGGCTTTGACGGCAACAGTATTCGATGAACGACCGCCGATCACGTAAACGATTCCTTTGTGAGAGACAATGCTAGGGCAAACATAATCGAGAATGCCTTTGCATTTCCACAGCTCGTCGCCTGTTGCCGGATCGTAAGCCAGAATTTCATTTTGCGAACTGACAACCAATTCTTGCCGGTCGCCAACATCGACCAGGTGCGGCGTACTCCAGGATCGCCTCACGCCTTTAACGCGCCATTTTTCTTTTCCAGATTCTTTATCGATGGCGACGACCGATTTGCTTTCGACGCTGGCGTTGACGATGACCAGATTTTTGTAGAGGACCGGAGACGTTCCGCAGCCCCAACCGTGCACGCCGTCACCGACCGTTGTTTGCCAAATTTTTTTGCCTTTGAGATCATATTTCACAACACCCGTTTTTCCGAAAAATACATAAATGTGTTTTCCGTCGGTTGCTGGCGTTGCCGCCGCGTAGCCATGATCGCGGACGTTTCGACTTTCGGGTTGCCGTGAATCGATTTTGGTGTCCCATTCAATTTTGCCGTCTTTGCTGTTGACGCAAACGAGATGCAATTTCAAATCTTCCAAGCTGCCTTCGCCACGTTTGATCCCATATCCGCTGTAGCAAGTCACATAAATTTTGTCGCCTAAAGCAATGGGGCTCGACGAACCCGCGCCGGGCAATTTGGTTTTCCATGTCAGGTTTTCGTCGTCGCTCCATTTGGCGGGCAAATTCGTTTCTTTGGAGTAACCTTGTCCGCCGGGACCGCGAAAGTTTTTCCAGTCCTGGGCGCTCAACGATGGAACGAAGTGAAAAGCAAACAACGCGGCAATCAGAAAGATATTGGAAAACCTCATTTGGAACCCTCGTGAATATGCTGTGGGAATCTGTCTCGCTCGACCCCCATGATACCTGATTGGTGCGCGGCGGACAGATATTTTCGACCTTGCTTCTTCGAATCCCTAATCGTTCTCAGTTGTGTGCCTCGTCCGCAATTTGTACGCTAGATAACGATGACGTGCATTCTCTATTTTTCGGGCAGTCAAAACTGCTGGCGATGATGTGCACTGTTGCGGGTTTTGGGCCAAGCGGGTTAACGCCAACTATCTGGAATTGCAATGTTTTGAACCCAGTATTTTCCGTTTGAATAACCGCCAAAGTAAATTTTATCGTGGTACCAAGTCATCAGTTTGATCGGCTGGCGCCCGGAAATTGTAGAAGCCATGGGTTTACCGGTTTCAGACTCCCACAAATTGATTCCTCCGGCTCGCCCAAGTGTGGCAAGCCAGCGATCATTCGCGGAAAACTGGCAATGAGAAACCGGCCCAGCGGAATTCAATGTCGAAATTAACCGGGCATCTTGTGACCAAAGTTTCGTTTGGCCATTGTCACCACAAGTTACAAAACGCGATTCATCGTTGCTGAACTGAATGTTGACAATCGAACCCGATTGATGCTCCCAACATTTCGCCAGTTGCCACGATCCACGACTGTTTTGATACAGCGACAGTTGATTCCCGTGAGCCACAATCAGTTGTCCGCCTTGTGACCTCAAAAGATCTGGGACTTCGGAATGATTGAATTCGTTTGCCAACGTTCCGTCAACGTTCCAAATTCTGAGCTTTCCGTCCCATGAAATTGCCGCAAAACTGCCATCGGCCAAAAAACAAGTATCGCTCACCCAATTTGGCAGATCAGCCTGGAACAACACCTTGTTTTTGGCCACCGAGCGAACGGTTATTTTTCGATTATAAAAATCACCCCAAATCCACCGCTTGCCATCGTGTGAAATATCAACACTTTGCAATCCACTGCCGATACTGATGGGTTCGCAGATCGGCTGCAAATCGGGAAAGGAATAAATAACGGCTTGCCATTTTCCGTCGATGATTTGCAATGTCAGTGCGCGCGAACGGTTTTGGCTGAGCGAAAAATGAATGACGTTTTTGCTGCAACAATATTGGCCGGCTATACCGGTTGGTTTGTGAGCGAGATTGAAGTTTTTGTCTCTGGCGACGGCGTGGCGGTAGTTCAATTTTTGATCCAATCTGGAAACGACAAAAACCTCTGAACCGTCAACGAGAAAATTGCTGATATTTCCGTCGCTAACAAATTCATCAGTTAAATGTTTTGGCAGATTCCAGATTTCGAATCGATCGCCAAGTTTTCCATCGGTATGTATTCGAAGCTGGTTTTGGCCAAGCCAACGCAGTTCTTTGACACCCGAATCGACTGGAATACTGGAAGTGATGTTCCGGTTGTCCTCCAACCTCCAAACTCTGACATCACTGGCGGTAGCCACCGCCAGGTTCATACGATCATTGAACTGCAACGACTGGATAGCGAGATCATGTTGCATCACCATGCCGTGTCGGCTAGCCGTCGGTGATTTCTCATTTTTCAGTTTCCATATCACCACATTGCCAAATTGGTCACCGACGGCCAGGTGTGATTCATCGTTTGAAAACGCGATGGCCGTTGGCCGAGAGTCAGGTTTGTTGTGCAGCGCAATCTCGGTGCCAGTTTCGACATGCCAAACCCGAATACCGCCGTACGGCGTATCGATGGCTGCCCACGTCCCATTTCGACTGAGCGCCAACGTTTCGTTTTTCCACTGTGGCAGTTCAATCGGGTCCCAGATTGGCTCCAGCGCTGGCAAGCGATAGGCAACCAGTTTGCCCGGATAAGCCGCCGCAATCATTATTTTTCGATTGACGTTTCGAGCTGCCGAAAAGACCCACGATTTTTGCGATTGGCCATCGTAAAACACGCTGCGAATTATTTTCCGTTGCACGACATCCCAGATCAGACCTTGGCCGTTCCAACCTGTCAAAAATAGTTGGCGACTGTCTTCCAGAAAAAACAGATTCGTGACACGCCATTTGAGTTCAATGGGCAGCTGATAAAGCTGGTTGCGAGATCGGTCATAGATTTGAATTTCTGGATTGCGATTCGTCCGGTCACCCGTCAAAATCGCACATCGATTTCCGTCTGGAGAATAGGTGGCTAGTCGAACAATTCGCAATGTTGAAAACAGTTCTTTCACAGAATCCCCCGAGTAGAGCAAACAGACAGATTTTTCATCTTGTTTCTCAACCGTCACTTTGGATTCGTCCTGGTAGCTTTCCAGAAGTTTTCCTCGAAAGCGCTCGACTTTCTCCAAGCTCGGCGACCAACGTCGAATACCATCGATTCGTTGAGTCATGAGTGACAATTCAGTGTCATCGGGCGCCAGTTCGAACGCTTGTTGAAAATCATTGATGGCTCGCAACGCCTGTCCGTTGGCAATTTTTTGAACACCTGCGCGATCAAGCAACTCAATCGAGCGGGCGCGGATGATGGCTTCGTCCCGTTTCGCGCGGATCGAACTGAAAATAGCAAAGACCAAAATCACCGTTACGAGGCTGCTGGCAATCAAACCCAACGCGGCAACCCATTGCCGATTTCGTTTGATCCAGCGGTTGAAATGCAAGGTAAAAACCTGTGGCTTTGCATGAATGGGCAACACATTGAGATAACGATTCAAATCATCACGAAATTCGCTCGCTGTTTGGTACCTCAGTTCTGGTTCGAGCGAAATCGATTTGAGGATGATCGTTTCCAAATCTGATTCAATGGTTGGAATGATCGATCGCGGTCGAGTGATTCGGCCCTCTTTGATTTGACGCAAGGTCGATGTGAGACTGGGTTGATTGACGGCGGGTTTGCCAGTCAACAATTCATAGAGCGTGACACCCAATGAGTAGATATCTGTTCGCGCATCGACGCTTTGACTGTCCTCGATTTGCTCGGGACTCATATAACGAAGCGATCCGACGACGTCCTGATCCTCGGTCAGACCCGAACCTTCGTTTAAACGGGCCAAACCGAAATCCGTCAGGTAGGCTTGGCCATCACGACTGATAATGATGTTGTCTGGTTTGACATCTCGGTGGATCACCAATCGTTCATGTGCATGGGCCAACACATCAGCCATCGTGTGTCCAACCTCGGCGCCCCATCGCTGATATTCGCGGGAATGAAAATCGACTCTGGGGCCAACCTTTGGTTCTTGATCGCACGGTTTGTCAGAATCTGGATTCGCGTCTGTCAGGAATTGGCCGAGGTCAATTCCGTCAATTTCTCGCATGCTGTAAAACAAACCGTTTTCGTATTCACCAAATGCATAAACGGTAACGATGAACGGGTGATTCAGTTGGGCCGCGGCCTGGACTTCGACTTGAAAACGTTGTTTGGCGCGTTCCGAGTTGAGTTTGTCGTTCAGCAATACTTTGAGTGCGACAGTTCGTCCCAGTTTTAAATCACGCGCGCGAAAAACCGTCCCCATTCCTCCCTGGCCAATGATTTCGATGATTTCGTAGCCGTCGATGTGCGGGAATTCGATGGTCGGTTTGTTCTCGGAGTCGGCTGCCAGTGCCCAAGAGTCGCTTTGGACAGCTCGCCATAATTCCATAGCAATTTGTTCAACGCCATCGGGCGTTTCGCCGAGCGGCGTCCCATCGGTTTTGATGCGATCAATCCATTTGTCGAGTTGCTCGGACCGTTGCAATTCGGTGGCGTCCATTTTGGTTGATTGACTCGTTCCTTGGCCGCTGAGCGGATTGACTTCCTGTTTGTTTTTATTTTTCATAGCTAGCCAATACGATCCGAAGATTTCCAGTTAAGTTCCGTCGCGATGATCTCCTCAAGTCTCTGCAATGCACGAAACTGCAGCACTTTTGCATTGGCAACGGTGATATCCAATGCGGCTGCCATCTCATTAATCGTCAACGATTCGAAAAAACGCAGGACCAAAACTTCGCGATAGCGATTAGGTAGTTTTTGGATTGCTGTTTTGAGATCGTGGCTGCGTTGTCGATCTGAAACGTGTTGAGAAGGAGTTTTTTCGTTGCTGTGCAAATTTTGAAGTATGTCGAACGTCGATTGATCGAGCCATTTTTTTTTCACCGTTTCTTCATGCTGAGCATTACGCTTGGCGGCTCCCAAGAAAAAACGGTTGGCATCAATGATTCGTTCGATTGCCAATCCTCGCAACCAGACGAAAACAGGCACTTTCGGATTGGCCAGGTATTCGTCAAAACGTTTACTGACGGATACAAATGTGTCTTGTAAGATGTCTTCGGGATCAACACGTGTTCGAAGTTGAGGAGAGATCCGAACATTGATCAAGTGTAACAATCGAGCGCTGGTCGCGTTCAAAATTTCGTTGAGTGTGGCATTGCCGGCTCTGATATCTTGAACCAAGCGATCCAAGTATTCTGCGTGTGCACTCGATTCTGTGACAGGACTACCGTAGTGAGTTGAGGCTCGTTTGTTCATTTCCGATAAATCCTCGCCTCGCCGAGTAGAACGTTTTTTACGTGACTTGGTGATCAAAATTTAGTCTATCAAGAGTCCGTATCAGGTCAAATCGTGACTCGCAGATGATATCTTCGCTCAAACTTTTTTTGAAAAGTCGTGTAACCTTTCCGAACGCTTCACGGATTTGACTCTAGGTAGGTTTGAATACCGGTGTATTGAGACGTTAGGCGAAAACGCGTTCCGCAAGAAGTTTCGGGACCGTTTGATCACGACCCATTTGAGGTTGGAGGGTCGGCGTCTGGACTGACGGTACCGAATGACAGAAGAATTTGGGCGACTCCAAAAAGAACATTTGGAGATCATTAGGATCAGTATGCTTTGATCGTGCAAGTTACAGTTTTTTGGAGTTTATTGAATGCAGCGTTGTTATCTTTGTATATTTCAAATCGGAGTTCTTGCGACGGTGTTTTCACCATCGATTGCCTTGGGGGATCTGGTTGATCCATCGAATTTGACGGTCATTACCAACACACTGGGAAATTTTGATTCGCGATTTGATATTGGAAATGCAACCGATGGTTCGGACCTGGTTCCCTATGCGGCTTCGACAGAGCATGCGCTGGTACACGATGACGGTTCATGGTTTTCGGCAAACGGAGTGACCAGTGGATTCATCATCATCGACATGGGAATTGTCAGAACGATTGACGCGATTTATTTCTGGAACGAATCGGATGGAACGGGCAGCACTGGCCAAGAAATTCCTTTTGTTTTTCTCGAAACTTCGCTGTTTTCAAACTTGGGATATTCGTACACGAGCGCGGGGAGTGGGCCGCTCAATATTTTGCCGGGCGAGGATGTAACTCAAGATGATCCGATGCCGGCCGCCGGAGTCTTTTTTGACGCAGTCGAAGCTCGTTACGTTAGGATCACCGTTCCGGGCGGAAACGGTGGCAATCTAGTTGGATTGCGCGAGATCGCGATCAACGCTATTCCTGAACCGACAAGTTGCATTTTTTTGGTTGCTGCATTGAGTATCACCGTGTTGAGGCGATCGAGAGTTGGACGTCGTTGATGTTTTTTCCGTTGAATTTTTAATCCCGTCAACCAGCAATTTGTTTGCCTGAAGTATTCATTGCTACAGGCAATTGATATCTATTGTTTAAAATGGGATACAAACTGGAGATGCTGCTAACAAATAACAACGAAAAAAACATCACCGAGGGCCAATTGGAAATCATCAAACCTCAGTCGGCAAAAATGTTTCGCGCTAAACGAGGAGAATGCATCAAGATCATTGATCTCGAAGGCCAGCAGGTCGCCGATTTCTGGGCATACAACAACGACAACGAAAACGATTTTTTTTCCGCCGGTGTTACGATTGATTGCAATCGAAAATTGCTCGTTTCGACTGGGGATACGCTTTATACCAACCGTTACCATCCATTCTTCAAAATCATTGAGGATTCAGTTGGAACACACGACTTAATACACCCTTGTTGCAGGCAGGAAATGTACGACCATCTCTACAACAACGACGGTACGCCGCATCCTAGCTGTTTGCAAAACATTAACGATCACTTGCAACAAATTGGTCGAGCGACGCTCAATGAAATACATCCGTTTAACGTTTTTATGAACACCCATTTTCAAGCGGATGGAAAAATAACGATTCACAAACCGGTTTCTCAACCGGGCGACTCTATTGTTCTCGAAACACTGGTCGACAATGCGACGATTTTGGTAGCAGCTTGCTCCGTTGACTCAGGGAATTGCAACGGTGGTCAGTGTGGACCAATTGGCGTCGTGATTGATTAGGGCAAACGGCCATTAAAAAAACAATTTGTTCAAACGCAACTTTGCTCCCATAAAATTCAAAAGGCAATTTGGAATGAGAATTCTGCTAACAACCTTTTTGGCGTGTGTGTTCGCTGGCGAAAATTTGACGGCGCAAGATTGGCTGCGATTTCGAGGCCAAAATGGCGATGGCAAATCGCCAGCGACAGGTTTGATGAAAAATTGGCCCGCCAAAGGACCTCGATTGATTTGGACCGCCAAGAATCTCGGGCGCGGGTTCTCAAGCGTGACTATTCGTGGCGACATGTTGTTTACGATCGGCGATATCGATTCAAAACAATACGCTTTTGCGATTGCGGTTTCCGACGGCAAACAGATTTGGAAACAAGAGATTGGAAAGGCGAATACTGGCGATTTCCCAGGATCACGGAGCACGCCGACTGTCGATGGCGATCGCGTGTATTGTTTGACGACGGACGCGACACTGGTTTGCTTGAAATCTAAAACAGGCGAAGTACTTTGGCAAAAAGATTTGGTCAAACAATATGGTGCGGCCATGATGTTGGCCAAAGGAAAATGGGAGTGGAAGTTTTCCGAATCGCCCTTGGTTGACGGTGAGCGCGTGATTGTAACACCTGGTGTCCAAGGTGCTGTGATGGTCGCTTTGAATAAAAAAACTGGAGATGAAATTTGGCGGTGCAAATCGAGTTTGGTTGGTGCAAAAGGTGCAGACGGAGCTGCTTATTCGTCGATCGTTGTCAGCCAGGCTTGCGGCGTCAAGCAATATGTACAATTGGTTGGAAGAGGTTTGATTGGAGTTGAGGCAAAGACTGGAAAACTGCTGTGGCAATATAATAAGGTTGCCAATGATATTGCTAATATTTCGAACCCAGTCGTGACGGGAGATTTGGTATTCGTCTCGACAGGATATCAAACGGGTTCAGCGTTGCTCGAATTGTCCAAATCAAAAAACGGCAAATTCAAAGTAAACGAAAAATATTTCTTGCGTCCCAATGTTTTTCAGAATCATCATGGAGGGTTTGTCTTGCATGATGGATTTATCTACGGCGGACAAGGCCACAAAAAAGGTCTGCCGATGTGTATTCGACTGCGGGACGGCAAAGTGATGTGGGGGCCGATTCGCAATCAAGGCAAAAATTCAGCCGCGGTTTGTTTCGCGGACGGCCACCTTTATTTTCGATACCAAAACGGTTTGATGGTGTTGATCGAAGCGTCCGCCTCAAAATATTTTCAGAAAAGCTCGTTCATGATTCCCGATGTTCGCCATCCCAGTTGGTCGCACCCCGTTATCTGCAATGGTCGGTTATATTTGAAAGAACAGCAGCGCGTTTTGTGCTACGAAATATCCGACAAGTCAAAATAGAGCCGGGGGTCAGGTACCTAACGCGGAACGTTCGATACCTGACACCCGCCACATCATTGTTCAGTCGCGTTAAATGACACCGTGGACTCGGCGTTAAGACTTTGACCGACTGCTTGTCACAATTAGGCTGCTGCTGCATCGCGAACCGAACGCGCTCCAGTTTCTCGAGTTGCAGTTTCTGGTTTGTGAAGGCTGACTACGACGAGGACTGCCGCACCATTTGCCCAGTAAAACAGCGCATCGATGCCGGAAAATCCAAAGGCCAGTGGGGCGACGAGAAAGACGATACCGACTAAAGCGTCAACCGCCAGATGTACCGAATAGGGAAGCACTCGAAAGATTCCCAGTTGATGATTGGTCAGCACCGTCAACACAAATGCGGCGAAACCAGTACCAACACTCAGCCACAGGGCTAACCAGTGTGAGTCACCCAGCCCCAATACAAAGGGTAATACGAGCAGCGCAATGGCGACCGGATAGTCGAGAAATGCATGAATTTTTTTAGTAACAAATCTTGCGTTCATTTTTGATCTCCTTTGGATCTGAAAAAAAATTGAAGTTGTGAATTTTGTTTTTTAGTTGTGGTGGTGGAACACTTTGTTCATGATCTGCCATTGGCCGTCGATCTTGAGCAACGTGAACAGATCGGTGAAACGATTTCCTGTCCAGTTGTCAAGTTCGAGTCGCGCTGTCGCGACAGTTCCGACAATGTCGATGTCTACGATTTGCACTTGCAACTCTGTTGCCGGTCCGTTTTCGTCGTTCCAGGTGAACAAGTTTTCGATGGGACCAGCGAATAGGTCGTCGCCGACATAGCCGAAGATTGTTGCATCGCGGTGAAAGGCGGGTCTCATGTCATCCCCGCGGCCAGATTTGGTGCCGTCGATGTAATGTTGCAAGATCGTGGCAATGGCTTCACGATCATTTTGAAGTAGTGTGGTTGAAGACATTGTTTGTTCCTTGGGGGTGGGTATATTTGAATGGTTGTTGCGTGTTCGTGGTGTTTTGGTCCCTCGCTCACGCTTCGGGTTATGATTTTTGAGATGTAGGGCCGGTTCCCACCGGCCGATTTGAGAGATTTGGATCGGTTCAATGCCGCTTTAAACCTCCGTCATGCCGCCGTCGACGACATACTCGCTGCCGGTAACGAATGATGCCTCGTCGGATAACAGAAACGCTGCGACCGAGGCCACTTCTTCCGGTTTTCCAACACGGCCAAGTGGAACGGTCGTGAGAACTTGTTCGATAAATTGATCGAGCTGTTCCTTGGGCATTCCAGTGCGGTCAAAAAATTCCGTTCCGATCGGGCCAGGGCTTACTGCATTCACTCGGATTCCCCGCTCGGCCAATTCGAGTGCCAGGACGCGAGTGATCGTACGAATGGCACCTTTAGTTGAGTTGTAGATAATTCCACCTGGTAATCCGACACTTCGCGCGACCGAAGCGTTGATCACGATTGAACCTCCATTTCGCAAATAAGGAGAGATTGCTTTGGCGTGTAAGATTGGACCACGGACATTGACTGCAAACTGCTGATCAAATTCTTTGGCCGTGACGTCGGTGTGTGAGACAAATTTTGCATAACCGGCATTCAGAAAAGCGGCGTCCAGATTTCCGAACTCCGATTTGATGACTTCGCCCAATTGCTCCGAAGCTCTCGGATCACCGGCATCATTTTGAACGGTTACGATTGACGGCAAGGCGTTTTTGACTTCGGCAAGCTTTTTCAGATTGGTTCCGGTGATCAGCACTTGGCCGCCTTCGGCAACAATTTTTTCTGCAGTAGTCCGGCCGATGCCGCTCGATCCGCCGGTAATCAAAACGCGTTGTTCCGCAAATCGGGCAGGTCTGAAATCTTGAGTGGTTGACATTTTTTTTCCTTGTTGTGTTTAAAAGTGGTCGGCCGGCGAATCGGCCACCCGGCATGTCTTTGGTTACAGCTACTTGCAACCGCATGAATGTTGATTGCCTTGCTTGGATGTCGAGCAAGATTGTTGTTGTTCATTTGTTGTCGTTTCGTTTGTTTGGTCGGCCATGTTTGGCTCCTTGAAAAAATTTTGCGTGTAAAAGAAAAATCAATCGAGAATCTGTCAGGTCATTTTGAGGGCCCTCCTATCGACGATTCATTCGTTTTCAATTCAGTAGATATGCGGTCGTTTGTTGTTACTCGCCGCGTATCATGCAATTAGACGGCGGGCCAGCCGTGCCCTTACCGATTTTGGAATGATTGGTCCAAAAATAGCTAAAAAATTTTTACTTGTGATCTAGAACACTCAAGGCTACGGCAACGACTTCTTTGGCAGAAGCATGATTGGAGGTTGCTTTTCCCATCACAACCAAGCCTTGGATCGTGTTGACCAGAAACCGGGCAAGCCCACGAATATTGCTGTTTTGCGGGATTTCGTTCGCTTCGATCGCTCGGGCCAGCGTCTTTTTGAAACTCTGTTCCAACCGTCGAATAGACGCCGTCGTAACGGTGGTGATATCCTGATCCTGCTGTGCATTTTCAACCAATGTGTTCGTCAAAAAACAGCCGACACAATTGCAATTGTTGGCTTCGGCCGCGATTTGTTTCATGACTTGCCGAATATTCTCGATCGGAGATCCGGGTTCGCTCAGTTTTTGAACAATCGTCTCGATATGGGAGTCGTGATAGTGCCGGAACGCTTCGATATACAGCTGACGTTTGTCACCGAAGGTATCATAGAGGCTTTGTCGACCAATCTGCATCTGGTCGATCAATTCGTTCATTCCCGTGGCTTCATATCCCTGTTTCCAAAACAGCTCCATGGCCCGCTCCAGGGCTTGCTCACGATCGAATTCTTTAGGCCTTCCCGCTTTGTTCATGCCTGAATCGTATAAATTTGGACCATTTAGTCAAGATTAGCAGATTAGCCGTGTTATTTGACCGATGCCAAAATATGCGATCGCCAGCAAAGGCACGACAAAACTGGACGCAAAGTAGGCGTGGGAATTGGAACATCACTGTCGAACCAATGAGAATTTGCCAAGGAACAGATTGGCATACCGCAGAATTGGGGCCGTTGAATTGCCAGGCAGCGTTGATTAAATCGGAAAGCTGTGAATTGATGTGAGCGGCAAGGCGCTAGCCGCCGGTATTTGAGGGTTCACCGGCGGCTAGAGCCCTGCCGCTTACCATGACGTTTGGTATCAATTCAAGGCGT
>JANQLU010000031.1 GCA_028280445.1 Pirellulaceae bacterium | reverse complement strand
GGAAGAATCCCCTCCTGGTGGGACAGTATTTAACGTTCGTGACACTAGCCGCCGGTTCGGAGCACTAACGGAACCGGCGGCTAGCGCCTTGCCGCTCACAATGGTTTTACTATGGAGTTCGTCCCAATACGGCTCGGCAGGAGCCTCGCCGTCCTGGCGCATAACATTTGCCATCAATTTCAATTCAGTGGTCATCATAAAATTCATGAACGCAATTAAATTATTCAACGAACAACGACAATCCGAAATTAAACAGCGCATTGAACTGGCGGAGCAGAAAACAAGTGCTGAAATTGTTTGTGCGGTTGCCAATGAATCGGGCCGCTATGATCGTGCAGAATCGATCGTGGGGTTTGTCGTTGCCTTGGCCTCGCTGGTGGTGGCGCAAGCGATCCAGTGGTGGTGGGTTCCCACTGGCGATTGGTCGCCGTCCGCATTGTCGCTCGGTCTGCAAATGCCGATTCTGGTGGCTGGATTTGTTGTCGGCGTTGTCGTCGCCAGTTACTGGCATGGGATGCGGCGATGGTTCACCAGCCGGACTGAAATGAAACTGGAAGCCGACCGCGCTGCGTGTTTTGTTTTTTCTAAATCAGCGATTGGAGCGACGGACAATCGTTGTGGCGTATTGATTTATCTGTCTTTGTTCGAACGCCAAGTGATCATCATGGCGGACGACGCTGTACAAAATGTCTTGAGTAACCAACGAATTCAGGAGCTGTGTGATTTGGCGGTATCAGAAATCAAGGCCGGGCGTATCACAACGGTCTTTGAAAAATTGATCGACCAGGTGGAAACAGAACTTGCCGAACAATTGCCAGCCAGTCGAGAATTGGATGCCAACGAACTGGCCGACCATTTGCTGATTGCCCATCGGTTTTGAGCAGCCGCGCTAGATGGTTAAAAGTACGGTCAGCTGGTTTTGCGGCGTCCATTTTGCAAGGCATTGTTGACTAAATGTGAGCGGCAAGGCGCTAGCCGCCGGTGAACCCTCAAAAAACCGGCGGCTAGCGCCTTGCCGCTCACATCAAATTCACAGCTTTCCGATTTAATCAACGCTACCCTAGTCGAGCGCGTGACTATTGACGGAGGTCCACCAATTTTCCGAGCAAGGCAGTTCGCCGATTGCGTTGTTCACTCGTCAGGACTTGCAGATATTTGTCTTTGAACTCCTTCAGTTGATTTTCAACTTGTTTGATTTCGTCAGGCGGAGCTTTTGCCGACGTTTTTCTACGCCATTCCATACGAAGTTTGATTTCGTCGACTTTTAGATCTTTGAATTTTTTGATTTGTTGAGGCGTCAATGCCAACCGTCGCCGTACCGCATCCAGGTGGACAAAATCCCAACCCATCGACTGGAGTTCCAATTGTTTCAGGCGTTGACGTTGTTTTGAGTTTAGTATTTTCAAAGCGGTTTGTTGTGTTTCGACCGCCAGCTCTTTGGTGCCGTCGGCTTGGAATGGTCGCGCCACTTTGATGTCGGGATTTTTTTTTCTCCAGTCGGCCCAAAGCTGTTTCGATTTTTCTGTTTGCTGAGAAAAAATCTCATCGAGCTTTGCCGCTTGATCATCCGTGACTTCTAAATCTTTGCGAGCCGATTTCGAACTCAACACGCGGATGCTGGTGGTGGCGCGCCAATGAGGATCCTGTTGCGTGTTGGCGATGCCATCGTAAGCGTGTTTTTTGGAAACTTCTTTGGTTCGGTTGACTAGAAAATAGTAGGCAATTCCCAAGACAATCAGAAACACCACCAGTATCACAGCTCGTTTCATCATCGCACGATCCACCAACTAATTTGCCAAATCCCAGCGCTGGTTGTTTTTTCGAGTCAACCATCCCGAGGCGACGATTCCGACAAACAACGCGCCCCAGATACTGATCAGTTTTAAAACGTCGACTTCCCAACGTTGGTAACACACAATGCTATTGCTGACGCCGCAGTACCCCATATCGACTTGGAATACAGCGGTGCCTCCGATCACCAAAGTGGTGACGATGGGAAAAAAGATCGATACTCGAGCACGCGTGGCAACAAACCCTGCCGTACCAGCGATCAAAGCGGGAAACAGATACTGAACGGATGCCATCGTGCCAAGTACTGGATTGACCAGTTCCGAGCCCGGAGACAGTGAATCGGTGAGCCAGTTGGAAATCCAGATCAAAAATGCCATGGCCGAAAGCAACAGGATTGACGGAGCCGCCGCAAATGTTAGCAATGGGTAGCGATTGGAAAACAACCGCAATTCGTGACGCTCTTTGATTGCAGCAATCAGTTCGTTGGTCGTACCCATTCGCGAAATATCGGTGTCGTTTTCGTCGCCGGTGATGCGACTGGCGGCTTCTTGTTGAATGCAACGACGATGATCTTCGATTTCTTCGACCAACCGTTGGATATAACGCGGTGAATATCCTTGTTGTGTCAAAGAGTTGACGAGCTGATTAAGCTGTTTCGGAGTCACTGATTTGCCCGTCCAGAATTGCGTGAATTGCGTTAGTAATTCGATTCCAATCTGAGACTTTTGAGGTCAGTTTCTTTTGGCCACTGCGGGTCAATCGATAATAAACGCGCGGCCGCCCTTGAACTTTAGCGCGTCGGATTGTGACAAGTCGCCGCTTTTGCAAACTGTGGAGTAACGGGTAAATCACGCCTTCGCCGAATTGAATCTGTTCCTCGGATCGCAACCGAATCGCCTGTACGATTTCATAGCCATACATTTCACGGTCTTGGAGCAACCGCAACACCAACAGTTCGGCGACGCCTTGAATATATTCTTTTCCCTGTGTTCTTTTGGCCATGCTTCAATGCTACTTTTGAAATTGCGCAACGTCAACAAAAATTAAAACTTGACGCTAGGCCGCGTTGATTAAATCGGAAACTGTGAATTTGAGCTGAGCGGCAAGGTGCTAGGGGCCGGTATTTGAGGGTTTACCGGCGGCTAGCGCCTCGCCGCTCACATTTAATCAACGCGACCTAGTTCGACGATTCAAGTTGAAGAACAACAGCTCCCTCGGTGGATGAGCTGTTGTTCGTTCAAACTGTGAAATACGTGACGATTATTTTTCGACGGCTCGACGTTTTTTGCGAATTGTCGTTGCGACGAAACCCAATAATGCGAGTCCCATCAGCGCCGATGGTTCGGGCACCGTGGAAAACGAAAGTTGCGCATCATCGAACCAAATAAAACCGCCAAAGAACTCGGTATCATTTCCGGTCGTGACAATTCTGGAAATCGGGGTGTCAGAATGCCACCCGTTCCAGGTCCAGGTTTGCGCATCTTTGGCTGTCGTCGCGGTTCGCGTGCCGATCAAGTTGAGGTCCGTGTCGTAAAAATCGACGATGACATCATCGAAACGACTGTTGTTCTCGAAATAGGCACCAAATTGCGACAGCGGAGTTTGAAAGTCCCAGCGAGTAATCCCGATTTGGCCGAGCATGACCGGAGCCGATCGCGCGACGACCGTATCTCCGTTGGTCTGTCCGCGGGTTGAGTTTCCAAACACGGCCAACGCACCGCTTGGGTGGATATTGGTCGCTGTGGCACTGCCGCCAAAAATCGTGACCGATTGCGGATGAACCGATCCACCAGCGAGGGATCCGAAATGATCTGAGACATCTCCAGTAAAATGGCCGATCGCCGTGATGTCAGCCTTGGCATTGCAAACGCCGATCAACACGACGGCCAGCCAAGCGAGTAAAACGTGAATCTTCATAGTTGAACTGACCCTTTTTTCTCTGCGCCCCTGTGTTAACGGCTTTGGGCTACCAACCGCGATTGAGGCATGATGAGATTGCCCAGAAAAACACATGCATTCATCTCATCACGCACAAAATCGCATGTGGCGACATTCCGCCGTTTAAGCCTAGGTTTTCAATGCATTGAAAATCTAGGTATAGGAGCGATGGTATCAGCCCGGGCAGGGACCGTCAAGTTTTTTCGTTGGATTTTTGGTAGGGGTGCCACAGGTATTGCGGTTCAAGTAGGGCCGGTTCCCATCGGCCGTTTTGTCGGGTCGACCGGCTGGAACCGCTCCTACTCACGCTTCGAGTTGTGCTTCGAGTGCCATTGGCTTTGCAGTGATTTACACTTTAACTCACGGTTTTTTTGTTCAAAAAAAAGTGCTTAACAACCGCTGTCCAGCCGCTGCACTGGCAGAGCCAGTGGCACCCAAAATGTGAATTTTGTCGAACGTGAGTTATTTCGCAAAACAGCCTTGCGACCGCTGTTTGAAGGCGGAAACATGTTAAACAGAACCGATTTCTACTCCAACAAATCCAATTCCTCGGGCAAGATGCCGAAAGTTTCCCACCAAAATTCCGGGGTCTGGTGTTGGTACTTGCGCCACAGACGTCGGCCACGTCGGATTGGTTTTTCCCGCAACTCCTGTTCTTGTTCAAACCAGTCGTGAAACGGGAATCGACCCGAATCAAATTCCAACCTGAGCAGTCGTCGAATCAGTCGTCGACAAACGTAGTTCCTGCGTTTGTTTCCCGGTTGAATGTTGTTTTCCCACAAGATCGAAACGGTGCGAACGTGGTCGGAAATGATTGGGCTCAGTCGTTGATTAAACAACGATGTCTGATCGACACGCGTTTTGTTTTCAATGACTTGATGGAGGCGCTCCCAACCGAATCCGACGTCCGTTGAATGGCCCAAGGGATTGACGAGGTTGCCAATCTCCAATTCACCAACGAACAGCTCACAGCAGTATCCGCCGATGACGCCGTCGCTCCACACACAAGACTCATCTGGGGCGACAGGAAAACCTCGCGTTTCCCAAAGATTTCGATGTTCGATTTGGCTAGGATGAAAATGCACCTCGACGTTGCGGATATTTAAATCTCTCAAAATGGAGCACCAGAGATCGATCGAGACTTCGTAGTCATTGCCGCCGAAAGAGAAATTGCCAAGCATCTCGAAATAGGTCAGATGTGATCCATCGCCGACCAAGTCGAGGTCATCGGTTCGAATGCATGATTGGAGTGAACCGTGATGTTCTCCATCGGTCTGGTGAAAGCGATGTCGAACGCGCTGCATGCCACTACAAATAAACAGGGTCGTGTCATCATTGGGCAAGACATTTCGATCCACGACCAGCGGGAATCCAAATTGTTCAAAACGACGTTGAACTACATCAAACGGGCTAAATGCAGATTCATTTCGTTATCCTCCAACTCTGGAAAAAATTCTTTGAAAAACCGTCGGTCGAATAGACGCCACTGGCTTGGAAAAGGTTCACGGAATCTCATAGGGACAAAGCAAAACTAATGACTACCTGCTTTCGCAATTCCTTGCAGTCAACGAGACTTCGAACCACAATGGGTCGAACGAAAATACTGCCATCAACGGAGAGCGTCATGAAAAATTGTATTCTTTTGATCATTGCCCTGATTGTTCCAACGGCCAACACCCACGCCAACGACGAAGGCAAGCATCTGTTTATTCTTTCCGGCCAATCCAACATGGCAGGGTTGCGGCCTAACGAATCGTTTACGCCCGCAGTTGAAAAGGCGTTTGGAAAAGAAAACGTGATCGTCGTGTTTGACGCTCAAGGCGGTCAGCCGATTCGGCGGTGGCACAAAAAATGGAAACCAGCAAAGGGAAATGAACCGAAAGCAACCGGGGATTTATACGATCGTTTGATGAAAAAGGTTGGCAAAGCGACTGATGGCAAAAAATTGGCTTCGGTGACGCTGATTTGGATGCAAGGAGAACGCGACGCGCGAGAAAAACATGGCGACGTTTATGCCGACAGTTTGCACGGGCTGCGAAAACAAGTTGCTGACGATCTCAAACAGAAAGAAATCAATTTTGTAATTGGTCGGCTTAGCGATTTCGACTTGGACAACAAACGCTACAAACATTGGACGAAATTGCGCGAGGTGCAGGTGGAATACGCCAAGAAACATCAGCGCACGGAATGGGTGAACACGGACGATTTGAACGATGGTAAAAACCGGCGCGGAAAGGAAATCAAAAACGATCTGCATTACTCGGCCAAGGGATACAAAGTTCTGGGTGATCGGTTTGCCGAAAAAGCGATTGGGCTGATCAAGGGACAAAAGAAGAAGTAGATGTAGATTGCAAAGCCAGTTGTGAGCGGCAAGGCGCTAGCCGCCGGTACGTTAATGCTTCGTACTGGTCTCCGGTTTGTTAGCGCTTCGAACCGGCGGCTAGCGCCTTGCCGCTCACGTTTTGCGCTGGCGATTTTTTTTTCAAAATCGTAGCGCATACTGTCTGACGATTTCAAATGTAGGGCCGGTTCCCACCGGCCGATTTTTTGGTTTGGCCGGTGGGAACCGGCCCTACTTTTAGCGCATGCTGTCTAACGATTTCAATTGCAGAAAGTGCGCTTTGGAAACGTGTTTCCAAGTCCACCCCTTGTCGCCCAACCAAATGTATTGAACGTACAATTCGCCTTGGTTGTCGGTATGTGCGTCTGCGTCATCAATGGAAATGTCTTTGCCGATTTCCCACTCTAAAACTTGATAAGTGTTTTTGCCACTTTCCAAATGACTAATGACCGTGGCCTGATGAGGTTTGTCCGGGTCTTTCACAGGCTTGCCAATCGCATGCACGGTCACGGTTTCCGCTCGTTTGTCTTGAAAACCTTTGAAATCGAAAAACGAATCATCGAACCCGATTTGGGTGTACTCTTCGCTGTCGGACGACAACGAGTCGACGAATTCCTCAGCTCGGGCAACAATCGCGTCGGCAAATTTCGGCAACTTGCGTTTTTGCCGAATGTAACGGGAAGCTTTCACCAGGTTGGGTGCTTTAAGGCAAATGTTCGACAAGCACACCGAACTGATTTTATCTTTTTGGCTAATTGGCTTGACTTCGCATCGTTTGCAAATGACGAGCGGATCTTCTTTTTCGCGGCCGCAGGCAAAGCAGACAGATTTCATCGAAAGTTACCCCTGGAAAGAGACAAAGAATTGGTTTTTCCAATTTCAATCTGCATCTGTCATTATTTTATTGGCGAATTCGTTATTCAAGCAAAAACGTGAACATTCGAACAAATAAAAAAAGGCTCACCAACCGTGGCTGGCGAGCCGCTGAATTTATTTGGTCGCAAATGCGATTCTGATTGACTAATCGAGATCAAAGCGATCCAGGTTCATGACTTTGACCCATGCCGCTACGAAATCGTCGACAAACGACTGTTGTGAATCGGCACATGCGTACGCTTCGGCAATTGCCCGCAACTGCGAGTTGGAACCAAACACCAAGTCGACAGCAGTACCTTTCCATTTGACTTCGTCCGTTCCGTAAACACGTCCTTCGAACATGTGTTCGCATTGTGCAGACCTGCTCCACTCGATATCCATGTCCAACAGATTCACAAAGAAATCGTTGGTCAACGTTTCCGGGCGATCGGTGAACACTCCCAATTGAGAATGTCCAAAGTTGGTGTTCAAGACGCGCAGTCCGCCGACAAGTACGGACATTTCGGGAGCCGTCAATGTCAACAGATGCGCTCGATCGACTAACAGTTCTTCGTCGGGTCTACCATGGTCGGGTCGAGTGTAATTGCGGAAACCATCTGACGTTGGTTCCAGAACCGCAAAAGATTCAACATCGGTCATTTCCTGAGCAGCGTCGGTGCGTCCTGGAGCGAAAGGAACTTGCACGTCGTGTCCGCCAGCTTTGGCCGCTTGTTCAACGGCTGCACAACCACCCAACACGATGACGTCAGCCAGCGAAACTTTTTTGCCGCCTGACTGCGCGTTGTTGAAATCGGATTGGATTTGTTCCAGGGTTGTCAACACATCGGCCAACTCCATCGGTTGGTTGACTTCCCAGTCTTTTTGCGGAGCGAGTCGGATGCGAGCACCGTTGGCGCCGCCGCGTTTGTCCGTACCGCGGAATGTCGATGCCGATGCCCAGGCGGTGGTGGCCAATTGCGAGATCGACAAACCCGATGCCAAGATTTTGGCTTTGAGGTCTGCGATGTCTTGTTCATCGATCAATTCGTGATCGACTTCGGGAACGGGGTCTTGCCACAGCTGTGATTCGGCTGGAACCTGCGATCCGACGTAACGTGAAATTGGACCCATGTCGCGGTGCGTCAGTTTGAACCAGGCTTTGGCGAACGCATCGGCAAATTCGTCAAAATTTTCGTGGAAACGTTTTGAAATGGATTCGTAGACGGGATCCATTTTCAAGGCCAGGTCGGTTGTAAGCATCATCGGAGCGTGCTGTTTCGTCGTATCGTGAGCATCCACGACAGTCGCGACGGTCGAACCGTTTTCTTTAGGTGTCCACTGATTAGCACCACCGGGACCTTGCGTGAGTTCCCAATCGTAGTTGAACAGGTTGTCGAAGAAACCGTTATCCCACTTTGTCGGTTCAATGGTCCAAGCGCCTTCTAAACCGCTGGTGATCGTATCGCCACCTTTGCCACTGCCGTAGCTGTTTTTCCACCCGAGCCCCTGGTCTTCGAGGCTGGCACCTTCGGGTTCGGGACCCACATATTGGTCGGCGTCGGCCGCGCCGTGAGTTTTTCCAAACGTGTGTCCGCCCGCGATCAGTGCCACGGTCTCTTCGTCATTCATCGCCATGCGACCAAACGTTTCGCGAATGTCGCGTGCCGAAGCTACCGGGTCCGGCGTACCATTCGGTCCTTCGGGATTCACGTAGATCAAACCCATTTGGACAGCGCCCAGTGGATTGTCGAGTTCACGATCACCCGTGTACCGTTTGTCGCCGAGCCATTCGCTTTCGGGACCCCAGTAAATATCGATTTCCGGTTCCCAGACATCTTCACGTCCGCCGGAAAAACCGAATGTTTTGAATCCCATCGATTCCAAGGCAACGTTACCCGTATAGACCATCAAGTCGGCCCATGACAGACTGCGACCGTATTTCTGTTTGATTGGCCAAAGCAAACGTCGTGCTTTGTCGAGATTGGCGTTGTCCGGCCAGCTGTTGAGTGGCGCGAAACGAAGCGTACCGGACGAAGCACCGCCGCGGCCATCACCAATTCGATAAGTGCCTGCGCTGTGCCAGGCCATGCGAATAAACAGCGGACCATAGTGTCCATAATCCGCGGGCCACCAATCTTGCGATGTCGTCATGACTTGTACGATATCTTTTTTCAACTCGTCCAGATCGATTTTGCTGAACTCTTCGGCGTAGTTGAAATCGTCGCCCATGGGGCTGGTTTCAGGTGAATTCTGATGCAGAATTCGGAGGTTCAATTGATTGGGCCACCAGTCGGCGTTTGAAAAAGCCCCCGCAGCCGTGTGTCGTTGTTGGGCACCCACCACGGGGCACTTGCTTTCGGTCGTCATCTCCGTTGCCATATTTTTTTCTCCTGACTTGATTTGATTTTGTGTGACTACTGTTTTGTACAAGGATCATCAATCTTTGGAAAGTCACCGGTAGTATCGCGTGTTCCGATGTATAATTCCAATGCATAATTTGTATAAATGACATGCATGCGACGAATGGCAATAACTGGACAAAAAAGCGATGCGCACTGATTTTGATCTTCACCAACTCGCCCATTTCCTGGGTGTTGCGAAAGCTGGGAATTTCACACGGGCTGCCCAAGAGATGGGAATTTCGCAACCCGCATTGAGTCGATCCATCCAGAAATTGGAAAATTTGGTTGGGGAACCGTTGTTCGAAAGGCAGCCGCGCGGGGTCAAGCTGACTGAAATCGGCTCGTTTTTCCTGATTCGCGCAAACCAGATTCGCGATCTTGTCGACGATACGTTCGCCGAATTGACCGAAGCGAGCGATCGCGGACAAATCCGTTTGGCGGTGATTCCGACCATCGCTCCCTATCTGTTGCCGACCGTGCTACGAAGATTTGGCAGGCGTCACCCCGAAATAAAAATTCAAGTCCAGGAGGATACGACTCAGAACATCGTTCGGTTGTGTAAAGACGGCGATGTTGATCTGGCGATTGTCGCGCTGCCGATTAACGAAAAATATCTCGAAGTGGAACCGTTGTTCGACGATGAGTTGATTTTGGTGATTCCCAAAGGACACGCATTAGAAAACAAAAAAAAGATACGTCTGTCAGACATCCAGGATTTTCCCTTTATCAGCCTCGACCGACAGCATTGCCTGTCCGACAATATTGCCGAATTCTGTCATCGAGAGTCGATTGCGCCCGTGACCATCGAGCGGACCAATCAATTGACCACCATCCAGGAATTGGTCGCTTTGCAACATGGGATTTCGATCATTCCAGCAATGGCGCAACAACTCGACAAAAGCAAACGACGTGTCTATCGGACATTTGCTGGAGACAAGCCAACGCGAACGATTGCACTGCTGCAAAATCCGTATCGTTACGAACACCGTTTTGTGACATTGTTCAAAAAATACATGGGAGAATTCGCGCTGACGTTAACCTAGACAATTGCTAATTCCCCAGCGAAAGTTGACGATTGAAATGTTGGTAACACGTTGCGAACGAAACGCATAAAATGAAATTCAACAAGTTGTTTCAACGAAATGTGACGATAGCGTGCGAGGAATCAAACGATGGGCGATCTGGAACGTTATCCCGATGAATACCGTGAGCAGATCGCATCGCAAGTTCTCGGTGCACTTCAATCTCGCGTCGAAGTTGAAAACATCAAATCTTTTTTTGATCCGACGGATGAAGTTCGCAATGACGAGCTTCGCGCACAAATCACCGAGCAACTTGCAGATGGCGACGAAGTTTGGTGGTTCTCGACACCGTTTGAAAATCTGGCTGGGATGGCTGGGTACGCAATTGTTTCAGACGGCGCGCTCAAAGATTTCGTGATCGTCGTTCAAAGTTGATGTTGGCTTGAAGAAAATGTCTTAAAGCAGGTATCTGATCTCCGGTTGAGTTCGGTCCGTTTGTTAGCCCCAGCCTTCGAGCACGATTTTGCCGATGGCTCGACCCGATTCGAGTTGGGCGTGAGCGTTGCGCAGATTTGCTGCATTGATCGGTGAAACCACATTGTTGGCGGTCGAGCGAATTTGTCCTGCGTCGATCCATTGTGCGATTCGATTGAGAATTTCGTGCTGTGCGATCATATCTGGTGTCTGATACTTCGAACGCGTAAACATAAATTCCCAGGACAACGATGCAGATTTCATTTTCATGATGTTTTGTTTCAATGGCCGCTGGTTGTCCACGATGGCGACAATGTTGCCTTGAGGGCGAATCAAATTCGTGGCGGCGTCCCAGTGGCCGTCTGTATCGTTAAACAACGCGATGTAGTCGACGTATTTGAGACCGAGCGCTTCGATTTGCGGTTGCAGTTCCTCACGGTGATTGATGACATGATCGGCCCCCAACTGGTTGACCCAGGCGATAGACTCCGGGCGAGACGCCGTCGCAATAACGGTCAACCCAGCGATCTTGGCGAGCTGAATCCCAATCGAACCGACTCCTCCAGCGCCGCCGACAATCAACAGCGTTTGGTTTTTGTTGGCGCCGTTGACGTCAATTCCAAGTCGATCGAAGAATGCTTCGTAGGCAGTGATCGACGTCAGTGGAAACGCGGCGGCTTGTGCGAAATCCAGCGATTTTGGCTTGATACCTACAATTCGTTCGTCGATCAGATGGAATTCTGAGTTCGTGCCTTGCCGAGTAACGTCGCCAGCATAAAACACTTCATCGCCCGGTTTGAACAGCGTCACGTCCGATCCCACCGATTCGACAATTCCGGCGGCATCCCAGCCGAGAATTTTTGGTGACGATTCGACGATGTCCTTGGGTGCGCGGATTTTGTAGTCGACCGGATTGACCGCAATCGCCTGAATCGCCACCAGCAAATCGTGACCTTGGGGCGACGGTTTTTCGATTTCCAAATCGATCAGTGACTCGGGGTCGTCAATCGGCAAGTATCGTGTGAGACCAACAGCTTTCATGAATTTTGAAACTCCTAAGTAGGGCCGGTTCCCACCGGCCGTTTTGTCGGATTGGCCGGTGGGAACCGGCCCTACTTCTTGTTCTTGGCTCGACGTTGACAGGATTTACAGGATCATCAGGATTTCCCGCGCTGATCCTGTCAATCATGTTCATTCTGTCAAAGAACGGAACCAGCCTTACTTTTTAGAATCGCCTTTCAAGCCTGCCTTGATTGCTCGCAATTCGGCAGGTGTTAATTTCAGGGGCATTTTCTTCAGATAGTTGATGTCGTTCACCGTGGTGGCGAATATTAAATTTTTCCCATCGGATGAAAACAGGATCCGCCTGATTTTGTGACCCGCTAACGACTTCAAATTACCGGCGAGTCGATTGGGTAATAACTTTCCGGTTTCGCGATCGAAAAATGTTACTGATTCTTTACCGGGAGATGCCACCAAAGGCAACGTGCCGTGATAGGCCAATTCGGTTGAGGTCGCGCGGAGACCTGTTTCATAACTCACGGGAGTTTTCTTGAAGTTGTCACATTGCCACGATGCCAGGTTTTTCGAACGTCGCGGAGTACCAGTGCCAGAAAGAAATGTGATTCGTTTGCCGTCTGATGACATTCGGATTCCGTTTCCTTTTTCGCCAGCCGCTGTCTTGACTTCTGAGAATTCGGGGATTCCTTTTTTATCGATCTTGTAGCGGACCAACCAATCCAGAATGCCAGGTCTGGGCACAATTTTCCATTTATCTTTATTCAATGAAAGCTGCGTTTTTCGTGGAAGGTAGTCCGAGAATCCCGTGACGATGAATTCTCCATGCGGATCGATCGCCAACCAGTTTCCAATCCACTGGTTATCTTCATACCCCTCCCATTTCGCTTCATCAAAGGCAATAAATCTGTAGCGAGGAGCATCCTTGCCGCTTTTTCCAGTCACATAGCTCATTGGGAGTGTGGGATGGAGAACCAAATCTGTCAATTTTTCAAAACTGAGAGTTCGCGATTTCGTAATCTTGAAGCTTTGTTTGTCAATCAGAAAGATTGCTTTTGGCTCATTCGAAATTGCGACAAAGTATTTTTTTCGTTCACGGATTTTTACGAATTTTGTCACGAGGATAGAAGTTTCTTTTAAGGCCACTCCGTTCGCTTCGATGATTGCCAGCCGATCTCCAACCAAGAGTAACAATCGACCATCAAGACCGCGCGTGATTGAATCGATCGGCCCGGGAAGTTGCAAGTTCGAATTGTCGATTTTGACAAAGCGTAATTTTGATTTTTCACCGATTGACGGTTGCTTTTTCGAGGATTTGGCGACCGGCGTTTTTGTTTGTGGCTTTGAATGTGGTTTCGTTTGTGGCTTTGGTTGAGGTTTAGGTTGCGGTTTCGTTGGTGGCTGCTCGATGACGATCTCAAACGCATGGGCTGTTGATTGGCCGTCGTTCGATTTTGCGTTTACAACGACTTGGACAACGCCGCCGGTTGGAAACGAATTAATTTTCCAAGTGAGTTTGCCTTGAGAATTAACTTTCATTCCTTTGGGGCCTGACGCCAAAGAGTACGTGACCCTTTTCGCACTGGTGATTGCTTCCATTTGGTAGGAATATATATCATCTACTTTGGCGACCGGATGCGGCTTCGAGATGATGTGAAGATATTTATTGCCGGCTTTGTCTAGCGCTTTCTTCAAATCAATATTGCGAATAAATACTCGGCGACGATCATCCGCAATGCAGACGGCGACGTTTTGATTTGGTAGATAGCGAAAGCCTGGCTCGCCCCCTAGTCCCCATTCGAAAGACGTGTTTGTCGGATGAAACACCGATTCGAAATTCTCTAATTGGTAGATGGGCTGCAAATTGGTTGTCGAGCAGATTGTTATTTGCAAATCTGTTTTTCCCAGCCTGCGTACTGCTAACACAAACCGGGGGTCCTCGGTTGGCACAAGTTGGGCTCCGCCCAGGTGAGTGGCCGAACTGGGGCGTAGATCATAGCTGTGAACACCACCTCCCTTTTGTAACAACATGCTGCCGTCTGCGATGGGAACAGCCCACCCCCCTCTGTCTTGGAAGCGTTTTGTTTTGGTGTACGAAACGCGCTGATTGTTTTTCAGGCGCAGCAGTTGAAATGGTTCATAGCCATGAGATTTGATCCATCCGCAAAATGCCTGTCCGTCTGCCGAGACGGTCAATCCAAAACCGTAATTGCCGCTGTATTTGAACAACGGTTGATCGAATTCGAGTTGTTTCATTTTCTGGACATCCCACAGTTGCATTTTTCCGTTGCCCCAAAAGGCCAGCGGGCCGTCGCTGTTGGAACCCATAAGCGCAAACTCAGGTGTCAGGTTTCGATCCAAAACCACTGTTTTGTCGCGTTTGAATGTTGACAAATCCCAGCGCTGCAATTGCTTGAGCTGCGGAAATGCGATGAGCAGTTTTTTACGATTGGCGGCAAACGCAATATCATTGGGCACCTCGATTTCCTTGACGATTTTTCGTTGCACAACATCCATGATCACAAGAATGCCTTGGTCGTGGATATGAAAGATCAAATACCGGCCACCGCCGCCGGTGCGCATGGTTTTGAATTTGGCGGGAAGTTGAATGACGACTTCATCCAACCGTGGATTTCCATGGACACCGGTCATCAAAAAACGTCGATTGGATTTTACGAAAATCTGAAACGCGTGGGATGCCGATTGACGGTCGTTCGATTTTGCATTCACAACGACATCGACAACACCGCCCTTGGGAAACGAATCAATTTTCCAAGTGAGTTTTCCATTCGAACTGACTTTCATCTCCTTGGGCCCCGATGCCAACGAGTAGGTCACTTGTTTCGAACTGGACAAAGCCGCCATTTGATATGAAAACGTGTCGTTGACATGAGCGACGGGTTTCGGTTTCGAAATGAAGTGAAGGTATTTTTCGCCAGATCGGTCCAACGCTTTCTTTAAATTAAAATTGCGAATCATGACACGGCGTCCATCATCAGCAATACAAACAGCCAGGTTGTGTTTGGGTAGATATCGTAAGCCCCAGTCTCCCCCTAATCCCCAATCAAAAGAACGAGCGCTCGGTTGAAATACCGAATCAAAGTTCTCAAACACGTAGATAGGTTTCAAATCGGCTGCGGAGCAAATCGTCACTTGCAATTGTTTTTCTTCTATCCTGCGTACCGCCAACACAAACCGGGGGTCTTCCGTCGCAATTATTTGGGCGTTCAAGTGAGTGACTGAACGAGGACTGAGATCATAGTTGTTAACACCGCGTCCATTTCGCAACAACAGACTGCCGTCCGCAGTAGGAACGGCCCAACTCCCATTTGACCGATACATTTTTGTTTGCGTATATGAGACAAACCGTTGGTTGTTGAGTCGTATCAATTGAAATGTTTCGTTGTAACTGGACGTGACCCATCCACAAAATGTATTGCCGTCTGCCGAAACGGACATGTAGAATCCGTAGCGGCTGCGGTTTTTGAACAATGGTTGTTTGAACTTGAGCCGTTTCAATTCCTGAACGTCCCATAGTTGCATTTCTCGTTGACTCCAAATCGCCAGCGGACCGTCGCCGTCGGATCCCATGACCGCAAACTCAGGTTGACAGTCTCGATCTAACGTCGCCGTTTTTTCGTGTTTTAACGTGGATAAATCCCATCGCTGTAATTGTTTGAGGCTAGGAAAGGCAATCAGTAATTTCTTGCGATTGGCAGCAAACGCAACATTTTCCGGAACCTTGATTTCTTTGACGATTTTTCTCTGCACAACATCGAGAACAGCGAGAATTCCTTTTTCACGGATGTGAAACACGATATATCGACCGCTGCCACCAGTTCGCATCATATGTGGCTTGCCAGGTAGCGAGACGATTTGCCGATTGAGTTCGCTTTCATCGACCCGTTTCGCGACTTTTACTTTGGGCTTGTTTGATGATTTCGTATCCGCCACGTTACCTTTCGGCTTGGATACGAAAATTTCGAAGGCGTGGACGTGCGCCTCACCGTCACTCCCTTTAGCCTGAATGATGACACTGGCAATGCCGTCTTTCGGATAAGACTTGATCGGCCAACTGACTTTGCCATTGGCACTGACCTTCATGCCCTGCGGGCCATTGTCGAGTGAATAACGAACGCGTTTGGAACTGGCCAGCGACGACATTTGATAGGTAAATGTCTCGCCCAAGGTGGCTGAAGTCTTCGGTTTTGAATTGACGTACAAATATTTTTTGTCGGATTGATCGAGGCTGCGTTTGAGATTGAATTTGCGAATCATGACTCGATCGCGACTGGCTGGAAAATATGCGACGAGATGGTGATTCGGCAAATATCGTAATTTCGATTCGCCGTCGATTTGAAATCGATCCAGGATTCTGGCGCGAATATTGACATTTTGAAACAATCCAATTTTGTGAATCGGATTGAGATCTACGGCTGAACAAACCGTTGCCTGGACGTGCCGATCCCGGACCGCTTGCAGCTTGAGCACATAGCGCGGGTCCTCGGTTGGCACAAAGGATGCCGACAATACTTTGCGAACTGGGATCGGATTTAAATCCTTTGCATAAGCTGCGCCTCCGTAACTCCAAAGTGGCACACCATCTGCGTTGGGCGACACTCCGTGGTCGTCAGCGAGTTTCGATTTCGATGTGTGAATGCTGACCGACTGTCCTTCGACGCGCATCACATAAAACGGATCTGAAGAAACTCTTGTGTACCAGCTACAAAATGTCTGACCGTCCGCCGAAACCGTCATTTTGAATCCGGAATCTTTTTTGCCATGCAACAACGGAATATCGAAAGTCATCGGCTTCATTTGCTCAACGTCCCACAATTCAACTCGCCCATCGTGCCAAAGCAATAGCGGGCCATCGCCATTGGCGCCCATCAAGGCATTTGTCGGGAGTTTATTGCGATCGAGAATGACCGCTTTGTCTCGCTGCAAGGATTTCAAATCCCATCTTTGCAATTGTCTGATCCGCGGAAATGCGATCAGCAGTTTTGTTCGATTGGCGGCAAAGGCAACGTTGTCGGGCACTTTGATTTGTTTGAGGATTTTCTGTTGAACCAAATCGACGATCGCCAAGAGTCCTTGGTCACGAATATGAAAGATCAAGATCCGTCCATTAGCTCCCGTGCGAACTTGAGTAAATTTGCCTGGAAGTTTAATCGTGAACTCGGTCGGGAGTTTTTGAAATTTTTTATTAGCTGTATCTTTGAGAATCGCTTGGAAGATATTGACTCGTTGGCCGTTTTTGAGAACCAGCACGCCTTTGACAAAACCTCGTTTGTCTTTGACACGGTAGGTAATCCTCAATTCTTTACGAGCGACTCCCCTGGGGTTTCTCAAACCCAGGCCGGGTGTACTGATGACCGTGGTTGCATTGCGATTCTGGATGATCCGACGGATCTGTTTTTCACATGATGCGGCCCCACGACCCGATCCGAATACGGCATGTTCGATTTCAATGGTGACGTCCGTCGTTTTGTTGTTGGGTTTAGTCTGTTTCGATTTGCTATTTTGTCCAGCGGTCGGAGTATGGCACACCAACCAACAGGCGGCTGCAATCAATGAAACAAAGAACAACTTACAAGATCTGTTGCAAGCCAGCATCTCAAAATCCTAATCAGGCAGTGATTCGATGGGCGATTCAAATTCTTTAGAAATTCAATCTTATGCGATATCGCAACCGATGCAACAAAATCACCTGTCAAGCGTGAAAGGACATCGTTTTTACGTAATGCGCAAAGCAATAAAATTATTTTGCTGATGTAGGGACGAAAACTTGTTGGCGAGTTAATGTTAAAAATCCGCGCCGGAAATCCTGACAACGCTTCTTTGTGTGCGCTTGTTCTGATTGTCCTAAGGCTTTGAGGAATGAAAGACATTGTTATTAAGTCAAGGTAGGCGGTGTTGTCGTTGCCGTGTTACAATGACGTTCATGATGTTGAGACGACTTGCGAAATCGAAACTTGACCTGATTGGGTATTTTGTTTTTTGTTTTGCTTGTTTGTCGCTTGGCATGAATCGGTCGGCTTGTTCTGTTGAGCCCGATGATTTTGAAAAACGCATTCGTCCGTTTTTGAAAAAGTACTGTGTCGCTTGCCATGGTAAAAAAAATGGCGAAGCTGATTTTTTTGTTCACGACATCGACGGAAAAATCGCCAACGGAAAAGACACCATACGTTGGGAAAAAATTCTCGAAATGGTGAGCCTGGGGCACATGCCGCCTGACGATGCTCCGCTACCAAAACAAATAGAACGCAGTCGAGTAACGGCCTGGATTACTGCCGAGCTGCGCAAAATTGGGCGAGGTCCCGACGTCGGGATGTTGGCATTGCCGAGCCAGGCCAATCGTATCAACCACGCTGAATTGTTTGGCGGGAAACATTCCGGACCTGCTTTTACGCCGTCGCGTGTTTGGCGAGTGAGCCCGCACATTTACAGTCGATTTGCTAATTCCGTGCGAACCCAAATTTCTCAACCCTTGCATGGCTTGGGCGGGACGGGAATCCAGGACTATGCGAGTTTGTTGGCCGATGAATCGACTATTCAAACGATGCTGCGCAACGGCAATCTGGTGGCCGATCAATTGATGAAGCCCAATCGCGCGCCGCTGAATTATTTGTTCAAAGACGGAGCCAAGCCAAATCAAAAAGATATCGACCGAGCCATCGACCGAGCCATCGAACGGGCTTTTCAAATTATTTTGAAACGAAAACCGACGGCCGAAGATCGCCAACGATACGTCGAAAATCTGTTCCAGAAAAATTACAAGTTGGCCGGATTGGAAACCGCGATGCGGACGATGATCGTCGCCATGTTGTTGTCGCCGGAATTCGTGTTTCGACTTGAGATCGGATTGGGCGAGAAATTGCCGGATGGCCGCCGAATGCTGAGCCCACACGAGTTGGCATATGCGATTTCATTTGCCTTTTTTGATCAACCGGACCCTGGATTGCTGCAGGCTGCCCGTGAGGGTCGATTGAAAACACGTGACGATGTTGAGCGTCAAGTGCGGAAGTTGTTGGATCGCGAAGACAAAAAACGGCGCTACTGGAATTACCCCATGTATCATTTGTGGGGGCGAGATTATTACCAACATCAACCGCGGATTCTGAGATTTTTTCAAGAGTATTTCGGATACACAGCGGCGCCGGATGTATTCAAAGATCGCGAGCGCAACCCGGACCATCACGCTCGGCGTTTACGCAAAGATGCCGATATGTTGGTGTTGAGTATTCTGGAACGGGACAAAAATGTCCTCATCGAATTGTTAACAACACGTCACTATCCGATGGACCCGCTCCGCCGCGGACAAATTGAATCGGCACTCAAAGACAAAAACAATCGATTTTATAAAGGGCTTCGCAATAAATTTGGCGACCAGGAATTTGAGTCAGTCTTAAAAAAGGGACTGTGGCCAGGTCTGCAGTCGAACCACGTGAGTGCCTACAACCTGGTCGATGATCGTCGCGAATCGGTGCGACGGCGAATCGGTCAGCCGGTTGAGTTTCCTAGAAACGAACGTGCCGGAATGTTGACCCATCCCGCTTGGTTGGTCGCTCACAGTGGTAATTTTGATAATGATCCCATTCGCCGCGGAAAATGGATTCGCGAAAAACTGCTCGGTGGCATGGTCCCCGATGTTCCGATCGGTGTTGATGCAGTGATTCCCGATGATCCCCATCGAACGCTGCGCGAACGTTTGGACGTGATTCGCGAAGACACTTGCTGGCGGTGCCACAAGTTGATGAATCCGCTGGGCGAAGCCTTCGAAGCGTATGACGATTTTGGCCAGTTTCGCGAACAGATTGTCATCGGCGATGCCGACGGATATCGCAAGGCAAAACGTAAATACGATCACGATCGCAAACGGACTCAGGAAGAACTTCGACGGTGGCAGTCATACGACGCCCGAGGGCGTGCGGCCAAAGTCAAAGAGGCCGTCGAACGCCTTGCAAGTTTGAAACGGCCAGAACAAACGGTTAAGAATTTTTCCGCACAACTGCGTCGCTACGAAAATGACAAAAAACGTTGGACTCGCGAACGCAAACGATGGTCCGAAATGACCGATGCCGATCAACAGCGCGAAATTTCAAGGCTGCAAAAGCGACTGACCGGCATGAAAGCACCGATCCCGAAAACCAAACCGGTCAATGCGACCGGAGTTTTAACCGGTACCGGAGATCCGAAACTCGACGGTTCATTTGACAATGCGATTGAACTGGTTCATCGCTTGGCAAAATCCGAACGCGTCAGGCAAACGTTTGTCCGCCACACTTTCCGGTTCTGGATGGGCCGCAACGAAATGCTGAGCGACGCACCAACGTTGATCGCGGCCGACCGAGCGTACGTTGAAAGCGGCGGAAGTTTTAAAGAGCTGCTGGTATCGCTGTTGACGTCCGACTCGTTTTTGTATCGCAAAGATATTGATACGGCCAAACCAAAGAAATAAACCGTGAACGAACAAGGCACCCTTACCGACATATTGAGGCAACCATGAAAAACCGCCGCAGAGAATTTTTGAAATTTGCCGGTATCGGTGCCAGCTCACTGGCGTTGACGCCTTTTCTGCAGCACGCCGAAACGCACGCCAACGGCGATGTGTCGGCGCTGCCCAAGCGATTTGTATTTGTGGTTCGCGGCAATGGATTGCGACCTTATGGGATTGTTCCCGAAGGTTTGGAAGAGTGTGGCAAAAACCGCTTTACGACAAAATCCGTGGTCGACCAGTCGCTTGCCAAACGCTCGCTTCACCCGACGATGAAATCACTGGAGCCATTTAAGAAACAGTTGACCATTATTCAGGGTCTATCAAGTCGAATTTGCAAAGGTCCTCATGGCGGTCACTTTGGTGTTTTGGGCGCCTACACATCAGGCGATCATGCGCCGCCGCGTCGCGAGACGATCGATGTCACGATTTCGAAAAAATTTCCCAGCATCTTTCCGCATCTGGCCTTTCACATCGGCAGTAAACCAGAGGATCAAATTCGCTACCTCGATATTTCAGCGCGTGCCAAAAATAGTCGGACGCCTGCCTACGCGTCTCCCAAATTGGCTTACAAAGATATTTTTGGTGCGGTGTTAAGTGATGATCGGGCGAAACTCGAAGTCCAGGCGAACCAAAATTTGATGGATTTTCTTGTGGATGATGTCAAGCGAATCAAGAAACAACTTGGCGCGTCAGAAAAAGAGAAACTGGATCACTATCTTCACGGCTTCGAAGCATTGCGCGACCGCCAGGCCAAGCTCACGGATATGAAAGGTTCATTGGCCAAACACGCGCCACCGATGGATGACAAGTACACGTCGGAAATCGAAACGCATCGGTTGGAAGCGCATTTTGATTTGTCGGCCGCCGCGCTGATTACCGGTTTGACGAACGCGATTACGATTCGTGCGGATGAACTCGACGTGCGTTATCAGGGATTCGAACATTCCCGGATGAAAGAAATCTCGTTGCACGAAATTGGACATACGGCTGACACCGAGGGAACAACCGATCGTTACGATTCGAATTGGAAACAAGGTCGTGAAATGCGCGACAAGATTCGGACATTTCAAATGAAATTGCTGGCTGGGCTGGCCGGCAAGCTCCAAACAGTGCCGGAAGGCAACGGAACGATGTTAGACAACACCTTGATCGTATTTTTCAGTGACGCCGGATCACAACATCACACCAACTACAACAACATGCCGACCATCGTCATCGGCAACATGGGCGGCGTCTTGCGTCCTGGTCGGTATCTGCATTACCCATCGTACAACAAACCGGGGCACCGAATATTTGCCAATTTGCTGATGTCCATTCTCCATGCAGCCGGCTTGCCTGGCGAAACTTACGGCGACCCAGACCGCGGACTGAACACCGAAATCGATCAATCGGGTCCCTTGGCCGAATGGATCAAGTAATGGGAGTGAATCCTGGAACGAAAACCGAGTAGTTATCCGTTTTGACTGTCAAAGTTATGGTTACATCCAGGTTGCGTTGTTTGACTTTTTTCATTCGCGAAAAGACTTACACTTTTTTCGAATCGTTACTGTTACTAATATAATAGCCAACAACCATCAAACCACGGGGCGTGGCTCAGCCTGGTAGAGCGCTGCGTTCGGGACGCAGAGGTCGCTGGTTCAAATCCAGTCGCCCCGACTCGGTAAAACACGGGTCCTTTTTGACTTGGCCGTACACCGACGCATATAAGATTGCAGAGAAATGAGCCCACTGTGGTAGGACACAGTGGACTCAGGCGAGTTCTTCCAACCCGCACTGTTTCACTTGGGTGGACTCGAAAATGCGACAACCAAAACCTTTCTTCCGTAAACTCACCAAACTTGGTACCTGCAACTCGGCAAGCAGCAAATCGACCTGGGCCGGATAAAGAAGAAGCCGTTCAAAGGAAGGAATGGATTGGAAATTCGCGTATAGTACTTGATGCGAAAGTCCCGATAACAATGCATTGGACGGAAGCGGAGAAGCTTTTAAAATGGGCCGAAAACCGGATGGTGGTCAAACCGTATTGGCCGCTCGGTCAACTTAGCACGTTATCCAGTTGCAGTTGAATCTATGTTTAAGCGTTGGCTAGACGAAGCGCTCGAGTTTGCAATTCAATTGCGAAAAATCGACGACACCGCGGTGCGTCAGATTTGTGTAAGTTCGCCAATAATGATCAACAGAGGTTGCGAGGAACAATTTCAGTACGAATTTGCTCAACATATTCCCCAATCGCTTTTGGAATTTTATGCTTCCGCGTCATCATGCTTTGGCTTCACCTATGAAATTGACGTTAACTCTAGAATCTATGGCGGACCAGACATCATTGATGCCGACCGAATAGACGACGCAAGAGTGTTCTGTAAAAACGCGGCAGAAATTCACAACGACGTTTACCCAGAAACTGAAAACAAATGGGAAAATGCGTTCCCTTTGATATATGTCTGCAACGGTGATTTAATTGCTCTCGATTGCGAAGAAGGCAATGCTGATCCACCGGTTGTTTATTTGTGCCATGACGAAGAGTACCATTACAGCTTGGCAGACTCACTAATGGCCTTCTTGATCGAATGGCAAAAAATCAAATTCATCGGACCTGAAATATGGGAGCTGGAAAAATGGGGTTTCATTGATGGCCCTGGAGGCTCGCTTGATGTATCCCGCGGGCGACTTTCCGAACTAAACAATGAGTTTGCTCAATTCCTCGGCACTGGATAACAAACGGATGAACCGAAGCCGGTAATGTCGGCTAGGCACTGTCTGAAATTCAGACAGTGCCGGTTGTAGGATGGTTCCAATACCTTAACGGCGGTTCAACATCTTGGGCCGCTCGGTCAACTTGGTCGTTATCACGCTTGGATGAATCATGAAGAGATGGTTTCGATTCTCGCTGTTCACATTTCTGTTAGTCTGCACTCTAATCTCTGTTGCCGTTGGCATGTTGTTGCGGACAACGCCGCAAGCAAAATTAGCGATTCAGATC
>JANQLU010000023.1 GCA_028280445.1 Pirellulaceae bacterium | reverse complement strand
CGAGGGACCAAAACCACGCTGATTTACGGCGAAACGTGGTCCCTCACTTACGTTTCGGGTTATGATTTTTGTTTAATGCAAAATCCTAGTGAGCGAGGGGCCACAAACCAAGCTGATGTGTTGTGGAATACGGTCCCTCGCTCACGCTTCGGGTTGCGATTTTTCCAAGCTAACCCGCTACCAAAAATTACGAACACGACTGAAACGAACTGAAGTGACAACAATAAATTGGGCGCAGCGATTTGATAGTTGCAATTTGATCTGGATGTGTAGATTGTAAGACAACGAAAACCTGCAAGTTTGTTGTAGAATTTGATCCGATGGGTCAATTGCCTGTTGTGTTTTGAACGACGGGTGTCAGTTAATTAAAAATGGGAAGTGCCTCAATGGACCGAAGAACTTTTTTTGTAACGGGAGCCGTCGGGACCGTCGGTTTTTCTGAGGCCACGTTTGGAAGCGATCGACCGAACCAACACGATATGCAAACTGGCCGCGCTGATCTTTTCAAACAGCATGTCGAAACACAAGACTATCGATCGATGTTTCCTCGCTGTAAGATCGAATGTTTTCTCAACGCGGCAGGCGGTATCCCGCAGTCGAATTTTGCGGAACAAGCCGCGCGCGAACACAGCGATTTTTGGCGATTGGGACCGTCGGGCGGGCGCCTCGAATTATTTCGAAAACGAATTGCGAGTTGTCGCAAACGATTTGCAAAACTGATCGGCGCGGTCTCCGAAGAAATCGCGTTTGTTCAAAACACTAAATCGGGTGAGCAGATTGTCATTGATTCGATAAACTCGATCAGATCCGGCGGAAACATCGTTACCAATGATCTGCATTTTGGCGGGTCGTTACACAATTTGATTGGCCTCAAAAAATCAGGAGTTGACGTCCGCATTGTCCGTGCCAAAAACTGGCAGACGGACCTAAAGGCCATGAAAAAACAAATCGATCGTCGAACCGCTTTGGTTTGTATTACTTTGGTGTCGAACGTCAACGGCCATATTGAACCGATCAAAGAGTTGTCTGCTCACGCTCACAAAATGGGTGCCAAGGTTTACGCAGACATTATTCAAGCAGCCGGAATCTATCCGTTTAATGTTCGCGAACTTGGAATCGACTTTGCCAGTTGCTCCGGATACAAATGGTTGTTCGGCACTCACGGCGCGGGTTTCTTTTATGTTGCCAAAGAACTACAAGGAAAAACCCTCAAGGATCGAGTGTTTCCAGGGTACGCAAAAATGCTCTATGAACCTTGGACACAATTGTCAGACCAGACGGAAGATTTTGACTATCATCCGCCACAAGATGCCACTCGGTATCAACCCGGACACCTCTCGTATTACGGTTTTTATATCTTGGATGCTGGACTCGAGTTCATTGAAAAAATTGGTGTCAAGAAACTGAATGCGCACGCTTGTTCACTGGTAAAGCGACTGGTTGCAAAAACAAATCCCAAAAAAGCGAAACTAATTTCGCCACACGTTGATCAAATGCCGATCGCGACATTTTTGGTCGACAATACGGCAGGGCTGAAAGACCAGTTTGAAAAGGAGAAAATTGTGGTGGCCGGTGCAAGCAATCGAATTCGCATATCGCCAGCCATCTACAACAACGAGGACGATATTGATCGGGTCGTCAAGGTGCTCAATCGATGACCGCGCGCTGTGCCATGCGGTTTGTTGACAGGATTGACAGGATGAGCGGTGAGAATTCTGGACAAAAAGGATTGGCGACTCAGTCTTGAGAGTGGCATGCGAGACTGACTTTGGGAAACTTAAAAATACAAGTCGTTGCAGCTAACAGTAGAAAATTTGTTGACGAGCCGTTTGTGCAAAATAATTGTTGCCTTCAAAACGTTCCATTTTATGGAGTTTTTAACTGCAATCGCAACAACCTCTTTCAAGAATCGTGTTTATTGCTGGGTTTTGATGTCGAGAAACATTCTCACTATCTGTTTTTTGGTCGGTCTCTTTGGCCTGAACCTATGTGTTGCTAGTGCTCAAAACGATCCCGAAGTTTCGCAGACGGATATCAAGGAATTTGAAAATCACGTTAAACCATTCTTGACCGAGTATTGCTCGCGCTGTCACGGCAAAAGAATTCAGCGAGCCGATTTTGCATTTCACGATGTCGATGGCAACGTCAGCAATGCCAAAGACTGGGAACGCTGGGAAAAAATCCTGGAGATGATCAGTATCGGCGATATGCCGCCCGAGGATCAAACTCAACCGAGCAAAACCAAACGTTTACAAATCACGACCTGGATTGCCGCCGAACTTAAGAAAATTGGAAAAGGACCAGATGCGGTTTCGCTCCAGTTACCCTCCCAAGGCAATCGCATTAATCACGAAGAATTGTTCAGTGGCAAACACCAAGGCCCATCGTTTTCGCGTGCACGGCTGTGGCGATTAAGCCCCGAGATTTATAAAGAATTTACTGACAAATTGTTTCCTCAACGCACGTCGCAAAAAACAATTTCGCAACCATTTGTCGATCTGGGTGGAAAAGAAATTCGTGACTACACATTGTTGGTGGCCGACGAAGGGACGATTAACGTGTTGTTGCAGACTAGCCACCTCGTCGCAGGCAAATTGATCTGCGGCGAAAAACAATCAGCCGTCAAAAGAAAAAAGGCGCGCAACGAAGTTGACCCGATCGGTCCATCCTACCGACCGATCAAAGGGTATTTTCGGCCCGCATATCTGGTGTTCAATCGGTTTGCAAAACGCACTGAAAATGTTGCCGAGTCTGAAATGGATAACGTTCTCGAAACAGCATTTCGTTATCTGTTGCAACGTCGTCCGACTTCAGACGAAGTGCAGCATTACAAAAACAATCTGTTTCGCAAAACGCTGAAGTCAGGTGGACGCGCCGAAGGTCTGCGGTATTTGTTAATGGGAATCATGATGTCCACTGAATTTGTGTTTCGGATGGAACACGGATTGGGTACGCGGTTGACCGATGGTCGACGAATGCTGTCTCCTCGTGAGTTGAGCTACGCCATTTCTTACGCAATTACCGACGATGTTCCCGACGATCAATTGCGATCGGCCGTCGCCGAGGGAAAATTGAAAACCAAACAAGATGTCGAACGGCAAGTCCGCCGTTTGTTGAGCGAACCGGCTGGCGAAAATTACTGGGGATTCGTGCCGCGAGGCAATACAACGGTTGGCCAGCTATTGCGCCAACCTTATGGCCAACTCAAAAACAAACGTTTGCTTCGGTTTTTTAGGCAGTATTTTGGATATCACAAATCGATCGATGTATTCAAGGACGAGTCTCGCAACAATCGGCATGAACCCTTTCGTTTGGTCATGGATGCCGATTTGATGGTTTTGCACGCGTTAAAAAATGATCGGCATGTTCTCGAAGAATTGTTGACCACAGACAAATATTTCGTGGCCTACATGCCACCGGCCGAAGTCAAGCGATTTATGGATCGTCTGAAGAAAAACAAAGGCCAAGACAACAAGCGGAAGAAAAAACGTAACGCATACGAAACGGAAATGTTGTCCAAAGGGTTGATGCCCAATCCCAACAAACACTACCGGCGGTATGTCGATTCCTATAACCTGCCGGACGACTGGAGTTATCCGATCAAACAACCTGCTGCGTTGCCCCAACAAATGCGTTCGGGGATTTTGACGCATCCCGCGTGGCTGACGTCGTTCAGTGGCAATTTTGAGAACGATCCGGTGCGACGTGGAAAATGGATTCAGGAAAAACTGTTGGCCGGTGTTGTTCCCGATTTGCCCATCGGTGTTGATGCTCGTGTTCCGGTCGATCATTCGAGGACGCTTCGCGAACGGTTTGAAATTGTCAACGAGGAAAAATGCTGGCGCTGTCACAAAAAAATGAATCCACTCGGCGACGTTTTTGAATCGTACGATGACTTCGGTCGATTTCGCAAATTTGAGCCGCTGGGCGATGTCGAAGAGTATTCCAAAAAATTGAGCGAATACGAGCGGTTGCTCAGGCGAGCCAAAGGGGATGCCAATAAAGTGCGGATGGCCAAGCCGGAATTGAAACGTGTCGCCGTCGATTCCTCGACCGTCATTAAAAATGCTGCCGATCCCAATTTGAATGGCAAATACAATAACGCCGCCGAAATGTTACAGAAATTCGCCAAATCGCCGCGCGTGAGACAGTCGTTTATTCGACATGTCTTTCGTTATTTCATGGGCCGCAATGAAACATTGAATGACTCTCCAACCTTGATGGCTATGGATAGAACTTATGTCCAAAGCCAGGGCAGTTTCAAAGAAACGCTGATTACGTTGTTGACATCCGATTCATTTCTCTATCGAAAATAAACAGGAAAAGGTGCCAAATTGTTTTCTCGAAGACACGCTTTAAAAACAATGGGGTGGGGCGCTGGGTCCCTGGCCTTGTCGCCGTTTTTGCAACAGATGCAGTTGCATGCTGCAGATCGCGCCGATCAATTGCCCAAACGGTTTGTGTTTGTCGTGAAATCCAATGGCCTGCGACCTTATGGTGTGCAACCGCAAGGTCACGAAGATTCGCCGAAACCGCGTGGCATTACAAAAACAACGACGACCGCGCTCGACAAACTCAAACTGAACAAGTGCATGTCTGAATTGGAGCCCATCAAAAAATATGTCAATATCATCCAAGGGCTCTCGTCAAAAGCTTCGGGTGGAGACCACGATTTCAAATTTGGAGCACTCGGAGCTCACAAAAGCCCGTCGGCCAGGGCCATCAAGGAGACGATCGACGGCGCGCTGGCCAAATTTTTTCCGGCGGCGTTTCCTCACCTCGGGTTCGATTTGATGCCCGGCAAATTGATTACTTATCCAAAAATATCCGCACTCGGCAAAGACAAAAATTTGCCCTTCTATGCCAGTCCGACGTTGGCTTACAAAAATCTGTTCGGCATCGTCGCCACCGACTCGGGCATCAGTTCACAAGTTGACATGGAAAAAACGCTGTTGGATTTTTTGAAAGACGACATCAAACGAGTTCAAAAAAAATTGAACCAGGAAGAAAAACAGAAACTGGATCATTATCTTTCGGGATTCGAGTCGCTCAGTGATCGGCGTGTCAAAATGTCCAAATTACCGGAACTGAAAAAGTATGCGCCGCGATTCGATGATAAATTCAAATCGACGGTCGAGACGCACCAAATCGAGGCCCATTTCGATATGGCAACCGCCGCGCTAATCGCCGGTTTGACTAACGTCGTTACGATTCATGCCGACAACTTGGGGATGAGGTATTTCGGCCTCAAGCATGAATATAATGTTCACGCCATTGGTCACATGGAAGACAAAGGGAGTACGGGCAGTAAATTAACACCCGATAGCGTGGAAAAAGGATTCTCGATCGGCCGCAAATCGCGGCACGACATTCGCGAATTTCATTTTAAATTGATTGCCAAGTTGGCAAAAAAATTGATGGCTATCCCCGAAGGTGACGGCAATATGCTCGACAATACATTGATCGTGTACTTGAGCAAATCAGGTGAAAAACATCATCCGCGATCGCGCGAACAGTTTCCCTTTGTCACTGTCGGCAACGTCAACGGCAAATTGAAAACCGGAAATTATTTGCAATACGCCAGCTACAATGAATCAGAACATCGGACATTTGCAAATTTCTATACCTCGCTATTGCACGCGGCGAATAAACCTCGAGATCATTTCGGAGATCAAGATCCAAATCTCGATCCGTCGATCGATCAAACTGGGCCACTTCACGAATTGTTAGCGTCGCGTTGATTTGAACGGGCGCTGCAAATTTTTACCAATAGATATTCAGTACGGCTTTGCGTCTCGACGTGAGCCATTTTTTTGTTCTACCGTATGGCTCACGCAGAGTCGCAGAGGCGCAGAGAAGAAATTTTTTAGGTCGGGTCAATGAAATCGGAGGCCGTGAAAGTACGTTGATCGCCTCACCACTCACTATCAAATCCTCTCTGCGCCTCTGCGTCTCCGCGTGAGATTTCCGAACAAGGATTTTTTTGACCTCACGCAGAGTCGCAGAGAAGAAATTTCTTAACGATTTTCTTTTAATTGAGGATTGGGAGAGAGTGCAATGAAAATCGAACAGCGCTGGTTGTTGTTGTCAGCTGACGATTGAGCAAATATTTCAGTAATCTTGTCAATGTGTTTGTTTACCTGAGCAAGCTGAGTATTGGACAGAAAAGTTTCCATTTGGCAAAAGTACAAATTTCGCGTTTCTGACTCGCTCTGTGCGGATTCCGATTCCACCGCGCGTTCAAAATTTCGCAGCGTGAGTTTTGTCGCGGTTCGAAAAATTTTAGCAATGATCTTCCTGAATCGCGGTAGGGCCAGATCGTATTTGATGCGAATCGATTTGGCGATCGGCAAGTACAAACTGACTGGTTTTCCATGTTCTAATCGATTTCCAGCGTGGACAACCAAGCCTGATTTTTCCAGCAATCCGAAATGATAATACAGCGAGTCTGCCGGACGCGCCAGCGACTGGGCAACTTCCAGGATGGATACCGGTTTTTGACATCCCTCCATAATGGTGATGATGTCCTGCCTGAGCGGTGACGTCAAAATTTCAAGCTGTTTTGGTGCAGAAACGCGGTAGGCTTTGGGCAGCGTCGAGAAAGTTTTCGTGGTTTGAACCATTTTTCACCAAAAATTGAAACTCGGGTGTCGCCAACAGGTATTGAAAATTATATCATATTTTTCAATACATCAAATGTCGATTTGCCGGCGGGAGAACAGTCATGAAAATTTTTGCAATCAACATCGGCGTAGGTTTGTTGATTCTGTTGAATTCAAATCTCGCTGTCGTGGCGGCCCCTCAAGTTTCGCAAAAAACAGAATCCAGCGACAAAGTTTTGACGAAGGTGAAATTTCTCAAACCGGTCACTGACGACAAACGTGAAACGGGCAAAAAAACGAAACCCTCGTTTGAGCCCATCACGGAACGAGAGCAACTGATGGCGCTGAAGCAAAATTTGAAAAACGAGTCGGCTTATTTCGCTTTCAAATTGTTTGACATGGCACAGCGTACGGCGGGGACGAAGTATCCGTTTTTTATCGTGATCGAAAAAGGCGGCAACAACGCTTCGCAGGGATTTCGACTTCGAGTCGCTGCCGACCAATACGAAAATTTTGATCGCGCGCCATACATCAAACTTGATCCGTCAGCAAAAGCCTTTCGAACCACGTTACTGCATGAATCCGGGCACATGATTTTTTCCGTGTTGAGCCGTGGCCAAGGCATTGCGACCGAACAAATTGCCCCGATGTATCACACGACGTCTGCGATTACAGATCGTGGAACGGCTTTTAACGAAGGTTTTGCAGAACATCTCGAAGCGGTGATGGCCCATTTTTCAGGTGACCGCCAAACCAAACAATACTATGGCCATCGAAAACTGGCTAACCCGTCGGGCAGCATGGTTCGATCAGGTTTTTTGTTTCCGATGGACGATATGTCCAACTATGCACAAAGTTTTGCGCGTTACCAATCGGTGCGGGACAATCATTACAGTTTCGAAAATGCGACAGACACAATCAACTATTATCGTATTCAACTTTCGCCGACGCCCGACTTAGAGCGACCACGCAACGCTAGTCAATTAGTGGCTTCGGAAGGGTTTTGTGCGACTTATTTCTTTTGGCTCGTTGCCGAACAAATTGATACGTTGTCGCCCGAGGAAATCACTGAGGTTTATCAACCCATCTTTGACGCACTTCAGCTGACACTGGCAAAAGTTCCAAAAGACAACGAACCGATTCCACCGTACCTGACCTCGTTTGTAAAAAATTATGGCCAGAAAAATTCCAAGTTGAAAACCGTGGGAGTTCGGTTGTTGCATCATTTGTCCCACGGAGCGTTTTTCGATCGCGATTACTCGAATCGTTGGAAGGAAGCGCTGCGAGCACATTATCGACTGGATATTGCAGCGATCCGAAAATTGCATCAGTCACTTGAGTCGAACGAAAAAAAAATCGTCGAACAATTTTCCAAACGACACGAATCGATCGACAGCAATATCGGTAACGTGATTGCAGTTCAGTTGGCCAATACCAAAGTGCGTTTGCCAGTGGCATTTGGTGGGCAGGAATTGCCGCTGTCATTTGATATCAACACGATTCCGGCCAGAGTGTTAACAATGATCGACGGTATTTCGCAAAAAGAAATCGATTCGTTCGAGGTGAATCGAAAAGTGCCTTACCGAGATTTGGCAGATTTCAAGAAACGCAGCGGCATCAAAAAACAAATTTTGGAACAATTTAAACCGATCAATCTGGAGCGTTAGTTGCTTCGACACGGATGGCGTCGCATTTTGTCAAGTTGAGGCGATGAAGTAACGAATCTAGAATGATTTATATCTTTTTCAGCCTTTAGGATCGACGTCGTGAACTCTGCGGAAAACTCAATTGCGGAAAATTCAGCTGCAGCAAAATATTTGGCGAGCCGACGAAAAAAACGGAGTTGGAAGCGATTCGGTCTACGCAGCTGTCTATTGATGCTGGTGATTTTTTCAATCGCCGGTGCTTGGTATGCCAACGTTCATTCCAAAGCGCGGCGAGAGCAAAGTGTGATTGAGCAATTTGGGCCACCGGTTGATGTTATCTACGACTATCAATTTGTTGATGGTGAATATTTTCCTGGGGCCACTCCGCCTGGGCCATATTGGATGCGCAATATTTATGGACAAAATGCGTTTGCCAATGTGGTGATTTTGGATGTTATGGGTAGCGCCAATTCTCAAGGTTTTGCCAATCTCAAACGACTCAGACAACTGGAGACGCTCCGCATTTCGTCATTGGGCGATTTGAAGGATTTCGAAGGTATCCGTGCTTCTGAACGGCTCAATCAAATTTCGATCTATGCTTGTCGTGCATTGAAAAATTTGAATGGCCTCGAAAATATTCCAAACATTGAGACGCTTTCGATTACTAGTTGCCACTCGCTATTTGATGTTTCTGCACTCAAACGGATGACGAATTTGAAAAAACTGATCATTGAAGATTGTCCAAATATATCAAACTTCGATCCCTTGATTGGGCACCCTCAGTTGGAAACGCTGAGTTTGAGTTGGACAGGTCATGAAAAAATCGAATTGAGTAAAATGCCGAATCTCAAATTCGTCGGGTTGGAAGAATGTCAATTTACGGAATTGAGTTATTTTGGCTCGTTGCCAAATTTGACTGCTGTCAAAATATCCGATTGCAGTCAATTGACGAAAATGGATCACTGGGATTCAGGAATCGGAATTCAAAATCTGGAAATTGTCGGGTGTCCCAAACTCAAAAACATTGGTGGGATCACTCAACTCAACCAACTCAAAGAATTGACCATTAAATCCGCCAAAAGCGTGGTTGACCTGGATGCTCTACGGGGATTGGATTCACTGGAACAACTACACCTCGATAAACTGCAAAATCTGAACAACGTCAGCGGTATCAATGGACTAAAAAATCTTAACACGCTGGAAATTAAAAGAGCGGCAAAACTTACTCGATTCGATGCTCTCAAAGATCTGCCTGAGCTGCGCAGCGCGACTTTGATGTGGTGCAATAATTTGAAAAGTATTGAACTGGGAGGTGACTTGGGAAAATTGTCAAAGCTGAAGATTGACGGTTCCGGTTATCCTAAAAGAGCTCAAATATCGCGGTTTACCGGACTGGAGTGTGCGAAGAATCTGAAGGATTTGAAGTTGTATTTAGACTTGAGCCAGATGGAAAATAAATCGAAACTCAGTGGATTGAATCGACTTGAAAAACTCGAAAGTTTCTGGCAGTGGGGTAAAAACTGGATCAACAACTTTGACGATTTGCCGCATCCAGAACGTCTGCAAGAATTGAGTTTGACGCTGAATCAAAATCGAAATCTACGATTGGGCAACTTTAAAAACTTGGAGACGGTTTGGCTCGAGCGTTGTGAATTTGAAAATGTAGATTTTCTTGCCGATCAGGAAAATTTAGCAGATTTGGAAGTTCGTTCCTGTGATCATTTGGTCAACATGGACGGAATCAAACATCTGCACCGATTGAAAAAACTGAACATCGGATTTTGTCATGCGCTTGCCGATTTTGAATTTCTGGAAGGATTGACAGGGTTAGAGTATTTGCAGTTGTACGATCTGAATAAATTTACAACTGTTCGGCATGTTTATGATTTGGAAAAGCTGACTTATTTTGGGTGCGACTACTGTAAAAACGTTTCACAATCAGAATTGACCGAACTCCGTCGCCGCATCCGCCAGCGCAAGAAAAAAAATAGGTAAAGTAGCGTGCGGTTAGACAGGATCAACAGGATTGACAGGATATTGTTTGAATTCGTGTAAGCAAACTATCCTGTAAATCCTGTCAAAAATCCAAGTCGCAAGATTTACGGAAAAGGGCAGTGCCACAAAGTTGTTGTGGCAACTGCCTATGGTTAGCCAAAAATTGGCGCCTCAATCATGAGGTGAGTTCCAATTTTTGATTGAACCAACTTGTTAGTAGTCAGTCCAATCTTTGAGTCCCGATCCCAGCAAAGTGTTGTACCAAAGCGTATGCTCCAAAACGCCGACTTCGGTCCATTTGATACCGTCGATTTGATAAACATAATCGGTGGTTGGCCCGCCCGATTGGTCGATCGTGCACGATTTGAAACGGATATTGGAATTGTCTTGGCCCAGCGTCGAATTTCCACCGTCGTCGTAAAACTCTTGTTTGCGAACAAACACCGCTCGTGACGGAATCGTGCTGCCCATATACGTGTCGGACTCAAAATTTTTGATCGAAACGTTTTCAAACCAAATGTCTTTTACCCAACCCACATCGCGTGTATAGATTTGAATTCCGTGCAACGGATATCTTTTGCTGCTGTCCAGATAACCTCCGGTATAACCTGGATGAGCTGGATCGGGGTTGTCATACAAGTGTCCTTCGATTTTACCGTTTTCAATTCGGATATCTTCGACTTGTGCCGACGGTGTTGTCGCCGAACCGGTGTACGCTTCGGTGGCCGGCACGCATGACACCATGATCATCTGGTTGTGTCCGCCGCACAGTCCATCAAAATTTCTTGCGCGAATATTTTTCACGCTGGAAATCATCCGGGCTGCGTCTTGCCGTGGAATTGCCAATCCGACTGCGATGCTACGAGCATTGACCGAGTCCAACACGTTGTTGTACATCTCGATTTCTGAAATGTCTCGATCGTAAAAAGTCCGCAAGTAGGTCGGATCGCTCGGGAAATTCGTTAGCGGAAAAATTCCGATTGCGTCATCGCCGGCCAATACTTCGTTCGACATGATGGCAACATGGGAGCCGCCCCAATGGTGAATTCCATCGTGTCCGGCCGTCGACAGTGGGCCTGAAATCGAGTTTTGGTAGATATACCAATGATTTCCAAATCCGTACAGCGCGGATGCCGAGTAGCCGTAATTTGCGTCTGGAGTACGTGAATACGTGGGAATATTCAAATTGCGGATGACGACACGATCACCGGTCAATCCGACTACGCTGCCTTGCCACTCGTCATCGTTATCGAAAACACCGCCTTCGATAACGATATCGGAAACCGGAGAATCTTCGTCAGAGTTTCTTAACTGCGCGGCGTGGTACATCGCCTTGGCATCGGGCTCCAGTGAGCGACGAACGATGGCATCCTGATGGATCTTTAAATAAGTTCCCGTTTCGATGTAAAGATGTTTCGCGTTGACACTGTGAGTGCCTTCGGCGACCCAAATAATTTTTCCATAATCCGCGTGTGTCGAATCGGTGGCATTATCGATCAACGTTTGCAAATTCGAAGTTGTTTCGGCCAGGACATAAGTGCCTGCCTCAGGCGCTTCGACAGCTTGGAAGCCGGTATTTTCCACAAACGAACCTGACGGTGGACTTGCTTCCCATTTGGTCAAACGAAAATTATCGAAATAGGCAGTCATGCCGTCTGCGTTGGCAACCATCGCCGTGACGACAATTCCATCGGTATTCTCGGGAACCAGAAACGAATATTCGTACTCCGTGAATTTCGTCGATTTGCTGTAAAAACTGGGGAGCAGCAAAGTGCGAATGTTTGTCGACCCGTCAAAACAATCGATTTTGAATGCTGCACCAACTTGGGCGACGGTCGACAGATCGGTCACATTGGTGTTGACCGTACCGGTTTTTTTCCAAGCGTCGGTTGTCGTTGCGCGACTGGGAATCGTACCGGTTGTCAGAATATGAGCCGAAATTGTAAAGAGCGGTTTGTCGCTCGATAGGCTCACGAACTGAGTTGCATATTTAACCGTGCTCGATGCTCCAACAATTTTTAGCGATTTTGAACCGTATTTTTTTTCGTCGGTTGAAATCGATGCGCCGGAAACCAGATTCCAGGCCGTTTGACTGGCGTCTTCGAAATCTTCGTTATCCAACAGATTTTCGCCATTGGTGATTTCGCCCGCCTGAACCATTTTGACCAGATCGATGTAGGATTTTCCGGTCGTCCCTTCGAACCGGCAAAACACTCGCAGCGCAGTAGCGTTGGAGGGAACATCGACTTCGAGTTGAACTTTTTCCCAATTGTCGACATCGGCGTCGAACGTTGCGGAAACGTCGGTCGAGGAATCGTCGTTAAAACGAGCGATGAGTTTGACGTTACCGGTGGTGCCTTCGTGTTTTACATTGGCGGACAAAATGTATCGACCGCCAGTCTCAACCAGACTGATCGGAACGTTTTGCGAGAAACCGGTTGTCGACGCCGAGCCGCCATGATCAACCTGTGCGCATTGGTCGCCTTCGATTTTGGTTGTTGTCGTATTGGAAACGGTTGTCGCCGATCCGTCGTTCCACGGAGTGCTAAACCCTGACTGTTCGAAACCAGGATTGGCAATGATGTTTTCCTGTTGCTGTGCCACCCCCAGGGACACCAAGGTAAGAATGATTGAAGTGCAAAACAGATTGGAAATCAAAAGTCTCATTTTTTTCTCCGTTCATAAAGACTTTTTTAGAACCGGAGGCGCATAGCATCTCCGCGAATTTACAGACACAAAAAAACAGTGGGCTTCGGATAGATGGAAATCACCTATCGAATGTTTAGCTTGGGCGTCGGTTCGCAGCCGACGGGAAGACCGATGGAGCCAGGGTGGGCATCTGCCCCGCGCACCCATTCATCCTCACGAAATTTTCAGACGAACGTCTGTCGATGATTTGATAGTCTGGTTTTAGTTGTTGAGCCTCATGATTTGCATCAAAGCAGTGGACGCATCAAACCGTTTTCTTTCTTTGGCGTCTCTCAAATTAGTTGCCGTCTGGCATTTCATCGTTTTTTAACCCCGATGTGAAATGAGTCGATTGAAGTGAAGTTTTTGGTGTTAACGAGAGCCGGTTTCCAGATACTTGATTTCTACTGGCTCAATTTAGTTTGTCAATTGAAACTCTCCGGAAGACTATTGGCAGCCAATAGGAAACCTTTTGACACCAAATTTTTAAATTTGTTTTTGAATTTGTTGTAAGTCCAATGAGAACAACGAGATAAAATTTCGTTCCCCAGTTGTCGTATTGAAGCGCTAATCGAGTTGCGCAAAAGCGTTACGTCGGTAGCGTCGAATAAATCGGAAAGCTGTGAGTTTGAACTGAGCGCCTTGCCGCTCACATTGGGTCGAACGCGACAATACGATTTTTTTAGATGCGTCTTGCAACGCTGCCGCAGTTAATGATGTTCGGCGATCCGCATCAATTCGCGAATTTTGTCCCGGTAGCTGTGGCCGGTCGAAACCTGCTCACCGTTGTCGAGTGTGATGACAAATTCGCCGTTGGGATGTGGCGAGATTTTTCGAATGCGATCGACGTTAACAATTTTCGAACGATGCACTCGAATTAGCGATGTCATGTCGAGTTGTCGCTGAACTTCGTGCATGGTCGAACGAGACAGATAACATTCTCCATCGACAAAATACCTGACATAATTCCCCGCCGACTCGATGTGCGTAATTTTTTCGGTCGATATCAGGATGACCGATCCGCGTGATTTGATAGAAAGGCGTTTGGGTGACTCGATGCTGGTTTCTTCACCAGCGGCGATGGTCGTCAGCAACGAATTGACACGTCGCCGAGTGGTTTGTTCCTGGTCCGGTAAAAATCGGTTTCGAATCCGATCCAGGACCGCAAACAGTCGACGCTGATCAACCGGTTTGAGGATATAGTCGATCGCATGCACTTCGAAAGCTTGTAATGCAAATTCCTGGTGAGCCGTCACAAAGATGAGAAATGGAATAGTGTCTTTACCAATTTCGGCGATCACGTCAAAACCCGTCATCCCAGGCATTTGAATGTCGAGCAAAACGACTTGAGGTTTTAGCCGGTTGATTTGTCTGACGGCATCGAACCCTGAACTGGCTTTACCGACAACCTTGATACCAGCGCGTTTTTCCAGGATGCGACTCATCCCACGAACCGCGTTGGGTTCGTCGTCAACAATCATAACGGTGAGATCGTCCATCGACTCGGCGCACCTCAATCAAAAACTGTTTTGCAACGGCAGCGTTAGTTCCACCAGTGTGCCATTGGCTGGTAATTTCGAAATCGCGACAGAGCCAGCGTCTCCGTACATTCGCTGCAATCGCGACCGCGTGTTGCTCAAACCGATGCCTTCGGAAAATTCGTCGGCAACCAGTCCGCATCCGGAATCTTGTACCTGGATCACTAACGATTGGTTGCGACAATTTGTCGAAATTTTTAACTCTCCATTGGCGACCGATTTTCCACAGCCATGCACCATGGCGTTTTCAACAATCGGTTGCAGTATCAGATTAGGGACCAACGCTTGTAACGAATTGTCACTGATGTCGAAATGAAATCGAATTCGATCTTCGAAGCGGATTTGTTGGATTTCCAAATAGCCTTGGATAAAACTCAACTCCTGGTCCAATGTGATTTCGTTTTCTTCGTTGCTATCGAGCGTAACGCGCAGAAAATTGCCGAGTAACGTGGTCACTCGGACCGCTTTTTCGGTATCCGTCTCGATCAGCATCCGCACAGTATTCAAAGAGTTAAAAAAGAAATGAGGGTGCAGTTGCATTTTGAGCGCCTGCAGGCGAGCGTCAGACAATTCCGCTTTTAGTTCAGCCTGCTGAATTTCCAGTTGAGCGTTGCGACCAAATAAATAGACGGCATGCTCAATGGCGACTAGCGAGACATAAATCGCATAATTCAGCAACAACATCGATTTAGGGTAATAATCGTGTGGAAACCAGTTCCACGCATCAAACACAACAAACACAATTTTCATTGCCACGTAATGCAGCAGCGAAATTAAAACACCTCCGGTCAAATGCCCAATCAAAAAACGAATCCAATATCGTTCCCGTTTTTTGTTAAAACGACCGGAAAGCCAGGCGATCCATCGCGCCAAGCAAGCCCAAGTGAACCAAAACAGAACGCCAAAGGCGACGCACGGCCAGAATTTTACAGGGTCATAATAGAGCGTGAAATCAGAATAAAATTTAACGGCAATGATCAGTGACAGAATCAGCCACATCGAGCAGTAAAAGATTTTGGATAACATTTTGCAACTGCCAAACGATGGAAACATTTGTGCATCGGCCGTTTCCTCTATTATCACTAACAGCACATCACAAATGCAGGTGCATTCGTCACAATTTTTCACGTGTTCGTCACAACACCGCCTGTTGATCGGACGGCGTTTCTAGAATCGGAGCTCGGCCTATGACCCGCCCACTATCAAAAAGTGGGTTTTCCAAATGAATAACACGGAACGAGGTCAACTATGTATCAACGATGTACACGCGCGCTGAGCGCCATCACCATTCTTGTTTTTTTCCCTTACGTTGCACATTCGCAATTGGCGCATCCCAAAAAGCAGATGTTTTCAGATGTTGCCAAATGGCCAACGACGAGTCCAGGCAAATCAACCAAACTGAAAAACTTTCGCCCGTTTCGTGCCGTGTATGATCGGACCTATAAACAAAGCTCGGGCCCCAACGCCGGGGCGGCGCGGCAAGATCGCGTTATTATTTCGGCCGAAGAAACAGCTTGGGAAGGAAAACGCACGGTTGCCATCACACTGATTGATTCAGGAATTGTCAAACACCGCGATACCAATGCTCGCGTCTCAACAACCTTTGTCGATCAAGACAATTTGCGGTTGCTGTTTGGAATTGCTCCAGTCCCTGGCAAAGCAAAAGACTACTACATCGGTCGAGTTGACCCAAATATTATCAAAGTTAGTCAAGTCACGACCGGCACTCAGACGTTGACTCCTAAAACGTTGCGGACCAACCAACCCGGTTTTGGTCCAGCGGCTTGGGCAATGGCGTCGATGAAGCTTCGCAAAGGGCTCAAGATCAAACTCGGACCTGTCGTCGGTGGTAGAGATCCATTGTCGATGGTTACGTTTGGGCATGTAATTGGCAAAGGAAAATTTGTCGATGGATCCGGCAATGAAACCCAAGCGTGGATTGTCGAGTCGAGCAGCAGTATGGTCACGCAAATGGTCAGGCGAGTTTATCTAATCGATAAACCGCCTTACTACCTCGGTACGGAATCCGTTGACCTGGATAGTGGTAAACGAAAAAAATTCGTATGGCTTCGCAACGTCGAGGTTTTCAAGAAAAAGTAAATCTCAAGAGTCACAAAACGTCTGGAGTTGGGCCAGATCGGTGACCGGATATAAAATCCTCCGTCCGAATGTCGAAGCGAGAAAAATCAAGCTGAAAAAATAATCCGGCTGCGATTCAATGATTGGAAATGATTGGAAACTCTTCACTAAAAATTCTTCTCTGCGCCTCTGCGTCTCCGCGTGAGCCATTCTTTTGCTGGGGAAGCCTCACGCAGAGTCGCAGAGGCGCAGAGATTTTTTGCGCGGAGGGTGAAGCCACCCGTGAGCGGCAAGGCGCTAGCCGCCGGTTCGGTAACGCTTCGTACCGGCGGCTAGCGCCTTGCCGCTCACAGGATCAGACTCGGCCGCGAGCCACGCCCTCTCGAAAGCATCGCTCTTTCTCTCGTGCGGCATTTTGTTTTTTTAAACCTTCGATCAACCTGCGCCATCAAATTGGATGAAGCGCCATCGAATCGATACGAATTGGTGCCAGTTTCCGGTTTCTGCTGCAGGATTTGACGTTGGCACGGTTGTTGCGTCAGAATTCGAGATACAATAACGATGTTTAAATCCATCCTTGGAGTTAATAACAATGTCCCGACCCAAAATATACTTGTCGTTTTTTTCACTTCTTGCCGGCTGTATTCTGATGGTTCCCGCCATGGTCAATGGACAAGCACGACTTGTTCCGCCTGACAACTACGAGGTACTTCCCGCGCCACCGCAACTCCGTCAGCGACAAAATATTCGCCAGCGACAGGGCCAGCGAAACCACTTTCGGCGACAACACAGTCATCGGGTGACGTCGAATGTTGTCGCGATTCAATCGTTTAACTATCCCAGCCGATTTTTGAGACACAGTCATTTTTCAGCCGTGTTGCACAAATCGGATCATTCGGCATTGTTCGCCCGAGATTCGTCGTTTGTCATGCGTGCCGGATTGGCTGGGCGAGGGGTTTCATTTGAATCGGTCAATTACCCAGGCTATTTTCTGCGGCATTCCGGACATGCACTGAGACTGCACAAAGACGATGGTCGCGCTCAATTTGCCAGAGACGCGACGTTCCGAATTGTGGATGGATTGGCTGGCTCCGGTGTGTCATTGGAACCAATCAATTTGCCAGGTCATTACGTACGCCATTACTCGTTTGGATTCCGCGTTTCCAAATACGAATGTAAACGGGTATTCCGCGAAGACGCAACGTTTTTCTTACGCTAAACAGTTTTCCGATTCGCCCTTACGAATACCGTAAGGGCGAAGTTTCGGGATTGCGAGGTTTCGCGGGAGGGCGAGGCTCCTGCCGAGCCGCTGAGGGCTGACAACCATATTCGACAAAGGCTCGGCAGGAGCCTCGCCCTCCCGTGTCCCCAACAACCATCAAAAAACCACAAAAAAAATCTCTAATCGACAAGTAAATCCTGCGGGCTCTCAGTTCGAGAAAGAATTTTTTCCGCCAGTTTGAATGCTCGTCCGATCGCGTGATCCATGTCGTAGTAGCGGTATTCCCCCAAGCGTCCGCAGATCAACACGTCAGGTACTTGCCGAGCCATCGCACGATAATCTTGATATCGTTTCTGATTGTCTTCATCGGGAAACGGATATTCGAACTGTTCCGGGTTGTTGGGAGACCAAGGAATTTCCTGAGTGACAACAGTTCCACGGAGTGAATCCAGTTGATCTGGCGGCATCAAATGTTTCCATTCGATATCACGTATCTGTTGTTGTTCGCCGGGAAAATTAATTTGTGACGTTGATTGAATTTGATCGGAATCGACATGATAAGTGTTTTTGCGCTGTTGCCCGCGATAGTGCAGGCGGCCCAATTCAAACTGAAAATATTCGTCAATCGGTCCGGTGAAAATGGTTAACTGCCGCGCTGGAAACTCTTGTTTATCTTTGAGGTAATCCACTCCGAGTAAAACAGGTATGCCTTCCAACATCCGCTGCATCATCGCATGGTACCCATCGACCGGCATGCCCTGGAATTTTGCTTTGGGCGTCAAATAAGGATTGTCGTCGGCACGAACGTCAAAGCGTTTGCAAAGTCCGGCAGACAATTGGGTTGCGGCAACACCCCACTGTTTTTCCGTATAGCCTTTAACAAATTTTTCGTAGATCACTCGCGGCATTAGCGACAAAGCCGCTTCCTCAAAATTAGCCGGTCGTTCGATTTTTAACTCTGGTTGCCATTGTTCACCACAAACGCGGCGAATGTAGCTTGCGGCAATGGGCCAATTTTCCAACTGACCGTCGACAAACGATTTGACCTGATGTTGATAGGGATGAAATCGGCTGAAGCGATTGACAAACTGCCAAATTTTTTCTGAAACGGTTCGAAAATAATGGGGGCCGTAATCGGGTACGATGATCCCGGATTCATGTCGACGATCGAAAACATTACCGCCCAAGTGCGGGCGGCGATCCAATACGAGCACGTCATGGCCGGCGTCGACCAGCAGTCTGGCGATCACGGCACCGGTCAATCCAGATCCAACAACGACAAAATCGTTTTTCATACTTCCTACAGCGAATTGAGTGAATCCGTCGGTGCATCTGCTTGATGGAACGGTTGTCGATCTTCTAACAACCGAACATCAAACGGAGCACGAATCTGATATGAAACTCCGCGCCAGTCAATACGTTTTAAAAATAGAACTTTCAAAACAGCCGCACCATGAACAAACTGTGTCGCCGGCACAGCGATCAATAATTTGAGCAAAATTGCAGGGTTGATCCAACGAACAAACTCACCTCGTTGGCGAGAATAATGGCGGACCGTGTTTTCCAGCATCCCCAGCGAAAATCCCATCGCCAACCAATAGCAGGCAATACTCGCGGACGTCCAAATCAACATCGTCCAAGACTGCAAAATGATGCTGGTCGTGATTAACGCTACTGCCAACAGCAACGTCGACGAGACGATCAACGCATGCAAGACGATGGCCCACCAAAAAGCAGCCGGTTGATAAAGTCGTGTCCAGAGCAGTTGTCTCACAATGAAGGTAAAACAGGGACCGACCGAACATTCTTCTCGATTGACGACAATCAACGATGGGACAAATTTTCGTTTTCCGCTGATGTTTCGCCAACTATTAAATATCGGTGCATCGACCGCTAAAGCGCGTCGCCAACGGTCAACGATTCCTGAACGTTTGAGATCCGCCGTCTTTGCAGCGAACATCCCACCCCACGGAATTCCATACCAGTACATCGAAATCATCGCCGCAGCGTTCCAGGCATATCGAATCAACGAACCAAACTGTCCTTGCGGTGGCATGTACCAGCGATTTCCGGTTGCCGTTGATGACGATTGATCGGCGATCGAGGTGACCAATTCCTTGATAAATTTCGAATGGCCAACAACATCTCCGTCGACCAAAACAAAAACTTCTTGTTCATCGTCTAACCCTTCGGCCAACTGAACCAACGATGCGCAGTGCAAACTGTTGTGATTGGTCCGATCTTTGAGCGGTTCCAGATGAACATTCGTTGCTCCCGTTTCGCGGCGAATGTCTTGAACAACTTTCCAGGCAGGATCGGATTCGCTGTCGACGACGATTTTCAGTTCGTAGTCCGGATAATCTTGTTGGCATAATTGGCTTAAACCTTGCGCCAAATCAGGGTCCGCACCGCGAAGCGCCAACAAGACACTGACACTGGGCCATTCAGTTGTCTCGCGATCCATACGGATATTACCTCCGGCACGATTTCGGATCCAAAACAGGATCGACAAAATCACCTGGTAACCTGCCAACAAAAACAGGAGGCTGATGACAACAATCGCAAAACCGTTCATCAAACTACAACCACAAAAAATCCCAACGATGCTCAGGGCGACAATTTCTGGCGAACCGATGGCAGCATCTTCGGAAATTCAAAAATCGTCAGGCAATCAGTGAGTAGTCTAGTGCGAAGAGCAACAAATGACAATTCACGTTGATTCAAAAGAAGTCAATGACCAAATCCTGAAATTACGTCTACCTGTTGGACGACTCTCAGGGACGCCGCCAAGAGTTGTCCCAGGTTCCGTAATGGTGACTCATATCTCCGTGTTTGTTCGCAAGCAGCGAAAAAATTGGACGACCGGTGGTCTGGACAAAGTTTTTCGGCCTCGGCTACACCTGTTTTAGACGTTGATTCGTCGATATCCAATCCTCCATCGGTGCAATCGAAGATGTTTTTGTGGAAAGCGACGTGATGCCGTGAGTTTACTTGATTTCATGCAACGGACTGTTATAAAAGAAACAAATCTGTTTGCCAGAATTAATCAAGTCATTTTGCGAAACGGGGGTAAGCGATGACGAGATTCTTGCGCGAAAATCCGCATTCACACTGGTAGAACTTTTGGTGGTCATCGCCATCATCTCAATTCTGATTGCTCTATTGATTCCAGTAGTTCAGGCCATTCGAGCAACGGCGGCTCGAGTCAAATGCCAAAGTCAACAACGACAGCAAAATACGATTGAGGTTGACAATCGAATGCCGGGTGTTGTTAATTCGACGCGAACATGAATGACATCAAATCGTGCCACACCAAGATGATCGCTATTGATAATCGTCCGGTGGCGAGTCGAGCGTTTGCGCCCAAAAACCAGCCCACGAGTTCATGAACCTGGTTTCGTCGATTTCAATAAATTTTTCGTCTTGAGATTTTTTGGTCAGATAAAACAACCAGCCGCCAATGATCGAAAGCAGCAGGTCGTTTTGCATATCTTGGTCGTGGGATTGAGCATACGATTTCGTCGAAATCCAATCTCGCAAAGTGCTAAAAATTTCAGCGTTAATTTTTCGAATTTTGCGTTTTAATTTGGGCAAGCGCTGGAGTTGAGCCGACACGATGCGACTGACTTCCATCGATTCGTCTGCAATTTGGCGGTAGGTTTGAGCGATTAATAAAAGCTGCGTTTTGGTGTCACCCAATTCCAAAATTCCAGTCAAACCCTGGTGGAGCGACGCTTCGAATCGCGCGTCCGCGATCGCCAACAACAAACTTTCCTTGCTGGGAAAATGTCGGTAAAAACCACCGGCCCGCCGTTTGAGACCCGCAGCCGCTTCGATTTCGCCGACCGTGGTTCGGTCATACCCTTGTTTTGCAAACAGGCTCGTTCCGGCGTCAATCAATTTTTGTCGCGTGGTCTTCATTTTCACCGTCCTGAGGCATTTTTACAAAAAAGTAATCCGTTGATTACTTTTTGAAACCGTTCGATTACATCGGGGTATTTCAAGGGTAGCAAAGGAGGTGCGATCGTCAAATCGCGGGTCCCAAACCCGTTTTTATCTGAATGAGGTCATGATGTCTGCAGAGAATCCTGAATTGGATACCGTTGCAACCGACGAGCCGAATGCTCGTTGGCGCAGTATTTGGGAATTGGTGTCGATAACTTTGATTGGAATTCCATTTCACGTCGTTGGCTTTCTGCTTCCGGACAAAGATTCGATTTTAGCCAAGTTATTACCGGTTGCCGGTGTTGCCGCAACATTGGTGCTGACCTGGTACTTTGTTCGCGCTAACGGAAAATCGTGGAAAGATTTTGGAATGGGACGCCCGAAAAGCTGGATTCGGACCGTCATCATTGGCATCCTCGCGGCTTTTGGGTGCATGGTCGTCGCGATGTTATTCAACGCTGTGTTAATTACGGTTTCAGGCGTTGAGCCGGATGTCAGCCGATTTGATTTCCTGAAAGGCAACGCGGGCGCGTTGGCCATGGGCCTGTTTTCAGCCTGGATCGTTGCCGCATTTCCTGAGGAGATGGTCAATCGAGGGTATTTGTTAACCCGTTTGTCGACGGCTTTTGGAGATGATCGGAGGGCCTGGTTGGGTAGCGCTGTTGTCACTTCCGCGTTATTTGGATTGGGCCATTTTTACCAGGGCATCATCGGAATACTGGTCAAGGGATTCGCAGGATTTCTGTTTTGTTTGGTATTTCTCCTGGTCAGAAAGAATTTGTGGGTCGTTATTATTGCTCACGGTTTGATTGATTCCGTGGCATTTGTGATGATTTATCTTGGAGGGATTCAATCAGGTTGACGTTCAGTGCCTGCGCTTAACTGCCATACGATTCGTCAAATACCTGAAACGAGTCATAGTGGTCCAACGCGCAGAGAGAAACGATGAAAAATATTGGAATTGTTGCCCATAGTGCCGAAGGTGGGGCGCTGTGTTTTATTACAGCATGTCGCGAAGGTGCAGTTCATCTCGGCGAACACATGCACCCCACGATTTTTCTGAGTTGCATACCGATGGGGTTGAGTATGGATGCCTGGCTCTCAGGGGACCACGATACCGTCGCAAATTATTTGACGCAGGGAGTTGAGCAAGTCGCCAAGGCTGGTGCCGATTTCTTTGTTTGTCCCGACAATACTGCACACATCGTTCTGGAAAAAATTGCGTCGGAATTGCCAATCCCCGGATTGCATATTGCCGACGTTGTGGCGGGCGAAATGGTTTCACGGGGCTGGAAACATGCCGCGCTGTTGGGCACTAAATGGACGATGACAGGTCCGGTCTATGCCCAATCGCTCGAAAAACGGAACCTGGAATATTCCGTTCCCGATGAATCGATGCGTGAAAAATTGAATGACGCCATTTTCGATGAGTTGTGTCAGGGGATTTTTAGTGAAGCGTCCACCGAACTGTTTGTTGAAGCGATTCGTGATTTGCAATCCCGCGGCGCCGATTGTGCGATCTTGGGTTGCACTGAAATTCCATTGATCATCACACCTGAAAATTCTCCTTTACCCGTCCTGGATTCAACTCGGCTGTTGGCGGCGCATGCGGTCCAATTGGCGCTGAAAGACGAATTGTTAATGGAGTCTGGTTGGATTAATTGAGATTGGCTGTGAAGGATTGGTAGCCGTAAACGCTAAAATTGGTTTCGGGGAAAAAGCTCACGCAGAGTCGCAGAGACGCAGAGGGACGGCAAGATGAATTCAACACAGCAAATATGCGTTACTTGGTCTGCCGATGGAATACTTTTGATTTGCAAATATTTTCGGGTGGCCTTCCAAATCTCTGCGTCTCTGCGACTCTGCGTGAGCCTCCTTCAATCCCACCAGAAATACCAGTAGTTGGAGTCTAGTAAAGCCGCGGCAAGGTTACTAATAGATTGACACCCCTGTTCAACAATGTCAGCACAGTACCAGTATTGTTGCCAGGCAAGGTCGATCGCAGTTTGACGATCATTTGGCGGGTTGTCGACAACACACTCGATGACATCATTTGACATTCCCGTGATTTGTGCTGCGAATTTTTCTTGCCACGCGCGAAAAAATGCGCAATGAAATTCCGCCGTCGGGCAGTCATTCCACCCACCGTACTTGAGAACTGCCGGCAAATGCCAAGGATGTTCAATGGTCGCGATGCCGATGTGAACTTGGGGTTTTGTTTCTCCTGTGAGAATATCGATGTGAAGTGAATTTGCGCCTTTTTCGAACATTTCATCTGGCCACTGGCCGAGCATGTTGGCTTGATCAAATCCGTATTCCTGGACCGCTTGAGTACAGCGCTGAGCAACCCATTGATTCAAATCGATATCACGAGACTGCTCGATAATATCCGTTGGCGAACGCTGGTCGTATTCTGTCGATTGTTCGAGACGCTCCAGATCTTCGGAGTCGCCGATGAGATACGGGTATTCGCCCGATGATTGATATTCCATTCGTCGAGCTTTGAGCGTTTCGATGGCTTCCGTGCCGGCGATTTCGGTTGTCGCGATTGGCATCATCTGTTTACTCCCAATTTTGAATCTGCAGAGGGTTAAAACGGAATTGCCGTATTTTTACAGGGTTTTGTGCTGGAGGCAAAAGTGAGAAAAATGTTAGTGGTACCATGAGCTGCAAACAAAATCGCAACCCGAAGCGTGAGCGAGGGACTGAGACAACTTACAAAATATAAACAGTTCTTGGTCCCTCGCTCACGCTTCGGGTTGTGAAGTCAAATCGCCGGCACTTTTTGGCGCAAATACCAAAAAAGCACTTGTTTTCTTAGCAATCGCAGATAAATTGTGAACATCGTTTACTTTAATGAACGTTGTTCACTATGACGACCCGACAAGAGCGACTTCGACAAAACTCGCGTGATGAGATTCTGGAGGCGGCCAAGCAGTTGTTTGGCGAGGTGGGAATCGAGCGGGCGACCATGCGCAAAATTGCCGATCGAGTTGGTTTAAGTGCAGCGGCGTTATACCGGTATTTTTCCAATCAAAACGAAATCTACTTTCATCTTCGCCAACAGGGTTTTGATCTGTTTTTTGAAAAACAACAACAAGCCCAACAGCACGCGAATTTCGAAGATCGGATACAGGCGCAAATGCGGACCTACCTAGATTTCGCTTTTGAAAACCCTGAACTGTATGAATTAATGTTCATCATGCGCGCACCGATGGACGAAGTCCGCGAGCAGGGGTGGGCAGAGCGGACGAAACGATCGTATGAATTGGCGCGCTCGACGATGATCCAATGCATGGACGCCGGACTACTGGTGAGAAACGATCCCGATGTTGTTGCCATGGGAATCTGGTCTTTTTTGCACGGCATCGTTTCGTTGCATATTCGCGATCGTTTTGTGATGCACGGTAAACCGGACAAAGAGAAAATTATTCAAACGGCCATGTCATTTTTGTTTACTAATTTAGTCAGACCTGTTGAAACAGAGAATTAGTCGAGGTTGATATGATTTCAAATTCCGAAAATGTCCGACGTATTGCGTTAACAACATTGTTGTGTTTGCTGGGATTTCTGGTGGCGTGGTTGTGGTGGGTTCCGATGCGATGCTTGTTGGACGGCAACGAATTCCAGTGGGGCAGTTCGTTTGGATTTGCGAAATTGGGCGGCAACGGCATGCTTGGAGATTTCCCAATCTTGGTTTTGCTTTCAGCCTATATCATTTCGATGATCTATCTCGGGTGGCGCGGCGCGCGACTCCCATTTCACATTATGTTGTTTGTCTGGTGCGCGGTTGAGTTTGCTACGGCAACCGTCAGTGCCGTGCAGAATCCGGAAGCGTATCGATTCCGAGGCGACACATTTGGCATCGACATTTCATTGGCTTTGGTGGGACCGACGATCTGGGGCATTTTGTTGTTAGTCGCATTGTTTTGGGGCACGATGGACCTGTTGGGAAAACGCGGCAAACCATCGTTTCCCAAATGGACGCGAACGAACACGCTGCTGATCATCATTGTATTTTCGATGTTGCCCGTTCAATTTTTACTGTTCCAAAACGGCCAGCAGCACGGGTTAACCGACAAAATTGCCCTTGGTTTGACGATCATGCAATGGGTACTGTTCAATTTTTCATTGATGCCTTGGCCGAAAAAAGAACTGAATCTCGAGGCTGCCGTTTGAGCTGTCGAATCAACCTGTTCTTTTAAACATACAGCTATACTGCAAAAGATTTACGTCGCGGTCTCCAGCGGCCCGCGCCAACGATTAACAGGATCGCAACCCAAACTCCCATGCCGGTCGGTTCTGGGACAATCGAAACTTGAGCCAGGCTAATGGCGTTGACGTCATCAAACGGATTAAGTCCCAAGTGAATTGCGCCAAACGCAAACACATTCGGAGAACTGTTCGGAGTCACAATAAAAATGTCCCCGGGCGAGAGATTAAAGTAGGGTGAATTGCTGTCAAACAAAGACGGTGAACCGGGGTCCAAGGAAAACAGGATGATGTCATTTCCATCGTACGCTCCGATGGTTCCCGTATCGTAAATCTCGATCGCATCAATGTTGTCCAGTGTCTGCAATCCCAATTGATTCGCCGAAGCGAACAAGTCGGGGCTGTTGGGGGTTTGCAAAGTTGTGTATCCCGCCAACGTATCTTCGACATAAATGTTCGCTTCGGAATCTACTGGATAGGGCAGATGCACGACCGACAAATGGTCCACGCTGAAGTAGATTTTGGGCCCGATTTGCGTCTGCATGTCTAAACCGTCCACGCCGCGGTCCACCAGGTTTCCCAAAAACGGAGGCGGCGGTGTTGGGCGATTCGGACCTTCGAAAATATTCAACGGTCCCAACAATCCGGGAGGCGAGCCAGGCCCTTGGCCATTTCCGTCATATAACAAAACGTTGGTGCCCGCTTGAGTCGCCAGATTCGTATGGTAAATGTCACTGGCGGTTTCATAAGGCCGGAAATTAGATTGCGGACCCGCTTCACCAAAAACCGCGCTGCCAGGCGCTCCTTGTGCACCGCCACTGACACTAAATGTGACTTGCGAAGTCAAACTACTGGGCGTTCCCGCCAATCCAAATGACATGGCATCGACGTCGACCGGATGGAAATTGTCGGGAAAACCGCTTCCGGCCAATTCCAGAAAAGGAGCTCCGGCAAGTGGCGGGCTAAAGATGTCGTCGCCAAAGAAAAACGAATAATTGGGACCAAAGTTGTCGGCATGTCCGTTTTGCAGCGAAAAAAACTGGCCCCAAGCGTTCGAATCGCTGGCAACAATGAGTAACAATACGATCAATCCAATGTGTTTCATGGGAGGCACCAAAATGGCTGCGGGGAAGTAAAAATGGCTTACTCATTACTGCCAGGAAATACTGGCCAGGGTGACAACAAATCGATGAAAAATTTTGACGTGGAATCCGATCATGTCTGAAAACCCCGATTTCGATGAATTGCTACTGGAATGGGAAGAGCAGGAAATCGCTGCGAATAACATTGCCGAGTTCTGCGAATCTCGCGGAATTCATGACGAAGCGACGGTTCAAGAGTTTGCCAAACGCGCCAGCGCTTTGGAACGCGTGACCCGGTTTTTATCCAGTGGTGATGTGGCCGAATCGACTCGCGTCTCGGCATTGAGTGAACAGCAGATTGAGATCATCAATCGAATCGAAATTCAGGAAGCGTTCGCTTTCGGGGGTCGAAGCGCCATTCATACGGCAATCGAACAACCGATTTCGCGATCGGTTGCATTGAAAACATTGTTAGCTCGGACCTACGACGAAGACTTAAGCCGCGCCCGACTTGTTCGAGAAGCAAAAATTCTTGCTTCGCTACAGCATCCTGGAATTTTGCCCGTCTATCAATTGTGCGATTCCACCGCGGATGACACGTTTTACACGATGCCACTGGTCGCGGGTGCAACCCTCCAGGAAAACATCGCTCGCATCTTCAACAGCGAGACCGTGTCGTTTGCCGAACAGATCGTGCCGCTGGTTCGACGTTTTACTCAAGTTTGCCAGGCAACGGGCTACGCACATAGCCAGGGAATCAGCCATCGTGATATCAAACCCGAAAACATTCTGCTGGGCGATTTTGGTCGAACTTATCTGGTCGATTGGGGGATCGCCAGATCGATCGCTCCAAAACAAAATCGGGAACAACGACACGAAAATGAAATCAGTGTCACGTCTGATTCAAACCCGAATAACAACCAGCCGATGGCAAATGAACAAGGTGCACAACTCACCTCCCCCGGGGCTTCGATGGGAACGCCGGGCTACATGAGTCCCGAACAGGCAACCGGATCAACTGACTACGACGAAATCAAAAGTGACATTTTTAATCTTGGCGCGACACTATATTGCATTTTGACGGGACGGGCGCCTTATGGTGAACGCACGTTGCCGGCGACGATCAGCGCTGCAGCCGAATGTCAATTTGCGGCGCCTCGAAAACTGAACCCATCCATTCCTCGACCGTTGGAGTCGATTTGTCTCAAAGCGATGAGTCATCTGCCGGGCGATCGCTATGATCGGGCACAAGATATCCAACGAGACATTGATTGTTGGTTGGCGGATTTGCCGTTTGCGGGACATCGAGAAACCATTGGGGAAAAAATCGCGCGTTGGAACAGGAGAAACGGAAAATGGGTGGCGGTCATGCTGGCGATGGCGGCAACCGTCGTATTGACGGCGATCATTGCCACTGTTTTGACCAACAGCCAAAAACAGCGTTCCGATGCGAACACGCGACTTGCCTGGCAAACGGTCAACGAAACAGTTCGTGACATTGAAAGCAATGAATCGCTCAAATTCGCAAACAATCGTCCGTTACGGGATCGGTTGTTACAAGCTTCGTTGGACAACTACAAAAAATTGTTGTCAAATCCCGCCAACCAAACGGCATTGCAGGGTGAATTGGGACAAGCGTATTTGCAATCAGGCAAATTACGATCCCAGCTGCAGCAATTGGATCTTGCGAAGAACGACATTGCCACAGCGCTCGACATTTTTCGTGCGAAACTCGATCGTTCTCCCGATCAGCAAGCGGCCGAAAATGCTGCGGAATGTTTGCTGTTGCTAAATTCGATTGACAAAAACCGCGGCCTCGACGACCTGGAGAAAATCGAGCAAACAGTGGAGCGGTGGGTTGTACGATTTCCTGAGTCGAGCAAATTGCAGCGCGCACAAATTGAATCATCGTTGCAGCGCGCAAGACAGATGACCGATCGAAACGCAACGAAACGGTTGGTCGATCAACTCAAAAAACAAATTGACAATTCCGAAATCGATCGCCAAACAAAATTGGAATTGGGCATTCGACTAAAACTTGTCCAGCTTCAAGCGGAAAACGACGTGCAGGTCAAATCCCGATTGTTGGACGAAGCTATCGGCGATTACGGCTTACTGTTCGATTCCAAAAACGCGGACATCGATATCCAGTTGTCGTTAGCCCTGGATTACGCCATGACACTTCGGCAGCGAAGTACCATCGCCACAGATCCTGCGGAGAAATTGAATTGGATGGTGCGAGAACAAGCTTTGATCGAATCCATGTCGGCGAAATTTCCCACCGTTCTCGAATTTCGAACGCGACACCAAGAAGTGTTGTTAGCCTTAACAAAACTGTATCGTCAACAAAGCAAATTTGAACTTGCCTTGCAAGCTTGTGAGACGGCCAAGGAGTTGAATACTGGATTGCCAAATCCGAATCGCGATGTGTCCCCCAACTTGGCAAAGGCTTTGCTCGATGTGGCTCAGTGGCATCGAAGCAATGGACGAACCCAAGAATCACAAGCCGCATTGCTCAGAGCAGTCGGTGTTTTTGAGCAATCCAATGATTCCATTCCGCCGGAAACCCAGCAAATGCTGGGTCAAAATCTGTTGGTCATCGGCGTCGATCAATGGTTGTTTGGCAATGCCAAAGCCGCGCGTGAATCGTTTGTCCGAAGTCATACCATTTTCACCGAGTTATCGAAGTCGGATCGCAAATCAATGCAATTGCGTAATCTTGACGCTACGAGCGTGATGGCTATTGCTTTATCGGATGCCATGCTGGAAAAACCTAACTCCGCGATTCCGCAAGTTCACTCCGCGATTGCCGAATTCAAAGAAATCCAGAAAAAAATGGCACGTACTCCAGCCGAACAGGCAAACATCCGCATTGCACTGCATACTTCCCATTTTTTGCTGGCTGCATTGCTCGAGCGAACGGACCGAGCAGACGAGGCCGAGAAAATTCGTCAGCAGATGAAAAATTTTACTCCGTCGTCGGCCGACGCCGCATTTCAGTTGGCAAAAACCTACGCCTGGGAGGCGCAGATTTATGGCCGCGGCAAACCACAGCTGTCTGACAACGATCTGTTTTTTGTCAAGCAATATCATCGACAGATAATGAGTTTGATCGAAACGGCAGTTGCAAGCGGATTTACAGATATGGCGTTGATCGAAAAAGAACCGAATTTTATGGTGCTGTTTCGGTACAAGCGATTCCGCGATTTATTGGACAATATGGAATAGGTGTTTTCGAGAGCGTGGGGTTTCGGGAGGGCTTGTTTTCGGGAGGGCGAGGCTCCTGCCGAGCCGTGGCACGGGCACAAAGCCACCAGTGACCGGCTAGCGCCTTGCCGCTCACAGGATCAGGCTCGGCCGCGAGCCTCGCCCTCCCGAAAAACCTTCATGAAAAATCGACGGTGTCGGACAATTCGAGGCGGGCCGCTTGCCAACGGCGTTTAATCGTCCGTGTCGAGACGTTCAACAGTTTGGCAATCGCGGCATGAGTCAATCCTTGATACCAGTGCAAATCGAACACTTCCCGTAACTCTGCGGGCAGCTGTTCAACTTGCTCGTGAAGCTGCGTCCAGGAATGAATGACATCCAGATTGTCGGTAGGATTTTCCCAATCGAGCGGAGCTGAATTTGATTCGTGAATCGACTGCCGCGGTGTTTGATGCCGCGAAGCTGCGTTGCTGGGCCGCCGGTAAAATTCGGCCAGCGTCAATAGTTCTCGGCGAATCTGTTGGGAACTCGAATTTAGAAAATGACGCTCCGATTGGAACTCCATTTTGTCAAAACTGTTCCAGATCCGCATGGACGCGTTTTGCCAGACATCGTCCGTTTCTTCCCAGCGTCGAACCACGGCAAACGTCTGCAACATTTTTCGTGTCAACTTCCTCAGCCGCTGGTCGACCAATTCAAACAACTCTTTCCGTGCAGAAACATCTCCCGCATTGATTTTCGCCAGCAGGTTTTCAATGGATGAAAGGCGAGCTTGGTCCATAGTCATTCGTCGATCGTGGAGACGCGGATCAAATTGTCAGAGATTATTATCGGAGGAAATGGCGCAGATCGGAACAAGTTTGTTGGAAATTTCTGGGCGAATCGATTTGTTTATTTATTCTATATTCTGGAGTATATTGACAGAGATTGGAATCAAGCGGAACGAGAAACAACGATGAAAAAAGGTGGGCTTGTCGGGCAACAGGAAATATTGGTACTGGCGGCGATCATGAATCTCGCTGACAACGCTTATGGCGTTTCCATCCAGTCGGAAATCGAAACCAAGACGCAACGCAAAATGTCGACGGCATCCATTTACCTGGTGCTGACTCGGTTGACCGAAAAAGGCTTCGTTAAAACTCGCATGGGGCAGGCGACGAAATTGCGCGGTGGGCGACGTAAATGTTTTTATGACGTGACCGCCAAAGGTAAAAAAGAATTTCGTGAAACACTGCGATCGTTGATGCCAATGATCGCACCCTACGTGTCGCAATGGGGAATGACTGAATGACCAACCACTTTAACGAGCGCCCGCCGCTTGTCGCATTCTTGCTCCTGCGTTTTTCGACTCCCTTGGAGTTGAGAGAAGCGTTTTTGGGTGACCTGCACGAACAATTCCAAACTCTGGTGCGGCAGCGCGGCATTATCCACGCGCGACGGTGGTATTGGAAGCAGTTGTTTGTTTCTGTGTGGCCATTGTCGCGCGTAAATACCGGGCAAACGCCGTTGCAGAACTGTTTGAAATTGGCGGTGCTGTTCGTTCTCGTTGCCGTTGTACCTCCAGTCAAAAATGCCAATGTCGCAGGATATTTGGCAGAGCTGTTCGGTTTGATGGCCGCTGCATTCCTGTTTGGTTGGCTCGGTTGTCGACTGTTTTTCCGTTTTCCATTGGCAATATGTTTCACATTTTCCAGCTTGCTGTATTTGATCGCGATTGTTTTTCGCGGCGAATTCAATGAGATACCTTGGCTGATGGTTTTTGCTTCGTTGATCATTCTCGTGAGTTGTTTCACGGATCGATTTATCAACGGACGTTCACAAAAAAATCAACTCGCCACTTGATAGAAAACCTCACGATTCGGTGAAACGGTTTACAAGATTTCCAGAAATTCGATTGCGATTGTTTATTTCTTCTGTATTATGGAATAAATAAAACAGAATAACAAGTTGAATAGGGAATTGACGATGAACATGAATCGAATTCAAGAATTTGTACGACCGGTCGTAACCGTATTGGTTCTGTTGTTACCCAGCTTCGTCGTGGCACAGGACAAAGGCAAAACAGCCAAATCGGCCGACATCCGAGGAGCTTGGACGCTCGACGCCAAACGCACCGCGGAATTTGCTAAATCAAAAAAACGTCCGATCGATCAGCGAATACTGGCGCGGATGAAGGGAATGTCGTTGGAACTCAAAACAGATGACAAATTTGTTCAGCAACTTGGTAAACAGTTCAAAATCACTGGAAAATGGAAATTCGTTCGAGCAAAGAAAACGGGTGACGATCGCGCGCAATCCGGCGGCAAATTGACACTGGACCCAGACAACTTGGGAGATGACCATGAGGACATGGTTTTTCAAATCGTTTTCATTACCAAAAACGTTATCAAAGCTGTGCCAAACAACGGGACAGCGACGATCTTTTTTTCACGAAAACCCTCGAACAAAAAACGGCGTTAGATAGCAAGGATTTGTGACTTGGCCGATTCCCGCCGGCCAAAAAAAGCGGCCAGTGGGAACCGGCCTTACTCCAAAAATCAATCTTGCTGGTTGGCGCGTCGAATTCGTTGAAAAACGTAAATAACTCCGACCAAGAAAACCAGGTTCAACGCAACCCCAACGAAACCTACTTCCGGACCATACCGATGCGTTTGCTCGATTCCAAGGGCGCCCGTTTTTTCGCCAAACCCAAACAACGAATATGCCAGTCCGTTCCAAATGGCATGCGCCATCGCGGGTACGATGACGGATCCTGAATACAGTCTCATGACACCCCAGATGCCGCCGAGCAAAGCGACATTGGCCATGTAAATCGGGATCTGTTCCGTCGGTACGCTGAATTCTGTTTCAAAAGCAACAACGGAAACGTGCCAAAGTGTAAACGCAATGGTCGTCCACATCAAAACTTTAAAATCGCTTTGACCTGCGCGTTTCAACAAACCCCACACGACACCACGAAAAAATCCTTCTTCGGTGAGCATTGCCATCAACGGACCGATGATAATCGACAAACCGATGTTCAGGCCGGCATTTTTCCAATTAGTATCTCCAGTATCGATTTGCCCGACAAACCATGCAGCGATGGCCAACGTGCCCATGACGAACAACGGATGAAACGCCACCAGCGTGTAACAATCGAGCTGTCCCCAACTCAATCCAAGATCTCTTCTCGACAGTCTCTGCGTGAGCCAAAAAATTACGATTAGTGGTAACAATGCCAATGCACTGAAAGCGGCAAATCCGGTGGCGTCCATGATTGCCGTAATCCCGATTGCAATCACAACCGCAACAATGGCAGGCCATATCGGTCGACGTTGGTCGAGGTGCTCAGTCGTTTCGCTTGTATTCAAGGATTTGCCCAATTCAAGGATTTGCCCACTTCTGAAGAAAACAATCGAGAATTGTCGACAAGAAATGGCCGACCACCCTATTCAGAAGTAAGCGTGGCAAAAGGTTACAAAGAAATACGAAATATTTTGGTCAAATCCTCAGGCGCGTTGCTCCTGTTACGAATCTCGCCCAAAGAAACGGAGCAGTTTGTGCGTGATTTCACCGGAAATTAGTCATCGCCAAAGCAGGCTGTTCGTAAAAAACATCTGAGAGTTTTTAGACGATATAAAATCTGGCCCGTCCACCTCATTGCTTTACTTTACTGGGCGTTGCATTCATACTCCTGTTCTGACGCGAGATCAATTGTTCAGTTGAAAATGACGATCTTGGATCGTAAATACTGGTGATGCAAAAAGGAGCCTGTCGTGCGGATTCGATCGTTGGCTATTTTGTTGTTGGTTAGTGTGGCGGGTGCTGTCGATGTTGCTGCACAGCAACTGCCAAACGTTGAGTATCGTCCGGCTGTCAAACGACCCGCTTTCACGGTCGACACGGGACCGCGTGTCGTCATCGACGATATGCATCACAATTTTCATACTGCTAACGGCCGCTATCGACCGTTTGCCGATTTGTTGAGGAGGGATGGATACCGCGTCGATGGACTGGGAAAGAAAATTGACAATGACGTGCTGCAAACAATCGACACGTTGGTGATTGTCAATGCACTGAATCAACGCAACAAAACCGATTGGTCGCTGCCTACACCTTCGGCTTTTTCATCCGACGAGGTCGACGCAGTTCGACGATGGGTCGAGGCCGGAGGATCACTATTATTGATCGCCGATCACATGCCATTTCCCGGCGCAGCCAGCGAACTTGCCGGTGCGTTTGGTGTAACGTTTAGCAATGGTTACGCGCGACCTGGGCACCGAAAACGGGGCAGGGTGGATACGTTTGAATCGCAAACAGGTTTGATGCCCAGTGTCATCACCAATGGTCGATATTCTGACGAACGTGTGACAAAAATTGCAACCTTTGGAGGATCGGCGTTCGTTCCTCCGATGGGCGCCACACCGGTGATTTTGTTTGGAAAAAATTCCTGGTCCCATGAAACGACGAGAGCGCCAGGAATCACTCCGGACGCGAAAAAGGTTTCGATCGAAGGTTGGTGCCAAGGCGCCGTGTTTTCATACGGCCAAGGGCGCGTTGCCGTGTTTGGCGAGGCGGCGATGTTTACCGCGCAATGGGCGGGTCGAAACCGACGACCGATGGGCATGAACGCGCCGGGCGCAGAACAAAACTATCAACTCGCGCTCAATGTCATGCATTGGTTGACGCGTGTCACCGATTCAGGATCTGGCGCCAGTTCATCCTGTTGTTCAACTGTGATTCAGGGGTCGTGTTGCCCCAGACGCGTTGTGTATCGTCCGTTGCAAATTCGCCGGTCGTGTCGTCGGAGTTGTTCGCCGATGTTGTTTCGACGTTGATTTTTTGTTGGCGAATAGGTGTTCGTATTGGTGTTCGGGAGGGCGAGGCTCCTGCCGAGCCGTATCGGGATGAGTTCCCAGCGTTGGGCAATACCACCCAATCTGCGCGCGTGGGTGCCACTGGCCTCTGCCAGTGCTGTGGGGTACTAAACCTCCCGCAACAACGTCATAACTTGAATTTGATCTCTGTGTTTGATGCCAAGGAAGCCGCAATCACTGGCTGGGCCAGTGCCACCCAATCCGCGCTGGTTGAGGATGATGTAGGGCCGGTTCCCACCGGCCAATCCAAAACGTGGTCGGAGGGATCCGACCTTGGTGTGCGATGAGTTAGGTGCCACCCGGTATCTCAAAACTGGCGCGCTGCGACGGCTCGGCAGGAGCCTCGCCCTCCCAGTGCTTCAACTTTTCTAACAATAACAAGCGATCACGCGATTCTATTGTGATCGGGTTTGGATGGCCAAACAGTTCCGGCACTGATCGTCGCGACAGAAAATTTATGTAAGTTTACTCACGATTCACTACACTTGTAGTTGGCATCGGTCCTCTACAAGTGTAGTATGCCGCCATGAAAAATAAAAACATCTCCACATCCGAATGGATGGTCATGAATGTGCTTTGGGACGCTTCACCTCAGACAGCGTCGGAGGTTACTGCTGCTCTGAAGGAATCGATGAACTGGGCCGAAAACACGGTACGTACGCTTCTTACTCGACTGGTTAAAAAGAAAGCGTTGCGAGTCGGCAAAAACAAATCAGGTACCCAGACGTTTCGGCCGGCGGTTTCGAGGGATGCAATCGTTAAAGCCGAAAGCGACTCGTTTTTGAAACGCGTTTTTGGGGGCGCAGCGAAACCTCTCATCACGCATTTCGCCCAAAACAACCAGTTGTCGGCTGAAGAAATCAAGGAACTTAAACGTATTCTCGACCAATCACTCAAGAAATGACTCTGAATTGCCATGTCTACACTTTTCCCGATTTTTGAATGGGTTGTCGCAGCCACCTTGCGAGCATCAGTACTGGTGCTTGTCATACTAGTCATCCAAAGACTGCTCGGTTCTCGTTTGTCTGCCAAGTGGAAATATGCTCTTTGGCTGCCAGTGTTGGCCGCATTGCTGATACCCGCGCAACCATTATTACCACAATGGGCGCGTTTGAATTTCCAACCAAACGAGGAGCTAACCGTCATCGGGTTTCACACGCCAGAGAAAACGGATTCCATTGACGTCAAGATCGGTCCGGAACTACGGGAAAAATTGTCGGAATCAACTCCTTCTGGTTCAGTTGGCCGTGCGGCTGAAAACGAGACGGGTGCTGGGACGCGGAACGGGACACCCAGTGAGATGGCGGAACTGAGCAATGGCGCTCCGATCGCATCCGAGTCCCAGTCCCGCGCAGAAGCACCGACTGCAACGGTACCAACGCGTTTTCGACCGCGGGTTTGGCAGACGACAATCGTTAGCATCTGGTTGATTGGATTTGTATGCCTAGCCACCGCAGTCTTGTTGTCGTATCGTCTGACGCTGCGACGAATTCGACGTCATGCAATCCCGCCGGATGAATCTCAACGATTGCAAGTGGAAATGCTGGCCCAAAAAATTGGGTTGCGCTATTGTCCGCAATTGTTGCTGTCGCATGCCGCGAAAACACCTGCAGTTTGCGGTTTGTGGCGTCCTGTGTTACTTCTAAACGCAGATTTCTTTGACGAACTTACTCGTGAAGAAGCCGATTTTGTTCTGAATCACGAACTCATGCATCTTCGGCGTGGAGATGTTTATCTCAACAACTTCCTTTGCCTGATACTGGCACTTCATTGGTTCAATCCGCTGCTCTGGTATGCATTTCTGCGAGTCAAGGCGGACCGAGAATTGGCTTGCGATTTCGATGTTTTGCGCGGCGAGGAACCCCAACGACGCGTTGCTTATGGCAAAACGCTGTTGAAACTGAAAACTGTTTTTCGGCGGCCTGGTATATACCTCAGTTTTGTGGGTATGTTGCAAGAAAACAAACGTTTACGCGAACGGATTGAATTCATTTCGTATCCCAAACGCATGGGGTTGGCCATGAAATCGTTTTTGTCGATTGGCATGGTTTTGTTCGCGGTTCTAGGGATCGCAAAAGCGACAGAACCGCAAATCAAATCGGTGAACCTGGATTCGGAAGCCACAGAACCGCCGGTCGATTTATCAACGAACGATAGGCATCAGGAAAAAACGAAATCAATCAGTTTCAAAAAGCTCGAAAGTGTGTCGACTCGAGACCAAGACGAATTCACGCGCGCTCGTATTGCCGTAGATCTTGAGCAACGGGGGGTCATATCTCGCAATCACATCCGTTCCGGGGGCGTCAATACGCGGCCTCGTATTCGCGCCTACCTCTGGAAGTTAGATTCAAAAGACCCCAAACGCACGCGGTTGCCGGACTCAACGACCTTCGGTTTTGTTCCCAAAAGCAATTTGGCGTACACGGTTAATTGGGGCAAAGGCATCCGGTTCTGGGATACTCGCACTCACAAGAAATCTGGTGACTACATTCAGCACGAACTGCGCGAAGACACGACCATGGGGCCCGCCATTAGCCCCAGCGGAAAGATCTTGGTCGCGCGAAGTCAAATGAATCACTTGCGATTTTGGAATATCTCCACAAGAGCTCCAATCACGTCGGAGATAAAACAAGACGGGACCATTTACGGAATGAAATTCTCGTCGAACGGAAAGTGGTTTTTTTCTAAGACTGGCAAGCACCTTACTATCTGGCAACCGGAAACAGGCAAACGAATCGCAGGGCCTTTTCCGCATGACATCTACAGTTACATTTATTCGTCCAAAACGAATCGCATCGTAACTTTCGACAACAATGACAGGGGCGAGGCGGATTGGAATTGTCGAGTCTCTATTCGATCGGGTGAATCATTCACCAAAGTCGATCATTTGAATTTTTTCGGGCATGCGCGTGAAGCCAATTGGATTGACGATCAGCATATATTGCTGGTTGCAGACGACAAAGATCCGAACAGGAGACGTCCGGTTCCTTTCCGCAGAAGGATCGTGTACCTGGTTTCGTTAAAAAAAGAGAAACCAGAGATGCGGGAGTTGATGCGCAACGACTTTATCAGAGGAGCTTACGTTGCGCCTGATCGTAATCACTTCATCGTCAGGACACGAGATGAGACGAGTTGCTGGAAGCTTGGCAAACAAAAACCGATATGGACAAGAGTCGGAGATCCGCTCGTGTCATTCGGAGACAAAAACTGGGTGTTGTTGCACGATGATAGGTCAGCGATCGCTGTCTCACTCGCTGAAGGAAAAAAGATCTGGCGAAAAGAGGATGTGGATTATTGCCGAGTTTTCGGATCAAAAATCTGGTTGTGCAATAAAAACGGGATGGAAATTTGGCGCGCGGTACGGCAATGAGTTTACTCAGTTTTTCTGGTTCCATTGACAACGTAACCGATAGCCAGCAACGAGCACAATCGAACAAACAGAATTGGGCCGATGCTATCGTGAGCGGCTAGCGTATTGCCGCTTACAAGATCAGGGGTCCCGCCGAGCTGCCGATAGGAACCCGCCTTGCTTACTACTTGCCAATTGCAGTTCTTCAAATCTCTTTGGACAGGATAAGATCCGAAAAACATCCTGTAAATCCTGTCAAAACCGTTTTTGGATCGGCCGGTGGGAACCGCCCCTACTTGTATCAGAAATTATTATTGGCGACTGAGGACCAGTTTTTCTTGATCCATTTGCCATTCTAATTTGTCGGTGTCGACCAATTTCAATGTCACCTTTTCAAATGGTTTTTTGCCTTCAAATTCTGGGTTGTCCGCCAATTCCATTTCATAATTGCCATCGTTTGAATTGGTGACACGAAAAAAGTATGTCTGCGAGTCGCGACTTTTTTTACTTTCCTTCGGTCCGAATTTGCCGTTTCGACCTTCAACCAGAACCAGTTTGGTGATTTTGGCATCGCTGAATCGAATTTCAATTTTGCGATTTCTGCCATCAACCGATTCTGCTGCCGTGTGCCATTTTCCAATAAGCTTTGTTGCGTCTGCTTTTTGATCGTCTTTGTTATCAGCTTTGTTCTGACAGCCTGAAACAAGTTGTAGCGCGCTGATCGCCAAGATCAAAATAAAAAACCAATTCAGCCGTTTCACGTTATTCTCTTTTTCGTTTATTTACATGTGCGTTTTGTGCCAGAAACGTTTTCAGGCACACTCCTCATTGTAACCAGATTTTGCAGCCAATTAAATCACGAATGACTTTAATAAACATTGGTCCGGGAGGGCGAGGCTCCTGCCGAGCCGATACGATATGCCCACGGCTCGGCAGGGCCTCGCCCTCCCGAGCCGATCACGGGTGGCTTTTCTCGTGGCTCGGCGGAGCCTCGCCTTTTCGGATTCTCGATAACATTTTTAAATCTGTTTTTCTTGAAAAATCCAAAATATCATGCCTCGCAAAGAATTTCCTGCGTGTGACCTTTTTCGAATTCGGTAAACTACGATTTGCGATTTAAATGAGTCGAGAGCACGTCGAGGCAAAACAAAAGGTGGGCATTTTATGAAATCCGTGATGTTTCCAATCATCTTTGTTTCCGTGTCGATACTGGGTGGCACTTCCAGCGTCGAGTGCCTGACCAATTCTGCTGTCGGGCCGGATGCATCAACGTTGCTTGTTCAGGAGCAAGAAAAAAAACAGGTAGACAAAAACAAGAAGGCTAAAAAACAAGAACCGAAAAATCGAGCAGTCGCGTTGGTGGGGGCCATTCGCACGAATTACTCGAAAGCCCGGTTTACCGCCGCCAAAAAGTTCTTGATTGCTCAAGAATTGAACGCGAATATCGATTTGCTCGAACGAATTTGCCAAATCAACAAAAAACAAAAAATGAAACTGTCCATTGCAGCAAAAGGTCTTTCGACCAAGATGGCAGACGAATGGATGGAGGGATATGGTGAAAGATTTCGGAATCTGTTCGGCCGCGCGGCTAAAGGTGAAAAAGCGGACAAGGACGAGGAAGATGAAATTGTTTACAAGGATGTGGATGACATCGATCTTGCGACATTGAATCGAGTGCAAACGACTGGTAACAAAATCTACTTGGGTGAAAAAGGCCCCGCTGAACACAAAGAGTGGCGCAAAGTTTTAGAACAAGTTCTGACCGCAGATCAGCTTGGCGTCTATCGCAATTACGACGCAAAAAGGAAAGCCAAAATTCGCGACGCTCTGTTAGCCGTGGCGGTCAATCTGTTGGATTCGCGGATGGATCTTTCTGACGACCAATTGGAAAAAATCAAAACATTGCTCAAGCCAGAACTTGCCAAATTCAAACGTCCATCGACCAGGATCGTTTATATGTCGTACATCACGATTTACGGCTTGTTGCAAATCGACGAAAAGCAAATCAAAGAAATACTGACCCCAGCTCAGCAACAACAATGGAAAGCGTTGGTCAATCCTTACAAGCTAAGCGTTCAGAGAATTGCTCAAGAATTGAACGATGAAGAAAATGAAGAGGATTAGGTGAAAGAGAGCGTTGCCGCGCAAGTAGGGCTGGTTCCCACCGGCCGTTTGCGGATTGGCCGACAGGGTGGCACTGGCCCCAGCCAGTGATTGGCAGATGTTCTAACAGCTGTTCTTTTGTTTGAAACTTAGGTGAGTTCAGTGATACATCTATGTTGTTCACTGGCGGAGCCAGTGGCACCCGTGCAAGGAGGGCCGGTTCCCACCGGCCTATCCAACAAAATGGCCGGCGGGAACCGGCCCTACTTTTTAGACAGGATTTGACAGGATGGTATCTTTTTGATCCTGTTCATCCTGTCTCCATTTTCTAATTGCGGTCGGGTGCGCAGGCGAAGATTTTTGTTGGTAAAATTCACCTGATGACCATTTGGACGATACGACTGGCGCTGCTGTTGTTTTTTCTCAGTATCCTGGGGTGGATTTTGCAGCAGCATCAAAAGAATGCAACTTGGAAACTGGCGCGGTTTTTATGGACTGGAGCGACATTGGTTTATGTTGCCCATGTGCTATGTGCGTTTCATGAAGTTCACGATTGGAGTCATTCCGCCGCGGTGGAACACACGGCGGAGCAAAGTCAGAAAGTTACGGGTATTCGTTTTGGCCAAGGTATCTGGTTCAATCACTTGTTCACAGCATTGGTCGCGATCGAAACGGTTTGGTGGTGGGCGTTTCCGATCCAGTACCAAAGCCGTTCACGGTGGGCGAATTTTATAATTTTCGGCTACCTGAGTTTTATCGCCTTCAATGGAGCGGTGATTTTCGCGCCGCCAATAGTGCGCTGGATCGCCGTAGTTTTGATCATGATTCTTTTTGCCTCAGCACTTTTTCGTTTCAGAAAAACTGCGGAGGCCAAGATCAATCAATGAATCGATGTTGGGCCTGACGGCCAAAAAAGATTGACAACCGGTGGGAACGGACCCGACGTCAACTTTATCCTGATTTCCATGTTTTAGGCATGTGGATTTTGGAGGCGTTGAGAAACTCAGCCAAACTGGCAACTGATTGACGAATCGCTTTCTCCAACGATTTGCTACGTTTGAAATTCGGTTCCAGAAAAATTGAATTGATCGTGAGTGTATTGTTTTCCCGATCGAATTTTGGATCGAGTCGCCCAGCCATACGCCCATCATGCAAAATCGGCAACACGTAATATCCGAATTGACGTTTGGGTTCTGGAACGTAAATTTCCATGCGATATCGAAACCCCAGCAAATCTTCTGTGCGTTTTTTCTGCCAAAGCAATGAATCAAACGGACAGATCAGTGTGGTGCCATTCGGTTTATCGAGGCGTCGGATTTTGTCGAGGTGTTCGGGCAATGCAAAAAAAGGTGTTGTGGTACCCTTGACTCTTACTTGGACAATCCTTTTTTGCTTCAGGTTTCGTGCAATCACCTTGGCTCGTTGACCAGCGTCGAGGTTCGGCGCCGTGAAATAGTTGGCCAAATGCGCTTCGCTGGCTATCCCATTACCTGCCAACCCTTTGAGCAGCCAACTGTCGTGATATTCGCTGATCGATGCTATTGGTGTTTCCGGATAAATTCGCTCGGCTAGATCGTACACCTTGCGGAATTTCCGGCGTTCACAAATGGCGACCCGTCCCGAGTGCCACAACAGTTGCAAAGAGCGTTTGTCCTCTTTGTTCAAAGAGGTGTTCCAGCCGCCTTGCAACTGGTTCTCTAGTTCGCGCTTTTGCTTTTGAAAATCGGCGCTTTCCAGTGGGCCGAAATCGCTCAATCGTTTCAGAACTCGACGTTTCGAAGCGGCGGTCGTCTTGTATCGTGGCCACCACGAGGATTCTTTCCAATGCCTGGGTGGAAACTGTTTCATTCGTTGGCGACTCAGAGCCAAATGATCAATGGGCAGCAGTGACGCTTCGTGCCCCCAGTATTCGAAGGCGATTCGATCTCGATAAATCCATTGATCGACCCGTGCGTGGTCGAAGCTGCCAAATCGACTCCACAAAGTTAGAAAATGCGCGCGATCGACGACATTCACCGGATCGATTTGAAGTGCCCCGGTTTGTTCCAAATGTTTACGAAACGTCCGTTTTGTCAATTTTGTGTTTGCACGGGGGTTTGTCAGACCCTGTCGATCGAACCAAAGGTTGACGACTTGTGACAATTCGAATTCTGGATATGTACTCGCCATCAACACGCTAACTGGGTCGAAACTAGAATCAAATTGGCATCGGCCAATATCATCTTAACATCGTTGGCGAAGCGGACGAACCATGGCATCAGTAGGGCCGGTTCCTACCGGCCAATCCAACAAAACGGCCGGTGGGAACCGGCCCTACTTTTTCTCTGTGCGTTTTGATTTTTAACTTTGTTTTGAAGTCGACGGAGCTGACCGAGTGCAGCGACTGAAGCGTTCGGGGGTCTTTGGCAGTGAGCTTAACGTCTTCGATGTTGATTTTCCTGGGCCTCCATAATGATCATATGTGGGCTCGATGTTATCGGGATCGACGATGATCGTCAGCCGACAACAATTCGGCGGATTGCAATTCGCGCAAGATGCCAGCGAACGTGCCTGACGATTCACACAGGCGATCCAATTCTGTTTGGCAAGCGGTGCAATGATCGATATGTTGCGCGATATCATGAGCGCGATCTTGCGAAAGTTGATCGGTGAGAAACGAATACAGCAATCCTGCGTCCGGATGTAGTGATGGTTCGATGTGCATGTCGTGATTCATGGGCGGTTGGCGCCAGATGATGTGCGATGTCATCGGCATCTTAATGGCGCTATAAGTTTCCGAGAAGACAAGTTGGTTGTAAATCCAGCGACTCGTTGCCTAACATATTGGTGATTTCCCAGGAATGAAAAAAGGAAGGATCTGCGACTCGAAATGTCGTTGCTCAATTTTTGTCATGGACTCGACAATCGCGAACGACCCAAACAGTCGAACCAGATTGCGGATCATCTCGTTTTTCAATTTCAAAACAACTACTGTTATTGAGATAATTGAACGCTTGTTCGTCAGTGCCCCAAAAATGAAACTGATCTCGGGCTACTTTCATCAAACGTTCAAAACGAATGCAATTCGAAACACCTTGAAACCGATCAATGGCTAACTCAATCATCGCCAGATTTAGTTGGTTCAACAAAAATTCCTTTGTGATGGACTAATAGGTTCGGATGGGTGCGAGGATTTTCATAGACACACGTTGCATCAAACACTGGATCGTCAATCAAATTTCAAATGTCGATGACTCGGATTATCGTTGATTGGGAATAAGTAAAACGATCTTGATTGTGATATCCAAAATTGCTGATATTAGTAAAGCGGTGCGACAGAACAAATCTTCCACGAACGGCGAAAGAAAACGCAAAATTTCGACGGTCCACACGATTACATCTATGAAAACCAGTAAATCGCTTTTGATCTGAGCAAAAAATGACTGAAACTCAGAGGCGTAGTGCCAATTACGGAACACTCGTCGGTGATTGGTTGAAGCGGGACGGTATCAATGAATCCGATATTGATGATTTGTCACAGGAGGTTTTGTTGGTCGTCATCAAAGAACTCCCCGCGTTCGAACATAACGGGCGCACCGGGGCGTTTCGAAACTGGTTAAAAACGATCACGACCAATCGTTGCCGTCGATATTGGTCTGCCCGCCAGCGAGACGCTGCAAAATTTCATTTGGCGGATCAGTTTGTCGAACAATTGGAGGATCCGCTCAGTGATCTTTCACAGCAATGGGATCGTGAGCACGACCAATTTGTCGCGGCCAAAATCTTGCAATCGATTCTTCCCGAATTTGATCAACAAACAATGACGGCTTTTCGACGCGCGGCAATCGATGGTGAGCCCGCCAAACAAATCGCCAGTGATTTAGGTATCTCGCCCAATCAAGTCTACAAATATCGTTTTCGAGTGCCACTGGCTTCGCCAGTGATGTAGTTGGATAGTAGTAGTTCAGTACGTCCATTGAAAGAAAAACCGTGAGTCGATGTGCAATTCACTGGTATAGCCAGTGGCACCCGATCTGTGACTAATATAAGCACGACGCGCCAGCGAGTGGTTTTGCGCGGTCAAACCACTCGCTGGCGCGTCGTGCTCGTAAGATTCGAGTTCATCCAGGAAATTTTCTCGCTCACGCTTCGCGCTTACGATTGGGATTACTGTCGAAATGTCGGCGGCATCACGTCTGTTGTGCCATCGACGGCGTCTCGGTTTTCAATGCCGCCTGTTTGCGATTGAGAAACCAATTCTCAATCACGACGCGCTTGGCGAAAAAATGAGTTCTAAACAACGGTCTGGCAATCATTCGCAGTAATTTTGGCGGCAACCAAGGCAGTTGTTGCATGTTTTGAGGCGGACCTAATCTTGCCGTCAATTGTTTCGCATAAGGCGCCAGCGCCGCACGATCGTAGCGCTCGTCAGCATGAATCACAACGTCCGCGGCGATCAGCGCCGATTCAATCGCAGGTCGGATACCTTCGCCACTTTGCGGGTAAGCCAAACCTGCGGCGTCTCCGATCAATAACAGGTTGTTGTCAAACAGAAACGGTTGTTTTTCCGCGTACAATCGGTAGGCGTGCCCCAAAAATTTCGGTGGACTGTCGACCCAGGACGATTCGCTAATTCCAAGTGACTCACAAAACTCAGAAACGTGTTGGCTCAGATCCGTTTTATTGATTCTGCCCAAACCGATGTTGATGTATTCGCCTTTGCAAAATTTCCAACCATAACCATTGAGATCGCGACAAAAATATAATTCGGGGATTTCGGAATACGCATCTTGACCGCGGGCGCCAAGAGACGAAACATTGAACTCGGCTTCCTGGGCAACAACGGTAACGAAATCTTTCGAATTGGATTCCGATTCGGAGGTAGGATTTTGTTTGCGGGCATAACGCGCGACAGGACAGAAATGACCACCGGCACCGATCAGCAGTCGAGTCGCATAGCGATCGTTGATTTGCCAACGATCTCCTGTCCATTCGATTTTTTGAATGGACTCTTGTTCACACGGCACGCCGCTTCGTTGTAACAAGTAATTGTCAAATTCGCACCGCAAGATGCCGAAGCTCACCGGATCATCGTAGCGAACCTCGACCAGTTTTTGTCCGATCATTCCTGCTCGAAACGCCGTGATCGGTTGCAGAGTGTTTTCGCGTCGGTATTCGTCGAGGTCAATGTCGAGTGACTCGACCACTTGAGGTGTAATCCAACCGGCACATGGTTTGACTCGCGGAAACGCTTTTTTGTCAAAAATCTTGATGTCGAATCCCGCCTGTTTCATTTTCCAGGCGAACGTCGAACCGGCAGGACCTGCACCAACGACAATGGCATCAAGAGGTTTCATATCACAATCAAAAAACAGTGGTTAATGGAATCACTTTACAAATAGATGCTCGCGAGTCATGGGCACTTGATTGGATGGCCCTTTGGCAAACACCACTTGAAACAGCTGAAAATATCCGGTCTCAAATGCTGCTAACGAACTGGCTAGATACATTCGCCACATCCGAACAAACCGTGCATCAAATCGCTGCTCGACATCAGACGATACTTTCTCAAAGCGGTTTAACCAGTGTTGCAGAGTTTTCGCATAGTGCAGACGCAAATTTTCGATGTCGAGCACTTGAAATCCGTTGGTTTCAAAGATATTCATCATTTCGCGAATCGTCGGGCCGTAGGCTCCTGGAAAAATCTTGCGCTCGATCCATTGATTCGTGGGGTTCGGTTGGTTTTGGCCAATGGAATGAATCAGCCCAATCCCATTGTCTTTCAGTACGCGATGCACGACTTGTCCCAGTTTTTTATAGTTGCGTCGTCCAACGTGCTCCAGCATTCCGACCGATACAAATGCATCGCAAGTCCCGCTGATATTTCGCCAATCTTCAAGTTCAAATTTGACTTGCTCAGACAAATTCAACCTGGCAGCTTTTTCTCGCGCCAATTCGACTTGTTCCCGAGAGATGTTAAACGCGCGAACTTGCACGCCATAATGCTGTGCCATGTAAATCGCCAACGCGCCCCAGCCACAACCAGCTTCGACGACTTTCATACCTGGGCGAAGTCGAAGTTTGCGACAGACGAGATCCATTTTGGCATCTTGCGCGACGTCGAGCGAATCATTTGGCGCCGCAAAATAAGCGCACGTGTAAACCATTTTTTCATCGAGCCACCACCGGTAAAATTCGTTGCCAATGTCGTAGTGATGATGAATGTTTCGTTTTGATTGTTTCAAACTGTTAATTTTGGGAATCCGCAGCTTGGCCAGGAATCTGGCCGCCAAAGAATTTTTCTGGTGTTCGTTCATTCGTCGAAAGACGTGGATCAGACAAGTTGCCAAATCTCCTTCGACTTCGATTTCTCCCGAACTGTACCGTTCTGCGAATTGAAATACCGGATCAAAAACGACCGCCCATAGCGCTCGATAGTTATGGAATTTGATTCGGGTCGACTTGGCCGAACTGCCTGAAATCTCCCTTTGATTGGGCATCACAATGGTCAGTGGTATATCGCCCAATTGGTGAAGTGTGCGCTGTAACAACCAACCCAAAAAATGGTTCGACAGACTGTCGCGAGTCGTTTTGCTGTACGAAGTTGAGTGAGGCTTTGACATTTTCTGTTTCAGGATTGCAACAATTAAAAGTGTCAAGTTTTCATTTTAATAAAGTGGATGGGGCGATTGGAAAGGTTCGTCGATTTCAAACTGAATTTTTTTTCTGCAACGACTTTTTTTGTGTATTTTGTATTCGAATTAGTAACGTACATCTTGTGATTCAATATCGGTTGTTCCCCAATTTCCCCAGTTTTGTCATCAACCGGCAGGATAGCTCAGTGGGGCAATATAAACGCGTCAACGCCAGAAATTTTGGGTCGTAGTTTCTGGTCTCGACAATTTGAAAATTTTTTTCATGGTTTCGCGAAGGGTAAGTTTTCGGGAGGGCGAGGCTCCCGGGGAGGGCGAGGCTCCCGCCGAGCCGCCGGAATGGTGAGTCTCGGTGAGCGGCTAGCGCCTTGCTGCACACTGGACTTGGCTCGGCAGGAGCCTCGCCCTCCCTTCAAATTGCAAATTCGTTCAAAACAGATTATTTAGTTTCGAAATTTGAATTTGATACAATATTCCAGTTGTTGAAATCGTTTTCACGTAAATGGAAAGCAAATGCCCGTTCCATCGGAAAACGATAATCGATCACGAACTACCAGCCTCCGAACTCGCCATTTGTTACAGCCCGCAATCGATGTCGCACCGAATTTTCGGCACCGCGTTGATGGGACAACATTGATCTTGAGCAATCGGTTTGACCAACAAAAAGAATATCATGCGATGCGTACGACTCACCTACCAATTCGATGGACGATGAACCAACCCATTTGTTGGTGCGCTATTTTGTTGTTCGCGCTGCCTTGCATAGCACAAGACAAAAATGCCAAGGTCAAAGTATTCATCTTTGCCGGGCAGTCGAATATGGTCGGTGCAGATTCCAAAGTCAAAGATATCAAAAACTTTCCTCCTTACGCTGGTTTGGATAAACCGCAGCGAGAAGTGCGATTTGCGTACTGCATCGGGCGCGAGAACAAAACGCAATCCAAGTCCTGGGAGCAACTGAAACCGATTAGAAACATGGTCGGGCCCGAATTGAGTTTCGCAAAGATAATTTCGAAACACACGCAAGGAAAAATCGCCATTATCAAAATCGCCGCCGGAGGAACACATCTGGGCGGTGATTGGAATCCCGACCGTCCCACAGGCTTCAAACTGTATCCCCTGGCGCTCAAGTTCGTCCGCGATTCGCTCGCTGAATTGGACAAGAAAGATGTCAAATACGAATTGGCTGGCATGATGTGGCACCAAGGTGAAAACGACATGTTCAACGAGCAGTACATGAAAAACTATGGCAAGAATTTGAAAAACTTTGTCGCGCGTTGGCGAAAAGATCTTGAGTGCTCAAAGCTGCCATTTTTTATCGGCGAGTTGTGTACCAAAACAATTTGGGGAATGGATCTACGACCGCGAATGTATGCCATCAGCTTAGGACAAAAACAGGTGGCCGCTACTGATCCTCTCGCGCATTACGTTCCGACATCGCATGTTGGTGTAGAAATTGGAAACCCTGTGGGATTGCATTACCACTATGGCACACTCGGCCAATTGCAACACGGGGAGAATTATGCCAACGCCTGGTTGAAAACGCAGGGTATTCAAACCGACAAGCGACGCAATTTAAAAAAATGGCCCTATCAAAAAAACAGCACGATCAAATTGTTGGTCTTAGCGGGCCATCGCAATATGGAAGGCGAGCGCGCGTTCATTCAAGATTTAGAAAAAATCGAGAATAAAAAATCTCTGTTGCAACCCAATCATAATGTCGCGTTTCGCTATTCGATTGGCGGTGGCTATCGAATTTCAAAAGGTTGGGAGCCACTGGCGGCGGCCGGATACTACGACACATTTGGACCTGAACTCAGTTTTGCCGCTTCAATATCAAAACAATCCAAACATCAGATTGCCATCGCAAAATTTACGCACAGCGGATCTCAGATCGTTGATTGGACACCAGCTGGGAGCGTCGCCAAATCGAGAAACCTCTACCGGTCGTTTATCAAATTCGTCAAGCAAACGGTTTCTGATCTGGAAGCTCGGGGACACACGGTCGAAATCGCAGGAATTTTTTACCACGTCGGCGAAAACGATATGTCGTATGGGCCGTTTCGCAAACAGTCGGCTGCCGGTGTCGCGTCGTTGATCAAACAAAGCCGTATCGATCTCAAAAATTCAGAACTGCGATGGTTCGTCAGTCAACAACCGCCGACGAAACACAAACGGGTCAATCAGATCGATGTGGTCAGCAAGTTTACCGCGCTGGCCGAAAACGATCCGCATACCATCCACATCAAAGCGTTTGATTTGGATGGCAGAGAAAAACGGTTGGTTATTGCCACACCCGGCATCATCCAACTGGGAGAAAAATTGGCCGACGCATACATCAAAAATCAAAAACAATCGCAACAGTGATTTGCAATTTTGTAGACCGTCCAACATGGAGAATGAGCAATGAAAAATCGAGCATGGAAATCAATCTTTGTCGCGTTGGCAATGTTGGTAGCCTTGCCAGTTGGCGCCCAAGATGAAATTCCTGACCCCGATGGCAAACCTGCTTCACACGACAAACCCATCAAAGTTTACATCTTGTTGGGACAATCCAATATGCTCGGTTTCGGCCGCGTCGGTCCGGCGGACAAACCGGGGACGCTGGAATACATGGTCAAAGAAAAGAAAAAATATCCACACTTGATCGATGACAAAGGGAATTGGACGGTGCGAAAGGACGTGCGATACGTTCATGTTATGGATAAACGAGGCGTTGACTATCGCAACATGACTGAATTCGCCGACATGAAAAACCAATGGTTGTCGGCCAAAGGTAGGTTTGGACCGGAACTCGGTTTCGGGCATGTCATGGGACACATTCATGAAGAGCCTGTTTTGATTCTCAAGGCTTGTATTGGCAATCGAAGTCTCGGGTGGGATTTGCTCCCACCGGGTAGCAAGAGATACGAATTCGACGGGAAAACTTATGCCGGCTACAAAGATAATCCAGGTTCCTGGGTCGAAGGGCAGCCAAAGAAAGAAGTCAAATGGTACGCCGGTCGACAATACGATGCAGACACCAGCCACGCCAAGGCAGTCCTGAAAAATCTCAAAAAGTACTACCCAGGCTACAAAGGCCAGGGCTACGAAATTGCCGGGTTCGTATTCTGGCAGGGACACAAAGACCAAAATGCGGCGCATGCCAGTCGTTATGAACAAAATCTGGTACGCTTTATTAAAACGTTACGGAAAGATTTCAAAGCACCCAAAGCAAAATTTGTTCTCGCGACCATCGCGTTTGGTGGAAAAAAACTGAAAGGCCACGGACTGACGGTTGCCAAAGCGCAATTGGCGGTCAGTGGAGAAACTGGAAAATATCCTGAATTCAAAGGTAACGTTAAAACGATCGATGCACGACCGTTCTGGCGGGACAAGTCCGTTTCACCCAGTGGTCAAGGCTATCATTACAATCACAATGCAGAAACTTACATGGAAGTTGGCAATGCCCTGGGTTGGGCCATGGCGGAATTATTGAAATGAGTTGGACACAATCACTAATCACTTCGTTTCTGACAATAGCGACTTTCGCGATGCCAACCTGGTGTTGGGCACAGGACGAAGTGGCGAGTGACAACAACATTGACAAAAAACCGTCTCGATTGCCCAACATCATCATCATTTACGCGGATGATTTGGGCTTCGGCGATCTGTCGTGTTACAACAAAAAATGTGCTTATAAAACCTCGCGACTGGATCAAATGGCCCGCGAAGGGATCCGATTCACCGACGCTCATAGTCCGTCAACGATTTGTTCGCCGTCGCGTTACGGACTGTATTCGGGACAACAAATCTATCGTTCCACAGGGCGCGGCGGCGGAGCGTTCGAAGGGCCAGGCGGGCCAAGCTATCTCAAGCCGGGAACACTGACCATTGCTCAAATGTTGCGCTCCAAAGGATACCGTACCGGAGTTTTTGGCAAATGGCATTGCGGTCTTACGTGGTACGACAAAAATGGAAAGCGGCTTGGCGGTGGATTCAAAAACTCGCTGCTGATCGATTACAAAAAAAGCACTCCGTTGGTCGATGGACCAAACAAGCGCGGCTTTGACGAATCGTTTGTCACTCCCAATTGCCCTACCACGGATCCTCTCTACATCTATATCGAAAACGGCATGGTCCCCGTTCCGGCCAGTCAACGACACCGCCGCAAAAATTTGCCAAACCCCGGTGGCAAATGGCGATGGGACAATGATGAAGGCTGGATGGCTCCGGGCTATAAATTTGTGGATGCTGATTTATTGTTCTACGAAAAGACTCGTAAATTCATCTCGGAGCACGTTAAAAACACACCTCAAAAACCATTCTTTGCCGTCCTTTCAACCCAGATTGCTCATGCACCTGTTCTGCCGGCCAAGGAATTCAACGGAAAAACCAAGGCCGGTCCGCGCGGCGATTTTGTGTTTGAGTTGGATGCATTAGTAGGCCGGGTCATGGATCTGGTGAAAAAACTTGGCATCGATGACGACACGCTGATCATGTTCAACGCCGACAACGGAGCCGAAACGTTGCACGTTGCTTGGATGCGAACAGATCACCAGCACGATGCATCGGGAGGTTGGAGAGGAATGAAACGTGATGGTTGGGAAGGCGGCCATCGAGTCCCATTTATTGTTCGATGGCCGGGCCGCATTCCGGCGGGACAAGTTTCCAGTCAGATGACCAACACGACAGATATCTTTGCCACACTGGCCTCGGTCGTTGGCTATCAGCTGCGAGAAAAAGACGCCGTCGACAGCTTTGATATGTTGCCGGCGATGCTTGGCAAAGAAAAAGATAACAAATCGATTCGCCCACATCTGCTCACGCAAAGTTTTCGCGGCGAGTTTCAAATCCGTCAAGGCGATTGGAAATATCTTGATCACAAAGGTTCTGGCGGAAACAACTACAACCGCGGGCCTTTGAAGAAATACGTTTTGCCCGAAAAGGCGCCAGATGCGCCAGGCCAATTGTACAACCTCAAGAACGATCCGGGCGAAACTAACAATTTGTATTTCACCAACGAAGCCAAGCGCAAGGAACTTCAGGCGCTGCTCAAACGACTTAAAACCAGCGGCCGCAGTGCCCCGAAAATTCGCAAGCCAATCGGAATCGAGAATATTTCGGTCGTCAAATAGCTGATCAAATCGATTGGCAGGTGCTAAAATGGAAATGCCGGTAGGGCATTCCAACGAGGTGGAGTTTTGAGCACGGCCACATTGAAATTGATAAAACGTCTGGTGTATGGATGCGTTGCGCTTGCGATGTTTTGGTTCGGTGGCTCGACCGATGGCGTCGCTCAAATCAAAACGGAACAAAACCAGAATCGTCGCGACGATATTTTGTTCAATCGAGACATTCGACCGATTCTGTCCAACCACTGTTTTGCATGTCATGGGCCCGACAAAAGTGCTCGGGAAGCGGGATTGCGCCTCGATCTCGACGATGATGTCGATTTTGACGAAGTCGTTGAAAAAATTACGGCGGACGATGAATCTGAAATCATGCCGCCAAAACATTTCAACAAACCGTTGAACGCTGACCAGATCCGGTTACTAAAAAAATGGATTCAACAGGGCGCGAAATACGAATCTCATTGGGCATTCACACCGCCGACCAAATCTCGAATTCCTGCTGACGTACATCCCGTTGACTATTTTGTTGACGCTCAATTGAGCAGCCGGGGGCTTTCGAGATCCGCGCGGGCAAAACCGGAAATACTCATCCGTAGGCTCTATTTGGATTTGAACGGTTTGCCGCCGCCGGTTGATGTTGCCGACAAATTCATGGCAAATCCAACTCGTGAAGCTTACGAGTCGTTGGTCGATCGGCTTCTCGCATCTCCCCAGTACGGCGAGCGATGGGCGCGTCGCTGGCTCGATTTGGCGCGCTACTCGGACACAAACGGATTTGAGAAAGATCGAGACCGCAGCATCTGGCCTTATCGCGATTGGGTGATTCGTGCCATCAATTCAGGAAAGCCCTTTGATCAATTTACGATCGAACAATTGGCCGGCGACATGCTGCCCAATGCCACTCAAGACCAGATGATTGCGACCGGGTTTCATCGCAATACCATGTTAAACGAAGAGGGCGGAATCGATCCGTTGGAATACCGATATTATTCGCTTGTGGATCGCGTTGCGACGACCGGCACGACTTGGCTGGGTTTAACACTCTCATGCGCTCAGTGTCACAGCCACAAATATGATCCGATCAGCCACAAAGAATATTTTTCGATGATGGCGTATTTCAACAACGCCGATGAACCCGACTATTTTCTCAAAACCGACGCCGAACTTGCGCGGCGCGCCAAAGACAAACGACAAGCTCAAGCGTTGCTTTCAAATTTGGGTAAGTTATGGCCAAAACAAAGCAAGCAGTATCGTGGGCCCGATTTGGAATCGGCATTTAAAAAATGGCTGCAACGAGAATCGAAAAACATCACTGCCTGGAAAACGATGATACCCACATCGATGTCGACCAATGCACCGCATTTGTCTCTCGAACGAGATGGCGTTATTTTTGCTCGCGGAGATACGACCAAGCACGATACCTATAAACTGGTTTTTCCACCCAGCCAATCCGAGATCACAGCTATCCGCCTCGAAGTGTTACCTGATTCGCGTTTGCCGGGCGGCGGTCCAGGCATGACATTTTACGAAGGTCGCAAGGGCGATTTCTTTTTGGCGGAAATCAAATTGCAGCCTCAGGGAACAAAACCACTTCAGTGGTCTCGTTCATCGGAAACTTACGCCAAAAACCAATTTGGAAACCACCGTGTTGCAGCGGAATTGGCAACCGATGGAAAATTTCAATCCGGATGGTCGGTCGCTGGCCAACAAGGTTTCAGGAATGTCGCCGTGTTTAACCTCAAACAACCATTGCCAGCAGGCAAGCCGTTTACATTGACCATGGAATTCGGCCGGCACTTTGCCAGTTCGCTTGGTAAATTTCGATTGAGTGCTACCAATGCGCGGCGAGAGGTTCAAGCGTCTGTTTTAACGGACCAGGATTTGAAGCTACTCAAAGATTCCAAAAAAGCGTCTGAAAACAAAGTTCTGCGAGAGCGATTTTTGATGCAAGCGCCGCAGGTAAAAAAACATGCCGACAAAATTCGTCACTTGCTGCGGACCAATAGCGGTGTGTCAACGCTGATCATGCGTGAACGCACTTACGGAAAAAAACGAAGAAATTTTCTCTATCATCGTGGCGAGTTTATTCAGCCGAAAGACGAAGTTGCGGTAAATCTTCCCGAATCTCTTGTTGTATCGAAACAACAGAAAATCCCAACAAACCGATTGGAGTTTGCGCGATGGATTGTTTCGCGCGACAATCCGTTGACCGCCAGGGTCGTTGCCAATCGACAATGGGCTGCGTTTTTTGGAACTGGATTGGTTGCCACGCTCGACGATTTTGGAATGCAAGGCAACCATCCGACACACGCCCGTTTGCTCGATTACCTCGCGGTCGAATTCATGGATCAAAATTGGTCCATAAAAAAACTACACCGTCTGATCGTGACCAGTCAAACTTATCAACAGTCATCCAACGTCAATACGAAACGAGCCGATGCCCGGCGGATGTTGGCGTATTTTCCACGGCGACGTCTGGAAGCGGAAATCATTCGCGACACCGCTTTGGCGGCATCCGGTTTATTGGATTCGACGATGTACGGTCCGCCTGTTCGGCCTCCACAGCCCAAAGGTGCGGCGGCAAATTTTCAAAAATCTCGTTGGCAAGCCAGTACGGGTCGAGATCGTTTTCGCCGCAGTGTTTACACCTACCAAAAGCGAACAGCGCCGTTTGCAATGTACACAACGTTTGATGCGACTTCCGGTGAGTCCTGTATTGCCAAACGCAACACTTCTAACACACCGTTGCAGGCATTGACGTTAATGAACGACCCGATGTTTCTGGAAATTTCAGAAGCGTTGGGAAAACGCATGTCGAAAGCAACTGGAAAAACGCCGCAAAAAATCGAAGCTGGGTTTCGCTGGGTGCTCACGCGAAAACCGAGCACCGACGAATTACAGATGTTAACCCGTTTTTATCAAAAGCACCAAAATTGGACAGCTTTGGCACGTGTCCTCCTGTGCCTCGATGAAACGATCACAAAAAACTGAACGATGAACGAACTTGATTCCAAATACGGACTGGCGCGTCGATATTTCTTCCATGAATGCGGAGTGGGGCTTGGCAAAATTGCCCTGGCCGGACTTCTGACGAACCAAATCGCGACTAGCGCTTCGTCGCATTCTGAGTTGGAGAAACGCACATCGGAAAATCCGCTTGCGCCAAAACAGCCGCATTTTGAACCAACGACGAAAGCCGTCATTCATCTTTTTATGGCAGGTGCACCGAGCCAGTTGGAATTGTTTACACCCAAACCAACCCTTTCCAAACTCGAAGGCAAACCGCTCCCACGATCGGTCGTTGGTTCGCAGCGCTATGCTTTTATCCAACCCGATGCGGCTGTGATGGGACCTCGGTTCAAATTTGACAAGTATGGCGAGTCGGGATTGACTCTTGGTTCACCGCTTCGCCCACTCGGCAAAATTGCCGATGATTTGTGTGTTGTTCACACGGTCAAGACTGACCAGTTTAATCATGCTCCCGCGCAAACATTTTTGAATACTGGGTTCTCACAGCCTGGCCGGCCAAGTATTGGTTCATGGGCGTTGTATGGATTGGGATCAGAAACCCAGGACTTGCCCGCGTTTATGGTGATGAGTACCGGTGCGGGAATCAGTGGAGGCACGTCGTTGTGGTCAAGTGGATTTTTGCCAACCGTTTATTCGGGCGTGCGGCTCCGCAATGGTGAAAACCCGATTCTCAATGTTGCGACGCCAGCGAAATTCTCGCCAGAACTTCAGCGAGACTCTTTTGATTTGATCAATCGTTTGAACGCGAAACGGCAACATGCCGTCAAAGACCCAGAGATTGCGACTCGCATCGCTTCGTTTGAAATGGCGGCGCGATTGCAAACGTCGGCACCCGAGTTGATGGATTTGTCGCAAGAAACTGGCGAAACATTGAAGCTGTACGGCTGTGAGCCCTCCAAGCCGTCGTTTGCCCGAGCTTGTCTGCTCGCTCGGCGGATGGTCGAGCGTGGAGTTCGCTTTATCAATATTTACCATTCTGGTTGGGACGCACACAGCGATGTCGAAGGGAACACGAAAAGAAATTGTGCAGCGACAGCACAAGCGTCCGCAGCGCTAGTGGCCGATTTAAAACGACGAGGTTTGTTGGATCAAACGTTAGTTATCTGGGGCGGAGAGTTTGGGCGAACACCCATGGTCGAAACCAATCTTGCTCTCGGACGTAAAGCGGGACGCGACCATCATCCGCAAGCCTTTAGCATGTGGATGGCCGGCGGAGGAACGAAACCCGGCATGACTTATGGGACGACCGACGAATTCGGATTCCACGCAACGTCAAATCCGGTCCACGTTTACGACTTGCAGGCAACGATTTTACATCTAATGGGTTTTGACCACGAAAGATTGACGTACCACTATTCCGGCCGCGATTTTCGGTTGACCGACGTTCATGGCAAAGTCGTTCGCGATTTGATTGCTTGAGACGGTGCTCGACAGAAAGTAGACGGAATAACTCGTTTCTATCGATGAAGAAAGGCTCACGCGGAGACGCAGAGGCGCAGAGTTAGGAAGAATACAATTTTAAAAATGTTCTAAATCTGCCAACCGAGTCATCAATCGAATCGTCAATTTCTTGATAGGTGCTTTTCAAATCTCTGCGCCTCTGCGACTCCGCGTGAGCCTTTTTATGCACAGCTTTGTTGCCAACGCAAAAACCAAGTACTGTTTACAAATGAAAACGATGTGCAGGTCGCTTTGCACTACGGTATCATGGAAGTCGATTTCGGAAATCTTTTTAACGTTGGGAGAAACCATGGCACGACTCCGACAAAATTCAATGCTATTCAAACAAGTTGTTCTGGTGGTTTGTTGTTTCGTTTTTCCTGGTGTGTTAGTTTCCTCCATCACCGCACAAGAAACGACTCCGGCCAAGCAGAGTGATCAAACATACCTCCAAGCGTGCTTTCAAATCGCCAATTGGCTCCAGTCAGTAAAAATAACAAACAAAGACGGCACATGTACTTGGCCAAATGATCCCGACCGGTCGAAACGCAGTACGCTGGATCTCTATCATGGCGACGCCGGGGTTGTCCTGTTTTATTTAAAACTGCATCAAGCCACTCGGGACAAAGCGCACTTGGCGGAAGCCGAGCAAGGCGCCCGAGGGTTGATTGCGGCAATCGATAAAGCACCGAAAAAGATCCAACCTGGTCTATTTACCGGTTACAGCGGTTACGGCTGGGTGTTGTTGAATCTTTGGCAAGAAACTCAAAATGAAATTTACCGCAAGTCTGTTTTGAAATGTGTGAAAATGCTCGAACAGGCAAAAATCAAAAAAACATCAGGCGTACATTTCAACGGTGTTACAGATGTCATCAGTGGAAGTGCTGGCGTTGGAATGTTTCTGGTCGACGTCTACAACGAGTTCGGCGAGGCGGGAGCATTGCAGTTGGCAATGGAAATCGGCGATGGCTTGATTGCTGATGCGGTCGAAGGTGCCGATCCAAAACATCGCGATGGTAAAGCGAAAGGTTTGCGCTGGAAAGTCAGTTCGACTTTTGCTCGTGAGTATCCTAATTATTCGCATGGCACTGCCGGCAACGCCGATTTCCTGGTGCGATTGCATCAGGCAGTTGTGAAACATTCCAAGAAGCAGGGCAAAAAAATCGACGATCGTTTTTTGAAAGCGGCGACGCGGGGCGCCGAGTACTTGGAGTCGGTGGCCAAGATTGAAAATGACACCTGTTTGATTTTCCACGACACCGACAATGGCGACAAACTTTATTATCTCGGTTGGTGTCACGGCCCCGCTGGCACGGGTAATTTCTTTTGGAATCTCTACCAAGCCACCGATCAAAAGCGCTATCAAAAACTCACAATGCAAAACGCCCACGCCATCGTCGCGGCGCAATTGCATAAAAAACGCACCGCCGGTTTTTGGAACAACACGGGACAATGTTGCGGTTCGGCGGGTGTGGCCGAGTTTATTTTCAAAATGTATCGGCGAACCAAGGAGCAGCGTTATTTGGACGAATGCAAACGATTGTCAAAAGACATCATCGAGCGCGCGACCGTGGTTAAATTAGATGATGGCAAAAAAGGATTAAAATGGATTCACGCTGAAAATCGCGTCGACCCCAAAGGCTTGAAGGCACAGACGGGCTACATGCAAGGAGCCGCCGGCATCGGTTGTTGGCTGCTGAACATGCACGCCGCCATTCAAAAATGAGTTGGGAAGGCGACGCCACCGATGAGCGGCTAGCGCCTTGCCGCTCACAGTTGGAATGGCCGGTGGGAACCGGCCCTACACATTGGCTACGCCTTGGCTCGGCAGGAGCCTCGTCCTCCCGACAAAGAAGAAACCTTCAAACCAACCGTAGCTCATACTCCTGTTTTTCCCGCACAGTACCGACAATTTGAGCCGTTTCCGTTGACTGTTGGTTGATGGTTTTGACCAACTCTTCTGATTCAGATTCTGAAACGCTCATCAGGAGTCCACCTGATGTCTGGGGGTCGAAGACCACTTCGATCAATGCATCATCGGCATCGGTCGCGATCTCGATCATGGTTTGGCTGAACTCGCGATTCGTTTTGTTTGCACGTGTTGTGAAACCGCGTTTCGCCAAATCGAGTGCACCTTCCAAGACGGGAATGTGCCGCAGCTCAATGTCAAAAGAAACGTTGCTTGCTTGTGCCATCTCACACGCGTGGACTGCTAATCCAAACCCGGTAATGTCCGTTGCCGCGCCGACTCTAAACTGTTTTGCCGCATCACTTGCAATTTTATTCAAACCAGCCATGTTTTGAATTGCGCCTTGAACGATTTCAGCAGAACACTTGTTTTTCTTCATCGCCGTCGTGATAAAACCGGTGCCAAGCAGTTTGGTCAAGACTAACACATCGCCAGGTTGTGCACCGCGATTGGTCATCAACTGGTCGGGAGAGACGATTCCTGTCACCGACAATCCGTACTTGATTTCTTTGTCACGTACCGAGTGGCCGCCAACGATCGTCGCTCCGGCTTCGTGAACTTTGTCAGAACCGCCCCGAAGGATTTCTGTCAATACATCCAAGCTCAGTTTGTCATCCGGAAAACAAACGATGTTGAGTGCTGTCGTCGGTGTGCCTCCCATTGCAAATACATCGCTCAAGGAGTTGGCAGCCGCGATTTGCCCAAACACATAAGGGTCGTCTACCAGTGGCGCAAAAAAATCAAGGGACTGGACCAATAGCAATCCCGGTGCAATTGCAAAAACTCCAGCATCACTGAAGCCTTCTGTGCCGACGACAAGTCGCTCATCCAGTGATTTGGGCAAGTCTCGCACAACCTGTGCGACCGCATCTGGCGGTATTTTACCGGCTCAGCCTGCACAGGATGCATAATTCGTGAGGCGTTTTTGTTTCCCCAAGCCCATCAGATCTGTCCCGTTAATTTCTACAAAGCTTCTGTTCCAATTCTTTTGCGCGAGGAAACAGGATATTATTTTCTTTGTGAATGTGCAAATGGAGATCACGCTCGAGGTTTTCCAGCGACTCCAGCATGACCATGTAAGTCGGGCAAGCATTTGCCGGTGGTTTGAAGTCTCCAGTTAGTTCGCGTAACCGACGCAGGGCATTGCCGGCTTCGTCGTGCTCATGCTCCATCGCGTGAATGGGGTTCGCGACGCTACCAAACGGAAATGCCTGTGGGGATTTGCTGGGCTCCATTGCCCGGATTGCAGGAAACAGAATATTTTCTTCTTTATCCATGTGAGATTCGAGTTCCTGACGCAGCATCTGGAACACTTCGGCCACGTTTGCCAGTTCCGGTTGTTGTTGGCCGTGAGCATTGGAGACTTGTTCGATTAGTCCTGAGATCCGAGGAAGTTCGCTCGCCATAAACGCATGGTGTGTGTTGACAATATGGTTGGCCAGTTCAGTCAACGAAGTCTCGTTCCAATCAGGGTCGTGCTCTGTCACACCAGTATTTTGAACTTGTTCGATTTCCGAAACAACTTGATCGATATCAACCTTTTGTCGCTTGCAAGCGTCAACCAGTGTCGTATTTCCCTGACAGCAATAGTCGATTTGATATTTTTCAAAAACGCGGGCAGTCGCAGGTTGTTTTGCAACGATTTTTCCAACAACGGTTTCTGATAATACAGCAGACATTTCCAGTTCCTTTTTTCTATACCAACATTGTGGATGTCAATGCGTTGTTTTCGTTTCAAGAGTCACCAGGTCGGGCGCGCCGCATTCGTATGGGTTTTCTGGTTCGCGGGTTACACCCGTCGTCCCGGTCGGAGCGGGATCAACGGTCCAGTCATGCCAATTCACCAAAGCTCGCCACACCAATTGAACAACGTTGGCTGATTCAACCAGCAAAGGATAAGATGTGGACAGTCGCAATTGTTCACAAAACAACGGTAGCCAATCACTCAAATGTTGACGTGTAAATTCTGCAAGCGCTTCTTCGGTCAATCGAGCTTGTTCGTTGGTTTCTGTGCGGGCTGCCATGACCAGCAACATTGCGGCGAATTCCAACTCGACCAACAAGTGGTCTGGGCGTTCGCCAGTTTGTTCAGCCGCTGCCCAGCCAAACGCACGATAAAACCCACAGATATCACCGATAATGGAGCCTTTGTCTCGACGAATGTATGCCGCTTCGTTGATCGGGCAAACGATCGAACCATCGAACAGCAGACGATAACATGCAGCCCATTCTGTGACGTCTGCCCGTCGTGCCAATTTGACTGCACGATGCAGTTGCTCAACTAGTTTGGTACGACCCCTCAAACCTGTGGCTTCGATCAACATGGCCAGGTTTGCTTTTTTTAGACTGTCGAGAGAATGACGAATATTCTCCGGTGAGCGAAACAGATCGGCCAGCAGCAACACTAAATCGGCTTGGGCCAACAATCGAATTTGACGTTTCATTGTTCGATCCTCATGGGAATCCAATTCGTGATGTGCTTGCGCCCGCCTCGGTTTTTCGCTTGACCGTCCCAGACAGCTAACGCAATCAGTTGTTTGTCCGGATTTTCAAAAAATCGTTTGATCAATGGATCTGCATTGTTGTTCGGTTTTTCAAATACGACGTACCAACGGCCATCTTTCCAAGCCCCGCGTGCTTTGATGGTCGAATTGGGAACATCGGTCGAACTTCCAAACCCATGTGCCTTGAGCTCCTGAGCCGGCTGTTTTCGATTGACCGTCGACATGGGATTGCCGGTAGCTGATCCTGCCATGAAGGGGCATGCGTTCTTGTTTTTGAATCCAGTGGTAACCGGCTGTGGGCCGGTGCCTTCTGCGAACCAATAAAAGTCGGTCCATGAATTTGGATAGACATCAGAAACATCTTGAAAACCTTCATCAACGTCTTTTTGCCAAAGCGCTTTCCAGTACATCATCGCTACCGGCATATCCGGTCCACCCATCGTATAAGGCGCACCGTCTTTCAGCGGGAATTGAAGCGACACGGCATCTGAGAATTCACCAACATTGCTTTGATACGAAGGTTTTTCTTGCTCCCATGAAATTCTCCAGACAATCCGGTCGCTGTTATAGGCCGTTTGTAAATTGACTCGAGGCACCGTGATGTCTATCAACATGGGCTCAGACGTTTGTTGTGTTTGCAAAGGTATTTCCACCGTCGCAATTTGGTCCCAGGCAGGGTCGAGCGGTTTTTCGATTGCTGGGATTGCATTGATTCGAACCAGGGAAATGGTTGGAAGCGTCGGCGCTGCATTGGCGGATGCAATATCAGACGGTGAACCAGTGGAACCAGGCGCTAACGGCGATTGACGACCGGCGTCCGTTCCTGGTACGACCACGACAACAGGGCGTCGTGTAGAAACATAAATCACGGCGATCATCGTCAACGCGACAACGAACAAACCGGAAATAAACAGGATGACCATTCGTGAATTGTCGTTGCGAGCCATTGCTTGTGCTCCTGTGTTACGCAGTGTTGTGTCGGTATGCAGACGTTTTGGGATCAAGGTGTTTTCGATAGTATGTGGGTTCGGTAAACGGAACTCGCGCGACTTCTTTGTTATCGACGTCCCAGCCCACGGCTTCGTCTCCTTGAACTTCGAAGCGAGTGAGGATGCGATCACTGGCTCCGAACAACATCATGGCGCCCAACAGTTTTTTGTCGTCCTTGAGGGCTTTGTATAGTTTTTTGGCGTCTTCGACTCCGGGGCCGAAGATTTGTTCCAGGAATTCATTCGGGACATGAACTGGCGGGATATAAAAAACATTCGGGCCGGTTCCAAACTGCGGATAACTGGGTAACGCGAGTTTTCGAATTTTGACGATATAGTCCAAGGGATTGTCTTCGCGCGGTTTGCCGTCGGTTGTCAGGAATCCGTGAAGGCGGATTTTTCCAATGCAAGACTCAACACAAAGCGCGACGTTACCTTCCTCGACTCGTGGGTAACAACCAATGCATTTTTCACTGGCTCGATTGATAATGTTGTAAAACACTTTTTTGTAGGGACATGCCTTGATACATTCCTGGTAGCCACGGCAACGTTTTTGATCAACCAAAACAATCCCGTCTTCGTTTCGTTTGTAAATCGCTTTGCGCGGACACGCGGCCAGGCAAGAGGGATGGTCGCAATGATTGCAAATTCGAGCCAGATAAAACATCCAGACGGGATGTAATCCACCGAAGTGGTGTCCTTGATCGACCATGCCGGAAATATCGTCTTCACCGTGGTTCGGAGATGCATAGTCTTTATCCGTTGGCATATGGCCGGCGGGTGGCTTGCCTTTTCCGTTTTTTTCAAACACGGTCAAACTGACAAGTTTGTTTTCCTGATTCCACTGGCAGCCACCGCATTGGTCCATCAATTTCGAATCCCAGCCCTGTGGATAACTGCCGTAAGGTTTGGTTTCAACATTGTTCCAAAACGTGGTTTCTTGCCCTTTGCCGCTGGTCCAGGCTGTTTTGCAGGCCACGGTACACGTCTGGCATTCAATGCACTTGTTGGTATCAAAAATGTAGGCAACCTGCCGTTTGGGAGGCGGCGCGTCATAGGGGTATTCCAGTTCGCGACCGATCTGCCAATTGAATCGTTTGGCCATGGTTCATTTCCTTTGTGCGTCTGGTGATTGTCCTCGTTAGTTCGAGTCAACGTGTATTGCCAAGTTCAGTTAAGTGGTCCGTTTGCAATATTTTCCAGCAATAAACTTTTTGATGATCTTGTTTTCGTAAGTCGGTCGCATCCCATTGGCGGCCGGACGCCACAGGCCACGTCCGTTCAATCCGCCAGCCTCTGCGCGCGTGATTTTCACCATCGCTTCACGAGGCGCACCCGTCGGACAGTGAACATCGGGAACGAACCCTTCGGTTATGTCCTGAGTCAGCAACTGCTTGACATTCAATGTGTCTGTCATGTGAGTTGGCTTGATGAATCCACGCGTACAACTTTGGTGACTTCCGGAGCGGAACATGGATTGATAAAGCGTGACCAGGGATCGCGCCATACCGTTTGCATTTTCTTTGGCACCTATGACGGTTCCCATCGTTGCACAATGCGCGTTGTGCCACATTCGCGTCACGCCACGCGGCGTACCGGGATAATAACGAGCGCGTGCCATCAAGCGCGCAACTTTGTGCCATTTGCTGTTTTTCTCCCATCCATGAAATGGTCGGTCTTTGGGGTCGGCATCGATCCAGACATAATCGCCGTCTTCGATTCCCAGTGCTTTGGCATCCAGCGGATGCATGTCAACATACATTTCGGAAACCGTTGGCATTCTCCGATCAGAGCGTGTCATATCTCCAAACGGTCCAAACCAGACCGCAATAATGTCGACATCGGTTGGCGTCGTATGGGCGCCGTGACGATACTTGGGTGTGTGAAAGATCAAGTTGTAACCGTACTGTCGCAACGGATGTTGTGTTTTCAACAACTCGTCAACGGTTCGGATGACATGGCGAGCCTGGCGGGCTTCCCCGGAAACATCGCGATGGTCCGCTCCGTAATCTGCCGGACTTTTGGGTTTTAATAACGGATGCGGCTCGGCAACAATCACGTTGGGTTCGTAGAACGTCGAATCAATTGGCTCGCGATGAACGATCAGATTTTCTCCACTGTCAATAAACTCCGGTTCATCTCGATAGAACTCCAAACGTCCAGTGCGTGTGTACCACGGCCGATCTTCGTTGGATTGTTCCCAACCGCCGATTTTGGGATACGTTCTGGTTTGAATGATTGCCGGTATGCCTTGGGCAGCTTTTGCTTCGAGATCTTCGATTTTGTATCCGCGCAACGCATTGGAGTGATTCAGAATGCGTTGCAGATAGGGTCGACTCGTGCCCTCATGAACAAATTTCCAATAATCGCGCATCCGTTTGTCGCCGATTAAATCACCGACGGCTGCGCAAACTCCGGCAGCGACTTGAATATCACCACGTGTATCGTGAATTCGCGGCAAAGGTGTTGCTGGGAAGACATACAGGAAAGGATTGGTAACGCTGATTGTCATGTCGGGAAATTTCATCTCGGCCCAACTATCGATCGGAAAAACGACATCGGCGTACTCACAGCTGGCTGTCCACCACCATTCGTTGACGGCTAAAAACTCGACGCGCCGGAGCGTATTGACAACCGTTTCATAGTGTCCTTTGGCGTTTCCAATTAACGAATTGGAGTTAGAGACGTGAATCGATTTTGTTGGAGTCGGCAAATGGGACTTGCCCGTCAGCACAGCATCGCCATAGCGCAGGATTTTGTCTCCGTGGTTGAAATAATGAACTGACTCACTGCGAAAATATTTTTTCTGCCGCGCGGGTTTCGTTGGATCAAGTTCGATATCGAACGGGTTCTCAGCAGCGTATTGGCCCATTCCGCTGAAGAATGAGGCACGATAATTCCCCGCGTAAGAACCGACGTTTCCGCCAATGTGACCGATGTTTTTTGTGAGGGCCGCCAGCAGGAACACGGCGCGATCTTTCAAATCGTTGTTGAAATATTGATTGGGCCCCATTCCAACAACAAACGCCACTTTGGTTGGGTTGGCGGCAATCTGGCGAGCCAGCGACAAGATCGCCGTTCGAGGCGCCCAAGTTAATTTCTCCGTTTTTTCTTCCGTGTAAGAGTCGTTCAGCAGTTTTTTCGTCGCGGCAAAAACGGTCTGGCAGGAAACACGTGTTCCGTTGGCAAGAGTAACGTCGACCTGCGCGTCGAGTTTGGGATTGATCCCCGTTGCAGCAAAATATTTGCCAATCTTGTCACGATTGACTGCAACAGGTTTGTTCGTATTGCCATCGAAAACGACGAAATCGCCCCACTCATTTCGTTTTGCTTCCGGCAACATGGCACCAGGCTGCTGGTAGGGAGCCACAGGTTTTCCGTTGGGCTTTTTGATGGTGACGCCGTTCACCAGATCTGCAGGTCGGTAGCTGGCAAATACTTCGTCAGCCCGCAGGAGTTTTCCGTTGTCCATACGAATCAAAAACGGCAAATCCGTGTTGGCAGCGACGTAGTTTTCATCAAACAGTTTTTCTTTGACGATGACTTGAGCCAACCCCATTGCCAAGGCAGGAGTCGTTCCAGGCCGAACAATGATTGCTTCGTCGGCTTTGTTCATCGTGGCCGAGTATTCAGCAGCGATGACGACGACTTTGGTGCCTTTCATGCGCGCTTCGGTCAACCAGTGCGCGTCTGGCATTTTGGTACAGATCCAGTTCATGCCCCAAACGATGGCTAGTTTCGAGTGTTCCACATTGCAAAGATCAAAATCGTTGGTCTGTTGCCCTGTGACCATCGGGTGACCTGGTGGAAGGTCAGTGTGCCACGAATAGTTGTCCCAACCTCTTGCTCCGATCGCATTGGAAGGGTCAACTTTTCGGATCGCCGAATCGAGCAGCGCCATCGAATTGGCGGCACGATATTGAGCAAAGATTCGAGTTGCACCCAGCGCCGCCATCCCGCCGCGAAATTTCAAAGTTTGAGTACCGGCGCCCTGAGTCGCTTGTACAGTTAGTGGATCGTAGCCTTGTGCAAGTAGTCGTTTTTTACCCGCTTCGCCAGTATAGGTTTTGGCAATGTTGATCATGGCGGCTGCTGAATACTTGTAGGCGTCTTCCCAACTCACTGCGATCCAGTCATCTTCGCCTCGACGTAAATACTTGTCGGGGTCAACAGCCCCAGTGTCAGGATCACGTGGATACCCATCGTCGACCCATTGTTTGAATCCCTTTCGGATCAGCGGTCGTTTACAACGTCGATCACCATAAAATCGACGAACGAGCGCAAGTCCTTTTTGGCAGCAACGAGGTTCCCATCTCTGACTGGCACGGTTGCCTTCCAGGTCGGTTGCTTTTGAAAAACCAAAACTGGGGCTGATGCGAGTGACCACCCCGTTTTTTACATGAGCGCGGAGCAAGCAATTGTGAGTGTCATTGGGCGCGCAAAGAAATGTGAATGACGAGTCGGATTTATAAAGATCGCGATAGACTTTTTCCCAACCACGGTCGGGGTAATTTCCCAGTGGATTGTCGACAACAACGGGTTTGATGTCCTGCAGAGCCGCTGCAGCAAATTGATTGAATGCTGCAGCGCCGATGCCTGTTGCTGCCATTTGATAGAGAAATTGCCGGCGGCTGGCAGTCGCAGGCGACGTTTCCGAACTGCTGGGCAATTCACCGTTTGACTTTCGACCCGCCATGACAACTCCTCTCAGTGAGTAAAAACCGAATTAAAGAGTTTGAATTCTGTTTTTAGTTGATTTTCACTTGTAAGTCAAGCCGGTGGAACTCTATAATTCAAAAATAAGCTTGGTGAGCCTGTGTTTCATTGGGAAACGGGTCGCCACGGCAAAACTGACGCATCGACAACAGAGCAAAGGGGTGCGGCTCGTGTGATGAATAATCGATTCGGGGGAAGCCTATCGCTATGTTGCACCAGAAAACCACTCAAAACGCTATCGCTGTCATGAGTCGATTGGCGGAACTCTACCCGGAAAATCAGAAAGCCTCATCGGGGGACATCGCCAAAGCTCGTAATCTGGCCCAGCCGCTGGCGGCCAAGATCTTGACTGCGTTGGCCCGAGCTGGGTTGATTACTGGTGCGCCGGGACCGGGCGGTGGTTATCTGTTGGCAAAACCTCCGCGAGAGATTTCATTGTTTGATGTTGTCAGTCTGTTTGAACGCGAGGCGCATACCGGTTGCCCGTTTGGCCCGGGCTGGTGTTCCGAAAATGGCGGTGACGGTGAGCCGTGCCCGCTGCATCATTCCCTGGTTGCCATGAAGCAGATCGAGACTGATTACTTGAAAAGTACTGATTTTGAAGTGTTTGCAAAGCATCCTCCGGACCTGCGTCGTACTGCAACAACCAGTTAGCATCCGCTTCTTGCGATTTTTAGCCCGCTCCCAGCAATGGCTCGGTTTGCCCAACATGACGTGGTCTAAGTCTAAATGGTCCATTCAAGTTGGTTGTTGGTGCGACCCTACCGGCTGTTTTCGGATTGCTCCTGAACAAAATTTTCGATCTTCGCTGGGGTGTATTGGGTGCCGGATTTCCAGGTGGCATATACCAAAATACCGACAAGAATCGCGTTGAGCCCAATCAGACCAACGGTAATCACGTTGCGTTCGTTCGATTGCAGTGTTGCCATTTCATCGCGCTCCAGAAAGAGGCAAATTTTCCTTGAAATGTTTTAGCATTACCATCTTGCAAATTCAAGAATAAAAGAGTATTTTATCTTTGTTTTCTGTTTGCGGCGGTTTTTTCGGTGTATTCGGCCCTTTTTTGGGACAGATACGCTGCAAATTGGTTGTGCAACAAAAGCAGATCGAAGTTATGAGTGGTTCTGCAGGACATTCCGAGACGAATCATCCCAGCGATACTCGGTCAGGTGGACGAAAGACCGGTTCGATTGTTGGCTTTTTGTTTACTCTGTTTGCGATCGAGTTTTTTGCGATGGGGATTGTCATCTGGGCTTTCCTCGTCAATCGCCACTCTTTCCTCACTGAATTTGGCAATGTCACCGATCTGGTCTGGGGTTTGATCACGGTTGTGTCAGCCGCGTGGGGATCGTGGTTTCTAGTCCAATCTCGTCGTGCGGCGATGGAACGAAACATCGCGCATTCCACAAATCTTTTGGCGATTGCAATTGGCAGCGCCGCAATTGTGATCGGTATTTTGTTGTTGAATATTACAACTCAGTTGGTTGGCAGCCCCAAATACATGGACGTTCGTTCGCAGTTTCCAATGGCAAACGGCAATTCCGATTCTGCCGCAGAAACGTCCATCGCAGGCAATGCGTCCGACGGAAAAAAATGGTTTGGAATGTCCTGTGTGACTTGCCATGGCCCAACCGGAGCCGGCGTTCCGAATGCCGCGCCATCCTTGCTAACTAGCGATTTTTTGAAGACTGCCGATGACCGGGCAATCGCAACGTTGATTCGCAATGGCAGGGCAGCTAACGATCCCGCCAATAAATCGGGCAAGGTTATGCCAGCCAAAGGTGGCAACCCGTTTTTGGATGAATCAAAAATCGCCGATCTCGTTGCGTTTCTCAAAGACCTGGATTCTCAATCTTCTGGGCAAGCATCTTTGTCAGCCTCCAGTTCTTCGACGGATTTCAGCAATTTGCAAGCTCAGTTCAGCAATCAGCCGGCAAAAGTCGTTCGCAAGTGGAAAATGTCAGATTTGAAATCTCTCAAGATCGTGGCAAACGAAGAGTCCGTATCGATCGGTATGAAAGCTTTTGTCAAAGCAACTTGCAACAAATGCCATATGGCTGCAGTTGCAGGTCAGGAACTGGGGCCAACACTCGACCAGATTGCACTGAAGTACTCGCGCGAAAAACTGTTGCAGCATATGCTCGAGCCCTCTGCTGAGATTGGTGAGAAATTTCAAAGCCATCAATTCCTGCTGATGGATGGCAGCAGTGTGTCTGGGCTGATCGTCAAGGAATCAGATGAAAAAATTGAGTTGATGACGGATCTACTGAAGCCCAAGGAAATCCTGACAATTCCAAAGGAAGACATCGACGAACAAGTCAAATCAAAAGTATCAGCAATGCCGACAGGATTGCTCGACGTTTTGACAGAAAAAGAAATTGCCGGCCTGGTGGCCTACGTCGATACCGTTGGAAACCAAATGGCAGCTTCCAACGCTCCTCAATTGAATCGATGGGTGGTGCCATCCGCGCCGCTTGTTCCGGGACCCAGCAATATTGCAACGACAACCGTGAGTCCGTTGAGATCGTTCGGTCAAACGACGCAAACGCTCGACGGAAAGCGATACCAGTCGACACTCTCTTGGTTATTTGTTGCCGCGACTGCTGTATTGGCAATTCATTTTCTGTGCGTATTCGGTTCTGGAACCGCGATTGTATTACGTCGTGAATTGCAACTGAGTTTGGCCGTCCAAATTCAGCTTGCACAACAAACGGTGTTGTTCTGGTCCATTGGAATCGTGTGGTTGGTTTTGTGGTTTTTACTTTTCTTTTTAATCGGATGACGGAGAAACCAGATGTCAACAGACAGCACGACTGGATCAGCGTCAGCCAGATTCCTGTTTCCGCGGTGGGCCAACTACCTGGTTCCAGGGCTTGTGATATTGGCCATCGGAATATTGACCTACGTGCCTCTGGTAACCTGGTTGTTCATTTCTCCTGAGACAACCGATGTCGGATATCAGCCAGAACAACCCGTTGCATTTTCACACAAGTTGCACGCCGGTGATTTGAAATTGGATTGTCGTTACTGTCATTCGACTGTGGAATCCACATCATATGCGGCTATTCCAGACTCAAAGACCTGTATGAATTGCCATGCCAGTATCAAATCGGATGCGGAATCTCTCCGGCTAGTCAAAGAAAGCTTTTCCACCGGGAAACCAATTTCATGGTTGAAGATTCATGATCAACCCGATTTCGTATTCTTTGATCATTCAGCTCACGTCAATCACGGGATCGGTTGTGTGACCTGCCACGGGCGCGTCGACCAAATGGAAGTTGTTCGTCAGGAAAAATCGCTGTCCATGGCCTGGTGTCTGGAGTGTCATCGCGACCCCACACCGCATCTGCGACCCCGCTCTGAAATCACCAACATGGATTGGGCCGCGACACAAATCAACAAAACGCAAGCCGAAATTGCAAAAGAACTTTTGGAAGAATATCAAATTCACAATTCCGCGTTTTTAACCAATTGCACGACATGTCACCGCTAACTCAAAAACAATTTGAAAATCAAGCTACAGCCGATCGTTTTTGGAGAAGCATTAGCGAGTTGTCGGAAACTCCGGACGCTCTGGAGCAGATGCAACAAGAGTTTCCTGAGGGGCCTCACATGGCGTTGTCAAGTTTGAGTCGACGCCGATTTACACAACTGATGGCCGCTTCGATTGCACTTGCCGGAGCAGGGATTTCGGGTTGCCGTCGTTGGCCCGAGCAAACGGTATGTCCGCAATCAGAACGAACCGAAGGATTCTTGCCAGGCGTCCCCGAATATTTTGCGTCTCAATTTGAATTGGGAGGAGTGGCAACAGGAGTTCTGGTCAAAAGCCAGGATGGTCGCCCCATCAAAATCGAGGGAAACAAACAACACCCATTTTCAAATGGTGCGTCGGGTGTATTCGCTCAGGCGAGCGTCCTGGAAATGTATGACCCCGATCGCACACGCGGCTATATTTATCGACCGCAAAATGCGCCAGATGTTGACGGTCACGATTCAAAACCAGAGAAGCCGTCACAGAACTCGCGGGAGATATTTGAGAACACGATTAAATCAAAATACGCGTCACTTCGAAAAACGGGCGGACGTGGATTTCATGTTCTAGCTCAGAGCCAAAGTAGCCCTACGTTTGATCGTCTCCGCCGCGAATTTCAATTGAAATTTCCCAATGCTCAATGGCATGTTTATCAGCCGATCAATCGTGACAACGAATTTGCCGGTACGAAGCAGGCGTTTGGCCGTGTGTTGCGACCGCAATTTGATTTGCAAAAATCCAAAACCATTGTCTGTCTGGATGCGGATTTACTGGGTTTGCATCCTGGCCATCAAAAATGGTGTCACGATTGGGCAGCCGGGCGAAATCCCGATTCGAAAAACTACAGCCGGATGTGGTCATTTGAATCGAGTTATTCAGTGACAGGTGCTGCTGGTGATGTCCGGATTCCTGTTGCACCATCACAAATGTCAGCGTTGCTGAAAACAATCGCTGCCGAAATCGGGATCGAGCTCGAAAACGCTCTGGTGGATCTAGATTCGCAATTGAAGGAACATGTTCACCAATTGGGCAAGGAGTTGAAACGCTTGGGTGCTGCGAGTCTTCTCGTTGCCGGACCTTCTCAACCGGTTGAAATTCATGCGATTGTTCACACGATCAATCAATTTCTCGGAAGTGTTGGCACAACCGTTCATTACACTCAAGAGCCATTGGCGGAAAATAATTCCAGTGTCGAGTCCATTGCTGTTCTCGCGGGCGCGTTGCGAAACAAATCCGTTGACACTTTACTGATTTTAGACGGCAATCCCGTTTACGATGCACCTTCTGACTTACGGCTGGAATTGCAAAATCAGCGTCGTCTGACGTCTGTTTATCTTGGTTTGTTTGACAACGAAACCGCGCAACAGTGTACCTGGCATGCCCCGGAGTCACACTATTTGGAAGCGTGGAATGACGGTCGTGCGTGGGATGGTACATACGGTGTCGGACAGCCAATTATTTATCCGCTGTTTGACGGCATTTCACAAATTGAAATGTTGTCTCTGGCCATCGGGAATCCAGTCAAAGATGGATTAAAACTCATTCGTGAGACTGCAAAGCAGTTGGGAGTTGAACAGGAAAAGAAATGGAATCAACTGCTGCATGATGGAGCGTTGCCTGGAACGCAATTCCCATTGGTCGATCTCTCGAAACTCAGCAAGAAATCTGGCTCCAATGTTGCCGTGCAACAAAGTTTGGATTCTTTGGTTGCGAAACAAAACAGCCAAGACAATGTCGGTGAAAAACATCATCACGATTTTGAAATTTGTTTTGTTCCCGATGCATCGACCTACGATGGACGATTTGCAAACAACGGTTGGTTGCAGGAATTGCCAGATCCGTTGACCAAATTGACTTGGGATAATGCTGCATTGATTTCTCAGGCTGACGCCAAGCGTCATGAGTTGAACAACGGCGATGTTATTTCAATCAAAACGGAGAGTGAATTTGAAATACAACGTATTCCAGTTCTGATTCAACCTGGACAAGCACCGGGTTCGATGACGTTGCATCTGGGATATGGACGTAAAACAGGACATTTGGGGACCGACGTCGGGGCTGATGTTTATACCATCCGAACATCAAAAGATTTTGACGTGGTAACCCGCGCTCAGATAACTCCACAGCGCGAACATCACAAACTTGCGTTGACTCAGGAACATCATCTCATCGACACCGTTGGAAAATCGGGGCGTGCGAAACGCATTGGCGAGCCAGCGCAGCCCGGGCTGCTGGTCCGCGAGACTACTTTGACAAAACATCGGCAGGATCCTCATCAAGTCCACTCGGGGTTTCATGTACCCCAGGCGGCTCCGCTGTTTGATCCACCTGCTAAATTCAATTCACCACATTCTTGGGGCATGTCGATCGACCTCAATGCATGCGTCGGTTGTAATGCGTGCGTGGTTGCCTGCCAATCCGAAAACAATATTCCGATCGTTGGTAAAGCAAATGTTTTGCAAAGCCGTGAGATGCACTGGTTGAGGATTGACCGCTATTTCAAAGGTGATGTTGAATCACCAGATGTCGTTCATGTACCGATGGCGTGTGCGCATTGTGAAGATGCCCCTTGCGAACAAGTCTGTCCGGTGGCCGCAACGGTACATGACACAGAGGGACTGAATGCCATGGTTTATAACCGATGTGTCGGCACGAGATATTGTGCAAACAATTGCCCTTACAAAGTTCGGCGTTTCAATTATTTCGACTATCACGCGTCCAACCCAAAAACTCCCGCCAAACCCTGGCTCGATATTCCTGATCAGCAAACCAGCAAAGAGCTCACCGAATTGGAGCAGATGCTTTTCAATCCAGAAGTTTCAGTTCGGATGCGGGGGGTGATGGAAAAATGTACTTATTGTGTTCAACGAATCAGTGCTGCGCGTATCAAAGCGCGGAATGAACACGCCCAGGGTGAACGCGTCAAACCGGAGTTGTTGGATGGTGAAGTGGTTACAGCTTGTCAACAGGCCTGCCCGACACAAGCGATTCGTTTTGGTGATTTGAATCAAACATCTTCAGCGGTTTGTAAAGCTCACCAGGACGCGCGTGCGTATTCCATGCTCGAGGAGACGAATATCAAACCCCGCACCCGGTATTTGGCAAAAGTTCGCAACATTGAAAACAATGACGAATCGACGGAGGCGAGCCATGGCCATTGATGCTTCTCAAGCCATTGCAGCTGGTGAGCGAGTAACACAGGAAAACGATCCGCGTGAGCGCGTTCCATTGGTTCTCGGCGACAATGATTTCACAACAGTCACGGACCGAGTGACAGAAATCACTTTACGAAAGACTCCGAAAGCCTGGTACATCGCGTTTTCTATTTCCCTGGCACTTTTGTCATTGTTAGTTGTGACGTTAATTTACCTTCTGACAACTGGAGTTGGCGTTTGGGGCAACAACAACACGGTGAGTTGGGGATTCCCAATCATCAATTTTGTTTTTTGGGTCGGTATTGGGCATGCTGGTACGTTGATTTCCGCCATTTTGTTTTTGTTGAGACAAAACTGGCGAACTGGAATCAACCGATTTGCCGAAGCAATGACCATTTTTGCAGTCATCTGTGCCGGATTGTTTCCAGCCATTCATGTGGGCCGAATCTGGTTGGTGATGTGGCTTGCGCCCATTCCAACCACACAAGCGGTCTGGCCGCAGGCGCGCAGCCCGTTGCTATGGGATTTATTTGCCATCGGCACTTACGCAACCGTTTCATTGTTGTTTTGGTATATGGGAATGATTCCGGATCTGGCGACCTTGCGTGATCGTGCTAAAGGACGATTCGCGCAGATGGTTTATGGCTTTTTTGCGCTTGGTTGGACAGGTTCCAATCGCCATTGGTTGCGATTTGAACGTGCCTATTTGTTACTTGCCGCTTTGGCCACGCCTTTGGTATTGAGTGTTCACAGCGTAGTGTCTTTTGATTTCGCGACGTCATTGATACCAGGCTGGCACACCACGATCTTTCCTCCCTACTTTGTAGCAGGCGCTGTGTTCGGCGGGTTTGCGATGGTTTTGACGTTGGCGATTCCGTGTCGACAGTGGTTTGGTTTGAAAGATTTGATCACGCCCCGACACATTGAAAACATGGCCAAGATCATGTTGGGTACTGGATTGATCGTCGCATATGCCTATTCGGTCGAATTCTTTACGGCGTGGTACAGCGGCCACCACTACGAACAATTTGTATTCATGAATCGGCCTCTCGGGCCTTACTGGTGGGCGTTTTTTGTCATGGTGTTTTGCAATATTGTCGCGCCTCAATTCCTGTGGATTCGATCGGTCAGACAAAATGTTTGGCTGGTTTTTATCGTCGCAATATTTGTCAATGTCGGAATGTGGTTTGAGCGTTTCGTGATCGTGGTGACATCACTCAGTCGCGACTATTTGCCATCGAGCTGGGCAGCTTTTGTTCCAACTTGGACGGACCTCGGAATGTTGCTCGGTAGTTTTGGCCTGTTTTTTACATTGTTTTTACTTTTCTGCCGGTTCCTGCCCATGGTGGCGATGGCCGAAGTCAAAACGGTAATGCCACAAGCGCATACGGATGTTCATAAGCGTTCCGATTATCAACCCGATCCGGACACTCCTCGGGAACAACGGAAAGGACATTGGTGGACATAATGACCGACATCAAGCCATTTGCAATGATCGCAGAGTTCGAGGACGTTGGCGCAATTGTCAAAGCTGCGGAATCCGTTCGAGACGAAGGGTATTTACATTGGGATGTCCACAGCCCGATGCCGATTCACGGTATCAATGTACCCATGGGCCTTCGACCGACCATCCTGCCCTGGATTACTTTGGTTCACGGCATTGTAGGACTGTTGGTTGGTCTGTTGCTGGTTTGGTGGATCAATGCCAAGACAGTGACCGGAGTTCCAACACCGTTCCAGGGGTACGAATACCTGGTCAGTGGCAAGCCATTGTTCAGTCTGCCTGCCAATATCCCGATTCTGTTCGAACTGACAGTTTTGTTCGCGGCAATTGGAACGCTATTGGGAATGCTTGGCTTGAACAAACTTCCGATGCTTCACAACCCACTGTTTCAAAGTGATCGATTTCGACGGGTAACGGCAGATCGTTTTTTTATTGTCATTGAAGCAGACGACCCGAAATTCGAAGTCGACGAAACACAAAATTTTTTGAATTCGTTAGGTGCTTCTGCTGTAGAGGTGGTCACCGATGACTGAATACCAACAAGAGCAATTTCCGATTCCAACGCCTGGGCGTTTGCGGCGTGAGCTTCGTTTACGAAAACCACCGTGGTGGATGGTGGCAGGTTTGATCGTTGTCATCATTGGAACCTGGATTCCGCTTTATCTGATTTATAAAAAACGAAACAGTTATTCGACACAGCCAAAGATTCACTACATTCAGGATATGGATCTGCAACCCGGATTTCGAGCGCAGCAACCGTCAACTCTGTTTGACGATGGGCGGGCCGCACGCGCTCCAATCGCTGGCACGGTTGCACGGGGACATTTGAAGCAAGACGACCATTACTACCGCGGCTATCACACGGTTCGAAAAGGGGCAGCCGAAATGATTGAGTTTTTTGATTCCGTACCGGGTCGTGTCAAAGTTGACAACAAATTACTTGCGCGGGGGCGCGAAAGATACGATATTTTCTGTGTTGTATGTCATGACTCAAATGGTGCTGGAAGCGGACTTTTACATCAACGCGCATTAACACTCAAAGAGACAAAATGGGTTCCACCAACCAATTTGCTGACACAAGAGATTCGCGATCGTCCCGCCGGACAGATTTTTCAAGCGATAGGTGACGGCGTTCGCAACATGCCAGGATATAAAACACAGATCAGCGTCGAAGATCGTTGGGCAATCGTAGCCTACCTCAAACAGTTGCAAGCCAGTCAGCCTGTTGCCAGCGTCGAAAAAAAAACGAAAACAGCGAAGTGAAATTTTGATGGAAGTGTAGTTGTGAACAATCAATCCAACGACATTGCGTTGAGCGACCTCGCCAATTGCCGGTTGAAATTAACAGGTAACTTGACAATGATCCTGGTCGGAATCGCGCTGGTCGGTGCAGTCGCCGCATTTATCAATAGTTTGTTTGTTGAAAATTCTATGCAGCGGTTCATGCAAGGCTATCTTGTGGCATTTGCGTTTGTACTCAGTATTTCTCTGGGGTCACTTTTTTTTGTTCTGGTTCAACATCTGATGCGGGCAGGATGGTCCGTTGTTGTGCGTCGTTTTTCAGAAGTACTTTGCCTGAACATTTTGGTGACAGGTTTGCTGTTTCTACCTGTCGCCTGGTCGGTTTGGAACGGAGATGGCCTGATTTACAGCTGGTCGCAGTCCACAACAACAACCTCAGCGTCGCATGCGAATCTGGAATCTGCAGTCCCGCAGAACCATACTGTGAGTTTAGTTTCTGAATCCGCCAACAAGAAAACCAACGGATCTGATCAAACGCATGGAGAGCGTGAGCATTCGGTTTCCAAGCCATTTTTAAACCGTTCCCGATTCTTGATCACCTGGGGAGTGTTGTTTGCAATTTGGATTGGGTTGGGTGTGTTTTATTATCGTTGTTCGGTCATGCAGGATCGCAGCGGAGATGTCAATTTGACTCGCAAAATGGAATGGTGGTCTGGGATTGCAACCATCTTGTTTGGATTCTCGCTGACGTTAGGCGCTTTTGATTTGTTGATGTCACTTGATCCAGCATGGTATAGCACGATTTTTGGAGTCTATTACTTTTCAGGTTGTGCCGTAGCGGGATTGGCGTCGCTGTTGTTGATCGTGTTGTTACTGAAACGTTTTCAAATTGTGCCTTCGGTATTTTCCGACGAGGTTCAACGCGACCTGGGCAGATTGCTTTTTGCATTTGTTTTCTTCTGGGCATATATCGGATTCAGTCAGTACATGTTGTTATGGTATGCCAACATGCCCGAGACAACCGGATGGTTGGTCAACCGTGGTATGTCCACTGCAACGGGTTATACCAACAGCTGGGGATGGCTTGCGATTTTTCTGCTGGTGGCACATTTTTTCATCCCATTCAGCGGGTTTATGTCGCGACATGTCAAATCAAACTCAAAAATCATGATCTTCTGGGTGGTCTGGCTACTTGTGATTCACTACTTCGATCTTTACTGGATCGTGATCCCTCAATCGAATCCAAACCTGACAATCAGTTTTGTTGAAATTGGAACCGCGGTTTTTGTCATTAGCATATATTGTCTTGCTGCATGGTGGATCGCGACTCGCGCGAATTTGTTTGCGGTGGGCGATCCCAGAATCAACGAATCGTTGTCTCGTCAAGCAATGTATTAATGAATTTAGATGGTTTTGCAGTGGTTCATTTGTCTCGCCAACGTCCATCGGTGCCAACACATGAAACGCATACATATTATTGGTCGAAAAAACAGTGGTAAGACGACGTTGATCGTCGAATTAGTTTCCGAGTTAACCCGTCGAGGGTACCTTGTTGGAACGATCAAGCACACACATCATCGGCACGAACTAGATACGCCGGGAAAAGACTCGTTTCTTCATCGCCAGGCAGGATCCATGGCTGTTGGCATGTTAACCCCCGGGATGAATGCAGTTTTTTGGCCACAAGATGTTGCATGTTCTGGCACCGACAGATATCAACAGTTTGATTCGATCATGAAAAATTGTGATATCGTATTGGTCGAGGGAGATTCGCAAACATCTGCACCGAAAATCGAAGTCTTTCGAGCAACCGATGGTGTTACGCCGATCGCTGCCGAAGACACGTCAATCATGGCCGTTGTTACCGATGACTTGGTTGACTGTGCCAAGCCAATTTGGAAACGAAGTGCGGTGAACACCATCATCGACAACTTGGAAATGCTTTTTAGTTTGTCGGTTTCGGGACAGTCAACAATCGAAGCGACTGAATAAACGAAGGAAGTGCGAGGCTCGCGGCCGAGCCTAATACTGTGAGCGGCAAGGCGCTAGCCGCCGGTATTTGAGGGTTCACCGGCGGCTAGCGCCTTGCCGCTCACATTTAATCAACACTACCTTGCCGCCGGTTGTTAGCGCTTCGAACCGGCGGCTACCACCTCGCCGCTCACCGATGGCTTTACCATGGATGAGTTTTGAATTAGCCCGCGCGAAACGTTATTGGTTCTTGGCAGAGCGGCTTGCGAAGCGATTTGATGGCGAATCTTTGTTGACGATTCCAAATAGCCAATTCAGAGGCCGACTTGCGGACGCCAACCATGTTGCCAGCGTATCCGCGTTGAACCAAGCTCGCCAGTCAACTCGAAATGCGACTTTTGGCTCGATGGCATTGACCGTCGAATTCAAGGCCTTTGTCGGATGAGCTGCACGATCGTTTGGCAGAGACGATTCCAGAACCTTCGATACTTACGTTGATCGTGCAATGGACTCGCTCACCGTTTTCGTTGCGCGAGAAATGCATGGTTGCCCCGTTGATGCGGTGTTGAAACCTCACAAGCGAAAAATACAAACGGTTCCTGAAGTAAACTTTCTGTTTGTCACTCAAGATGCCTTGTAAATCGACAACCAAAATGTTCATCTCGACCTCCGAATTCTTTGGGCATTGAGTAAGATTCCAACTGAACTCCAGAACTTTCTACTTGCAATTAGCGATAGTCCTTCACTATGTGATAATTGTCTGTTTTAGCATTGAACCAATCTATGACTGGATTCCTCTGAATTCAGGTCTCCGTTGATCGGGTTAAATGCTTGCGTGACTGCCAGTGGTACATCGCTTGCGTTGCGAACATCGGTTCGGGTTGGCAACTCTGTGGCAGTGCGATCCAAATCAATCGCGTTTTTCCACCACGCATTTGCTGCCGCTTTATCCCACGTGATTTGCGGTTCACATTTATCTAGCATGTCGAACAATTCGTCGACGCTCTCGATTCGTTGGTCGCGATTGGCTGCCACGCATTGAGCGACAAGTGCCCTGAGTCGCCAACTACAAGCATCGCCTTGAGCTTTATTCAGTCGCCTCATCGCCATTATTCTGATGTCAGTCTCGTGAAGCCGAAGCAGTTCATTGAAGTCGTTTACCGATAACAGCGGTTTGCCCGTTAACAAGTAGAAGCCAACCGCACCAACGGCGAATACGTCGACACGCGAGTCGATTTTTGATGGCGATTTGAAACACTCGGGGGCCATGTAGGTTGGCGTGCCCGAAACCAAGTCATTGGAATCCAATTGTCCGCTGGCGCGATCGCGAACCATTCCAAAGTCGAGAACTTTGACAGTATCGAACGCTCCGCCGCGGTCACAAATCATGATGTTTTCAGGTTTGATGTCGCGGTGAACCAACCCCAAAGAATGCGCTTCGGCCAGCGATTCGCAAACCTGCTGAAGAATATGGATCACACGGCCATCGGAGAGCGGGCCTTGCCGCCGTACCAATTGTTCGAGATTCAATCCGTCCAATAATTCCATGGCATAGTAGAACAAACCATTTTCGGTTCGACCGTAGTCGTAAATCGAAATTGTATTCGGGTGTTTCAGTTGGCTGGTGAACTGGACTTCTCGTTCGAATCGCTCGATGGCTGTCCGGCTGCTTTTCTCCGGCGGCAAAATTTTGATTGCGGTCGGTCGCCGTAACAATGCGTGGCGGGCTCGATAAACAACTCCCATCCCGCCTTCACCGACTTTGCCCTCGAGTTCATACGGACCCAGGCGCTTGCGATCGAGATCAGACCGTTTGGCAGATTGTTTGAGTCGATAAATGTACCAACGATAGAAGACCGTTGATATTGTCGTCACCAGCAGAAAGCCAAAAAGTGTCCACAGGAATCGACGTACTTGAATGATCGGTGCGTTGGCTTCGGCAATGTCGACTTTGGTGACCAACCCGATTTCGATGTGAGGCAACCAACGGGACGCGAAAGCGACATTGACGCCTCGCTGGTCAGGCGTACCTGCGACACTGACATATTTTGTGGATTTTCGGCTTCCAAGATTTTCGTCAGACCAGTTTGGAAAAACACCGTGTCGTCCTTGTTCAAAACGACTTGCCGAAATCAATTTGCCCGACATCGAGACAGCTAAAGTTTCGCCCGTTTCGCCGGCGTGGCTGGAGGCCAGAACTTTTGACAGCTCGGTTTCCGCGTCGACACCAATTCCGAGAAAGCCAACCACGCCATGTTTCGGGTGTGTAATCGGCGCAACAACAACAAACGCTTCGGGATGTTTGCTGACCTGATCGTCCGCCAATGAAAGCAGGGGTGAGAACGTCGGCTCGTCGTTCATCAGGGTTTGACAAAACTGACTTTCCAACGATGAAAAACGTGTCGCCAGATATTTCGGTCCGATACTGCCAACCATTCTTCTATTAGAGGTCATCAATACGCACGGTGCATCGTTCATTCGTTCCGAGATCACAGCCAAATGCTCGTTCAATAAGAGCTGTGCTTGTTCAGGATTGTTTTGAACGCGTTGCATGGTCTCGGCCAACGCAACGTCGGAAGCCAAAAAACTGACGACTTGCTGTTTCGACCGAACCCATTGTCGAACGGCTTCCGTTTCAATTTGCAGAATTGTTTCAAGCTTCGACGCGACATTCGTTCGCAGCGTATATTCAGCTCTATAAACTGTCCACATGGACATCGCCAACAGCATTCCAACGACACAAATGACAGCCATAACATTGAGCCAAGCCGGTCGCCGAGCCCAAAAGCCCGCAGTCGATCGGTGTACTTCAAGTTTTTCTGTAGTCATTGGAAGTGCTTTTTTCGAAGCGTAGCAACGAACTGCAATCTCGCGCTACTGGTATTTGTATTTCCTGCGATGCTGAATTCGAGTATTACCTTGACCGGTTTTCCATTGGCGAAGCAACCAACGAAATGGACGAAAAAGTGAACCGAAAGCACGAACAGTCCATGTGGCGGTCCGATAAATCCAACTCGATTCAAATCGGATTCGACGTGCGACCTGATCTTTCGCATGATCGACGGCTGACATCAGTACCGCTTCTTTCGATACTCTCGTTGTACAGGTTTCGATCAGTTTTCCACTTGTCAAACGAGTTGACATTTCGACAACGTGCTCACGTCCGTACTGTAGATGGTTGAGTTGAGAAATTTCGAAATTTACCGATTCGATTTTTCGTTTATTTGGTGCCAATCGAATCCAAATCATGTTTTCGACTTGATGAACATCGACATCGGACAACACGGATTGCGGATCAATGATGTTCATCTGGATTGGATATCGCATTTCTCAACTCCCCTCAACAAGTCCAGGTGGGACGAGTTCCCATCCATGGAAAAATCATTGTGAGCGGCAAGGCGCTAGCCGCCGGTTCGTTGCGGTAGCCCATTACCGGCGGCTAGCGCCTTGCCGCTCACAGGATCAGGCGTTCTTTCGAGTTACTCATTTATACGGTTGAAGCCTATGATAGAGCCAATAGATAAACCACATTCAGTCAATCGAAAAAATAAATATCGATGAAAGTGGACTGGCTGAATTTTTATCAATTGCTTTAATTGAAAAAACGGCCAATGCATTCGGCCGTCATCAAAATTCCAAATTTGCTCACGACAATCATTTTGGTAACACGAAATGATACATTTGAAACAGCGGCTCAATTAGCAAGTGTAGATCATGCCAAGTGCAAACAAATCAGAGGCTGAAAAAGCGATCAGCCAGGCAATTATTCGGTTTGAAAAAGAGTTCATGGGCCGCGGGCCATTAAACGCTCGCACCTATATCATTGATGATTTGGTACTCGTACGACTGAAGAACGTTTTAACTCCGGCGGAACTAAAACTCGCTGAGTCTAACTCGAGCGAAAGCGGTCGCAATTTGATCAAAAAAATGCGTCAACAACTGATCGAACAGGGACGCCCATTGCTCAATGCGGCTGTTCACGAAATCCTCGGCATCCAAGTCGTGAGTCTTCACACCGATATCAGTGCCAAAACCGGCGAACGTATTATCGTATTTACGCTGGCCAGTATTCCCGAACAAGCTCGATAATAGATCGGAATCTCAGCATGACCGGCTGATAACGACTATCCGGTCTTGGATTCTGAAGCACCACGAATCCATTTGCTTTTTTTGAAAATCAATCATCGAAAAAAACTATACGAAGGCTAAAAACATTGCGTTTTTGCAAAAATTTGTGCGGAACAAACGTCTGAAACGAAATGTGTTGTTATTGACGTTACTGTAGTTCGGTCCTAATGTTGTCGAATAATAAATGCGTTGCGAAAGACATCGAGCTTTTGCAAAGCAAATTAACCTGAAATCGGTTTTGTTACACAAGACAATGAGCTTGTGCGAAAGGCCGGAAGATCATCCACCCATGATTTTCCGGCCTTTTTTTTGTGGCGACCGAGAAATAGAAATTTCCTGAAAGGAACCAAGAATGCGAATTCTCTCAATCATTTGGTCGCTGATGGCTTTGCCAGTTGCGGTTTTCAAATGGATGCACTCCAACATCATCGCCCCAGAAAACGACGGCAAACCGTTGCCGCCGATCCGCTATGACGGCGATCCGAGTGAAATCTACCTGGCGTAAACCGAACCAAACTGAATTAAACAATACGGCTTAACAAAAACACTTTACAAACAAAATAACGGGAACATACCATGATTGAATCAGCACCACTTTCAACCAACACTCACATCGAAAATCTGAAACAACAACTCAGGCAAAACAAACTGGAACAATTGGAATACGTCATCCTGGCGCATGCCGACAATTGGATGATAAACCAGTTGAAGGAAGCATTCGTTGACAATTCCATCGTTGTGATCGCCATGCCGCAAAGTTCCTGGCAAATGGCCGAATCGCAAATGAACGAATTGATGGGTTGGTTGCTCAACAATTTAAACTTTGCGCGTGTACTGCTGGTTGGCCATTCGCAAGGCGGCACTCCATCGAACAACATGCAGGTCTGCGGTTCAGGGCAAGTCGACGCTGCAACAACGGCCAACGGTACAACGAATCGGGTTTCGTCGATTCTGGATCGAGTTAAGTACGCCCAAGCCTGCATCAAGCAAAACGAAAAACACTTTGTGCAACAACTCGATTGTCTCAAGAGTTTGCCATCGATTCAGCAGCATGTTTTCCGAAACCAACAAATTGTCCAGGGCTTGTTCTACCGAGCTGAGGGCGGAGTGTTCTGCCACTACGACTCGGCAACTTGCGAATTTCAAGCTCTGATTGCGGAAAACTAAAGAAACACTCGTGGTGGGTGTGTCTCCCGCATGCGGGGAAGACCCGGTTTGCCAAATCGCCGTGGTCTGCCCCGCATTTCTCGAACGCACCATCCAAGCATCGACCAATAGCGAAACGAATTTTACGGAGACGATGGCTCCCGACGATCAACGTACGAATTGGCAACCCAACGCATCCAACAACCAGAAAGTAAAACATGAAACCAACACCAATCACCGTCGCACGCGGCGACGGAATCGGCCCTGAGATCATGCAGGCCACATTGGACATTCTCCGAGCTGCCGGTGCGCGACTGGATATCGAAGAAATCGAAATCGGCGAGCAAGTGTACTTGCAAGGCAACACGTCAGGGCTCAGCGACGGTGCTTGGGATTCACTACGTCGGACACGAATCTTTTTGAAAAGCCCGATCACGACTCCTCAAGGTGGCGGCTACAAAAGTCTCAATGTGACCATCCGAAAAACGTTGGGGTTGTTCGCCAATGTTCGGCCTTGTATTTCTTACGCCCCGTTTGTCGAAACCAAATTTCCGGGCATGAACGTGGTCGTGATTCGTGAAAACGAAGAGGATACCTATGCAGGAATCGAGCATCGGCAAACTGACGAAGTCGCTCAGTGCCTGAAGCTTATTTCGCGCCCCGGTTGCGAACGAATTTGCCGTTACGCTTTCGAATATGCCGTCGCGAACGGCCGCAAAAAAGTGACTTGTCTGACCAAAGACAACATCATGAAAGTCACCGATGGCCTGTTCCATAAAGTTTTCGACGAGATTGCCGCGGAATACCCGCAAATTGAAAACGAGCATTGGATTGTCGACATCGGAACCGCCCGATTGGCAACGGCTCCGGAAAAATTCGACGTCATCGTCACTCCGAATCTTTACGGCGACATCGTTTCGGACATTACTGCCGAAATGACCGGCTCAGTCGGCATGGCAGGCTCCGCCAACATCGGCGAAGACTTTGCCATGTTCGAAGCGATCCACGGATCTGCTCCGGACATCAGCGGTCAGGGCATCGCCAATCCATCGGGGCTGCTCCACGGGGCAATCATGATGCTGGTCCATATCGGGCAAGCGGACGTTGCGGAATCAATCCATAACGCCTGGCTGAAGACACTAGAAGACGGTTTGCACACCGGCGAAATCGCTTCCGACAAGCATACGAAAATCAAGTGCCGAACAAATCGGTTTGCGCAGGAAATCATGCTGCGACTTGGCCAAAAGCCGACGAGGCTCACACCGGTTTCGTATGACTCGAGTGAGGGCATCAAGACTAAAATCCAGCGGCGACCTCCGGCAGAAAAAACTTTGGTTGGCGTTGACGTGTTTATTCACAAGAACGATGTTTCCCCCGATGAGTTGGCTGAGAAGCTAGAAAAAGCCAGCGATGACCGTCTGCAAATCAAACTCATCACCAACCGAGGCGTCAAAGTTTGGCCGCAAGGTTTCCCAGAAACTTTTTGTACCGACCACTGGCGTTGTCGATTCAAAAAAACGGTCAACAACGGTTACACAGTAACTCATGATCACATTCTCAAGTTGCTGGGCCGGATCAGAGAAGAGGAACTCGATTTTATCAAGACGGAGAATTTATGCGAGTTCGATGGTGAGCCTGCGTATTCACTTGGACAGGGCGAATAGCCACAACTTGACAGTGATTGAAACCGTTCGGTAACCGCAACGGACCGAGCGCAGATCAATCGCAATTTCAATTCAGTGGCGGGTCAATGGACACTTTCGCCGCACTTGACATGATTACCAGGTTTTTGATTTCAATGGTTTAACTGAATAACATGGAAGCTTCATCAATCGAGGGAATACTGAGCCCGCCGATCTTGTTCTTCTTTTTGGGCATGATCGCGGTTTGGTTGAAGTCGGGCTTGGCTATTCCCGAACAAATTTCGAGATTTCTCTCACTGTATCTGCTGATTGCGATCGGATTTCATGGCGGAGTTGAACTGGCCGGTAGTGGATTGGACCGGCAAGTCGTAGTCGTCATGACAACGACCATGCTGGCGGCTGTGGCTGTTCCGATCTGGGTGTTTTTTATCCTGCGGCTGAAGCTTGACACCGAGAACTCGGCGGCGATCGCTGCGACGTATGGTTCGATTAGCGCAGTCACATTTATCACAGCGGTCGGCGTTCTCCAAAGTTTGGAAATTCCGTTCAATGGACACATGGTGGCGGCGATGGCTTTGATGGAATCACCGGCGATCATTGTCGGCATTGTTCTCGCCCGATCGTTTAGAAAACCGGACGAGTCCGCGGACAATTCAGACGAAAGGCCCACGGGTTGGTCATCCGTGTTCCGCGAAGCGTTTGCCAGTGGCCCCATCGTTTTGTTAATTGGAAGCCTGGTTATTGGTATGGCGACCGGATCAAGGGGCTGGCAAGCGATGGAGCCGGTGTTCGGCACGCCTTTCAAAGGGATCCTGGTGCTGTTTTTACTCGACATGGGAATTAATGCAGCGCGACAACTGCAAAAGCTGCCGGATTCGTCTGCGTTTCTTGTCACGTTTGCGATCCTGGCAGCGGTTGTTCACGCTGGACTTGGAATTGGTCTTGGTCGAATTTTGGATCTTGGTAAAGGCGATGCGTTGTTGTTGGCTGTTCTTTGCGGAAGCGCGAGCTACATTGCTGTGCCCGCAGCCGCCAAACTTGCTCTGCCCAAAGCCAACCCCGGGCTATATGTCCCGATGTCGTTAGGCATCACGTTCCCATTCAACGTGATCGTCGGTATTCCGATTTACTTGACGGTGATCAACTACGTTTGGGGAGCTTGATTCAGTTGCAAAATTTTTTTCGCTGATCACACTTTCTCATCAATACTTAACCAATTTAGGTGTTATGATCAAAGCATCAACTTTGATGAAACAAAAAACGACACTTAAATAATCTAATCGACTCAAAAAACGGTTAGCGAGTAGAGCGAGATCAATACCGCTAAATTTTCAAATGCGCGAGACCGTACGAAGCGATGGTGTGTGACTGAAATTTGCCAAGTCTGAATGATTCACAGCTTTGGTGTCGAAAACAAAGTCACGGCCATCGTCAATGAGTGATTAAAATTGGAATTGATGATATTTGATATATTTCAACTTGCGGTTGGGTTGGCCATGCTTTTGGCAGGCGGCGAGTTGGTCGTTCGCAGCGCGTCTGCAATCGCGCGAATCTTGGGGATGAGCAAACTGCTGGTTGGTCTGACAGTCGTTGCGTTTGGAACCAGCGCTCCAGAATTGGCAATTTGTATTGACGCCGTCTGGAAAGGTAAGTCAGATATCGCCGTCGGAAATATCATCGGCAGTAACATTGCAAATGTACTGTTGATTCTCGGATTGACAGCCACGATATTCCCAATCGTAATTCAAAAAAGGGTGATTCACCGCGAAATACCGATCATGATCGGTGTGTCGATATTGTTTTTGGTGTTGGCGATCGATGGTGTTTTGCATCCAACGGACGGACTTGTGTTGTTGGCGGGGATGGCCGTATTTGTTGTTTGGCAGATTCGTGCGGAAAAGAAAGCCAAGGATGCCGAAAGGGCGGCTGGCAACAACGAAACTGAATCGGCAGCTGATGATCCGACACGAGCCGGTTCACCATCGATCTGGCTCAACATCGCAATACTTGTAGCCGGAGTTGCCTGTTTATGGTTCGGAGCAGCTTGGTTGGTCGAAGGAGCTTCGAAAATTGCGATGGGCCTTGGAGTCAGCAAGTTGGTGATTGGCCTGACGGTTGTTGCGATCGGTAGTTCGGCCCCAGAGATTGTGACGTCTTTACTTGCCGCCAAGCACGGTCACCCGGAATTGGCAGTCGGGAACGTAATCGGCAGTAACATTGCGAATCTGCTGTTGGTCGCAGGAGCGGCATCTGCATTCTCAACGCGCATAACAGTACCCGAAGAAGCGTTTCAATTTGACATCCCGATCATGCTGGCCAGTTCGATTGCTTGCCTGCCAGTTTTCGCGACCAGCTATCGAATCGACCGCTGGAAAGGCATTTTGTTTCTGCTCTGCTTCGCTACATTCAATCTGGTTTTGTTCATCAAACCGATCTTGATTGAATCCTTCCCGAATTTGCAGCGAATTTATTTGTTTGTCTCGATTCCGATGGTAGTGGTCACTTGCATCGCAATTGCCCAACACAATAATCGCGACGCGTCTCGCAAACATCCCAATGACGACATATTGTTGAAACCTTGAATCGCTGTGTTGCTGCTGCCGCGATAAAAAAGGGGGCGGGAGTCTTTTCTGAAGTTGGATGCTTTGAATCTTTGGGGTCACAATTTGAAACAGTGATTTGGACATTCTGTTTCATTTGAAAAGATTCCCAATTCCTTTTACTTCGTCTTCATCCATGGCAAAGCCACCCGTGAGCGGCTAGCGCATTGCCGCTCACAGGATCAGGCAGGAGTGTCGAATCGGCATGGCAATAGCTGTTTTCACTAATCAAAGTTCCTGCGAAGCAAGCCATTTCAGTTTTCCACTGTGCGAAAGTTTCGAGATTTTGCACTGGTGTATTTGTTTTTTCTATGTTGGGGCATCAATAAATTGACGGTTTCTAAATTAAAGACACGCGTAGGATTCTTGAGGAGTAAATGAAGCAGCTGATAGGTAAACAACATGCCAAAAAATTCCTGAACACGAGATTCCATGAGTCAGATTTAGTTTGATTACTTCGAATTTTTTCAAAGGAGAAGAATATGAAGAAATTGGTTGCCATCGCCATCACTGCAGTCGTCATGTTCATGTTTGCACCGCCAACTGCCGAGGCACAGCATTTCCATCGGGGTTTCGTCGGACCAGGATGGGGAGGAAGCGGCATTAGCATCAGCGTTGGCCGCGGATACGGAACGACCTTTGGCCCTGCATTCAGACCTGCGACGGGATTTTACTACAGCTCGTTTAATCGTGGTTTTGCGCCAGGATTTGTGCACCCAGGTTTTTACCGCCCAATTCCAGTGAACTCGTTTTACCGCGGTGGTTTTCATCCAAGTTACCATCGAGGATTCAACCGCGGCATCGGTGTTTACTACGGACGTGGGTTTGGGCGCGGCTGCGGCTGGTAGCAACGATCGTCAAACCATGAATTGGAATTGTAAAATGCGGACAGAATGAATTTTCCTACTACATCTAAATTAGGGCAGAATGTGCCTGCCCCAATTTTCGAATCACGCTGGTATCAATTCATTCTGGCTGCTGAACAATCGGTCAAACATTCCTTAAAAAGATTTGCTCAACAAGTTTGTCCGAGCGAACGGGCTTGCAAACCAGGCGATTACTCCTCAATCGCTGTTTGGAATGTTTGACTTTTTTGTTGTCTTCGGGGTGCAGAAATTTGGGTGTGAGATTAAGCCGTTGTTGTTCTAATCGCAACCCGAAGCGTGAGCGAGGGACCACGTTCTGCCAAGCATCAGTATGGTTTGTGGTCCCTCGCTCATGTTTCGCACTTGCGGTTTTTGTTTAATGCAAAATCCTAGTCAGCGAGGGACCTTTTTTTTAAAGCGGTTGTAATCCTTTGCTGCCGAAGAAATTTCATTGTTTGCTTCAAATCCTTGTGGGCAGTCTTTTGCGGACGATACAAGCACGACGCGCCAGCGAGTGGTTTGACCGAGCAAAAACCACTCGCTTGCGTTTCGTGCTCCGTTAGATTTTGGCGTTTGCATATCAATATGTGATGCACAAATGATGGTTGTGTTCAGATCGTTGTTAGCTTGTACTTCCCTAAAACAGCAACATCTTTTTTTTGAATAGAACGACTCATTTTTATCTATTGGATCAATACCAGGTCACTGACGTATAAATCAATAGGGCTCATTGTTCAAAGGAGAAAGCGATGAAAACCGTACAAATTGCAAGAAAAACAAACAACTTTCGAGTGTCGTTCGTTTTGTTCGCCGCGATGGTATTAGGGCTGCTATGCAATTCAGCATTCGGCCACGAGTGGACCATCAACGGTAAAAAAGTCAAAGCCAAAGCCGTTGATTTCAGCGGAACTCACATTGTGCTCGAAGACAAGCAGGGCAAGCGGAAGACCATTGCACTTAATGAACTTGCCGCACAGGACTTGCAGTACGTGACGAATTTGTTGAGCATCCGAAACGCGGAAATTCAAAAGCAATTGGAACGGCGACAGATTCAGCAACAACAAATGCAATTACTTTCTCAGTTCGTTGATGTATGGACCGTGCGAATGGTTGCTCCAAACGGCACAGTGGGCTGGCGAAATTATTTCGCAGCGAACAGTTTGCACGCCAAGCAACTCGCGTTTCAGGAGTTCGGCAATGTTCGGGTCATCGGCGTTCATCGATTGAGACGACCAGGAGTTTTCGGACGAGGTGGCAATGTCGGCTGGGTACCGACAGTCAGCCAAATTCCCGTCTTCCCTACGATCCTTTTCCGCAACTAGAATTCGCCCAGATGGAGATCGAAATGGCTGAGATGCAAGCCAAAACAATCAAAAAGAATAAAAGCATGGAGCGTGTGAAAAGTTGGCGATCACGGAAGTCACTAAAAACCGTTGCCATGTATTGCACGATGGTCGCAGTCAGCACTTTGGCAATATGTTTTCTGGAGCACACATCAATGCTCAACGCTTTCCGTACCGCACTGGTCGCCGCCATCGGAAAAACGATTGCCGCAAATTGGGTTTCAGGAATTTTTGATTGATTGGAATCTGACGGAGATCAAAACAAAAAAAAACCAACGCAATGAGCCGTTTGGCTTGTTCAACATCAAACTCGACTATCGAATCGTTGGTACAAACTGAGCCGATTTTCGTTTTGCACGGGCGGCAGCAGTTTTGACTTGGTTGCGATAACGTTGGGTCGTTGTGTCGGTTTTGGGATTTAGCAACGGCTTCACGCCAGGAACGATACTAATGACAGCCTCGACCGAGTCTTTCAACTGCTTGGTCGCTTTGCATGTATTGTCCGCAATCGTGCACAGCGAATCACGCGTTTTTTTGTGCGCGTTTTTTAAAGCCTCGACCGTTTGAGAATTTTGACAATGCGTTTTTATTTTTTGGACACCGCTTGAAATCTTGTCACGGAATTTTCGGTGCAAACCCTGTCCCGATTGATACTTGACGACAGCTCGTTTTCCAAGCAATCGAGAATTGCAAAATTTGACACCGACGCGGCGCTTGGGAAACACATAGGTGATTCCTTTTTTATTGTATGCGATTTTGGGCGCACCGGACGGTAGCGTTACTTCGACATACATTTGTTGCCCTGTGGCCGGGTGTTTTGCCACAACCAGTGTTGGCCCGCCCGTAATCACCGGACCTTGGATTTCTTTGTCACCACTATAGTAATATCGATGAACATGAACCGAAGGTGGTATTTCAATCGTTTGTCCTTCGACGGAGTCATTTCCGTATTGAGCTTTGATTTCATTGAACAATGGCTTGGGCAAACCGCGATCATGGATTCCAGGTCCATAAACGACAACATCATGAAGCCCTACAGCATTCGTTGTTTGGGTAAAGCAAATGCCGGGCACCATCACTACGAATACAACGGCGATTCCAAGAGCTCGTAACTTGTTCATGTTTGTCCTGACGTGCTGGCACCAACAACCGGTTATGTCGATTAGTTCGACCAAATTTCATTCTTGTTATCGGTTGACGGTGTGTTCGAGCTCAATTTCGACGTGAGTAATTCTGTTAAAAAAACGTTTAACGCGATTTGAATCAGATTTTGATAGCTTGCCAAAGTCAATCGTTTTCGGTTGATTTTTGAAAACCCAAAAACGATGATTTGTTTCGAGAAGGATGGGTGCTCCTTGTACCGTACCCTGCTCCAATACTCCGGTATGAATTCTAGCGCGAACGGTCACTTCACTTCCGCGCAACCCGCCATCGACGCCGCCATTGTGGTTTAGAATCCCAGTAAACAGCACTTCACCAGAGCTCAAGACCTCGATTCCAATCGTGTTGAGTTCAACGCGATCAGTCGCGAGTGCTTTTTGGTCTCTAATATGGAAATGTTTGACTTTGGTGCTGGCGTCGTTGCCATTCAGTTGTGTCAGCCGAGCGTCATCCGCCTCATCAGCCACCGCAAGCGCTTTGACGCTGGCCATGGTGCGGTCTTGTCCATATCGGAGTTTGAGATTTTTGTTCCGTACAAACCCTTTGTTGCAAACTTTTTGCCGATGAAAATAGATTTGTGCTGTCGAGCTATCACAAGCTGTGAATCCAAGAACACCAAGGATGACAACGAACAAAAAAAGGTCTTTCACGTTTTTACCCATTTTGAAAATTGTGTGTCGTTTGCTTCTTTTATCGGCGCGAATAGGAGCCACCCGTTGTTTTTCTTGAGCGGGATTGTCGTGACTTTTAGAAAATTGAATCGATTCATGAATCTGGATTTTGAATCGACGTGGAACTGACAGATTTAGCAAGCATTTCACCACAAGATGCAGTCGTTTTTTGATCCCCAGCAGAGCGGTGTTTGTGCATCCGCTTGTTAGTTTTTTGGGCAAAACTAGATATTTTGCCGCGACATCAAACAGTTGGTTTTAAACAGCAAGATCGCCACAAGTGGGGAAATTTGACGAAAAGGAATAATCGGCAAAGTTTATCGCGGCCCATCTCGATATTGAGAGAAAGGCACGGGATTTTTTCTGAATGGCGGGGATTTCTGGTGATGGTTGACACAAACTTAAATTGGTTACTGCGGGCAAGTTGCGTCGCTTTGGTGTGCTTGACTTCGGTATCTTGCTCGACGTTTCGACCGTTGAAAAAAGATCTGAAGCCCGATTTGTCAGCGGCGGTTGAGCAAATCAATTTGCAAGAACAGCCAGCAGGTCAGGGTAGTTTGACGGAATCCGGCTCAAGTCCTCACCTCAATGGCGATCCAAGTTCTCACCACGAAAACCGCCTTCGTCCGTTGGACAGCAATCAAAACAAGCATCAAGAAGAAGCCGATCCCGTTTTGGGAAAGCCGCAATTAAATCGTGCCACCATAATCCAGCCAAAACTAGAAAAACCAGATTTTCAACAAAACAGACAACCTAAAATAACGAACGCTTCGGTTAGAAAAATGTTGAACCGTAGCGAGGTTGGTTCATTGCAGCAAAGTAGTAACTCACAAAGTCCGGCGACGGCGGCGTTTGCTTCAGCGTCCACAAAATTTAACAAGGCCGTACTAACGGTTAATTTCAAAGCCGATGCCAAGCCTGGCTCGATCGAAGTTACGCGAGTTGGAAGTGCGAAAAAAGTCAGTGAAGCGACGAAAAGTGGAACAACAGTTTATCCTATCCAATTAGAACTTGTCCCGGGTCGCAATGTTTTCAAGGTTCAATGGATAGAAACCGGTAAACCGGCGGTCTCCATTGGTGAGGCAACCATCACTTATGATCGGCCAACCATCTCATTTACGATCAACGTCGAAAATGGAAAGGGCCTCGTTGATGACAGTGATCAAAAAAGAACAAACGACGTGAGACCAACGTTTCAATTTACTGGAACAAACATTCCCGATGCTGGACAAGTAACTTTCATCAATTCGAGTAACGGCGAAAAAGGTCAAGCCGATCTCAACGACGATTCCAATCCCGCGAGCTTGAATATCCCGTTGCGACCTGGGATTAACCGACTTCGATTCCAGTGGAACGCAAAAGCGAGTGACGATTCCAGCCCGGTCGTCCATCAAGTCGTCGAGCTCGATACAACGGGACCAATTCTGCAATTCGCAGAACTGATCGAGGATCCCGCAACGGGGAATTACCTGCAAATGAGGTTTGCAGACGACGATCTTCCGGCAGAACTCAACAAAGCCAGCTTTATTGTACAACGTCAAGACAAAGGTTCGAATTTCAATGAACTGTTTAATGTCCAAGGGACACCAAAAGTCAACGGTCGATTTGTTAAAGCTTGGTTGCCAAAACTTCCTGCAGGGAGCTACCAACTCAGTCTGCATCGGGGCAAAACGTCTGAAGGAACAGCAGAACCTCTCAAAGACGATTTAGGGAATCTTGCCGAAATCAAAGTGGCAACCGACAAAAAGGACGGAATCGCTCAAACCTGGCAGTTTTCTGTATTACCAGGTCGTAAATTCGGCCAGCACGTGGCCTTTCCCCAGTTCACTCCACCGAAATATGAAAAGCCACCGGAAAAAGGATTTAACCCGGGCGACTTTGTCGAAACACGTGTGATGCGACTTTACTATTTCCGCGATGCACATCGAGTTGCGCAAATAATCAACCGCAATATTCGCTCACTGAATATTGCTGCCGTTGAACAAGCGCAACGTCGAGCTCAAGGCGCTCGGGACGAAGCTAATGAATTTACCGACGAACGGCGCAAAAAAGAGCGTGAAGCAGTGCGTGCAGCGCAAAGCGCCAGAAGCGCCGAAAATAAACTCAACGAAACGCGACGTACTCTCAATGAATTGCAACGTGATCAATTCCGTATGGACTCCAACAAGTTAGATTTGGATTCCTTGGAAACTCAGATTACAGCCAATCCTAACGATGTCGAGCTCAAGAAAGACAAAGCAAAACTTGAGAGAGAGAATTTCAGGTTAAAACAGAAAATTGCGAATACTCCAAGTCAAGACAGTTTGCGGCGGCAAATTATTGATCTGGAAAAAAATGTGGCGGATCTACGACGAGTCGCTGTCACGACCAATGAAAACGCCATTCAATCGCAGTCTCGTGAAGATCGAGCACGTGAACGACAATTTCGATTGGAGGTATCCGCTGCCAAAGAAGATCCCGGTACCTACGTTGCCGGTGATATCAAATCCGTTGACCCGGTCACCCAGTGTTCTTTGAGTGTGATCGGTGAAGGGCTCATTCAAATTCGTGGTCCGATCAAAGGGATCAATAAAGTCCGCATCATGATTAACCAAATCGACTCGCCATTAGGCCAAGTAAAAATTGGCATTAACACGGTGCAGGTTAATGGCGAACGTGCCAAACGCATGGAACGAGTCATCGGCCGGATCGAAGGCGATATGGGTTTGGCCAGATTTTTGACAAGCCAGTCGTTGCAGTTATTGCGAAAGTCAATTCAGGAAGCGGCAGCTCAAATCGCTGCCGCCAACGAGTCGGGTGAGCATTACCAGGTCGACCGTGATCGCAAATATTTGTACGGTTTCTTTGGTCGTGATTTTATCGACGAACTTTATGAAATGGATTCAGAGTTCTTGCGATCGGAAAACAAGATCCTGTCCTTGCATTCGATGGATACGATCAGTCTCAACCGCGCGTTGTTCATTCTGGCCCTCGCCAAAAATGATGTGCGGCAACAGATTTTGGCTCGGTTTCAAGAATTGGTTTACACTGAGTTGCCCAATGCAGAATGGGATTACCGCCGTTCAAGCGAGTTGGTGCCCCACAAAACTCGCCGATTCTTGCCAAAGTTTGACAAAAAGAAACTGGAATGTAATTCACTGCAAAACACCCGCCGCAACGCCAGGCAGCGTTATCATTTCCGTAACCTTCGCGGATTTTTTGAAACGGGCTTATGGCAGGCGGACACGATGAATCCGACACAACGCGAGTTCATTCGACTGGCGCAAATTTTCAAGTCACAAATGATTGCCGAAGTCGAATTGAAGCAACGGGTCATTGAGCGAGGTTTAATCGAAGATCCATCTAGCAGCGAAGATCAAATCAACGAAATCCTGCTGAAAGTCCACAAAGACCAAGCTCTTCCACTAGTCGAAACTGCATATTCGCAATTGATCAAAGTAGAACGTGATGTTCAAAAAAGTTCAAAATTGATGAGTAACATCATCAAAAAAACATTCGATACCAGTCAAGCGGTTGGTTCAATTGAGAATGAGTTTAAACGGTTGCTTCAAGCAGACGATTTGGCTGACGCTGTAAACAAATATCTTGGTGGTGATGCGAGTACTAAAAAACGCGTTGATGACTTTATCGGGGACGTAAAGCAACGAATGTCTGTAATCAAAAACGCCAGTTGGTTGGACAGTGTTGCCAAGTCAAAAATCGAAAAGTGGACACAAGTTAGATCTACATCACAATTTCTTGCGAACTACAACAGATTTCTCGATGAAATGGAACGAATTAGCAAGAATTGGGAAAATATACGGGCACCTCTGAGAGCTTATATCACTAAGGCCCAAGACCTTTATGAATCTGACGAAGCTGTAGATAAGGAAAGATCTAAACTCATTGACCTGTTGAAAAAAAACAATTCAGAAGATAGCAGGAAATTAGTTCAGTTAATTGAATCTGTGTTTGACGCCAGAATTCTCGCAAGTCGAGCGGAAGCACAAATCAAACGTGCTGAATATCTCACTAACCGTACGCGAGCCAAGCTAGACCATCGAAAACTGTTGAATTTCTTGATCGATGAACAGGAAGAGAAATATATCGAGTTGGTCGAAGGAACAAAGGCACATATCGCAACGGTAGACCAATATTTGAAACGACTGGCGATTGCCCTCGAAGACGATTTTAAGGTTCAATTTTATGATCCCGCGTGGGTTCGTATTCGCTGCGCAGCAACAGCTTACGATGTTAGCCTTGGACAACTCGAACGAACAACGATCCTGACCAACAATCGAGCGTTTGCAAAGGTTTCGCCGCAAGCGACGATGGAATTCGATCTGCCAAAACGAAAGATCGCAATTGTCGAAGCTCTCGACGGTGCCAAAGCACTAGCACAAGACTATGGCGCCCTGCTCAACGATCCAACTTTTCTTGCGGCATTCGAGATGATGGGCGGAACCAAACAGGCTTCGACCGTCAAAAAAATGGTACCTGGCTTGCCGACGAGCACCGATCAACATGAGATGGGGCAAGTGACACCGTCAGGTCCGTTGACTGACTCGGCACTTCAAAGATTGGTTCCCAATCCGGAAATCTACAAATTCGAAACTGGCACGGGTTACGAAATTAGACCCGTGATTCAACCCGACGGTGATTCGGTGGTTTACGATTTCAACTATATGTACACCACCAATGTCCGCGAACCGGTGGCAGCCGACGAAAAACACCTGGGACGTATCAAGCGTCACTATGTTGACACGCAAGTTCAAATTTCAAGTTTTGAATGGCGCGAAATCAGTCGCTATCATGTGGCATTAAAAGCATCGAGAACGGCCAAAGGCGTGCCTTTGTTAGAAGATATTCCGGTTGCAGGCGCATTATTTCGGCCGGCGCCAAGCGATGAATCGTCGATTCAACAAAACATTATCTTTGGCTCATCGACAGTCTATCCAACATTGTTCGACCTGATGGGATTGCGTTGGGCACCGCAAATCGTTGATCTCGATCATATCAATTTGCAAAACACGGAACACGTTGTCCGAGGACGGTTTGACAATATCAGAGGGTATGTGTTCGATGAAGCTTCTCGACGCGTCGATGAATTTTTACACCTGCGTAGGTTGACACCGGAACACTATCGACCTGATCTCTATCACAGTCGTTTTCAAACTTCTCCGTATCATCCCAATGGCTATCGCTATTACGGTGAAAAGGTCAAAGATCCGACGTATCGAGAATTTCGTCGACGGGACAGGCGTCCGCCCGAAATGCAGTCGCCGCCCTATGATGTCTACCGTCGTCGCCCGATGCGAGTTGATCCGGGACAAGTCATACCAAATTCGGGTTCTCAATATGGGCAACCCCTTGGAAACACTTATCCACCTGTGCATCAACGATATGGAACCTACCAGCAACACGGCAGTGGTTCTGGATATTCGAGTTCACCGATGGTTCGGGATTCGAATTCGCAGCGAAACCAACAATTACGTCCGCGGCAAGATCAATTCCGTCGCAATCAAATTGTGGTACCAAACAATAGTTCTCGCCCTGAAGAGGTATATCCGCGACCAAACTATCGCACAAATGGACAAAATAATTCTCAGTATGTCCCTCGGCAACAATACACGTTGCCAAATCCAACGAACAATCGATTGCGTAAAAAATAACCGATGAAAAAAAGTAACAAGCCGATTGGCGATTCATTCGACGAAACTATTGCGTCACTGACATCGCTATTTAATCCCAAGTGCTGCCAGTTTTTTCTCAAACTCATCGAGCAGTGAATTGATTCCGAGAATTTCTCGCTGTACTTCTTCTTTTGATTTGTTCACGACGATTTTCACAATCTGTTTGCTCAATTGACGCAGTGAATTGTCCGCACTGTCGAACAGCTCGATGGCCAACTCAACTTTTCTTCGATTGCTTTTGTTTGATTCCCAAAGAGCCTTGGTTCTTCCTAGTTCCTTTTCTTGCTGTGCAAGTTGTTGTTTGGTTTTGGCCACGTTTTTTGTAAGTTTTTTCTTCTGTTTCAAAAGCAAATAGTATTCAATCGCTTTTTCACCAAACGCTTTTCGTTTTGCTTCTGCTGCTTGCAGGTTTGCCATCGTACCATTAGCGGCAGCTACTTTTTTGGCATCGTCAGATTCTTTTTCGGCTTTCTCTAATTCTGCCAGTTTGGTATCGATCTCTTTTTTTTTCGCATCAACGCCTTTTTTTTCCGTGTCCAGTTTAGCTTTGAGAGTGTTGAGGACAATGGTCAGCTTGTTGAATTCATTCTGGTTTTTGGTTTCAGATGAAGTGTGTTTCTCCAAAATCTTTTTCAATCTCTCCAATTTTGGCCTCAAATCGTCAACTCGATTTCGAATAATTAGCACATGATTTCTTGCGTTGGTTGGCCAGTCGTGAACAGGATTTGGATCGAGAACTGGCCCGATTTGTGGTGTGTTGAGATTGATCGTTAGATCAATTTTCGACTTATTGTTCGGCGGCGGCAGGACTGGGGGTTTTTGTTGTTTTGGCGTGCCATTTTTCTTTGGCGTAGCTTTTTTCTTTGACGGTTTCGAAAACAGGTCGTCCTGCTTTAAACTGCATTTCACAAAGTCATCTTTCCAGCGAACGGAAACTTTACCGCAATCAGGAAACCGACATATCATACACGTACCTACAACATTGCCGTTTTTGACAACGATGTTGGCTGGCAGAAACATCAGCGTAGAAAGTCGATACTCACCCAACGTATTTAGGCGCCGTGTTTGAATGACTTCGCCGTTTGGAGCGAGGTCGTCGATCGTGATGTTCGCGCCAGCCGGTACACCATCAATTTCCAAAAGTGCATCGACTCGGATTGGCAGTGGTTTGCTAATAACTGGTATTAAATAAGGAAGACCCAAAGGATCAACATGAATTTCATAGGCTGACAAAACCTTGGCATCAAATTGTCTCCATTGATATCCAGCATTTTGGGCAACGAGCTTGGCATTGATTGAAACTACTACAAAACACAATGCAAAGATAATCAAGCGAACAATCATGCTAAGAATCCCAGTTAATAGCTTGGTCAAGTCGAGAATGCAGAGAAGTACTATTTTCGTAGCCGCAATTTTGGTGTCAAGTTTTTTCAATGACTACGGCGAATTTTATGGTTTCAAAAATTGATTTACCGGTACACCAGAAAGATCCTGTTATCAAAAACGAACTCGATGACAAACGGGTCATTTGAATTCGACCCTATGACACCACCATTATCAATTCTTTCGAAGATTCTATCGTCAATCACTCCGAGTAATGAGGCAACTCTCTCAACAACTAACTCAAAACGCTTTTTTCTGTTGGGTGAGCCAAGAACATTGACAATTGTATCACGCACTTGCTGGATAGTTGGCATATGATCTCCTCAAAAATCCGTAGACGGTTTTCACTTGATGGTTTTTTTATGCAGTGAAATTCTCCCTGCTTTTTTGTCGACGTTGAATTCTTTGCATTGGCAAAGCGAAGTGTTGATTTCTTCGACGATTTGTCGAAGCGTCACGTTGTCTTTGATGTTTTTGTGAATCAACTTTGCCATTTCTCTAACGCTTTTTTTGCGTGTTTTTACATACTCTTTCTGATTGAGAAATGCCTCAACGATGATTTTGATTTTTAGACATTGGGTTTTCGTTAACTCATCATTCTTTTTTTTGGCCATTTAGTTACTCACAATCTGGATGTTTGAAATAGCCGATTGTACCACCAATGTTTGGATGCGGAGTGAGCTGCATGAAAGTGAAATTGGTTTATTACTATGTTCAATCAAGCGCTATGTTAACCAAGGCGAATTTTTGACGACAGCATTTTTCGATTTTTTCCCCAGGCTTCCCTAGCAGGGGGAGTTTTTGTGGAGTTCCTAGTGTTCGCAAAACTAATACGCGCCTGATAATGTTTTACTTTTGAATTCTCGTCGGCTCTAAAAAGGAGAATCGCGTGACTCAAAGAAGGCTGTCGTCAAAGCTCTTTTGTAAAAGTGAAGAAATCATCGAGCAATAAAACTAGCGACTCTTCATGCAATGTAACCTGATCTGCCAGGATAGCATGAAATTTTTGTAGGCTTCTTCTTAGACTTTACCAATACGGATTCTCTTTCCATTGATGGCGACAAACCATGCTCGACGGTATTTTCGAAACCAAGGTTTGGAGTGCGAGCTATGAACCTACTCCAGAATTCTGTACCGCAATCATACGAGCAAGCTATTGGTTGGAAAGAAAAAGGACAGAAAGTATTGAAATACTCGGCCCTTCGTGATGAATAGAATTGAGCGGACGGAGAGGGATTCGAACCCCCGGAGCAGTTTCCCACTCGCCGGTTTTCAAAACCGGTGCCTTAAACCAGACTCAGCCATCCGTCCCCGGATTTCTTTGTGCGATTTTTTATGACTCTCCGCAAATCGATCATCTACCCGACCCATTGCAGAAAGGCAAAAAAAAGTGGCGAGACCCAACAAACCTTGAACTCGGCTGTCAAAGATGTGTCGGTGATTCACCATTAAATGTAAGCGTAGCAAATTGGCCAAAGACAAAAAAGAGGCGTTGCGGAAATTTCGCGCTTCTAGAGTTCTGCAGGAGGAACCTTCTGCCGCGGATGCAGAGCGGCGCCGGTTTGTTGTTTGAGATTGGCGATGAAATGGCGAGCTATTTTGAACGCGTTTTGTTCGAATTGTCTCCGGTGGTTTTTGAGAATAACATTTGGTCGCTGGGTGAACCAGTTGGTGTGACGCGGACAAAAATTGCCACATTCTTCAGGCGGTTGTTTTGACAGGATTTATGTGATGAACAGGATTGATTGTTGGGCACTTGCATGCGGTAATTTTGTGAGGTTGAACAGACTATCGATTGGCGGTCTCGATTTTTTGCCAATCCGGTGATCGAGGAATAAAATTGCTAAAACTGGGGCAGGTAATGAAGATTTTGATCAGTTGATAGCATTTCAATTTCCAAATTTCTATTGACCTGCGACAGATGGTTTTGGATAAGCATGCTCCAGTTTTCTGCGGAGAATGTACGTTATGGATCGTCAAATCAATTTCCTGATTGTCTTGGCCGTCACCATTGTGGCGACGTCCGGGTCGACAGATTCTCAACAAATCAACCGTCAACAAAACAGTTATGTGTCGTCAATGTACGCGGCGAACTATCGACGGATGCGTTATCAGGAAGAAGAAATTACGATCGATCCGGTCAATCTGAAATTGGACTCTGTCAAGGAATTGGTCAAATTCACCAGTTCGGCCCTCGAATTGACTATCACGTTCAAAGATGCCGTCTATGGCAACGACAAAACGGCGATCAAGTTCAACAAAAAAATCACACTCACCAAAGCGGAATTGTTTCAGCTAACACAAACCTACTTGCGGTCCAAAGGGTTGGCGATTGTGGGGACGGACAACAAAGACATTATGCAAGTGATTCAGCTGGGAAATATTCGTCCGTTTACTCCCGAAGGCAAAGCGGCTGATGAAAAAAACAAAGGCAAATATTTGACGCAAATTTTTCCGCTTCAAAACATCACGACCGCAGACGCGAAAAACTACATTACCAAATTTTTCAGCCCCGACGCCAACACGACTGCATCGTCGTCGTCGCGCCTTGGCCCCATCTCCGAACTGCCAAAATCAAAGATTCTGATTGTGACAGAAACGGTTTCCAATCTGCTGAAAATCAAAAAGCTGCTCGAGCGTGTTGATCAAAAAAGCACGGATATAGAAACGCGATTTATCAAAGTGTATTCGAACGAAGCCGAAGTGTTTGTCGAAAAACTCAAGGAAATTCTCGGGCTGCAAGCCAGTGTTAAAAAAGATAATCAGGCACTCAAATCATTCGGTGAAAATGTGTCGATCGCTTCGGACGGGCAAACGAATCGAATCATTCTGGTCGGCCCGAAAAAAGGAGTCGATGAAGTCGAAGGGTTGCTGAAAAAATTCGACATTGGCAAACAGACTTTGAAAGCAAAATCGTACACCGTTCGCTACATCACGACAAAACGATTGGACGAACTGGTTCGGCGGACGTTTGGCGATGTGCCAGAAAACCAGGTCAAGTTCTTTTACAAAAGTATCATTTTCGAAGGCTCCAACCAGTTGATCGTAACCACACGTGACGATATTCATCAGCGAATCGACTTGATGGTCAAACAGTTGGACAAACAGCCCGATGAATCGACACGCCAAAGTCCAATCCGGTACTACAAACTGAGGTATGTCAAAGCGGCCGATATCCTCAAGACCATTCAAGCGGTCGAACAAAGTGTCAGGTCGCCGAATGATCAAGGTTCGAATCAAGGTTTGAGAAATCGCGATGTGGGTTCGATCCGCGGAGTATCGTCGGTCAACGACAATACGCCGTCGGCGAGCAACCCTCCGCGAAGCGACAATCCTTCACGACAAGTGACAGGCGTCGCCGATAATCGAGTGAACTATTTTGACCAACAAGACAATCCCCAGACTCAGCGATTCCCGGGCCAGCAGTCGTCCATCGTCGACGATTTGATCGAGTTTCGGGCTCGCGATATCGCGGGCCAGCGACAATTGATTCCAGGCCAGGCCGAAGTTACCGTTGACGAAAATTCCAATCAACTGATCGTCGTGGCCGAACCGTCGGTTCAGCAACTTTATAAAGAGCTGATTGAAAAACTCGATCGCCCTCGCCCTCAAGTTTTGATCGAAGTCACCGTGGTCACCATCGATTGCAGTTTTGCCAGAAACCTTGGGATCGAAATATCCGGTGGCGACAGTACCGGTACACGGCGCGTATTCGCGTTTACCCAATTTGGACTCAGCAATGTTGAGCCAACGACGGGAGCACTTTCGATTCTTCCGGGACTTGGTTTCAACGGAACGTTAATTGATCCGGAAACGGCCGACATTGTTTTGCGAGCGCTGTCGACCAACACTCGCTCACGGGTTGTTTCGGCGCCGAGGATTTTGGTGAATGACAACTCTCAAGGAACGCTGTCGAGTGTCGCTGAAGTTCCGTATTCGCAAGTCAATGCATCAAACACCGTGGCCACTACCAGCCTGGGAGGATTTGCCGAAGCGGGAACAACCATTGCCGTCACACCTCAGATTGGTGAAGGAAACAATCTCAATCTCGATTTCGACATTATCGTGAGCGACTTTACGGCAGCCGCGTCCGCGGATCTGCCGCCACCGAGAACTTTGAATCAAGTCAAAAGCACCGTGAGTATTCCGGACGGACATACAGTGATTGTCGGAGGACTGACTCGCAAAAGCAGCAGCCGAACCCAGCGCGGAATACCGTTTGTTGAAAACATTCCAGTTTTTCGCTTGATTAGTGGCAACCTTTCTAACGACAATGATGTGCAGAACATTTATGTTTTTGTAAAACCCATTATTCTACGTGACGATAAATTTCGTGATCTGCGACACTTGTCAGAAATTGAACGTCGCAAAGCCTGTATTCCAGACGATCTGCCGAAAAGTTGTCCGATTCTCATCAAGTAGCCGATTTAAAAACCACGCTCCGACAGTGGTGTGAATTAGTGGGTCCGCCAGATTCCGACCTTGAAAAAACTGCCGAGTTTAAAAATTGGGAACAGGCAGTGGCTTGGGCCGACGATTTGGAAATTCCGCCAGAGCAACAAATCGAAGCGTTCGCCAAAGTGCTTGAGTTGGATTACATCAACGATGTCTCGACGTTGAACGTTTGTCCCGAATTTGTTCGCAAAGTGCCGATCCAGTTTGCGCGACAACATCAAATTGCCGGTATTGAAACCGTCGCTGAAAATCCCATCGATGTATTGATCGGGTCGATTGGTGGCACCAAACATCTGGACAACGTGGCGCGAATTTTGAATCGCCGGGTCAATCCGATCGGAGCCGATGGCCAGTTGATCGAGCAGTTGATCAACCAGGCTTATCAAACACGCGTAAGTCAAACCGCGGCTTCTATCCAAAGCCTCGATCGCGAACAGGGGCCGCTGGAAATCACGCGCCACGAAGATTTACTGGAAGATTCGGGAAAATCTTCGATCGTAAAAGTTGTAAATTCGATTTTGTTCGACGCGGTCCAGTTGCGGGCCTCCGACATTCACATTCAACCTTATGAGTCGCATTTACAGGTTCGGTTTCGTATCGATGGTGTACTGTTTGATCAGTTTGAAATCCCCAAAGTTTCACAGGAAGAGGTGATTAGTCGGATCAAGGTCATATCTCAAATGGATATCGCCGAAAAACGGCTTCCCCAGGATGGTCGGTCGACGATTCGCGTTGGGGATCGAACCATCGACTTGCGGGTTGCTTCGTTGCCAACCAGCTATGGCGAACGCGTGGTCATTCGCTTGCTCGATAAAAGCACTAAAATGTACTCGTTGAGTGATCTGGGGATGATGCCCGAAACGCATCAGCAGTTTCGCAAGTTGATCCAGCAAGAGCACGGTTTGATTTTAGTCACCGGCCCAACGGGAAGTGGGAAAAGTACGACGTTGTACGCGTCCCTTCAGGAATTGGATACGATCAGCCGCAATGTTGTGACGTTAGAAGATCCGATCGAATACCAGCTGGCCAGTATCAGCCAAACCCAGATCAACGAGAAAAAAGGGATGACGTTTGCCCGAGGGCTGCGAAATGTTTTGCGTCAAGATCCCGACATCATCATGGTTGGCGAAATCCGTGATCAGGAAACGGCTGAAATGGCAATTCAATCGGCGCTGACAGGCCACATGGTATTTTCGACCTTGCATACCAATGATGCGGCAAGTGCCATTACCCGGCTGTTGGATCTGGGCGTCGAAGAATACTTGGTTTCCAGTAGTGTGGTTGCCGTCATGGCGCAGCGACTCGTCCGCAAAATCTGCATTCATTGTTCGGTTCCAGACGACGATCGATCGGCACTGGATCAGCTAGGGGTATCCAATGAAAAAATTCCCCAAGCGTTTCGCGGAACTGGCTGCGAAAAATGTCGCGACACCGGGTTTTTGGGGCGTGTCGGTTTATTCGAGTTGCTGGTGATCGATTCCGATTTGCAACAAGCGATTCAACGACAGGAAGACGCTTCGCTACTGCGCAACATTGCCATCAACAATGGGATGCAATTGTTGAAGTTAGACGGCATCGACAAAATTAGCGCGGGGCAAACGACAATCGGCGAAGTTGTGCGTGTCACGATGAATTAGGTTGTTGTTTGTGATTTTTTGAGTAGGGCCGGTTCCCACCGGCCAATCCGACAAACGGCAGGTGGGAACTGGCCCCAAAATAAAATCATAGCGTGCCACTGGCTGTGCCAATGCTCTGGCTGCACGGGCAAAAAAACAATCGTGAGCGGCTTGCGCCTAGCCGCTCACAGGATCAGGCTCGGCGGGAGCCTCGCCCTCCCGAATTCTAATTGCGCATCGGCGCAAGTCTTAAACCAACTCGTGAATTTGCTTTCTTGGTTTTTTAACAATCACAACCCGACACGTGAGCGGAAACTTCATTGATTGCCGTAGGACCGGTTCCCACCGGCAATTCGACAAACGGCCGGTGGGAACCGGCCTTACTTAAATCATAACCCGACGCGTGAGCGAGGGATCACGTTTACCGCACATCTCGTGCGCTTCAACGCACGTCCGCGCTATGTTTTTCCGTCCCTCGCTCACGCGTTGAGTTGCGATTTTTTGTTTGATGCAAAATTTTTAAAAGAAATTTTGAACGTGGAAGCCTTGAGTTGGTATTCAACAACGGAGCACGTTTTTTTTCGGCTCCATGTTGATTCAGAAATTTTGGAGTATCTATGTCAATGTCGAATCGCAATTTTGCGATCTTGTGTGGATTGGTAACCGTTGTTGGTATCGCGGTGATCGTGGCTGCCAGTCAACGTTGGAACGATCGTTCAGATTCTCAAGCGAATGCATCCAGCTCAGATACGGATGAAATTTCCGCAGTAGCAAAACAGGATCCACACAGCGGCCCTTCGCTCGAAGAATTGGCCAAACGAGTAACCAAATTGCCTGAAAATACCAGCAAACCGCTTGATCCCGGTAAAGCGCCTTTGGTTCCTGGGGATCAAAACAACAGTACAAAAGCAGTGTTGGAATCACTGGAGAAAAAAAATCATTCCGAGCGGTTATCGCCTTATTTGTCGCCTGCTCCGTTTGACGAGACAAAATTCCTGGCGGATCCAGAATCCTATTTGGCGGCGATTGAGCCGGGGCGCATTTATCAATCCGCTCAGCCGGGGAAAAACGTGCCCCGTATCAAAATCACTTCGAAAGCTTTTTCGAACGTTGTTCAGGGCGAAAAAGTGTTCTTTCAAGTCAAAGTCAACGCTGGTGATCCGGTAACTTTCCATTCATCCGAAATGGGGGAGTTTGCCAATCGGCTTTCCACGATTACCGTTCGCGCGGATGACGCAGGCATTGCTAAAGCAGAATTTAAAACCACTCCTGGAATGCATGGATTGGTTAACGTCCTGGCGGCTTCTCCGCGAACTTCAGGACAAGCTCATTTTTATGTGAATGTAAGTTTGACGGACAATCGGCCCGCCAAACGCACTTCGATACAACAGGACAGTCTGTCCGCCAATACGAACTAAACGGAACAACCCCCTTTCAAATAGAACAAAGAAATTGAGTGCATCTGTTTCGAGGTGCGCGCCAATGATGGAGATAGATATGACGATCGGTAGAAAAGGTTTTGTGATGAATCGAATTCACAATCATCGTTTGATAAGTGCTGGAATCTCGTTGTTCTGCCTGTTAGTGATTGTGCCCGTGTTGGCATTCGGACAGGGAAGTCAAACGAACACCAAAGAACAGATCATTCTGCGGGCGACGCCCGGTGAGCCGGTTCCGTCATGGTCCCAGCCGAACAACCAGTTGTTTTCAGGACCAAAACCCGGTGTTCGCGTACCTGAAACAGACGCTCCCTATTCGGCAAATACCAACACGTCTCGTGACGTTTGGTCGGGCAGCGATGAACCGGGCGACTATCCCGCATTTAAACACAGCGGAGTCGCCGATCAAGTTCCGCGGATTGCTCCCCCTCAACTTTCACTCTATCGCAACCTGGTCGCCGGCGACCCGATCAGCCTGGGAAGTTTTGGTCCCGGTCAATTTTGCGTTTGGGATACGAAATTGATTGTGTTTGGCGATACCAACACACAAAACATGACCAATGCCGTTTTATTGGACGGTGGTGTATCGCGCCAGTTGTTATTTAAAAACTCGGAAACTTTGCATACTTACAGCGACCTGTCCACGGGTGAAAAAGCGATCGAAGTTGGTACGCGCGAATACATGCAAATGATACCGGCCATCAGTAACACCATGTCGGCTGGTGATCCGCGCAGTAGTCAATTTGATCATCCGTTTTTTACGAATACGGCTAACGTTGGACACGTCATTCTGCAACGATTCGACGGCGCCGAATTGCATTTTGAACTGGTTCGCGAAGGTGATTTTCTGCATGGGCGCTTGACACATGTGTTCGATCGCTTTGGCAGCTATGTTCGAGTTACCTATCAATACACAACCAGTCAGATCGGCGCAAGCAACATCGACGATATGTGGAAAATCAACGAAATCCACGATCGTTTTGGTCCTGCCTACAAATTCAACTACGGTTCTTCGCAGCACTCCGGTCGCTGGTGTGTCGAAAGTATCAACGTGTTGAACCAGCACGGTGGAACGGTGAATTACACCTACGGTACGACTTCGACTGGCAATCAATACGACGATGGGAAACTGATTGGTGTTACTTACGCCGACAACACGACGGCAACTTATGATTACGGAGTCAATTCAGGCAACACCACGATCACGTGGGACGATCCCGCTTCGATGGGAGTATTTGGTCGCAACATCAAAGTGCATGTTTCCGGTTCCAGCCAAGCTCAAGGTGGCATGCTCGGCAATCAGCCCACTGGAGTTCTCGTCAAGGTCACGACGGTTGACGATGTTGAAACACGACTTCAAGTGACTCATTTGACTCACCCGGAGTTGTTGATCGAGTACCAAGGCACCGTATTCAAACTGAATCCCGGAGCTTCGAAGCGTTACGCTACTCAGGCCACTGATCCATTGAACAACCTCGAACCGGTTTACGCTTACAACACGTACAACGACGATGACGAACTGCTCCAGGGTCGATTTTCAACAGTCGTTGACGAGCGTGGTCAGGTTTACCATTACGAATTTGATGGCAATGGATTCCCCATCAAAAAAATCTATGACAAAGATACAGCTTTTGAAACGTACGAAGAGTGGGCTTATGGCGCATTTTACAACGTTACTCGGTATCGAGATCGACTGGGTCGCGTTACGAAATTTGTCTACAACAGTGTCGGCCGCCTGCTGGAAAAACAGGTGGGTATTAAAGAGGTCAATGGGGTCGATCAGAACCAGCCGGAGTACGCGGTTTATAAAAACGAATATTACCCGGCAGGTCATGCCAACCAGTACATGTTGAAAACGGAGTTTACTCCTTTGCATGTTTTGGCGGAAACGGATGTTCATCGCACCGACTATCTCTATGACGCTTACAATCGCGTGACTTTTATCACGGGTTCAGCAGAGCAGCCCGGTGATACACGACCATCGACCTTTTATGGCTATGACCAGAGTGACGCACAGAGTCGCCGTCGAACGGTTGTGAAAGATCCGGAGGACCGTCGTGTCTATACCAGCTACGACGTAGCCAACCGTCCCGTCGAAAAGAAATACGACGACGGTTCCAAAATGACTTACAGCTGGGGAATTCCAGGGGTTGGTCCTGCCGAAGCAGCTCAGCAACTGGTGTCTAAAGTTGATCGCACCGGTTCGACGGACTACTACACCTATGACAGCGAAGGTCGGATTTGGATCGTTACAGAGGCTTCGAACGCAACGAAACTGCAAGGCAAATTTATTACGTCGTTTCAGTATTACCCTGACAGTGGTTTGTTAGACCATATCAACCGTGACAGTCGGACGACAAAATATGGCTACGACTATCGCGCTCGCAAGACAGTCGTAGATGTCTTTCCGTATACCGGCAAGACATTGACGACCACCAGGGTCTATCTGGAAAACCGTTTGCATTACGTCGAAGATCCCTATGGTCGTCGAGCATATGTCGCCTACAACGAAAACGCTTCGATCGTTTTTGCACGTGTTTTGCAATACAATCGCCCCTACGATCAGACCAATCCACCAGCCAACCGTCATGTCGTGCTTGGAATTGGCAGGCAATCGACACCGAATTCACCCTACACGATCACCGATTATCAACTGGATCATTCGGGTAATCTGATTCGCATTACCGATGGGCGTGGTACTCCTACCGTATACACATTTGATTCTCGCAATCGGATGTTGAACGAGATTCGAGACGCAGGCGGCCTGCATTTTTACAACCTGACAACCTACAACAAAGACAACACCGTTAGTTCGATCAAAGGTCCTCGGTTTTACGATCAAAACGACACCAACGGCTATCAAACCGAAGAAGAAAAATTCGAATACAACGGGCGATCGTTACTTTCCAAACGCTCGGTTGTCATCTCAGGTGGCGGTATGGTCGCTGTGGGGATTGGCGGTCCCAGCGGTCCAACAACAAGTGCTGTTTCGGAAACAGAAATTTTTTATCACCTGGACAACCAGGTTCGAAAACACATTGATGCGCGCAATTTTGAATGGTTGACCTATTGGAATGAAGATGATGGTCGATTTATCGGACGCAAAAACCCGTTAGGCAACGGCAAATTTTTGCGAACTGATTTCGAAGGGCGGGCAACACATGCCTCGATTGTCGCGCAGTATGACACTCATAGCAACAGTAGTGATCCTGTCAACAACCTGACCCGCCGCGAAATTACAGCGCGCTACGATCACCTGGACCGAATGACCGCAACAACGATCTGGCTCAACGCTCGAGGTGTCGTTGATCCCAATAATCCACCGATTGCCGGGTTAGACGGGGTTGATGAAAACATCGGTTTGACAACTCAATATGTCTACGACACACGGATTTTTGATGGGCAGGGACTGGACAGTTCGGCAGGAATGTCCGTACCTCAATTGGGTGGCGGAACCTGGAATGTCAACATTCAGGAATGTATTGCTAAACTCGCCGAGCCGATTGCCAATGGAGGCGCAGGAATTTCATTCTCGGCGGGACGCGCCGGCAACGCCGTTGTCAAAATCAATGGTGAAGAAGAAGTTTCAGTAACGATATTGGACGCCCTGGGCCGCAGTGTGATGACTGCGATTATCGAAGGCCCCGATGGTACAAATCCAAATCAACTTGTCGCGTGGAGTTGTACTTCCTATGACACCGTCACCAATGTAGCTCCATTCGGAAAACTGCTGGAAACCAAATCCGTTGATGCACTAGGTAACACGATCAGCCGTTTTACAGATGGTGGTCATCGAGTTCACCAAGTGGTTGATCCGCTTGGAAAAATCACGACCTACTCCTACGACGCTGACGACAACATCGTTTCAAAGCGTGATCCCAACGGTGTTGGGTACGATCGGCAATATGATGTGTTGGGCCGTATGACACAGCACACCGATACTCGCGGTGATGTTATTAAACGTACGTATGATCGTGCAGGCAATGTCATTACGACTACTGACGCAAAAAACAAAGTTACCACCAATTTCTATGATGGTGCTGGTCAGATGATCAAGAGGATAAACCGCATTGGTGGTGAGTCCGAATATGTTTATGACCTCACAGGAAACCTCATCGAGTTTACTGATGCTGAAAACCGAACAACCAAGTATTTTAACAATGCTCTTGGGGTTACGTCGGAGATCACTTTTCCAGACCATGTTGATGGTTCCAACTACAACACGTCAGGTTACGGCAAAATCCAGGTTGCTTATGATGCCGCTGTGCAGCTGTTTTCTCGTACCGATCAAACCGGTTCCGTAATGGAAAATTATCATGACCTTGCTGGGCGAGTGCACCGAAGAGACTATCGTGCGTCAGCAGGCACCGGTGTCGTTGATTCCGACACTCTGACGTATGACCGGGTGGGACGATTGTTGACAGGCCATAAAGGGCGATTCAACAACACCATCACATTTGCTTACGATATCGCAGGTCGTAAAAAAAGTGAATCGCTGGAAATAGAAAACCAGACATACACCGTCACAACTGAATACGACGTTCGCAGTTTGGTGTCCAAGTTGACTTATCCTGACGCAACAGTTGTCGAGCGAACTTACACCGAACGTGCCCAGTTGCATCAAGTCAAGTATCAGGGGTTGGTTTACGATACGCGAACTTATGATGACAGTGCGAGACCTCTGACATGCACTTATAAAAATGGCGTTGTGACAACCAATGTTTGGCGCGACGACGCTGGTGGAAAAGACAACCTGCGCGCTGAAATCCGAACGGACCATCCCGTCAGTGCCACGACTTCTGCGGATAAAGTAGGGCATCTGTTTCTGGCTCACGATGCCAACAAGAATATTACCTGGAGCAACATCGGCGGTTTGATGAATCCCTACGGATTCAAAAATTCGCAATATGATGATGAAGACCGGTTGGTCCAATGGCATCGTTGGGACGACAATCAGGACCAAAGCTGGGTTTTATCCCTGGAAGGTGACTGGAACAGTTTTACCGAAGAAGCAACAACGACGAACCGGACACACAACAATGTCCATGAAATCCTGAGTGTTGGCAGTAATTCATTGACGCACGACGTCAAAGGAAACCTGACTCAAAATAAAAATGGGCATACCTATGTCTGGGATTTCGACAACCAGATAACTGCAGCCGATAACACTGGCAACGGTAACAACATTTACTATCAATACGATGTCCTGGGACGTCGAGTGGCAAAAACCGTCATCAACCAACTGGCCAAAGTTTATGTCTGTTGTGGTCATCAAGTGTTGATGGAATATGATCGTGGCACAGCGCCATCAACAGGCTATCGCAAGTATCTCTACGGTGCTTACATCGACGAGCCAACGGTGATGTTCCGGCCTCACAACGGTGGATGGGCGCCACAATACTATCATCGGGATTCACAACATAGTGTTATCGCTTTGACCTGGCCGAGCGGCAAAGTCGCAGAACGATACAACTACGATTCCTATGGAAACGTAACGATACGAGCAGCGGATGGCAGTACTCGAACCCAGCCAGGTACGGACAACCCGTATCTGTACACGGGACGTCGCTGGGATAAGGAAACAGGGCTCTACTATTTTCGAGCACGCTATTACGACTCCGTCCTTGGTCGATTTATCAGTCGAGACCCGTCCGGTTATCCCGATGGTTTGAATGCTTACATGGCGTATTTCGCGCCGGGCCTCATGGATCCGATGGGTTTATCAGATTGGGTATGGCCCTGGGATCCAAGAGCGAGTTGGGATGTCCGCGATACGGCTGATTTGTGGTGGGACAAAACAAAAACTTATGGTGGTGCCGTTGGCAAAGGGCTCAAGACCAGTGGAAAAGCGGTTGTTCATGCCGGGGCAGATACGGTGCTGGGGATTGTTACTCTGGGTACAGCTGAACCTGTTCAGATCTTTGAAATCACCGATGATGATCTTGGTTACGGAGGAGCTTATGGTGGTTTCCGAGTTGCTGGAGAAATTGGTTCGGGATTTGCCACAGCCGGTTTGGATAAAGTTGCTAAAACCAATAAAGCTGCACAAGTAACAACAAAAACCTTATTTGTTGCTGACATGGGCGGCAACGCTGTTGGTGCAAAACAGGGTGTCGAGGATATTATCCAAAACGGTGCTAACGCCCAAAATGTTGCTCAAACAGCTGGCAGCGCTCTCGGTTTGGGGCCCGGATTGCTGCGTGGAACGCGAGCGTCTGGAACCGGTCGAGGGCCAAATTGCTTTGTTCGCGGAACATTGGTTCAGGTTGCAGAAGACGACGAGCAGGTTTCTCATCGAAAAATCGAAGACATCGAAGTTGGTCAGCGTGTCGTTTCCGATAACCCGCTGACGAACTACGAAAATGATCGTTCTCAAATAAATTCAAAAGACTGGTGCAAGATCGTGTTCCAGTCGGAACAGTCCAAACATCAACTCAATATTACTGCGTTGGTGCGTAAAAAATGGATCACCGAGAACGAAATCAAAATTGGCCAGTACCTGGAACTTGAAAACCGTTTTGCTCATCTCTCCATCGAGCAAAACACGATCGCAAAAGTACTTGCTATCGAAGACTGTCCAGAAATCCAGCAAGGACGAGGGCAAGTCGTGTTGGCGACGTTCAATCATGTCAGCCACGACGTGATTGATGTCACCGTCGAAAATGAATATGGAATACGCGAAACATTTGGAGTGACGAAACTTCATCCATTCTTCAGCAAATCTCGCAACGATTTTGTAAGTAGTGGTGAACTCGTCGTAGGCGAAAAGCTGCAGGCTGGAAATCAGCTTTGTAAAGTTGCAAAAATCGCTCCTCGCTCAGGAAGTCATCGTGTTTATAACTTTACCGTTGAAAACGAGCATGTTTATAACGTTGGCCTATTCAATGTTGTCGTGCATAATGATAGCGGTGGGACTTCGTCATCCGGTCCTGCCTATACTGTCGAATCTGCAACGTCGCGACGCAAAGCGATGGACAGAGCGCAAGAACATGCGAAAGTAAAACGGGGTTCCAAAGGAGGTGAGGAGATTCCCGTGTCTGATTTAAATACCAGTAGCCGTGGTCGCAATGCGGCCGAAATACAAAGTCGTGGTGGAAATTTAGGTAGAAAAGATGACACTGGCGCAAGCGTTTTTGATCATCCGGATGGGCACCCAGATGCTGGCAAACCCGGCGTGCCACCACATCATGCAGAACCACACGTTCACGGTAAGAATTCCAAAGGGGAAGAGGTTATTGTTACCTATCCACCAGTTACGGGAAGCATGGGTACAACCAGTGGAGGTAGTGCTGGGGGCGGATAAGTGAGCATTGATTGTTTTGTTTACCTCGGTGAACCGACGCAATTGAAAGTTTACAAAAATAGCAGTAGCAAGTTTTTTGGGGCAACCATTGTTTGTCAAAACAATCTAACTGGACAAATTGGGTTTGATTGTGCTGAGCAAGGATTGTTGATAGCTCAGGAACTTGTTCGAGATGGCGTTCATTATGATTTGAATTTAAACACACTTGTTCGCGTTCCGGCAGAAATAATTCGCTTCAAAAACTTGTTACTGCGAGCCACATCAGTTAGCTATGTTTTTTATGACGAACAAATTTGTTCACGACAATTAGAGATCGTGCATGAATTTCAAAAACATGAAAACCTGAACAAGCTCAAAAAGAAATTTGATGTCGGTGTTGTTCCGGCTGAAATTCCGCCAATCCTGACGATCTTTAACGAAGAAAGTGATTTGATTGATTTAGCCATTGCTGATTCAACTGAATTAGGTATCAGAAGAATTGTAAAGTGGAAGTATTCTTGTTTCGGTTTGCATTGCTATTTGGCGGCACACAATGAGAATGCCATCAAAAATCTCTTGAGTGAACTTGAGTCGAAAATTGGTTTTACAACAATTTATTGCGCTGATGAAACAGAAATCCCTGTCCACTAAAATTGATTGCTGCAGTCGGCGTTCAAAATACTCACGAGATACCGCGCAAGCTTAGTTTTTAAATTTTAATTGATCTTCTCACCCACCAATGGGTACTCAACCTCCGAGTAATTCCATTTCTTTTTGAGTGAGGTGATCATGAAACTCAACCCGAATGCTTTGACCGTAGCGATTTCGGCGGCAATTGTGGCCGCTGGAATTTGGCTGGTTGGCTTGCCGCAAATGCCAACAGAATCGATCGGCAATTTATCCAAAGTCAGTTTTCCAATGCAGGAGGTTGGCGAACCCGGTGGTGGCGGAGTCGGAATGCAGGGAGAAGGCGGCGGAAGCCAGCCTAACATCCTGGTTATCAACCTGGACGATGCCGATTTCGACGTGATGGAATCCGGACTCACGTTTGCCAATGGTACACCCATTTTGCCGAACCTCGAAGATTTTCGTCGACGTGCGATCAAGTTTACCGAGTTCTATTGCACAACGCCGTTGTGCGGACCATCACGCGCCAGTTTATTTACAGGGCAGTACGCGTGGAAAACTCGTGTCAAAGTCAACCAACCGGACGCCGCTGTTGGTTTGGGCTTTACCGGAGGTTATGGACAATTTGAAACCGGCGGGCCTTATGGTCTGCAAAGCTCCAATCCGTATGTCAACCATCATCTGCCGAAATGGATGAAAGCCGGTGGATACAATACGGTTCTGGTCGGCAAATATTTGCACAACGGATTTTCAAAAGGGACAACGGGAACAGCAGCCAATCTTGGTTGGGATGATTTTCGTTACACCGCTGGTGCAAAATATTATGAAGCCACGCAACTGGTGATCGAAGATGGTGTTTGGAAAAACAACGAAAACATTAAAAACCTCGACGCTTCGCAACATCCTTCGTGGGTACAGAGCAATGTTCTGAAAGTTCAGACCATTGGTGACGTCGATGTTCCTCCTCTGAACGATTTCCCGGGCCCCGGAGATACCGACCATGACGGAGACGGTGTTTTTGATCTCGTCGAACGTAATGAGTTGCTCTACCGAACACGTGTCGAGTGCGCTCAACTCATCGAATTGATGGAGAAACACAAACCATCAACGACTGGAAAACCTTGTTTCTCGATGTTCACACCGATTTGTCCTCACAAAGAACAAAATGGTTTTTCGGCAGCAAATCCCGAAGGTTTCAGCGATTCAGACGGCGACGGGTGGCACGATCCACTGGGAATGGTCGATGTCAATGAACTCAATGTTTTCAATTGGGTTTCGTTACCCGCAACACCTGATTTCAACGAAGCGAACGTGACTGACAAAACGTCTCACATTCGCCGGATTCCTCAACTCGACGCCCAAGGCGTGACAGACGCCAGCATCGATTATCGCAATCGTCTGCGAACCATGAAAACGTTTGATCAGCTATTGGGTAATCTGATGAACTGGTTGCGAAACCATGCGGACTACAAAGACAACACTTATGTGATGATCACGTCCGACAATGGTTATCAACTGGGTCACAACCGTTTGAACGCAAAACAAACAGCGTTTATTCGCAATTCAAATGTGCCGTTGTACGTCCTGGGACCAGATTTAAACTTCAACCCTGGAGCAAATGACGATTATTTCGAACGCGCACACCTGTCAGCACAGATTGACATTGCGCCAACCTGCCTGGAACTTTCCAATCAGTCGATTCCCACACAGGTTGACGGTAAGTCTTTTGCACCATTGTTGGATCGTACCAACAATACGTCCGCCAGCACTTGGCGAGGCGAAGGGATTGTGATTGAAAACTGGAGCCGCAAGTCCGCTCGTCGCGACGACAACTTGACCGGGGCCAATTTGAATTTGGATTACGGTTTTGAATGTGCTTACACCGCGCTACGGGTCGGAGATGCCGTCTATGTGATTTGGGCCAACGGTGAACGCGAGTACTACAACATTGTCAATGATCCGTTTCAAGTCAGTAATAATTGGCAATTTGTAACTCAGCCGCAGCGAGATATTTTCGAAGGGATGTTGCAATACCTTAAACGCGGACTCCCGGCGCCCATTGCAACGGTCAGAACGCCACTGATCAGCGGAGATCAATTCGACAATGGCGTGATGTTGGATGGATTTGCCGAGGATGATCGAGGTGTTAAGGAAGTCCGGTTGGTGATTAGTGATCTAAATGCAAATCCGACGCGCTATTGGACTGGATCCGCCTGGTCGACAACTTACACGCAAATTCAGGCGAACCTGGTGAATCCGGACGATCCGTTGGTGAAATGGTCGTACGAGTTTCATCCTCCGGACAACACAGCGTTGAATTGTCGGATCTCAGCGCGAGCGTTTGACATTGCTGGTAATCATGCGGGCAACGTTGGATTGCCAGCTTCGGATGCCGTCAAGTTTTTGGGCATCAAGGATTTCACACTCAATGCTCAAACGTCGACTTCTCAATTTGTGCGCGTTGACAATTTGTTTGCCGATACGAGCACCGGTTCGACCAATCCGTTGGTCAATCAAGTCGTTGCCACGGGAACGACGACCACTCCCGCGACTCACGAGATTTCAGGATGGGCCGAAGATCCAGATGGAATCGACAAAGTCTTTCTGGAGATTAAACGCGGCAACGACTACTGGAACGGTTCGGCCTGGCAAAGCACGCAAGTCAGTGTTCAAGCCGTGATTTCCAACGAACAAGGAACGGGAGTGGAATGGGATTACTTGTTTACACCTCCACACGCCCAGGCCGAAGATATCCAGGTCTGGGCCAACGCTTTAGACGATGTTGGTAACACGGTGAGTTCCAATCAGTTGAAATTCTATCGACGACATCATGACTAGCGTCAGTCTAAATTGTTGATCGAGTTCCTTGGGCCAACTGTCAAACGGCAGTTGGCTTTTTTTGTAATCTTCAAAAAAATATTGAATCTGTCGGCAGCAAATGGTTATTCACTAGTAAGCCACGTCTTATGCCATTGTTCTCTTGTGTCGAGGTATCATTGTGAAACGCCTACTGAATAGCTACCTGATATTAACGCTGGTAATTGTCGCCTGTATTTCAATAGGGGTTTGTAATTACAACAATCAGCGTCGTGTGTCGTCTGTTGAAATGACCGATGTTGCCTTTGCACCGGATGAGGGGCTCGGACCGATTCCCGTCGGAGGGGCAACACAACCTAACATCCTGGTCATCAACCTGGATGACGCGGATTTCGATGTGATGGAATCGGGGCTGACTTTGAGTGACGGCACACCAATCCTGCCCAACCTGGAAAATTTTCGAAAACGCGCCATCAATTTTTCACAGTACTATAACACCACACCGTTGTGTGGACCGTCGCGGGCAAGTTTGTTTACGGGGCAGTATGCTTGGAAAACCCGGGTTAAAGTCAATCAGCCGGATCATCCTGTTGGTCTTGGGTTTACTGGAGGATACGACAGTGTTTTTCAAACATCAGGCCCGTATGGCATCGAAGGACAAGGCGCCTATAAGTATCACAGCCTCGGTCCCTGGATGAAAAATGCAGGCTACCAGACCATCATGATTGGCAAATACTTGCATCATGATTTTGATACGTCAGCCAACAATATCCCGCCCAGTTGGGATGAGTTTCGTTATTCACTCGGTGCAAATTACTACCACACTTCCAGAATGATTGTTAACGAAGGAACTCATGCTGGCATTCAAAACATCAAAGATCTCGATCCGTCTGTTTATGCCAAGTGGATTCAAGAGCATATTTTGCAAGTAGGCTCACTGGAAATTGACGTTGACAACGTTCCCAAAGGAAATTTTCCGGGTGCCGAAGATATCGATGTCAATGGTAACGGTGTTCAGGACGTTGGACATCCCGAGTTGTACTATCGAACGCGCGTCGAAGCTGCTGATGTCATTACCATGATGGAGAAACATCGGCGATCGGCAACCGGCAAACCCTGTTTTACTGTTTTTACACCCGTCTGCCCTCACAGTGTTGGCAGAGCTCCTGCCAGTAACCCCACAGCACCAGGATTTCAATGTCGTGATGCCAACGGCAATCTTGTTGAAGGATTTTTTGACATGAACGGAGATGGTTGGCATGACCCTTGTGGGATTGTCGATGTTAATCATCTGGGAATATTCAACTGGATTTCGATCGACGAAAGCACTCCGGATTTCAATGAAGACGATGTCAGTGACAAACCATCTCATCTTCGACGAATTCCAAAACTTGACGCGCAGGAAAAATCGATTCAGAACATCAATTACCGTGATCGACTGCGATCCATGAAAACGTTTGATCTCATGTTGGGTCACATGATGAATTGGCTCCGCAATCACGTGGACTATAAAGACAATACTTACATCGTCATCACGTCAGACAACGGTTTTCAGCAGGGGCACAATCGGCTGACCGCCAAACAAACCCATTTCTTGCGTAACTCTCATGTTCCGATGTATGTCCTCGGGCCGGATCTCAATTTTAATCCAGCCAGTGGTAGTGAATATTTCACGCGAACGCATTTGTCAGCTCAAATTGATATCGCACCGACTTGTCTGGAATTGGCCGGCGCAACAATTCCCGTACAAATTGACGGCAAGTCGTTTGCGCAATTGCTGGATCGATCCGATACGACGTCGGCCAGTACATGGCGCAGTGAGGGAATTGTGATCGAAAACTGGAGTCGTAAATCGGCGAATCGAAATGACACGCTACTAAACCCCAATTTGACCAAGAAGAAACTTTCGTATGTTTTTGAAAGTGTCTACTCGGCGATACGGGTTGGAGACAGCGTGTATGTGGTGTGGGCCAACGGAGAACGAGAACACTACGATGTCGTTCAAGATCCGTATCAGGTCAATAACACGTGGAGTTCGTTGACGGCACAGCAAAAGGCGAATTTCGAAACCCAGTTGCAGATATTGAAACAAGGCTTACCAGCACCGATCGCGGTCATTGAAAACCCGGTTGCGCAAAATGAAGAGTTCGATAATGGCGTGTTACTCGAAGGATTCGCCGAAGATGACCGAGGAGTTCGCGAAGTCCGTTTGGTCATCAAAAACAACGATACGGGTGAGTTTTGGAATGGATCACAGTGGCAATCCGCTTACATTCAACTGCAAGCGAATGTTCTGAACGCCAACGATCCTATTGTGAAATGGAATTACGAGTTTCATCCACCTAATGATTCTCTCGTCAATTGTTTTGTGTCGGCCCGCGCCTATGACATTTTTGGGCACAATCCCGGCACGACTGGTCCCCACGGGAACTTGACGCATTATCTGGCTTTTCGAAATCTCAAAATCAATGCAAATTTGAGCAAGGCCCAGTTTGTCAAGGTTGATACGTTGGCGGCTGACACTCACACCAGCGCCGCGGTTCCAATGGAGCGTCAGGTTGTCGGCACGGGAACAGCAGCAACACCAACGAAGCATCAGATTACCGGGTGGGCCGAAGATCCCGAAGGAGTTGATTCGGTTCAATTGGAGATTCAGAGAACGGACAAAGTTGGCGTTGCTTATTGGAACGGCACTGCCTGGCAATCGGGTCAGACAACGGTGTCAGCGGTTTTGACCAATGACCAGGGTAGCGAAGTGGATTGGGAATACTTGTTCGCGCCTCCGCACTCCGAAGCGGAGGATATTCAAATCACGGCGCGAGTATTTGATAAAGCTGGAAATCCACCAGCAGCCAACTCGGAACAAGTTCTCAATTTCCATCGCCGGAAGTATGAGTAGGGCCGGTTCCCACCGGCCAATCCAAACAAACGTAGGATGACACTGATCCTGTAAGCGGCCAGGCGCTAGCCGCCGGTAAGAAGCACTAACCAACCGGCGGCTAGCGCCTGGCCGCTCACGATTGCGGTGCCCATAGTTGGAAACTCGTTCCAAGCACGGTTTGGGTGGCACTGGCCACAGCCAGTGAGAAGCGCGAAGAACGAATCGGCATTGTCAAAGATCCGTCAGCTGTTGTTCGTCAGCTCAGCAGATCAATTAAGCTGAGTTAGGCCGCAATGCACTGGCTGTAGCCAGTGCCACCCGATGAGTAGGGCCGGTTCCCACCGGCCAATCCAACAGGACGGCCGGTGGGAACCGGCCCTACCGCCAATCGCCTTGGAGTGTCCAATTGGCCCAGAACAACGGTGGGAGTTTCATTTTAATCATTTTTGTTTGCGCCAATCGCAACGACTCGGCTTTGCTTTTTCGATGAATCAAATGTTGTCGATAAAACTCTTTCATAAACTCGGTCGCATACTCATCGTCGACTTTCCAACTACTGGCCAAACAAGATTTTGCACCGGCAAACAAGATCGCCGATTGAATTCCAAAAACACCTTCGCCTCGATTAATCCGCCCGAGCGACGAATCACAGGATGACAAAACCAGCAAGTTGATTTTCTGCAAATTGAGCGCCAACAACTCTTCGGCTGTGAGAAAATCGCAAGTGCTGTTGTTTTGTTTCGCGTCGATGGACAATGCAATTCCACTGGCTAAAAACGGATTGCGTTCGAGACTGCGGATGAAATCAATCAGCTGTCGTTGAAGATTGGGGTTCTTTAGTTTTCCAGCTTTCTGACGAAGTTCGATCGGATCGAAATGAAAACCGTGCGTGGCAATGTGGACGTATTTTGCTTTGGGAACCAGCTCGGTCACTTGTTTGCGATTGACGTTCAAACCTGATAGCGCGGTCGATTTTTGTTTTCCGAGCTTTTGAAAAATTCTTCTGACGACATCGGCCTCGCGCTTGCTGCCCGGTAAGTCATAGAAATTCCGTGCGGAAAGCAAGTATTCATGGAGATTTCGAGCCTGCGGTTTGGTATTCGATTTGGCCTTTCGATATTTTCCGTCGGCTATCGTCAACAGCTCATATTCGTTTTCCGACGGTTTGTTGTTCAATGTTCGCAACACGGCGCGGGGACTCGAAGCGTTAACAAATCGGTAATCTTCGGCCAATCGCTTGCTCATTTTTTTGACGTCGCGAGGAAGTGCTCCCCAGGGAAATCTCGTAAATTCTCCGCCGGGACAGATGACCAGCGTTTTACAGTCGCCGATGTTTTTTTCGATATTGTCCCAAATGTGTTTTTTGAGATTTGACAGGTGTTCGTTGTTGGCGGGTTTCACGACCGACTTCATGTCGTATACGGTTCGAGAAGCCAATTTTTTCTTGTGTTTCTTGAGATACGTGTATGATTCGGCCGCCAGTTGACGACGGAATTTTTGAATCGCGTCGTCGACCAGGTGCGATTCCGACAGCACGACCGTTTTGGTGATGAGTTTGTCTTTGGCCGCCGGGTCTTTTCTGATGATGTAGGCATAATAATAAATCATGGTCGGCACGTGGCCTTTGCCCGATTTTGGTTTCTCCCAAAACAGTTGTTTGGAAATATCGACGATGGCAACATCATCAGGTAGTTTTCTGGTAAGTTCGGCAATTTCTGCGCGATGATCGAGAGGGCGAAACAACAATGAACTCCACTGATCCTCGCTTTGCATTTTCATCAGCAATCGGTCTTTACGATTCAGCAGATCATTCAGAAGTTTGGGATTGGCGTTTTTGCGAAGGGCAATTTCAGCGATCGCTTTGGTCAGGCTTTTGAATTCATTTTGGATGCCTGGGTTTGAATTCATCAAACGTGTTCGATAAACGATGGCCTCAGTAGCCGTGCCTTTGATTCGCCAAAGATATTCCAGTGTTTGACGATTTGTTTTTTCGCTATTGGTGGCAACGTCGACAAGAAAAATTCCGGACATGCAGTTTTTCAATCGATTGACCATGGAAACGGCCAGCGGTTCGTTGAGAATCGACAGGTCTTGATACGAATCGACAAAGACTTTGTCGGCAGCTCGGCAGAAAAAATCTTCACAGCGTTTGTCTTGAAGTAACAACAGATTGAATCCAATTTGGAATTCGATCTGCGCCATGCGTCCCGGTGATTCACCAATTTCTTTTTGATGATTGAGCGCTTTGGTAAAATACTCGACGGCTTTTTCATAGTCGCCATTAAATTGATATCCGAGCCCAACGTCGACCAGAAACCGTGACAGCCCGATGTCCTTCATCTGAGAAAAATTTGTCGAATTGCGTATCCGCAACGCCAGTTTTGCATGTTGCAAACCCTGTTCCAACTGGCCGGCCTTGAGTTCCGCATTGCCCAACAACCGAACGTAATCGGCATGAGAACGTCCGCGTTTTCCATGAATCGACTCGCTCAGCTGGTACGCTTGTTGGGCAAACTTGAGTGCCTGTTTGAATTCGCCGTGGTAGTTGTGCAATCGAACATGTTTCCGCAGGCTCGCGAGTCGTTCACGGTTCAGGTCGTATCGATCGGTTGGCGGCACCTGAACATTTTCGTAGCGTTTCAGATCGGCGGAAATTTTGGAGATATATTCGCGGAACTCGGTGATCTTGCTGAATTTGTAAGACAGATCCGCCAGTCCATCGGTTGCCAGGATTTGTCCTGGAGTGCCTGGTCCGTAAAGCGACTCGAAATAGCAGTTGGCTTGACGATAGAAATGCATTGCGTTTCCGAGCCGTCCTTGAATCGAGTAAAGATCGGCCAGTGTCATCGAAGCCCAGGCTGACGATTCACAAGTTGTTGCATAAAGTTGTTTGAATCCTTTGATCGCGGCAACAGTTGAATCCGCTGAGTTTTGCAGTGAGTTGATCAGCAAAAAAAATCGACCTGCGCGTTCCTGCATTGCCGCGTAAAGTCGCGTACCGCCAATTTTATTTTTCCAGGTTCGCAACAACTCGGCATATTTTTGGGGCCCGTTTTGAACGGATATTTCGAGTTCCAACCGCAATTTGACCCATTGAATTTTCGCCAATAACGGATGGTCCTGTCCAAGAATTTCCTTGACCGTCCGTTCCGCCTGCTGAATGTTTTTTAACCCTGTTCTCCGGTATTTTCTGTTTTTCAGATTCAGTTCGACCAGTCGCAAGGCTCGGGCTGCAGCGGCAATCGATTTTTGTTTGTTTTCATCGAGTTTAGCAATTGCCAGGACGCGCTGGAGTTGGGACTCGACGTCTTGTAACAGTCGTTTTTTGGCTCGATGTTGCTGACAAAGTTTGACTTGTTGCCGAAAAACTTCGATGGCTCGGTCGATGTTTTGAGATTCGAGATAAAGCCAGGCGACATGATCCAGTTCGGCCAGTTTTTTATTGAATGCCACCTGCGGCTTGAGGTTTTTGTCGAGGTATTGGATGACTTGTTTTTGTGCATCGATCGCTTGAGTCCATTCATTTTTTTTCTCCAACCGGCTGACCTGTTGTTCCAGCATGAACAGACGGGGCGGTTTTTGATCTGTGTTTTTTTCTTGCAGTGATTGATGATTGATTTGGTGACCGGCAGGCAAATCCAATCGTGGATTGGGACGATCGATGGGAACAGAATTTGATGGATAAAAGACCACCAGGGACAGGATGCTGAGAACGCATCCTGGAACGATGCATTTTGGGCAGATCATTTTTTCTTGCCGTATCGAGATGTTATTCAGGCGGCTTTGAGAGATATGGAATTACCAATTCACTCATTCTCCTGGAGTCTCTGAGGAGTCTCATATCTCTTACTTTACGAACATAATCTGCAAAGATCATTACATCTTTTTTGAATTCGGCAGAATTAAACGCGTGCGCGAATTTATGTTGATCCCATTTTTGCGCACAAGCGCAAATCAAAATATACTCGGTCCCTTTTGATGTTCCCGTCGTTACATCATGCGACCGTTGGTGATCACCTTTGACAAACCCGTTTTCACCTGCGGGTGGGTAAATCACGCACAACTGTTTTTTGTCGCTGTCGTCGGTGAAATGGAGGCTAAAGATTCCGACAAAACAATCGACTTCCGGTCGAACGCCAATTTCGATCGTTTTATCAGAGGTCAAAATGACGGGCTCAATTCGTCGTTTGTAATATTGATGCCCGTCAATTGAAAATCCGAGATCAAAATCATTTTTGAGTCTACTTTTGCCGAATTCAGTTTCCAACATGGTGCGATAGGCGTTCCTGAATTCAGTATGCGGGCGATAAATTTTGTTCCACGCGAAAATCGAAATGAACAATCCGACTAACAACACAATTGCAGCGGCAATGAATTTTCGACGCAACCAGCGAAGGGGCCCTGACCTCGACAACACGCGGAGACATTGAGACATATTTTCATAGCGGTCGGCCGGATCCTTGGCCAGCGAGCGTCGACAAAAATCTATCAACTCGGGACTGTATTGATTGGAATCGATTTTTGAAAAATCGATGTCGCAAATTTTTGCTTTCTCAATGAGCTCGGTTTTTGTTGTGCCATGAAACGGAGCCTCGCCGGACATCAGAAAAAATGCGATGGCACCAACGCCGAAAACGTCGGTATAGAAATCGGTTCCGGCGGGATTGTGATTGGCGCACTCCGGGGACATAAAACTGGGCGTACCGCCCATCGAGTCATTTTCAAAATCGCCGCTGTAACGCGACAGTCCAAAATCAATCAAACAAATGTCCACCGAACCACTTTTTCGAGTAACGAGGACGTTGCTCGGTTTGATGTCGCCGTGAACCAATCCAATGTCGTGAACTTCCTTGATGCCCAAACAGATTTTGGACAGGATTTCGATGATCTGTTTTTCTTCGAGTGGCTTTTTATCTTCGAAATAATTTCTCAATGTTGGGTGCGGCAGATATTCCAGCACGAGGAACGGGCAATCACGAAATTTTTCGGCAGCAAAGCACTTTACCACGCGTTTACTGTTGATTTTTGACAACGCGCGGCCTTCGCGCAGAAGCAGTTTTTTGTCTTCTTTGGACATCCCCGAATGAAACAGTTTCAAAGCCACGAGTCGGCGTAAATCGGGGTCTTTCGCGACGAAAACGACGGCTTGTCCCGATTTTCCGAGAACTTTTTGAATATGGTATTTGCCGATGCTCAAAACGCTTTCGGCCGTCAAAAATCGCTCAAAGATTTCTGAGAATTGTTTGGGATCGACATGCGCCGCCAGTTCTTTTTCCAACGCGGCCAATTCGACTGACGTGATGGTGGAATCCAGGGAAACAGAATCTGGCGCAACTTGTTTCGAGTCTGACATTAACGAAATTCTAAATTAAGGACAAGAATTTGGTACTTGGAAGTGATAGGGAATCGCAATTTTGAATAACAAATACGATCACCAAGTAATCAGGACATCAGCAGTTTTATTTTTTGAATGATCTTGACATATTTTCGTCGAATTCGCTGCGCTGTTTCGCTCAACTCTTCGGCAATTTCACCGAACTCGGCGCCTTCGAAAAATCGTCGTTTGATTATTGTTTTTTCTTGCTCATTTAATTTGCAAAGTGCGAGCAATACGTTTTCCACTTCATCGCGGTTGCTGACAATCGCCGATGGGCTGGGGGTTTGGCTGGCATGATTTGAACTTTCAGACGATTCCTTTCCCATTGATCGTTTGGCGGCCATGTGAAATCGCCGTAGCTTGGAAACATGGCCGCGAGTGATGGTATCCAAATACGCGTCCGATAAAAACAAATCGGTGAGGTTATTTTCCTCAATTTCTTTCCAAAGTTGCAGACTGACTTCCTGGGCGATATCGGAAGTATCGAATCGTGAATTCGGATATTTCGTAAGTTTCTGTTTTCGAATCGATCTTTTAACGCGGTGCCGAACGGACTCGTTAAGAAAGTGACTCATCTATCGTTACCTGATGATTGTTGAATGGAACCATCTGGCTCAAAGAACCAGCTTTAGCTTATCGGTCGAAATTGACCATGTCAAAAATTTTCTCCAGCGTTGAGACACCTACGGTCATGTTGCAAAAAAAATTACAAGTTTTGTCAGCCATTTTTTTTAAGATTCTAATTTTCTCAAAAAAGTTCTGAAAAAAAGATCGCGAACAGCCAAGTTTATTGATTCTGCCAACGCGTTTTGGGTACTTAGTTAATGGTGCTAACTGCCCCCGTTTGGCGTGGAAATTCAATGAGGTGTTATTTCATTACTCACTTCACTGGCTCAATCGTCGTTATATCGGGCTCGCCAACCATCGTTCAAGGTGCGAGTGCCTATGCAGGTGGGGAAGCAAAAAAAAATCAACGATTCATATTGTGGACCGAATGCTGAGTTGCGGCAGCAACATGTCGAGGGCTCGGTAGCGATGCGATTGCGTGAGACTGTGAATTCCAATGGTTGAAACCGATACCAATTCGAGCGCAAATTGACAGGGCTGTTGAGCATTTCAATTGAACGAACAAAACCGAGAGACAATGTGTAAATCACTGGCTGGGGGCCAGTGGCACCCAACCTGTGTTGTTCCTATTGAAAACGGCACTGATGGGTGGACCAAGGTCTGCTTGCAAAACCGGCAGTACTTTTGACACGTCTGGTAAACTGATAAATAAAATGGGTATTTGTAGTTTGTGCCGCGATTGAATCTGATGCCTGTCTATTCCTACGTTGTTACCAACAACAACAATCAAACCGAAAAAGGGACGATTGCTGGCGATTCGCCTCGCCAAGCACGTGAGTTGCTGCGCAATCGCGGATTGACCGTTGTCGAGATCGCTGTTCAGCAAACGACTGATTCGCAAGGTTGGTCTTTGTCGTTTGGCAAACGCAACGAAACTCGCGTGGCTGCGTTTATTAGCGAACTATCCACGTTGCTGGCCGTTGGCGTGCCCTTGCTGGAATCACTTGACACATTGATTCTGCAACAACATTCGAGATTCAAAAATTGTTTGTTGCATTTGCGCGATCAAGTTCAATCGGGTATCTCACTGGCCGATGCGATGAAACAGCAACCCGACGTGTTCGATCAATTGTGCGTCAGCATGACGGGTGTCGGTGAAAAAACGGGTGCCTTGGACGATACGCTGCGGCAACTCGCTGAATTCAAACAACGGTCGCTGTTGTTCAAAGATCGTGTTTTGAGCGCGTTAATGTATCCGTTGATTATTTTGACCGTCAGTGTTGGAGTTGCGATTTTTTTGATGACGGTAGTGATCCCGATGCTGCTGACGAACCTGGTCGAAGCGGGCCAGGAATTGCCGTGGCCGACAAAAATTCTCAAAGCAGCAAGTGATTTTTTGTTGGCTTATGGCTGGATCGTTGCCATCTGTCTGGTGATCGCAACCGTGTTTTTTTGTATCGCGATTCGAACTCGCAATGGAAAAAGGACTTGGGATACTTTTTTTCTGCGTGTTCCAATGCTGGGCAATTTGGCGCGAAAACAAGAAATTGCGAAGTTGTCGTTAATGATTTCTTCGCTACTCAAAAGCGGTATTGAATTTGTGAAAGCAGTTGAAATCGCACAAGGGACAACGAAAAATATCTTGCTGGATGAAGCGCTCGAAGATTGCAAGCAGCTGGTCAGTCGTGGAAAAGATATCGGACATGCCATTGGGCAACATTCCTATTTTCCGCCGATGGTTGCACAAATTTTTACCATTGGACAAAAATCGGGAAGGCTCGATGAGATGCTCGAGCGGCTGGCAGATGATTACGATCATCAGGTCGAAAGTGCAACGACACGTTTGACCGCGACGATCGAACCTGTCTTAATTGTGACACTATCAATATTTGTTGGTTTTATTTTGTTCGCCACTGTTTTACCCATTATGGAGTCTGCAAATGCACTCAACTCAGGTGGTTAAAAGCTCAAAAATTCGCTCCCGAAAAATGGGATACACGTTGATGGAATTGATGGTGGTCATCGCCATTATTGGTTTGTTGGCTGCGATGGCCACCGTCGGGGTCAGGCACATTTTGGTTCGCGGTTACCAGACAACGGCCAAAAGTGAATGCAACCAAATCGTGATGGCCCTGGAGCTGTACCATCAGGAACACGAGGCTTATCCGCCAGCAGACAATTTGGCCGTCTTGGAACAGAAATCGGAAACGACTGGTGAAAAATATTTGGCCAAAGGTGACACCAAAGACCCGTGGGGCAATACTTACGATTTTTTTATTCAAGACGGCGAAATCATTGTCAAATCGTATGGCAAGGATGGGAAACAAGGTGGCACGGGGGCCAATCGGGACATTTCGAACACCGATGACAAATAAACGAAAGCGTGCGGGTTGGACGCTGCTAGAAATCATGGTCGTTGTGACATTGATCGCAATGGCGACGGCGATGGCCACAATGAATTTCCGAGGACCGCTGATCAAAACACGGTATCGCGCGTTTGCTCAACGCCTTGTCGATGTCGATCATCGTCTCCGGCGGCAATGTTTGCAAAACAATCAAGCAAACTATTTGACCGTCGATTGCGACAGGAACGAATTTTCGTACACAAACCATCAAGGAAATCCACAACGCGTTGGCTGCCCGCCGCGGAGCCAATTAAAATATTGGATGGATGATTCTGGCAAGCGTTCGACTCGCCGGGTCCGCATTCATTACGATTCTCACGGCGCCAGTTCCAGTTTTGCCGTCTGCATTACGTTGGGGAAAACGCAGTCGTGGCTGGTGTTTTTGGGGCGCACCGGAGAATGCCTCAAATGTTCCCATGAAAAACAAGTGAAAGAAATATTTGATGAAGCGAAATCGTTCAGGGCTGACGCTCGTTGAAATCGTCGCATCGATTTCACTTGCCTCTCTCGCCATCGTACTAATCCTTAATGCCGTCACGCAGCACCAGCGGCAACTCAAACGGGTTGCGCTGAAAAAACAGGCGACTCAGCATCTGGAATTAATGCTTGCCGATTGGTTTGAAGAAGGTCAACCGCTGCCAGAGAACGAAACCGGCGAATTCAAAACCACGGAACGATATTTTTGGCAGACACAAACCATCGCGCGTTCGAACGGGCCGACATGGAAAACGCGAACGATCAAAATCACCGTTTTTGAAACGGCAAATCCGACGACCCCCGTGACAGACCTGGAGATAATCGCCAATCCAGCGGTATCCAACACGGCAACCGGTTCGAATCGGGGAGGTTGAGATGTCGGGCATTCAACAAACCCGCCGAGCGTTTACCGTTATTGAGTTGTTAGCTGTTTTGACATTGTCGTCAATGTTAGTCGCCATTTTGTTGAGCGTCACGGTTAATATCACCAACGTGACGCAGGCTTATCGGCAATCCATGCCATTCGACAGTGCCGCGTTTGCATTGAAACGGCAACTGCAGGCGGAGTTTGCCGCCAGCCGCGATATTTCAGCATCGAAATACTATCTGCAGTTTGACGGATATTATCGGTCGACCGAAAACGGAATCGGACATTCGCCAACAACAATTCGCTATGAAGTGTTCCAGACAAGCCAGCAACGATGGTTGGTTCGTCGCGAAATTGATTTGCTTGGCCAGGCGCCGCAAAACGAATCGGTCCAGTTTGTCTGTCAGAATTTTTCTCACTTTGAATTTTTGTCGGAGATTAGCGATTCAGTTGCCAGACCGCAATTAAAAATCGTGTTACACAAATCGACGAGGGACAGTACGGAACAAAAACTGCGGCCCAAAACTTGGTTTTCAACGGTGTTGATTCGACATGGAGCGAAACAATGATTGGGCGACACCGCAATTCAAACCGAAATCGTCGAGGTTACGTGTTGTTGATGACGCTGCTGACGATCGCGATTTCGTCGCTATTGTTGGTTATGTTCGCGCAATTCAGTTTGAATCATGCAATTGAAACTAACATGATTGAAAACGAGATGCAGCGAAAATGGGGCGTGGCAAGTATTCAACGAGTTGCCATCGATCAATCATCAACACTGCTCAACGAACGAATAATTGACCAGGAGGCTGAAGTATGGCGAACTCGACCGTTACGAGAAAGTCGCGCGAGATTCGAGCTGGGTGGAAAACAGTTTGATGTTGTCGTCGGTGACGAGTCGGCCAAGGCGGATGTCAATCGATTGATACAGGCGGGAATTCCCGACAAGAAAATCAGCGATGTGATTCAAAAAATCTCCGGTTCGAAATTAACCGTCAATTTAAATGAATTCAAAAAACCGCGAACGGCCAAAGAGCAACCGATCGACAGCATCAATCAAATTTTTACCGCGGCCAACCGTGAAATGACGGCAGCGGAAGTATTCGAGGCATCGCGAAATATTACGTGTTGGAGCAACCGGCTCAACTATCGAACGGCAACCGAGGAGACTCTCAATGAGTTCATCAGTGCGCTCGCTGGACAGACCGCCGGTGTGCAAATCACTTCGGAACGAAATCGGAATCCCGAAAAATCACTCAAAGAAGTTTTGCAAAGCATTCAGGCAACTCCGGAAACCGTTCGCACGCTGACTCGCGTATTGTCAGAAACGAGCGTCTCGCAATCTGTCTGGATTCATGTTCGAGATCGCAAATCTGAATCTTATGCGTTACTGGTCCGTAAAAACGTTGCCGGTTCGGTTCAACGGTATTGTGCATTTTCGTGGTAGGTAAAATCAAAAAATGAGCAGATCGTTGTCACCCTTATTGAATTTTGTCGTCGTCGGCATCTGTCTCATCGGCGCTGTCGGGGTGATCTATTGGGCGATCCAACTGTCTGGACCTCAGCCCGATGATTTCGCGTTGCCGCAAGTGTTGACAACGTCTGAAAAAAAGAAAAACTCTCCAATTCAAAAAACAAGTAACTCCAAGGAATTGAAAACCATCGTCGATGCACGACGATTTCAAAGTCCGCTGGTTATTAAACAGAAGACTAAACCAACCCAACCCAAAGTCACGGTTACCAAGCCCAACGTTACAATCCTCGACTTGTACTATTCCAAAACGGCGAAGTTAGCTGTGATCGATTTGGGAAATGGCAAAACTCAATCCGTACGCGAAGGCGACAAAATCCCGTCGATCAATGCACAAGTAAAAACGATTCGCGCAGATGCCATCGAGATCCAAACCAACGATCAAAAAATTTATACGTACAAAGTCCCTTCATCAAAATCGGCAGATCGACAGTGATGACGAAAAAAAACTGCCTGGTTTTTGAAGTTCGAGACAATCTGCTGTTTGCAGAAAACGCATCGATTTCGTTGGAACTCGATACCAATGGATCGGCGTCGGCCAACGAGATTCAAGAGTTTACCAATCAACTGAATTATCTGGGTGAACCGGTTGTCATTTTGTTGGATCGTTCGCGGGTTTTCACAACGACTTTTACACCGCCTCCCCGCGCCAAGAGCGATGTCATTCGCTACGCGCTTGAGGAGCAGATTCCGCTGGACGCCGAGGAAATGTGTGTGGCGACCGCTGGCGGTAAAAATGAACAGCTGGCGTGCGTTGTTGATCGCAGCTCGATGGAGTTTGTTCGTCAATTGATTGACGCCGGTGTCAATGTTCGAGCGGTCATCCCGACAGTGATTGCCATCGCCGAGGAGTTGTTGGTCCAAGATAGAAATTGTCGCAACGCAATTTTCGCGTTTCACCGGGACGGGATGCTGGATCTGTTGCGCATCGAAAATCAAGTGATCACACAATGGGCCACGGCGGGGAGTACGCAAACGGAATTCGAGCGTCAAATGATGATGCAATCCTGGCAAGGTCTTCCGACGATGTTGGTAGTTGACCGAGACGAGTCACCCATCGAATTGAGCAACGTCGAACACAAGACGGCGAATTTACAGCAAACGGTAAAAAAACGTGGGGCCCAAATCGTCAAAAACAATCAGTCCACCAGGTTTGATTTTTTGTCGCAGATCGTCGATACCAGCGCGGCCTATCAAAGCAGCAAAGCCAGCCAGCCCAGCGTGATCGCGGTTGCTCTCGTGTTGCTGCTGATCACGATCGGCGGAGCACTTTTGTTTGCCGGTCAACGCTATGAGACAGCCGCAAATCAAAATCAAAGTGCCCTGGAAAATCTGTATGACCAACAGTTTAGTGACGAGCAATCCAAGACATGGAAACGGCGATACGGAGTGCACGCCTCGATTGAAAGAAAATTAAAAAAATCAAAAGCGATCAAAACGCTGCTGAAAAAAAACGTTGAGCCGGAACCCATCGTTGCCAATCAACTGGCACAATTCCTCAAAGATTTACCGTCGCCCAAAAAACAAAATGGCAATCGCTATCAATTGGTCAATTTCGAAGTCAACCGCGAATGTGTCATGGCGACCATTCAAGTCGAATCGGCAGCGGACCTGGATTGGTTGAGAAAACAGATGCCCAATTGGACGATCGAATCGACCAACGTCGAAACGGCGACAGCGGTCAAAGGGGTTCGACGAATTTCGCTGAAGTTGACCAGGAGCAAGTCATGACTAAGACGATGTTTTTGGCTTTGTCGCTCGGCGTGTTGTTTGCATTTTGGGCGTTGATGCGATTCAACACTCAACGAGAAAATTATTTGAATGCGATTGGCCAGTCGAACACGACCGTTCAAAAAATGAAGCTGCTCGACGCGGTGGAACGCGAAAACAACATTTTCGTCAGTACGCTGGATGAATCGGAAGCGAAACGGAAATTGACAGAACGCTGGAAAAAACCGGAGTGTTCGCTGGAATTCGATCGCGTGACATCGGTTGATAACGGTGCGCCGATCGCGCCGCAAGACGGCAATTTTCGCGGGTCCGGCTCGATGTCGCCGATGCTGGATTTTGTTTTTTCAAAACCGACGGAGGGGATTCCGATTCAGTTGAACTCCGTTTCGTGTCAATCTGCAGTGAATCCTGCCGCAACTGGGTCAGCTAGCGTTTCGCGAGATCGCTGGAAAACGACCGTAAAGTTTCGTTTTTATTGGGTGCGGATCGACGATTAACTGCGCTGCTTTCACATTGACCCTGCTAGTTGGATTTTCTACTATCCACGCTCTCATCGTCGTACGGAAAGCAATATGCGAAATGCGCTCATTGTGTTTGGATTGGTTTGTTTGCTTGGAGGGTGTGCGCGCTTTCGCACTAATCCACAAGCTTCCTACCAAACCATCAAAGCTTCACCGACCAGGAACACGAAAGTTGCGCGTCGCAAACACCATCGGGCACTTGCCGCGCTCGATGTTGGGGATACAGCGGTTGCCATGCAATTGTTAAACGAATCGTTGTTGGCGGACAAGGATTTTGGGCCGGCACACAACACGTTGGGGAAACTGTATTACGACCAGCGGAAATTCTATTTGGCAGCTTGGGAGTTTGAATACGCCAGCGAGTTGATGCCGAGCCGAGCTGAACCATTGAACAACATTGGATTGGTGATGGAATCTGTCGGACGCCTCGACGACGCGATCGCGTATTATCAACAAGCGTTTGAATTGGACAGTGAAAATGCTCAGTATCTCGGCAATCTGTTGCGCGCCAAAATTCGCAGCGGAACTGATCCATCGATGATTACCGAAGAATTGAAGATGTTGATTCTGCTCGATCCACGACCCCAGTGGAGCGATTGGGCCAAGTCGTTGCTCGTCAAAAGCGAAATTAATGGCGGTATGCCACATGAATATACGATCCCTGGCATTCCCGGAAATGCGGTTGCTCCTGAAGAGATGCAGTTGGAACCCAGAAAAGTTCCTGAGAAAAAAGAAACGCCCAACTCCGGCCAAGCCAACCCGGTAATTGAAAAAATTAGCAGTTTGAAGGACTTGAATGCTCCCCGTCCGCTCAAATTTCCAAGTAGTCGTCGCGACGAGCGATGAGACGATTTGCCAACCTTCTCGGCCGTATCGACAAATTGCGTTCATCCTGAATCAATTTTCAAACCGTTATTGCTCCATTGATACACCAGAGTGCTGGCCGATGTGCGGTTGGCATGGGAAAATGTCTGTTGGAGTGTAACAAATCTTATATTGAATCTTACGTTGAATCTTACAAGCACGATGCGCCAGCGAGTAGTTTTGCGCGGACGAACCACTCGCTGGCGCTTCGTCCTCGTATTGGTCACAAATTGTCTGGGGATGTGTTGAGCGTGTGATGACGATTCTGGAAATACAAACCGATGAAACGATTTATCGAGAAATCGCACCGCACGAGGATCTGCAAAACGACATCCAGTGCTATTGGACGATGACGACGTCGGATAGCCAAACGTTGCACCGAATCATCCCGGACGGCGGTGTCAACGTTTTGTTCGAATGGACGACCGCCGGAGCCAGGTGTCGTGTTGTTGGACCGTTGACGGGCCATTTCATGAAACGCTACGAAGTACCAACGGAAGTTTTGGCGGTACGTTTTAAACCGGGTGGGGCAAGCGATTACTTCGAACAGCCCATTCATCAGCTAACGGACAAAGTGCAGCGGATCAACAAAGTGTGGCAGAATTGCCAGCGAGTTCGGTCGCTGTTGACGCAAACCAATGTCGAGCGTGATGGCGTTTTTAAATTAAACGAGTTGTTATTAGCACAAATGCAACAGCAAAATCACCGACGGCAATTGGGCGAACTTGCGCTCCATCAAATTGTTGGCCAGCCAACGGCCATCGAAATCGAACAGCTGGCATCCGATTTAGGAAAAAGCCGCCAGCAAGTTACCCGCGCCGTTAAATCGGTGTGCGGTATTAGCCCGAAACGTATGGCGAGAATTTTGCGTTTGCAGCGTCTGGTTTCCTATTTGCGGACCAACCAGGTTACGCATTGGGCGATGACGGCGATCGAGTTTGGGTTTTACGATCAAGCGCACATGACCCGCGAGTTTGTCGAATTCGCTGGAACAACACCGGCCAAGTTTGTCAAAGAGATTTCACGATAGATTGCCTGAAGAGTAGGACCGGTTCCCACCGGCCAATCTTACAAGCGGCCGGTGGGAACCGGCCCTACTGCTTTTCCCGCCCCTCGCTCACGCTTCGCACTTATGATTATCGTTGCCCGTGTTCCATTTATACAATCAATACGCTCGCACCCGATGTATGGTTGAACGAAAGAATGGTTCAGGATAACCCTGAATCAGTCGACACGAATGGACACTTGGAAATCACTTGAAATGTCAGCACCCAAAAACAACACTATTAATTACATTGAACTTCCGTTGACCAACAACGATGCAACCAAATCGTTTTACTCAACGGTTTTTGATTGGCAGTTTATCGATTATGGCCCGGACTACATTTGTTTTAACGGCGCCGATGTTGATGGCGGATTTAATCGCGACCGCCAAACAGGTGATGCTGGAACGGGCGCGTTGATCGTGCTGTTTGCTGACGATCTCGAGCAAACATTTTCAGCGGTACAATCGGCCGGTGCGCAAATCCACCAAGAGATTTATGAATTTCCTGGCGGTCGGAGATTTCATTTTTTCGATCCAAACGGCAACGAGATTGCGATCTGGGGGAATCCGCTGACCGAATCGGATAGTAACGGATGAACGATACGCAGAAAAAAATCATTGTCAAAACGCTCGATCAAATCATCAAACGAGCGGTACCCAAAGCGAGTACTGTATCGAAGTACGGCGGTGTGCTGTACACGCTCAAGCCCGATGAAAAGGAAGGGCAGTTTTGTGGCGTTTTTTGCTACACCCGGCATGTTCAGTTGGCCATCAGCAACATCCCGAAGTTAAAAGATCCCGACGGTGTGTTGCAAGGAACCGGAAAAACACGCCGACACATCAACTTTCATTCGCCCGATGAAATCGATTCGCAGGTGATTATTGCGTTGTTAAAACAGGCGGCTAAATCTTGAAGCGATCGGGAGGGCGAGATTTCGGGAGGGCGAGGCTCCTGCCGAGCCGCGTGTAGTTTGTTTCAGGAAAAACCTCAACCTTCTGAACGAATTCAAACCCTTTAATTCCTAATTGGTTGATCACGATTCATGACACATGTGGGGCGGCGTGCAGACAACCTGCACAACCGTGGCTCGGCAGGAGCCTCGCCCTCCCGAAAACGCCCTCACAAAAAATCGCGTACAAAAAATGCACTGCTATTTTTTGGGTTGCTCGATTTGTTTGATTTTATATTCCAACGGTTTGTTGAATTTTCGTGACATGGCAACGTGGGCGGTTTGACCTTTCATGTCGTATACGACCGACCAACGGGTTGTGCGCTGTGATACGTTGCGGAGCAGATTAAAAGTATCCTTGATGCTCAGATTTCCCTTTTTCCCTTTCATCAGATTCTGGATTTGCGCGAATCGTCGACATTGTTTGGCTTCTTTGCCTTCGTTGCCGGTCAAATGAAAATTCGTTGCGGCTTGCCATTTGGCTTTAGAATCGCCGCGGATGATTTTAATTTTGTCGCCTTTAAACTCGACAACTGCCGAAGCTCCAGAGGGGTCGGCCATGAGATAGTGGATTTGTGGGCCGCCTGAAAATTGCACGTTGTGTTTTTTGATCAACTCGAGTGCTTCGTCGACATTTTTGGCTTTGTCCAACATGATGCGAATGATCTGTAAACTGCCAACGGTGGGTTTTTCTTTTTCGGTTGGATTTTTGACGGTGGGAACGGCTGCCATACCGATGGTCAGTCCATGTTCGTTCATCCCGTCGAACGGAAGCATAGGGGCAATTAACAAATTGGTGCGGCCTTCGTTCGTGTCGAATTTTTTATCCTTGCGCGAATAACCCAGGTAACTGACATCGACCATCGAGATCGAAGCGTATCCATCCGATGGGTCGGTGAATAGCAACAGCGCCGGATTATTTTGCCAATCGAAATTGCGCCCGTAGAGTGGTTTGTCCTTGTTACCAAACGCAAAGAAAATGGAACAAGCCCATTGCTGATCCTGGTCGGCACCAGTTGGTTCGGCCAACGGACGCTGGCAATCGTAATCGCCATGGTAGGTCATCATGTACAACGGATGATTGTGAATTTTTTTGACACTTTCGAGCGATTTCGTTTTTTGTTTTTCAGTCTGTTTTAATCGCGAAGCGTAACTGCTCAAGCCTTGGCTGTCGTCTGAACTGTCTGATTTCTGAGCATGAATTACCAAGCCTTGAACCGCGATCGACGCGAACAAAACGAATACGAAACAGCGCCTGGCGACGTTGAAGGAACGAAAAATCGGTTGTTGATTTGAGCGGATCACGATCTGTTGCCTCGATGGATTGGGAATGATGATGGTTTGAATGGTACATATTTTGATTGCAATTCTAATATATTACCGTTTGTTTTTTTACGAAAGCAAGTGTGAGCGGCAAAGCGCCAGCCGCTCACATGGCCGTGTCATTCGAAAAAACCGCGTCATTCTGATTGGGTTTAGGCGGCGCCTTGATCTGAATCGGGGTTTTCGGCGTTCTCGCGATCGACGGCGGATTGAGAAATTTCACCGTCTTCTGAAACCTCTTCGAATCGGACACTGACGCGTTTGGAGACGCCCGATTCCTGCATGGTCACACCGTACAACGTATTGGCGGCTGTCATGGTTTTTTTGGAGTGCGTGACGATCACAAATTTGGTCCAGCCTAAAAAGCTTTTCAAGACATCGAGAAACCGGCCAATGTTGGCTTCGTCAAACGGTGCATCCACTTCGTCCAAGATGCAAAAGGGGCTGGGACGGAATTTGAAAATTGCCATCAGCAGTGATACGGCAGTCAGTGCTTTTTCACCACCGGACAACAACGAGTTGTTAAATTGCGTTTTACCGGGCGGCGTTGCCACGATATCGATACCGGCTTCCAGGACATCCACGCCTTCTTCCAAAATAATGTCGGCGCGACCGCCGCCAAAGGTCGAGCGGAACAGCTGTTGAAAATTGGTGCGGATGGCCCCGAGCGTTTCGGTGAACAGACGTCGGGAGTCGTTGTTGATTTTCTGAATGATTTTTTCGAGCTCATCTTTGGCTTCGACCAAATCGGTGTACTGACCGTGGAGTTCGTTATAGCGGGCCTCAGTTTCCTCCAACTCTTGGAGTGCATCCATATTCACCGAACCGATGTTCGAAATTTTGCGACGCAGGTCTTTGATTTCAGTGTCGATTTCTTCGCGTTGTTGGAGCTCTTCTTCGGTCGCCGGTTTTTCCAGTTCCGCGACCTCGATGCCATAGTCGTCCAGTAACCGTTGACGAAGTTGTTCACGGTTAAGATTCAATTTCTCTTGTTCGAGGGAAATTTCGTGGAGCTTATCCGATGCCGCTTTGAGCGCTTTGCGATGGACATCGAGTTCACTGCGAAATGTTTTGCGACGTTGCTCCATTTCGCTGCGCGCGTCGGCGACGGACTGGAGTTCAGCGTCCAGTGAATCGCGTTGAGCGGCAAAGTCGGTCAATTGGGCAGTCGATTGGACGACACAGCGATGACTGGTGCGTTTGCTCCAAAGCAGGCTGGCCAGGTCGTGTCGGTCTTGTTTCAAAGTCCCTTGTAATTCATCGAATTGTTCATTGGCATTGGAACTTTCATTGCTCAATTGCTCGACCAATTGAGTACAACGTGCCAATGCAACCTTGGACTGCGTGATCGTTTTTTCCAAATCACTTTGTTGAGCCGTTAGTTCCGCGATTTGCGATTCGTCCTGATCCAGATCCGTTGCCAGGCTGGCAATGGTCGTTTGGTTTTGCGTCAAATGCTCGGTGTCGGCGGCGAGTGTTGTTTCGAGTTCCTGTTTGTGATTCGAATTGGTCTCAAGCTCGGCGTTGGCAACGCGGAGTTGTTCATCCAGTTCGTCCAGTCGTTGCTGGGTGTTGGTGATGAGCAGCTCTTTTTCGCGAATCGTTCCTGCGAGTTCCGTATTTTCATCGAGCAATGTTTGAACCTGTTGTTGGCCCGACGCGATTTTTGTATCGAACTGGTCAAGTTCGATTTTTCTCGTCTCAAGGTTCTTGTCCAGTTGCTCAATTTCGCGTGTCAGTGCGCGTAGCTCGCTGCGGCGAGAGACGATGCCAAGGGCGATATTTTTGGGTCCGGCAATGATCGTTCCATCGGACTCCACAACTTCGCCGTCGAGAGTAACAAATCGAGCACGACAATCGCGCGTGTTTCTCAAATGGAGGGCGTCGGAAAGCCGTTTGACGAGCCAGGTTCCCTGAAGCAGCGTTTTGACAAATTTTTCGTGTTCTGGTTGAGTTTGCACCAGTTGATCCATCCGACCGATGACACCATTAATCCCTTTGAGGTTTTCATGAGAGCCATCACCCAGCGGAGACGGTGCGTTGAGTTGGACAAACCCGATGCGTCCCGAAAATCTGATTTTCTCGTCGGCAATAGCGCGGATCAGATTTTCTCCATCAACGACGATATATTGTGTGTAGGCTCCCAGAGCGATGTCGATCAGCGACGCGTGTTGGACATTCACTTGGACCAGATCTGCCACCAGGCCGATCACTTCGTCATAGGGACTTTCGTTTTTAGTTTTGGCTTCTTGAAGCAGCGCGCGGGGTCCTGAATTGATCCCTTCGAGGTTTTTTTCCAGCTCGCGGATCATTTTCAATCGTTGAGCACTGGCGGCGCGTTGAGTGGTTTCCTGAGACTGCAGGTCACGGAGATCGTCGGCCGATTTCTGAATGGCGACCAGTGTTTGTCGAGCGTCCGCTAAATCAGAATCCTTGGAGTCGGCCTGTTCATTGAATTGGCCCACAGCCTGACGATTTTCAGTCAGCTCGGTTTTGAGTGTGTGGACGGTCGATTGAATTTTTTCGATCGAACGTTCGATCCGGTTTTGGTTTTCCGCCGAAGTTTTTTGTTGTGTCTGAGAAACCTCGATTTGTTTTTCGAGTTCGGCGACCAAGGCGATCAATTCTCGATGTTGATGCCGAGCCGTGTTAACTTTGTCCGTCAGTTTTTCCAGTTTCGTCTGATTTTGGTCCAACAACGATTGATTTTGTTGCAAATCCGAATTTGATTTTTGTTTTTCGGATTGGGCTGCTCCGAGCCGATTGGCAAACTCGGTTTTCGACTGGGCAAGTTCTGCGATGCGAGTTCCGAGTTTTCGGATGTTCAAACGAAATCGCTGATCGCGATGTTCGATATCACTGACGCGGGCCTGATGATTGTCGATTTCTGATTGGAGTTTCGCCGTTTGCTCACGGATTTCGGCGAGTGCTTCTTGTTTTTCCGTGACACTCGAATTGAGCGTTTCGAGTTGATTTTCAATTTCCTGGTTTTCGGATTCTCGCGCGTCGATCGCGGACTGCGATTCGGCAGCTTGCGATTCAAACTGTTGTTTGTCGGTCGCCAGTTTTTCAAGCGATTCCTGGAACGTGCGCCAATCGGAGGCGCCGACGTGTGTTCGCAAATCACGCAATCGCGTGGTGTATTCTTTGTAGCGAGCGGCTTTGCTGGCCTGTGATTTGATACTGCGGTATCGGTTTCCGACTTCTTCGACGATGTCTGCCAGACGTATCAAGTGATCTTCGACACGTGCCAGCCGCCGTTGGGCTTCGACTTTTTTGGCGTTAAAACGGCTGATGCCAGCGGCTTCTTCGAAAATCGCACGACGATCTTTCGGCGAAGCTTGCAGCATCCGTTCGACTTTGCCTTGTTCGATCAAGCTGTACGCGTCCGTGCCGACGCCTGTCCCGCGAAACATGTTACGAATGTCTTTGAGCCGAGATGGCTGGCCATTGATCAAATATTCGCTTTCACCGCTGCGATAGACACGGCGACCAACATGCACTTCGTCAGCATCAACATCGAAGTGACGTTTGGAATTGTCCAGGATAATTGTCGCTTCGGCGGCATTGGCTGGGCGTCGTCCACCGGCTCCGGTGTTGCCTTTGAAAATGACGTCGGCCATATCTTTGCCGCGAAGGCTTTTGGCCGATTGTTCACCGAGCACCCATTTGATGGCGTCAACGATATTCGATTTGCCAGATCCGTTAGGGCCAACGACGACCGTGATTCCCTCGGGAAACTCAAAGCGCGTCTTGTCGGCAAAGCTTTTAAAGCCGACCATTTCGAGTGCTTTGAGCATATTGGGGCGTACCTAAGAGTGGAGGTGCTGTGGTATTGAATCCTTTGTTGCACCGATTTGCGGGTCAAGCGCGATTTGAAACCAGCGTGCGAACGTTCGTGATGGACGTGACAACCGCTGTTTTTATCGGTTGTTGGTCCTTCGCCGACGTGTTAGGCGACAGTTTCTCGATTGCCCCTTGGTGAGCTATCCATGCCACTCAAATCACTGGTTGTCAGCGATGGCGAGATCGATGAAAACCAGGTGCGAACAGTGGGATTTAACGTTTAAATCTCTTTTTTATTTTATCAAAAAACCCAGTTTTTCGTTTAGGCTCATCGGGTTTAACCGGAGTAGTTTGTTCCATTTCGATCGATTCGGATTCGTTGTAATCCGCATAATCGTCACCGCTTTCGGTACGGAACAGCTCGGGGAGTGGGCCGATGATGGGTGCCTGAGTCGGGTCGGGCAATTGTGCTCGATTGGCGTTCTGGCGGGAATTTCCACCGATTTTGGGAATCGCGTCGACAATAACGCGGGTATTAATCTCACCATTTTTCTTGGCATCCTGGAGCATGTCGATGATACAACCGTAATCACATCCGAGTTTACCGAGATTTTCAATCACTTCGGAGACACGCCGCGAACAAGTAATGATCTGGTCGCCTTCGTCGGTCCGGTAGACTTTGATTTCGATTTTGTTGCCACCGACACTGCGCGCCGTAATTCCAGGCTTGAGGAACAAGAATCGATTGCCAAATGTTTGGTTGTCATTAAACACCACGATTTCACGGCGTTTTCGACGCGAGATATGAACGATCGGTTCGGCCGTCGATGGGATCACGTGGAGATAAAAGTCGTTTCGCAACAGTTTGCCTCCGACTGTGGGATCGTTGGGTGCTCGAGAACGCATGGCGCGGAAAGCACCGTAGCGCAGTTCCGGGCTTTTGGCGTGCAGCAAATTGGCCAGGCTCGAACTGGCTTTAGTATCGTTGAGCGATGCCAGTGCCGTAAGCGCGTGCCAACGAAACGTAGGCGAAATCCGAGCCGCTTTTTCCAATTGGCCGACCCCGACAGGTTTTCCAAGGTAGGCAAGTGCTTCGGCGGCAAAGAAACGTACTTCGGCGTCTTGATGATTCAAACTGCGACGTAAAGCGCCCGTAGCATCTTCGCCGATGGCTTCCAGTCGCATCGCGGCTTGGCGGGACAATGCCGGCTCGATCAGTTGTTGCTCAAGTTTATCGATACGGTCTGATTTGGTTGTTTTGGGATATTGATAAGCGATGCTCAGGACAATTCGCACAAACCGGCCAAGGTTGTGCTTGTATTCTTCGGGGACGAGGAGCTCGACGTTTCGATCGCTTTTCGCTGTTGCAACTCCGACTTTCGTGCCATCGTTGTAAACAGAAAACCGAGCGTTGATGCGATTGGCGATTCTCGTTGCAAGTCGAACTGACGATTCCTCGGATTGAATCGCCAGACCGATCGGGCGATCTTCTGCGGCCACTCCACCGCCGAGAATCATGCCGCTGACTTTGGCGTTTTGCGTGTTCGCTTTGTCAAAATGTTCGTTGGTCAGAATATATCCACCAGCACGACCAACATTGTGGCCCATTCTGGTTCGTGTCCCCAATTGGACAACTGGTTTCATGTACGTTTGCAGACAATATCCACCGGCAATGTTGGTTGTTTTAGTACGTGGCATTGTTCCGACAACGATGTCAAACGGATCACCTTTTTTGCATCCTGGTGGGATATAGCCTTTGAGCAAAACCATCGAAGTATCTTTGCTGGCGAGAATTTCGTCGGGATTGTCAACGCGATGAGCTTTCATCTCATTGATCAGGAAATTGCGCTGGTTGTTTTTGGCCGGATCGCTGCCGGTCCCTTTCAAATTTCGAACTAAACCGACAGATTCGACTTTCGCATAGTTCAAACCCCAGAATCGACAAATGTCGCCAATGTATTTGACGTCTTCCGCTTCGGCTCGAAGATTTCCAACCAGATTGTCCGGACTTTGTGGACGAAAAATAAAATTTTTGCAGCCCACAAATGTTACCGCAATCAACGTCACGGCCAGTACAGCCACATAAAATTTGACACTGCTGTTTTTCGATTTTGTTCGTTCGGGCATCCGAGTTCCCAACCAATAGAGATTCTTTGCGCAAAAATAGGCTGGGAGATTAGAAAGACGTGAGGTGCAAGTCAAGGGCAGAGGAGCGAGGGTCGAGGTGAGAGATGAGAGGGGGTTGTTTGTGGGGGATGGGTGGGGTTGTTAAAGTAGGGGGTGATTTGATGGCAGTTGTTTTGTATGGAAGGGCAGTGATGAAGGGTCAGGTCAGTTGCTTGTTTTTTGTTGGGTGGTTGGTGCTGTCATCTTCGTTGATAGCAAACGAACGAAACGTCATTTTGTTTGTGACGGATGATCAAAGTACGACGATCGGTTGTTATGGGGATCGCGTAGCAGTGACTCCCAACATGGACGCGTTGGCCCGCGATGGGGTTTTGTTTCGAAACGCGTTTGCCACAACCGCTAGCTGCAGCGCCAGTCGAAGCGTAATCATGTCCGGTTTGCACAATCACAAAAACGGACAATATGGACACCAACACCATTTTCACAAATTCGAGTCCTACCGAAACGTGGTTTCTTTGTCTTTGCCGCGAGTGATGGCTCAGCACGGTTATCGAACCGCTCAGATTGGCAAGTATCATGTTGCTCCGGAAAAAGTGTTTCACTATGAAACTTATCTCAAGGGCAATTCGCGGAACGCGGTCCAAATGGCAGAGCAATGTCGCGAGTTCATTACCGCGAAAAGCGACAAGCCGTTTTTCTTGTATTTTGCCACCAGCGATCCGCATCGTGGGGGCGGTAAAGATAGAAACTCAAAATCAAAATTGAAACCGGATTTATTTGGCAATCGGCCCAACAAGCAGAATCGTCAGGGAATCAAAGAAGTTTTTTATGATCCGGGAAAAGTACCGGTGCCGTCGTTTTTGAGTGATACGACAGAGACGCGCGAAGAGTTAGCGCAGTATTACCAGTCGTGTTCTCGCATTGATCAGGGACTCGGCAAACTCGTCGAGATTTTGAAACAAGCTGGCGTGTACGACAAGACACTGATTATTTTCACGTCAGATCACGGGATGGCTTTTGCCGGTGCCAAAACGACAGTTTACGAACCGGGGTTGCGTGTGCCGTTTATTGTTCGAAATCCGTACGTCAAAAAACGCGGCGTTGAAACAAAAGCGTTGATCAGCCACGTGGACATCACGCCATCGATTCTTGATTTCGCTTCGGCGCTCGACCCGAAAACAAGCGGGCCCAAAAACTGGCGGCCTGCGAGCCATTATTTTGCCAAAGAAAAAACAGCCAAAGGGGCCAAGCAAGACAATCACCACGGTCGCAATCAGTTCAAAAAATATCACGGGCGTTCGTGGTTGCCGATTTTGGCCAATCCAAAACAGGAGCATCATCGCGATATTTTCGCGTCACACACGTTTCACGAAATCCAAATGTATTATCCGATGCGGGTGGTGCGCGATCATAAATACAAATTGATTTGGAACATCGCCCATCCGCTGGATTATCCATTTGCCAGTGATTTGTGGGCCGCGTCGAGTTGGCAGGCCCAATACCAAAAAGGGATGAACGCCAAGTACGGTCAAAAGACGGTGGCTCAGTACATTCGCCGTGACAAATTTGAGTTGTTTGATATGACCAACGATCCGAACGAAACCAAAAATCTGGCTAACGATCCCGATTACGCAGAAGTGTTGAAGCGCTACAAGGAAAAGCTTAAGAAACTGCAAGAGCAATTGGAGGATCCTTGGCGGATCAAGTGGCGATACGAATAGGGGCCGCGAAGTAGGGCCGGTTCCCACCGGCCATTTTGTTGGATTGGCCGGTGGGAACCGGCCCTACTATTTGACACGCATTTCGGGTGCCACTGGCTTCGCCAGTGCTGTGGTTGGACAAAGATTGTTAGGCACATCAATTGAACGAAATACTGTGAGTTGATACGCAAGTCACTGGCATAGCCAGCGGAGCCAGTGCCGCGGTTGAATGGTGGTCATTAAGTGCTTCAATTGAACGAAAAACCAAGAGTTGATGAGTAGATCACTGGCTGGGGCCAGTGGCACCCGCGCGATACGAATAAGGGCCGCGGAGTAGGGCCGGTTCCCACCGGCCATTTTGTTGGATTGGCCGGTGGGAACCGGCCCTACCTAAAACTTCGATATTCGGACATTATCCATCGAACCTTGGATTGCATTTTTTCCGCCGACAAAGGCGCCGAAATACAGCGATCCGGATCCACCGCCTGTTGGCGCATGTTTGAATTTCAATCGATCTCCCAGTTGTTTTCCATCGGCAAAGATCGTTACCGTTTTGTCGGATTGATTGCGAACGATTTTGAGATGGTGCCACTGGTCGAGCGAATCGATCGTCTTCGATGAAACAATTTTTTGCCATTGAGAATCGCCGTATTGCCAGGAAACTTCGACTCGTTTTTCGCGATTGATGTCGACTCGGTAGATGCAATTCGCCGATTCCTGTTGAGCCAAACTTCGGTTGCGAGACTGATGGGCTCCTCCAAAACAGACAAGTGTTCCAGTTCCGTCGCCACGATCCAATCGAAAATCAAATTCCAGTGACAGATTCCCAAGGATGGCGAGGTTGTTGTCCCCAATCGATTTTGCATCGGCATACGATTTGCCATCTGGGAACGACAAGACATTGGAGTTTCTTGCGGTGTTCGACTCGATCGACGCTTTTCCATGGAGATGAATCGGATGATGTTTGGAAATTTTCGATTTCGATTTGTCTTTGATGCGTTGCTGCTTGTTTCCTTGAAAATCGTAGTAGGCCAATTCACCGGTTCGCGAATCTGTGACGTTGAATTCATCTAGCACGTCAACAAAATTCCAGCCGTTTTTGTCGTGATCTTTGTCGCCAATAAATTTAGCTGTAACTTTTTTTCCAACGACATCCACGACCAGGAAACCGTGGCGATTTCGATGGGCAGCGCCTTCCAAACCGCCTCCGCCGGTTCCGACAATGATCTCCATCGTAGGAACTTTTGGATCCGGGCGGCTCGGTTGATACATGTGCCAATGACCCGGCAAAAATGCGCAGGTGGCGATCGAATGATCATCGATCTGACCCGTCATTGTTTTCCACCACTTTCCATTGGTACCGCCCGTGCGGCTTTCCCGCTGCGTCGTGATGGGGCGGTGGCTAAAGGTAAACACGTGGTGGATGTCATTTTGCGGTGTGTCGTCGTTGTTGCGCCGCTGGATGTCTTTGAAGACTTCGTTCAACCAGTCGAGTGCTTCAGGTGCGGATCCACTGAACCGTCGTCCGGGGCGGTCTGTTGAAATCGAAACGAATCTGACACCGTTGTAGTCGACAAAGTAGTCAACCTGGTCAATTCCTTTTTTGCCATTGAGTTTCTTGCTCTCTGGCAACCAGTCAAATGTCGACTGCCAGGCTTCGAACGTGCTGCCCGGTCCGATGTCATGATTGCCGGGAGACATCAATCGCCGATTGCCGAGGGCGGCGGTTTTTTGTTTCCAAGCTTTCCAGCCTTTGAGGCCCGAGTCGCCAACCAGGTCGCCAGGAATCAGAACGTAATCGGGTTTGTGTTTTTGAATATCACGGACGAGTTCATCCAGAAACTTTCCGCCGAATTCGCCGCCTTGCGTATCACCGACAACGGCAAATCGAATTTTGTTGGTCGATTTGACCGCCGATTTTTGAGCACAGCAAGGGAGCGAGCTGAGGAAGAAAAATGTGAGCGAGGCGAAGGCAAAAATTTTATTCATGATCATCAATCAAGATTTAGAAAAAACCGTCGTTAAATTCACGAAATCAAATCTTGGTCGCGTCGTGCGTCAACCGACCAATGATCAGGCCGTGTTGCACATTGCCAGATCAACATGCATTTCACGGAGGACAACTTCGATGGCAGACAACAGCGCTTCGACGTCGGCCGTGTTGATCCTGCCGACGCTTCCGATGCGAAAACAATTCGCGTTGGAAACTTTGCCGGGATAGATCACAAACCCTTTGTCGTTGAGTTTGTTATAGAACAGGTCAAAATCAAAGTTGTCGGATTCGGGGTAGAGAAACGACGAGATAATGTATCCCTGCAATTCTGGTTGTAAATATTCTTGAAAACCAAGCTTTCTCATGCCGGCCAGCAACGTTTCGCAATTCGCCTGGTATCGTTTCTGTCGTCCGGCAACGCCGCCTTCGATTTTCAACTCCTCAATCGCTTGACGAAAAGCCAACATGGCGTGCGTCGGTGGGGTATAACGGAATTGCCCGTTTTTTTCCAACCCTTGCCATTGATCGTAAAGATCGAGAGACAATGTTCGGGACCAAGTTGCAGTTTGTTCCAGTCGCGAACGACGGGCCAGACAAAATGAAAATCCGGGTACACCTTCGATACATTTGTTGGCCGACGATACCAGGAAATCGATCTGACAAGCTTCGAAATCAAAGGGAACGGCCCCAAAGGCGCTCATGGAATCAACAAAATATGTTTTGTCGTGTTTTCGGACGATCTGCCCAACGGCTTCGATCGGGTTCATGATTCCCGTCGTTGTTTCACAATGAACAATGGCAACCGCAGAGATTGTCGGATCGTCCGACAAAGCTTGATCGACTTGTTCGGCGGAGTTCGGTTGGTCTTCTGGTGATTCAATGATTGTGTAGTCCACGCCGTGAACTTCTGCGATTTTTTTCATCCGCTGGCCGTAGGCACCGTTGCTGACGATCAACCATTTGCCGTCGCGGGGAACGGCGCAACTCATCACCGCTTCGACACCAAACGTACCGGCACCTTGCATCAGAACGCATTCAAACCCTTGCTCTTGAGAAAGGCCTGCGATTGAAAGAAGCTCGTTGCGAATCTCGCGTGCGATTTGAATAAACTCGATGTCTCGCGAACCAAGGTCGCGCAACATCGCTAGTTTGACCGTTTGACTGGTCGTCAGCGGACCTGGAGTGAATAGTGGCTTGTCTTTCGAACTCGGCAGTTTTGACATGGCACCTGTCCTGTAAACGGTTGCAGCGTGGACATTACCGATGGAGTTACCACGGTAGTGAAAAAGTTTTAACGTTGGTCATGAATTTCATAGCTTCGATCACACCTTCCTTGATACCCAACCCCGAATCTTTGACTCCGCCAAAAGGCGAACATTCAATGCGGTAGCCTGGAACCTGGTTGATGTTGACCGTTCCGGTTCGGATTCGGCGAACACATTCCATTGCGGCTTCGAGGTTGTTCGTGACTACGCCTGATGAAAGACCATATTTCGAATCGTTGGCGACCGCGATGGCGTCATCGACGTCTGAAATCGGGATGATTGGCGCTAATGGACCAAACGATTCCTCGCGGATCATCTCGGCATCACGCGGGACGCGATCGATGATTGTTGGTTCTAAAAGTGCTCCGGTTCGGTTGCCGCCCAACAAAACCGATGCCCCGTCGGAAACCGCCATTTGCACGCGCTGGTGAAGTAACATGGCGGCCGGTTCATCAATGACTGTACCGACGATCGTCACCGGATCGACTGGGTCGCCCGAAATGTATGTTTTTGCTTTTTCAACAAATTTTTCAACGAACGCCTCGTGGATGTTTTGGTGGACCAACAGCCGTTTGACCGACGTACAACGTTGGCCAGAATTTCGAAAGCAACCTTCGGCCGCGAGAGTGACCGCCAATTCCATATCAGCGTCGTCCAAAATAATCAGAGGACTGTTCCCGCCAAGTTCCAGGCAGAGTTTTTTGTAACCGGCGATTCGCGCGATCCGTTTGCCGACTGCAGTACCTCCGGTAAACGTGATCAATTCAACGCGTTCGTCCGACATCAACGGTTCAACGACGTCCTCGATCCCGCCGACAAACACACTCAACATTTGGTGTGGCAGACCGGCGTCGTACATCAATTTTGCAAGTTTCATTGCCGTCAACGGCGTTTTTTCGGAAGGCTTCACCAGCATCGGAACACCCGCCGCGATCGCCGGTGCAATTTTGTGAGCGACTTGATTCAACGGGTGGTTAAAAGGCGTAATGGCCAGGGCCAGTTGGATCGGTTCGCGTGTCGTGAATATTTTCCGTTTCTTGCCTTGGGGAGAAACATCACATGAAAAAATTTGTCCATCGTCTTTTAACGCTTCGCTGGCGGCAAATTGAAATACGTCGCAGGCTCGCCCCACTTCGTAATTCGTTTCCCGCATGCACAACCCTGTTTCCAATCGAATCAGATTGGCAAATTCATCGGCCTGGTCCAGTAACAGCTGTCTTGCATTGTTCAAAATTTGCGCGCGGTCAAATCGACTCAGTTCGTTGCGATGTGCCAATGTCGACGACACCATCTCGTCGAGATGTTCGTGACCGATCTGACTGACCGTCCCGGTCAACGAGTTGTCGTAGGGATAGTAGACCGACAGTTTGGAATCCGTCGTGATCGGGTTGCCACAAATGTAGGATGGAAAATCGTAAGTGGTTGGGGTTGCTGTACTCATGATTTAATCGAGTTGTTAGGCAGTGTTTTCAAAAATGGCTGACGATCCGAACAAAGGCTTAGTTTGTAGTGACGACAACTCCGTTGCAGGCGAAATCGAAGATATCGAAATTGCGAGGATCTCCCTGCGATTTTTTGTAGTAAACGTCGTTGAGTGGATGCGACAACAACAAGGGAACCATTTCTTCATAGCGCCCTCCGTGAGATCGCAGTTGCCCTGCCAGTTGGCTGAGGTCATGGTGCTGACGTGTGCGACCGATAACAAAATCTCGCGTCGACAACACAAACAGATCGCCGATGCGATCCGCCGGCAATTCCAATTTGGAAACAGCGGAATGTTTCTGATGCACTTCGGCAACTCCGTCGAGACTCAAGATCCAGTTGGCGACTTCGTTGGCGTCGATATGGTTTGGCAGGTAGACAGTGACGGCCGAACCGAGCGCCCCATGATGAACAACATAAGGGTCTGTAATCGGGCAAATCACTTGAATGCCTTCACCAAATTTAGAAACCAGTTCGGTTTCCAAGTAGATGACATTGGGATTGCCGTCCAAATCGCATTTGGCGTTCATACCGTGATCGGCAGTGGCGGCAACAACACAACCCAAGTCCAGCAGCCGACCAATTTCAGCGTCAATTCCGCGATAGAATTCAAGCGACTCTGGCGCTTCCGGAGCGAATTTGTGTTGCATGTAGTCGGTTGTTGTCAAATAACAAAAATCGGCGAGACCTGACTCGATGAGATAGACGCCCGATCGGAGAACATACAGGCTGGCGTCGGCAGAATAAATTTCGGGTCGTGGACCAACTTGCGAGACGATATCGTCAATTCCGTTGACCTCGACATTCAATTCGTCCGCTTTTTCAGTCGAAAACGCGATGCCGTTCATATTCTTGGACAGCAACTCGCGCAGTTTGTCTTTGGCCGTCACCATCGCGACCTTGCGTCCGGCATTGGCGGCTGCCGCCAAAATCGTTTCCAACTTGAGGAATTTCGACGAGTTGGTCATCACCTCCTGACCCGTATGCGGATCAATGATGTAGTTTCCGCCGATGCCTGTTTTCGCAGGCGGGCAGCCGGTGACGATGGCGCTGTTGTTGACATTCGTAAATGACGGCAGGGCACCTCGAACGAGCGAGCGATGACCCGATTCCAACATTTTTGCGAGGCGAGGCATCACTCCTTTGGCCAACGAGATGGCCAGATATTCATCAGCGCATCCGTCGATACAAATCACGGCCATTGGAACGGCGGGTGGATGATAATCTCGACCGTTGATGGAAAACGCCGTGCTGTTAATCTGTTGGCCAACGTCGTGTGCCAGGCTCATTTTCGTTTTGTCCATTGTGAGTCGGGTGGTTGCGGCCATTGTACTGATCCCGATGGCGTTTCAGCAGCGTAAATTTGCGAATCAGAACCGATAAATTGCGCAAACACTTGCTACAACATGTGGGACGTTCATTAAGCTATGGGTTTTGAGCTGCCGTGAAGCCAACGGTGGTTACCTGACAATTTCCAAGTCGACTCCCGATTGTTAGCAAACCATGAAAGAATGTTGAACAATCTCAAAATCGATTTGACTCGATGGATCGATATACTCGAATGACGATCAAGACACTTTACGACAACACACCGGTCAAAGCCGAATTTTCAGTTCCCGAAACTGAAATGCCGACCGACGCTCGTGTCGTGATTGTCGGTGGTGGAATCGCTGGAACGTCGATCGCCTATCATTTTGCGAAACATGGATGGGATGGTGTTTATCTGTTGGAGCAAAATCAATTGTCCAGCGGAACAACCTGGCATTCGGCGGGGCAAGTCGGGCAGTTGCGAAGTAGTGCTGCGCAGACCAAGGTGAACAAAGCTTCGACTGAATTATATGAACGGTTGTTAGCAGAGACAGGACACGATCCAGGCTGGCTGAATTGTGGCGGGCTCCAATTGGCAACGTCAGATGAGCGGATGCATCAACTGCGGCGAACTGCGTCGATGGCTCAAGTGTTCGAAGTCGAAACCCATTTGGTTTCACCGGACCAATGCCGAGAGTATTGGCCGATGCTCAACATTGGTGATGTGAAGGGGGGCGTATATATCTCAGGCGATGGGCGTGTTTTGCCGGGTGAATGTACTATCGCGCTAGCCAAAGGAGCTTTGCAAGGCGGCGTTAAGATTCTGGAAGGGGTTGCCGTTGAACAATTGCTGTTTGACGAATTGAAAAATAGCATTCGTCGATTCAAAGGTGTTGTCACCAATCGCGGAACGATCACTGCCGAGTGGGTGGTGTTGGCTTGTAACATGTGGATGCGGCAATTGGGAAACACGGCGGGAGTCGATATTCCCGTTTATCCTTGTGAGCACCATTACGTAATTACTCGGCCGATTGATGGCGTAACCAGGGATTGTCCTTGCACGCGCGACCCCGATGCCGGTTTGTATTTCCGTGCGCTAGACGACGGGAGTTTGAAACTCGGGGCGTTCAAAAAACGGTCGAAACCTTGGCAAATTGGTGACCGCGTACCCAATGATTTTTCGTTTGGATTGTTGGATCCGGATTGGCCGGATTTTGCGGAGCCGTTTGCAGCGCACATGCATCGATTAAAAGGAATCGGTCGCGAAGACGTTGTCAAATTCATCAATGGTCCAGAAGCGTTTACGCCAGACAACAATTTTATTTTGGGGCAACCGTTTTGCACCGACGGTTTGTTCGTCGCCGGCGGGTGGAATTCGGCCGGTATCGCATGTGCCGGCGGGGCAGGAAAGTACGCTGTAGAGTGGATCGAAGCGGGAGGGATGACGCTAGATCTGGGCGCCGTTGATATTCGACGTTTTGTTCCGTTTCAAAATGGTCGAAAATACTTGCAGGAACGAGTCTCCGAAGTGTTGGGCTTGCATTATCAAATGGCCTGGCCGGGGCGACAAATGGAAACCGCGCGCGATGTTCGTTCCAGTGCGCTATACGAAGTACACCGGCAGAATAACGCTTGTTTTGGCGAGGTGTTGGGTTGGGAACGGCCGCTGTTTTATGCGCCGCATGGAATCCCGCCAAAGATTGATTACTCGTTCGTCCGGCAAAACTGGCACGATTGGGTGAGCAGCGAAGTCAAAGCTTGCCGAGACAATGTGGCGATTCTCGATCAATCCACGTTTGCCAAATTTATTGTTCGGGGATCTGATGCACTGGAATTGCTACAACAATTGTGCGGCGCCAACGTCGATCAACCTGTCGGGCGGGCCATCTACACAGGTATGTTCAATTCAAATGGCAAATATGAATCAGACCTGACGGTCGTTCGAGTGGCGAAAGATGAGTTTTATGTTGTGACGGCGACCGGACAACAGGCCAAAGATCACGATTGGATCGTTCGGCATATCGCAAACAAAAACGTGACTGCGGTGGATGTGACCGATCATTTTAATGTCTTGTCGGTGATGGGGCCAAAGTCCGGTGAGGTACTTGCCAAAATATTTCCGGAACTCGCAGAGCAATCAGCATTTGGAACGGTTCGAGAGTTGCGTTTTCAGCAAAGTGTCCTGCGAGCAATTCGCGTCAGTTACGTTGGCGAACCGGGATGGGAACTGCATGTCAAACGCGAACACGCGCTGCCGCTGTACGAGGAATTGGCTGATGCAGGTGCCGAATTTGATATTCGTCTTGCAGGCAATTACGCCATTTCCGCGATGCGCATTGAAATGGGGTTTCGCGCGTTTGGACATGAATTGTCTTCCGACGAAACACCGCTCGAAGCGGGTTTGGGATGGACGATCGATTGGGAAAAAGATTTTCTGGGCAAACGTGCTTTGTTAGCGCAAAAAAACGAGGGCGCTGCGAAACGACTGGTCTGTTTTTCGCTATGGGATCCCAATGTCATGTTATGGGGATCGGAACCCATTTACTGGAACGACAATGTTGTTGGCTATACGACGAGCGCTTGTTTTAGTCCGACGTTAGGTAAAAGCATTGCGATGGGCTACGTCAAAAGCCCTACGGGTAGGCAAATTACAGCAATGGAACTCAGCACCGCCGTTTTTGAAATTGAGCAGATCGGCAAACGTTACTTGGCGGATGCTTCGTTTCGTGCGCCGATTCGCGGGCAGCATGCTGAACGATAGTGGAGTGTGGTTAGTTTCAGATGGGCGTTTCTGAAAAAAGGCTCACGCAGAGGCGCAGAGACGCGGAGAAGAGGAGCCAGGATCTAAAACATTTTCTGATAAATCTATAAATTGAATCATCAATATCTTGATTCATTTGTATTTTGGAAATGATAATTTCAAACCTCCTCTTCTCTGCGCCTCCGCGTCTCTGCGTGAGCCTTTTTCCGCTGAATCAGCCGCGCGAGTAGTCAAACACTGGTTCCCCGAAATTGACTCGGAGTAACCCCAGTTTCTTTTTTGAACGCGCGGCTCAAAACTTCGGCTTGGCTGAAGCCGCTACGTTCGGCGATTTGTGGCAAAGTTAGAGTGGTTTCACGCAATAATCGTTTGACGATGGCCAAACGGGCTCGCCGAATGATTTGGGCTGGAGAGCGTTGGAGGTGGTCCTGAAATTTCTTTTCCAAGCTTCGCCGAGAAACTCCAAAATGACGGACAATTTCATCCACGTTGAGCCCGTCCCCGACATGTTCGTGTATGTACCGATAGACTTCGCGGACCAAATCGTCCTGGACCGCCGACGCTTCGGATGAAAATCGCTGCACGATCGAAATCGGAGGTACCAAGATTTGTTGTTGCTCGATTTTGTGGCCGTCCATCAAGCGATGCAACGTGTTGGCGGCCGTGTAGCCCACTCGCCAAGGGTCCTGGTCGAGACTCGAAAGCGGTGTGGGCGATAGCGATGATGCGAGCGCGTCGTGCTCGACGCAGACCATCGACACTTCGTTGGGAATGACCATTCCCAGTTCGACGCACTTTGCGGAGACCATTCTGCCGAGTTCGCTGGACCAGACAACCAGCGCGACCGGTTTGGGCAATTGCGTCAGCCACCGGCCAAGAGAATTTGAAAACTCCTGACTGAATTGGTTTTGGTTGGGATATTGAAACGTTGCCAGATCGAGGTTTTGCTGCGAAAGTGATTGTTTAACACTGTCATGCAGCGTTGTTTGGTAACCTTCCCAAGGACGTGGTCCAACAAAACCAAAATTTTTGAAATGCCGTTCCAAAAAATACTCGGCAGCAAACTTTCCGCAGGCCCATTCATCGGACGTCACAGTTGGAATGTCGGAATATTGCATTCCAAGCCATGAGATATTGACCGCTGGAACATTTGCCGAGACGACTTGTTGCCAAATCAGATCGGTCGACAGTCGGCAGATGATGCCATCGCCGTTCCAGGTGTCGGGCAGTGCGACATTTCCGTCTTCATCACTTTTGGGCAAGATAAAATCCCAGCCGCCGTTTTCGATCGCATACTGGGCGACTCCCATCAGGACCTGTCGGCTCCATTCATTTTCGGTTCGAACGAGTAACCCGATTTTTTTGGTATTCATCTGTTGATGCGGTAGTGAGATTAATTGATGCGAATCCAATCATAAGTAGGGCCGGTTCCCACCGGCCGTTTTTTTTTTGAATTGGCTGATGGAACTGACTCTACAATTTTAGACGTGGAAATTTCATGGATTACGTTGAATCTTACGAGCACGAATCGCTAGCGAGTGGTTTTGCGCGGTCGAACCACTCGCTCGCGCTTCGTGCTCGTATCAGATACAAGTAGGGCCGGTTCCCACCGGCCGTTGTTTTTTTGAATTGGCCGGTGGGAACCGGCCCTACGGATGTTTTCTTCAGCAACACTCAATTGCCTTCGACCCTGCTTTCTGAAACTTTGTTTTCGTCGGGAGTCTTGCTTTTTTGCATGAAGTATATAAATGCGGTGCCCAAACAAACGATGGCAACGACTCCAAGCAACCAAGTGAATGCGACAAAGAAATTCAGCCGGGAGGATGTTCCGGCGTACAAGTCTTTGTACAGTTGGACCCCAACCGTTCCGGTATATCCAATAGCGTCAGCGACATAGATGGCAAACACGGCCGTTGCGACTGTGCCGGTCGCGGCGATCATTCGTTCGAATAACACAGCGTTGTAAGGTACATAAATCAAATAGGCGCCCAAGCCAATCATCACCATCCAATTGAATCCAGAAATCATGCCGAAAACGAACAAAGCGTTGCTGGCGATCAAAACAATACTTCCGACAATCATGATGCTGAAAATCAGTTGTAGACTGCGCCGACTGTTTCGGACCAGGATCAAACAGCCCAGTGCCAACAGACAGATCACGGCGACAGGAAGTTCGATTCTGGAGAACACCGCGGCATCGCGGTCATAACCCAATTCGGTCAACATTTCGATGCCATAATTGTCGCGATAATCTCGAAATGCCGTCAAGAAAAAGTACAACAGAAACAATGGAACCAAACCGCCGGCAAGCTGCATAAAAAATCGCCAACGCGCAGCGCCATCCATTTTGGGGCGTTCGACCCGAACGAGAATATCTTCTTTATCGGGTTCCGGAGTTCGGCTCAGAATAGTTACAGCAACCAAAAACGGCGGCCATAAAATACAGCCGGTCAAAAACGGCATCCAGGATTCCGAGACGTTGTGATTGTTGATTAGCCACAGCCCAATATCTTTGACGACACCGCCAGCGACCAGAAACGAAAAACAAAGTGCGCACAACAGAAAATCACTGGTGCGGCGTCCTTCGAGATACCGAACGACCAACCCCCATACCATCCCGAGCGGCAATCCGTTGAAAAAAATCGCGGCAACTTTCCAGTCACCGGGAACGACGGCAAAAACCAGCAGCGCGAGATGTGCGAAAACGATTACGCCGATCAACGTGGGAGCGCGTCGTTTTGAATCGAGCTCGCTACAAAATTTGATGCCAATGTATTTGGAGAGCGCGTAACCCAAAATTTGGCCGATGATAATCGCCGTTTTGAGTTCGATGTCCGTCGAGAAGAATTTTTCGTCTTCGAATTTGGCAACCGAAAATGGCTTGCGAAACCCGTACATACAAAAATAGGCCGCAAAGGCTGCTGCCGCGGCGGTGAGCGTGGTCCGCAAGGTTGATGATGTCGATTGTTTTTCCATGGATGCTGCCGGCGGCTATTTTTTTTGCGATTGGCTGCGGCCAGAAACCGATTCAAGGTATTTGGGATTGTCTGCCATTCCGGTCATCTCGTAAAGGAATCGACTGGGAAGTGTTTCGCGGGGCTTGCCCCATTTCATTCGACTGAGTGCCATCGACAGCGTCAGGTGTTCCTGGGCTCGCGTGATGCCGACATAACACAACCGTCGTTCTTCGTCGACTTCGTCACTGTTTTCCGCCAAGCTGCGATGGTGTGGCAAGATCCCTTCTTCGAGACCCACCAAAAAAACTTCGGGAAACTCCAAACCTTTGGCCGAATGCAGTGTCAGCAGTGCTACAGCGTTGCGGGAAAGTTGTTTGTCTTTGTCTTCACCAATATCACGGTCGCCGACCGCCAGTTGATCGATGAATTCGGAAAGTCGCGGTTTCGTCGATTCTTGTTGGTACATCGCAATGGCATTGACCATTTGCTCGAGCATGATTTTTCGGGCTTCCCGTTCGTCGGTCTGTCTGTAATTTCGATCAATCTCTTCGATGTAGTTGGTACGATCGATCAATTGTTGCATCAGTTTGCCGAGCTGTTTTTGTTTTGAAAGTTTTCGCAGATCGGCCAACAACTCGCCAAACGCGACAATACGTTTGAGCGGCTCACCGGACAATTCGGGGCACATTGATGGTGATTCGATGATTTTTTTGATGGAAACCTGCTGCGCGTTTGCCGCAGCCTGTATCCGTTCGATGGTGGTTTGGCCGATCCCGCGGGCCGGCGTGTTGATGATCCGCAACAGTGACACATCGTCGTTGCCAAATTCAATCGCGCGGAGGTACGCCAAGACATCACGAACTTCTTTGCGGTCAAAAAACGAAGTACCGCCGATCAAAACGTAAGGAATCTTGTGTTTGCGAAGTTCCTGTTCAAAAACGCGAGGTTGGTCATTTGTGCGAAACAAAATGGCGATATCGCGTGGTTCGATGCCAGGTTGGCTGAGGCGATTTCTGACGCGTGTTACGATTTCTTCCGCTTCCTTGGCTTCACTGGGTAATTGCAAGATTTCCGGCTTGAGTCCTCCCGGGCGAGCGGCTCGAAGGATTTTTTCGTGTCGAACTGCATTGAAGGCAATCAGTTCGTTAGCCAAATGCAAAATGGGACCAGTGCTGCGATAGTTGTCTTGCAAGTAAACGACGACCGCATCGGGCCAGTCTTTTTTGAAATTCAAAATGTTTTCAACGCGAGCGCCACGCCAAGCGTAAATTGATTGATCATCATCGCCGACCACACACAAATTTCGGTGTCGTTCGGCCAAAGTGCGGATGATGCGATATTGGCTGGTATTGGTATCTTGATATTCGTCGATCAAAATTTGATCAAAACTAGCCGACTCTTGATCGGAAACGTCGGGACAATCGTGAAACAATTGCTCGGTACACAGCAGCAGATCGTCAAAATCGACTGCCCCGCGGTTTTTGAGTCGCCGTTGGTAGCGACGAAAAGCGACTGCCGCCAAATGCATTTGATCTGAATCGGCGACGCGGAGTGCCTGGTCGGGCGAAATTGAATTTGATTTCCACTGGCTGATAAAAAACAACAGCAGAGACGGTGCGAGCATTTGTTCGGTCATTTTGACTTCGCGGAGCACTTCGCGGGCGACGGATTCCTGGTCGCTTCGATCGTAGATGGCAAATCGCGCGGGATAGCCCAACCGCGTGATGTGTCGTCGAAGAATTTTTAGACAAAGCGAGTGAAATGTTGACAGAAATGGTTTGGCTTTCGATTTTTTTTTGAGCAACGCGCCAACGCGATGTTGCATTTCCTGAGCCGCTTTGTTGGTAAACGTGACTCCGAGAATACGATCTGGTTTGGTGCCGTGGCGAATTAAATTTGCAATTCTTGCGGTGATGACCCGTGTTTTCCCCGTGCCGGCACCGGCCAAGACCAAAATGGGTCCGGAAAGTGTATCAACAGCTTGTTGTTGAGCGGGGTTTAACGCCATTGGGGTCAGAATTTGTATTTGATCAAACGCTTGAATTCAGTCTTCAAGTTTTAATGTGCTTTCCACGAATTGCGAGGGCATATTGACGTTTCGGCGTCGGCAGCGCGGCAGTGGTGCCATAAATGTTACAGGCAAAATCGCAACCCGAAGCGTGAGCGAGGGACCGGAATTGTCTTAGATTTTCAGGTTGTCTTGGTCCCTCGCTCACGCTTCGCGCTTACGAAGTCTCGTCACAAACACTTATGGTACCACTACCTCTTTCGGTCCTGCGGCCTGACGTCGACCTTGACCGTGGTAAATCAAACTTCATATACTGAATTTTTGGCAGTTTTTTTGATTGCACCTTTTACCGGCCAAGTTAGCCCAAAATCATGAGCAAAAAACGAAAAGAAGAACTTGAGCATAATGAACTAGCAGATCGGCTCGAGGAACAATTCGAAAAATGGAAGCCTTATTTGCCGATTATTGGTGCGGTAGTTGGAATTATCGTGGTTTTAATTTGTGGTGGTGTCTGGTATTACCACAATCAAAAAGCCAAACGGGCAGCGGTTTGGAAAGAGCTGGGAGAGGCCGTTCAGCAGTCCAGTCGAATTGCTGGTTCGACTAGCGCGCTCGATTCGTTTGCTGAAAACAATCCTGATACCGATGCCGCTTTGTGGGCCAAGTTTTTTGCTGGCGACATCGAAATCAAAAATGCGATCCTGGTTGATCAACGAACCGGCAAACCCGCTTGGTTGGCTGACAAAAAGAAATCCAAGGCTGGTTTAACCAAAGCCAAAAAATATCTTGTCGACGTCGTGAACAGCGAACGCAAAATGGACAAGATGCTGAGGCGTCGAGCCACATTTGCGTTGGCGTATGCGCACGAAAGCCTCGGTGAATTCGACGACGCCAAAAAATATTACGACGAGTTGGTCGAAGAAGGGGACGAGTCTCCGCTGTATGACGCCGCATTGCTCGGCTCGAAACGTTGCAAGAGCAAAGATGTCAGCGAGTTTTATACAATGTTCGATTCTTGGGATACGTTTGGCGAAGCGCCCGGTTCGGTATTGTTGCCCCGAATTCCAGACATCGAATTTACGGATGAAATCAAGGAACCCATTGGCGGCGGAAGTTTTGATCCTACGTTGGAAAACGATCCTGCTCCGAAGCCTGGCGCTGGAAAAACGGGTGGGCAAAAACCGAAAAACAAAGGTGAAGAGAACAAGTCTGGCGAGAATAAATCTGGCGCTCCGAAAACTGAAGGAAAATCGAAATCCGAATCCAAATCGGATAAGTCTGACAAAGCTGAGAAGAAATCATCAGACAAAAAAACTACAGACAAAAAATCTGCTGAAAAGAAATCAGACAAATAATCTCATCTGACGTTCTCCTGCCATTCGCCCCGTCGGCTCTGATGCCATTTGAAAAAACTCGATACTGGATTGGCCTGGGCCGACGACGATTGTCGCAGTATTTTCAAAAACCGCGGGATCTGCCAATTGGCGAGCGTGGTGAATCGTTGGCTGCTGCGTATCTGAAACGAAAAAAATATCGCATCGTCGAGCGGAATTATCGACAAAAGTACGGTGAAATCGACTTGATTGCAATCGATGGTCGGACGGTAGTTTTTGTCGAAGTTAAAACCCGCACAAGTGACGTTGCGGGGCTGCCGGAATCGGCAGTCGACGCTGAAAAACAACGAAAAATTGTTCAAACGGCGCAATCCTATCTCCAACATCACCAATTGCTCGACCATCGATTTCGATTTGATATCGTGTCGGTAATGATGGAAGGCAAAGAGAACGAACCAAAAATTCAGCATTTTCAAAATGCATTTGCGGACGAAACCGATTGACTATTTTTGACGTGAAGGGTGCCACTGGCCCCAGCCAGTGTACAGTGCGCGAATTAGTTGCTCGTTGAGGTCACACCGGGGATTATTCTAGACGATTTGGACAAAAATCCAGGTGTCTTTAAAACGAAGTGGAGGGATACTGTTGCTATACACTGGCAGAGCCAGTGCCACCCAAAAATTGCCACCCAAAAGTGTCATCTGAAAAAAGTCAGTGCGCAGTAATTTGTTGCTTTCGGTTCGACTATCTTTGACGCCAGATCGACTCGTTGCTGATTCCTAAAACTTGTCGGACCTCATCGATTTCTGATTTAAACCTTGGCGCGTCACCTGGATAACCAGCCGTTGCTTTGAGATCCGGGAGATGAGATTGCCAAAATGCATTCCAGGCGAGCATGGTCAGTTCGCGAATCCATTTTGAAAAAATCGAGGCGGCAGCAACGGGAATATAACGCTCGCCCTGGGTTACAAATCGAATTTTAATTTTACGGTGTTTTTCGCGGATGATGTAAACGCTGTCAGACTCCGATTCCCGAGCGCGCTCGATAAACTGGTCGGTCAGAATTTCGTGCAGCAGCGGCAAGTATTTTCGGCGGCCTCCAAATCGATCACAGGTAATGTAAACATGTTCGTGAGGATCGGTCTCAGCTAGTGATCGAAGCCATTGTGCGATCATTTCCAATGTCGTGGTGGCCAGGACATCGGCTTTGTTTTTATTTTGGCCGAGCATGCGATTGAATTCGCTGGGCGTAACGATTCGCGATTGTACGTCGACAAATCGACTGGAGTGTTGTGCCAATTGTGTTGCAACCGCTTTGGCAATACCGTTTAATTGTTCCGGAGTGTTTTGCTGAGGAAGCTGAATATCTGGACTGGAAATCCAAAATCCTTCGTCACGGATTTGATCAGCGTCGGGAGAAAGCGATTGAACCAGTTCGTCGACCGTTTGCGGTTGCAATCCGATTTGCTGCAACAGCACCAGGGCCGCGGTTTCCAAATGAAGCAGCGATTTCGAAGAGGAACTGAATACCTGCTTGGAATCAGACAAACGAATCTGATCAGTGTCCGTGCCGACGGTGTCGCCTAAAATCGTCGCCAGATCCGTCGTTAACCCGCTAACTTGCCAACACGTTGCGGTGACCGCCAATGGACCAAGGTTGGGTCCATAACCAGCTTCGTCAGTTCCAATGAAATAGGCCATACCGTTACCGTCCTTGAACAATCTCGGGGCAAACTATTGTAAGACCGTGGCGCAGAACGTCGAGACACCGGCTGGTCGGTCGATTGAAGCGCAGAATTGTGGAGGGTGTGACTCGGGAGGGCGAGGCTCCTGCCGAGCCGTGTTGGGACGAACTCTCATCCGTGGCAAAGCCACCGGTGAGCAGCAAGGCGCTAGGCGCCGGTTTGTTTGTTAGCGCTTCGAACCAGCGCCATGCCACTCACAGGGTCAGGCTGAGCCGCGATCGTCTTGTATTGGCTCGGCGGGAGCCTCGCCCTCCCGCGCAGCGGATTAGGATTGCGATTCCACGTTGGGAATCACGTTGCTGCTGAGTGAATCTGGTGTTTCCAATTGCGGAGGATCTGGCGATTGGTTTTGAGCGGCATTTTCAGCTTCGGCCAGCAGACGACGGGCATTTTCCTGTTCTTCGAGTTCGCGAACTCGTTTTTCCATTTCTTTGCCGGGTTTGAACGTGACGACGTATTTTTCCTCGACAAATACTTTTTCACCGGTTCTCGGATTGCGGGCCTTCCGCGCAGCTCGTTTTTTGACCTCGAAAACGCCGAAATTGCGCAGTTCGATTCGTTTTTCGGTTACCAAGGCATCGATAATGGCGTCAAACGTCTTTTGGACGATCTCTTTGGCTTTCACCTGAGTGAGAAATTTATCTTGATCCGCGATCAGTTTGACTATTTCTTTTTTGGTCATTCACTTGAGTTCCGAGTCGGGCATCGGTGACTGTCATAGTCGATTTTTGTGATTCCGCCCGTTGAGTGGTTGAAGTTTAGTTTTGATTGTACCTAAAGTCAATAAAACCATAGGGTTACGTAGATTTCAGGGTTTTGGTTCAATTTTTAGTTTCTTTCGGTAAATCGTACGTAAATTGTTTCTGGCAATGGCTTTATGATGCAAGATCAATGTTGCAAAAGAAACATATTTTTCAAATTGTTTACTGGTAACGATTTACGGCGAATACGCATGAGTCAACTGATTTTTGCGTGTTTGCTGCGAGCTCAGTTGATTGTGGTGGGATTGACACTTGCCTGATCACGTTTGAGCGATTTCAGAAATTTATTTACATTGGTGCCAGACGATTCTGTTCTGACTCAAAACTCCCCAACAAGGCTCATGAAAAGCATCAATTTCACCATTTTGGCTGTATTAATTACCTGTTTTGCCACCGAAATTTCGGCCCAGCAGTGGGCTCGAAAAATGTTCAAGGCGACCTCTCACGACTTTGGAACGGTGGCAGCGAACTCGAAATCCGTTTATGAGTTCACTTTTCAAAATCTTTACAAGGAAGACGTGCGTATCCATAGTGTTCGTTCGAGTTGTGGATGTACCGAAGTTTCGGTCAAAAATGGTTCACTCAAGAGCTGGGAAACAGGGGCAATCGTCGCAAAATTCAATACAGACAAATTTCGCGGAAATCGTTCAGCGACAGTTACCGTGGTGATCGATAAACCGTTTCCCGCCGAGGTTCAATTGTTGGTCAAGGGCAACATTCGCGGCGACATTTCAATGAGTCCGGGTGCCGTCAATTTCGATGAAATAAAATTTTCGCGAATGCCAACGAAAAAAATTCAAATCACAAAATATGGAAATATCAACTGGAAAATCGAAGATGTGAAAAGCTATTTCACCCACATCGGCATCACGTTGAAAGTGCTCCGGCGCGATTATCGATCGGTGACTTATGAAATGTCGGTGACACCGAAAACGAGTGCTCCTGAAGGATTTTTCAACGAACAGCTGATCGTTTTTACCAACGATCCAAGAAATCGACGATTTCCAATTTCGATCTCTGGCAAAGTTCCTCCGTTGGTGGAAATGAGTCCGAATCTCGTTTCTATCGGCGCGGTAAAACCTGGCGAAGTGGTCAAAAAGAAAGTGCTGCTCAAAAGCGAAGTGCCGTTTCAAATCCAGGAAATCACCTGCGACAATACAGCTTTTTCGGCCAAAGTTCCTCAGGGCCAAAAACGACTTCATTTTGTCGAAGTCAGTTTCAAAGCTGGCCAGACGGCGGCTGAAATCAAAGATGTTTTCAAAATCAAAACGAATTTGAACAAAACGCTACATCTGCATGCAGTCGCATCAGTATCCAACTAAATGTCGCTAGCAAATTCGCCGACTTGAGTTGGATTCCGTCAAAACTCAAATGTTTTTTCTTGGGCTTGTTAAGATTTGGCGCATCTCGCTGCGCTACTAACTATCGAAGCCGTGTAAAGCCGAATAAAACGCTTGTTCGACATTTCCCGCAAGAATTACGTTTCCATCATCTGCATCCATACCCGCGCGGATCTGATGAGTCGTGTTTTTCATCAATGGGAACGAATTTTTGAATGTTGAAAATCACCTTGGTCTAGAAGCCGACTTGATATGCCCAGAATAACTCATCATTTTTCTCGGCGTTGCAAGCATGCGTTATGCGTCTGGTTGCTCGTCGCCACGTTGTCCTGTACGGCATCGGTCACGGCTCAGCAGCGGCAATCCAATCGGCGAACTCCTTTGGTCAAGGCGGTCGCTTCGGCGCGAGCATCGGTCGTCAATATTCGTGGTCGAAAATCGGTTCGCCAACAAAATGCACTTGCCGTTTCAACCGGGCAGTCCAAGCAAGTCAACGGGATGGGCACAGGAGTTGTCATCGATTCGCGGGGTTACGTCCTGACCAACTACCACGTCGTCCAAGGTGTCCGGCAGATCAAAATTACAACGTCCAAAAACGAAACGGTGATTGGACGGCTGATTGCGTTTGATGAAAAAACTGATTTGGCAATTGTCAAAATTCGTTCCAGTGAACGTTTGCCGGTCATTTCGATGGGATCCTCCGATGACATTTTGCTGGGCGAAAATGTCGCCGCGATCGGAAACGCTTACGGGTACCATCATTCGGTCACTTATGGAATTGTCAGCGCGTTAAATCGCCGCGTGCAAGTGAGCGAAAATCAGACTTATAACGATTTGATTCAGACCGATGCATCGATCAATCCCGGCAACTCGGGAGGTCCGTTGATCAACATGGACGGTGAGATGATTGGCATTAACGTTGCCGTTCGTGTCAACGCGCAAGGAATCGCCTTTGCCATTCCCGTCAACGAGGTCATGGAAGTTGCCGCCCAATTGATGCGAGAAGTAGCCAACCAGGAAATTTATTCAGGAATCAAGGCGCGGACGCGCTACGCGAAAAACCGACCAATGACTGTTGTCGAAACGGTCGACCCAGGAAGTCCTGCTGCTAAAGCTGGTATTCGAACCGGCGACAAAATTTTGTCCGCAGCAGGCAAAGTCTGCCGCCGGGCCGTCGATTTTCAACGTGCACTGTTGGATCGTCGGCCCGGCCAGCAACTTTCACTCAAAATCGAGTCGGTCGGTCGACAACAAGTTGTGCAAGTGAATTTGACTTCGCCAGCATTGTCCGATCATAACCTGGTTTGGAAAGCACTGGGATTGAAACTGGCGCCCGTGGACAAAAATTTGATGCGGCAGCTCAGCGTGGGATTCGAACATGGGTTGCGGGTAGTTCAGGTTCGACGAAACAGTCCGGCGGATCGCGGAAATTTTTCTGTCGGCGACATTCTTGTGGCCATGGACGGTTGGAGAACCGAGTCGGTTGACAACGTGGCGTATGTTTTAAACCAGGAACACGTCAAAAAGCGAAAAAAGTTTGAGTATTATCTGTTTCGCGGGAAACAGTTGTTGTTTGGAAATATGCAGTCAGAAAAAATTCAATAGGCGATCATCGATTGACTGAGCGGCAAGGCGCTAGCCGCCGGTTTATGAGTGTCACCGGCGGCTAGTGCCGCAACCATTAATTGCTATTCCACCAGAGCGAGAATTTTCTCAATCTTCTTATCTTTCGTCTTTTCTCGCCATGTTTTAGGT
>JANQLU010000120.1 GCA_028280445.1 Pirellulaceae bacterium | reverse complement strand
AAGTTGGGAAGTATTGCAAACAAACTCATACGTTAAACTGCGCAAGAATCGATCCTGGTGGAACACCAATTAGCCTTTGTAGCACTAGCCGCCGGTTCGCAGCATGGTACCAAGAGTTTCATACCGGCGGCTAGCGCCTTGCCGCTCACAGTGGCGTTATCGATGGCTGGAAACTCGTCCAATACGGCTCGGCAAGAGCCTCGCCCTCCCGCAAAGGATATAATTCGCGGGATCTCCTCAATTTGCAGTGTCAAAACCTTGCGGTACTCGAAGTACTTGAGTCGAAAGTAACGCAAGGCGGCATCAGTAAATTTGAAAACAGTCACCCGAAGGTCAAAGTGATCAATTGGTATTACTAGGGAATAAGAAAGAGAAACGACTCGAAGAAACGATGGGATTGATTAACCTGATCTCGGGCGGTTGAAGAAGTTTTTAAAAAAAGGTAGTAACTGTAGACAATTCCCTAACTCACTAGCTACAAATCAAATGTTAAATTTGCTTTAACTTTTTTTGAGGTATGGTTCAATCCAAAATTTGTAAAACGAATAAAATCGAACTGGCTGTCATTTAGATCTGCTTTCGTTAAAATTCAGTTGCCCGTCCACTCATCCATTTTTCTTTAGTCTGTTTTCTTTTAGCTCTGCTTTCTGCATTCGAATTGGAGATCCCATGAAGTTATTTTTGCGACGTCTGGTTGTATTTGGAGTTTGTTTGGTTTTGGCAAGTCCGGCGCTGGCCGATAAAAGTTACCATGTCTCGACAACAGGTGATGACAGCAACCCCGGAACGGCAGCAGCTCCGTTTCGAACAATTCAACAGGCCAAGCAAGCGGTTCGGGTCGATGTCGCAGCCGGTTTGACTGAGAACATCTTTGTCATCATCGCGCCCGGCAGCTACGGTGTTGGTGAAACACTTGAGTTTACAGCTTTGGATTCAGGGACGGCAAACTACAAAATCTCGTACCAGGCCCTCGATCCATCGAATCGGCCAGTCATTACGGGCGGGCGGCTGATTGGGATGGGTGGATGGACGAGATTGAATGACACTAACGTTTGGCGAAAGCAGGTCGATGACGTCGTCAATTTGAATTGGAAATTCAGGCAACTCTATAATAATGCCCAACTGCAAATTCGATCTCGGGAACCCAATGTCAATTTAAACGATGGCCTTGAATACGGAGCTTGGGAATTGACCACCGACCCTGCCTATCAAGGCTCGGGGCAAGGCGAGAGAACAATCGAGCAATCGCCTTTTGCAGAAGTCGAAGGAATATCACCGAGTCGCACAAACATCACTTCATCGTTCAAGTTTCCGGCAGTCAGCGCATCAGATCACTGCGAAATTGTTACCTTGGGTCCGTGGTCTTCGACCCGCGCTTCCGTTGCCGTAGCAAATGGTAGAAAAATTACAACGAACCATCGTGTAGGCATCGATGGTGTTTACTACCACGACCTGGTCGTTAAACGTGATTTTTTTCTTGAGCACGCGTTGTCGTTTGTTAACAGTGAAAACGAGTGGTATCTGAATTATCAAACCGGCGAACTCTATTACTATGACACCGGTGATCCCAATACAAAGAATTTTTGGGCACCTTACGTGACGACATTGATTTCGGTCCAGGGAACTGCACCAGACGCAAACAACAACATCCAGCGCGAACCTGTTGTAAACTTGCATTTTAGCCATATCCGATTCCAAGGTGCTGCTGGTCCGAGTTTGCCAGACGATGGATATGTTGGGACGCAAGCCCATTTTTCCAAGAACTACTTGAATCAGTTTTCGCCTGCGCCACCTGCGGCGATCCAGTTTCGCCATGTAGAAAATACTACTTTTCGCCATTGTCAGGTACGCTATTGCGGGAGCGTCGGAGTCGCTTTCGACATTGGCTGTCAAAATTCGTTTATCGAATTTAATGAAATCAACGACGTTGGCGCGACCGGAATCGTCGTTGGCCACTTCAATGATGTAAACGGTGAGAAATTTTCTTTGCAGAATCCGAACGCCAGCAGCGACCTGACTGTCAAGTTCAACAAAGTTTACCGTTATGGACAGGATCTACTCGGCTCCGTTGGCATTTGGGGCGGCTTTGTACCCAATTTGTTGATTAGCCGAAACAGTGTTTACGACGGATTCTATACAGGGATTTCTGTTGGCTGGGAGTTTTCAGATGCCACCACGAGATTGAGCAACCCGCGGGTTTATCACAACGAAGTTTACAATGTCATGAAGCTGTATCACGACGGCTCCGGGATCTACGGCCTTGGCAATTGGGATGGCGGCGAGGTGAATTGGAATTATGTTCACAACGTTTGGAACGGCAATGGGATTCAATTCGACAGAGGTTCCAGTTTCATCAGTGTCAAACAGAATTTGGTTCATGACATTGGAAAACATGGATTGGTGTTGAACCCTGGCCACCATCGAAATGTTTTCAACAATATCTTTGCGTTTGTCGGCGAGCTATTGTTGTTAAGCAGCCAAAGGAATGTTTATCCTGACACATCGGGCGTGGCTTACGAATTTCATCGCAACATCTTTTACAATTCGCAGCGTCGCAGTGTGATGGAAAGTTTCGGGCCCGAACTCATGTTTGTTGAGAATTCGGATTTTTATGACAATCTGTATTTTTCAACACAGCAAGAAGATATGGTCAACATGTTCACGTTCGAAGGCGAAAATTTCTTTAGCTGGGTAACTGCGTTCATGATGGATGTTGGATCCTACGACGACGAGAATCCGGGATTCATCAATGCTGAGGTTGGCAATTTTGAGTTTTCCGATCCCGCCCATGTATTGGGATTGATCGGTTTCAATGACTGGTTCAAAACGGATGCAGGTGCCGGTTGGTAGTGTTGATCAAACATGAGCGGCAGGGCGCTAGCCGCCGGTGAACCCTCAAATACCGGCGGCTAGCGCCTTGCCGCTCAGTTCAAATTCACAGCTTTCCGATTTAATCAACGCTGCTTAGTGTTGCTAGTTTATTTGCTCTGCTTGCCGGCAATAGCCTATTTTTCAATCATCGATTTTAGGAACTCTCTTGTTTGCTTAGCTGCAGGAGAGTTTCGAAGCATATGCCCGCTGCCTTCGTGAAAAATGACACGATATTTGGCCCGCTCAAATCCGAGGCGGACAAACAAATCGTTCATTGTGGCTGCATTGACCGATGGTACGGATCGATCTGTAGTGCCGTGATGGATTAATGTTGGAGGCAACTTACTTGCAAAATACATCGGGGAACTGGCGATCAAGCGTTGGCGGATCTGACGATTCGGCATGCGTTCACGCTGATGCAAAAACCAATCGAAGAATTGTGCGGCTCGATCATTCGCCGGTCCATCGAATTCTGCTGCAGCATTGGCGATTCGATCAGCCCAATCGTCATCAGGTCGCGCCATAAGTTTGAACCAATCTACAGGCGCACTCATGGCAACCACGCCTTTAACGCGACGGTCTCTTTGGCCATGCAGAAGAGCCACTCCACCGCCACGACTCAATCCACATGTAAATATCAAATCTTTGTTGGCGGCTTCGATTTTCTGTAACGCGACAGTAACTGCTGCCATCGCATCTTCGGCGGCTCCGTCCCACGAATCACGACGATCACCGTCGGCTTTAAACATGGTCTTTACTGCCTGGAGTTGATGACCCCTCAAACAGGGTTCAACAATCACGAATTGATTTGCCATTTCTCCCAACATCGACATCATGAATGGACCTTTTGAGATATTGCGCGCCGGATAGTCGTAACGGACTCCTCGCGTTTCAATCAGCACTGGTAATGTTCCAGGTTTTGCTTTAGAGGGAACGAAGATTGCGGTGTAATGCTTGTGTTTATTGACAGAATGACGATAGACAAATACATCGAACTTTTGTCCGTTTCGATCGAGTTTGCCGGATTCTACGAGTCGAATCTCGTCGGTTTTACGAACACGTTTTGAAATCTGGTCGCGAACTGATTCTATTTCCTTCGCGGTTGGCGGTTTGAGAATCTCCCTAATCCTAGATTTCGTCCAACCTGTTGTTTGTGCCAGCAATGGGGTTGGTGATTGAATTAATGTCGCCAGCAACATAAGGACGAGCAAAGCGAAAAATCCAGGTCGCATCACAATCGCGGATGTGTGAAATGGGCTTGTTTGAAAAAACTCAACTTTCAGCATGATGCACTCCCAAGTGCGAGTAGCGGTAAACGGAGACGGCAAGAATAAACGACATTTCACCCATGGCTTGCTTTCGAATTTTTCAAAAGCACGCATGTAGATATTGTATCTGAGCAGCCTCGGACGAAAGATCTCAGATGTCGTTTTCCGCGAATTAGTTTGTTAGTGAAAAAGCAAAATACTGATAGTTTTTTTGCAACAAACTCGTCTGGAATTATGATTGTGTTCATCATCATACGAATGATGAACATCCTTATGAAATTGTTAACATTGAAAGATGATTTAGCCGCGAGTGTTTATCGAATAACGAGGAGCAAAGAACTCGATAGCGAACCGCACACGTTCATTTGACCGCTTACCGACTGGTCATTTCCGCGGCGATTTCGGCGGCGACAAAGCTGGCGACCATATTGGGACTGCTCTCTGCACCGTCTAATCCAACAAACTCGTTGTTGGTCAGTTCCCAAAACTGGATAAATCGATTTCGGTCGGCCGGATGGCTCAAATCCCACGAACCACTGACATTGGAAATCACGACGGACTCGCGGGCATCCACCAACAAGCAGGTTAGATCGGCTGATATCGGGCCGTACATATTTCCGCGCTCGAGTTGGCTGTAAATAACTCCGTCAACATTGAACCGTCGAGCAAGTTGCGCGAGCTGGCGTTCGTCAAAACGGCCTTCGGTGACAACTTGATTGCGGCAGATATTCAGTTGTTCCTCGGTGATCATGACCACCTCATATTTTCCAGCCGCTCGCAATGCGCTGCCGATTTGTTCTGACAACAAATTGGCAAACTGAACATTCTGAAATTCGCGCGCGTCGGTCGGCAACATCGCCACACGACGCATCGGGGCAACCGCATCTCGATTGAAACTATTGACGCGGGGAGCTGATGGCACAAACGTAAAATCGCAGTCGCGCCACAACCAACAACCAGAACTGAGCGGGATGCCCAAGCCAATCATGAAAACGACGAGTATACGGAAATTGAAATGGTTCATTTGATATCAACAAATGGTTATTTTTTTGCGGGTCGTATTGTTCGGTGTACAAATGGATTCCAACGAAGACCTAGTTCACCGGTCGCGGCAGATTTTCTGGCAACGGAGTTTGTAACGGCTTTTGTTGGCGTAAATTACCCGCTGGCCCGTCAGTGACTGTTCCTCGAATGGCATTGCGCAATCGGGCGAGGACCGCTTCGGTTTGTGAATCAGTTCGTGAAATGGATCGGCTCAATTCGGCGATGTTCATCCGGAGCGCAGCGTTTTCCTGTTGAGACTGTTGATAGCGCTGCTGGACGTCGCCCAACAATTCGTTGGCACGCTTGAGTGATTGAATCGTCAGGTTTAACTCTTCGCGAAGGTTTTTGTATTCCGTTTGCCAAAATTGCATCTGTTCCAGCTGCGCGGCGTTTTCTTTTTGAAGTTTGAAGATTTCGTCTTTCAATTCCAAGGCGCGCTCGGTCGCGGTTTGCTGCTGAGCAGGCAAATGTTTGCCACGAATTTTGGAAGGCAGATTCCCCGATGATCGTTGGTTGCGAACGGTCTGATAGTAATCCCGATAGTTGTCGTACTGAGGTTGTCCGTCGACTGTCACGACTGTTTGGTCACCGGTGGTTCCAGTGTTACCGGTTATCATGTTACCGGTTGACGGCGAAGAATTCATTTCAAGGGGTCGCGAATGTTCTTGGATCGCAGGACCCGGATTTATCACTTGAGACATCCCAATTTCCTGGTCCGGTGAATTCGGTTTTGAATTCATCTCCATTTGGTCGGTCATTGTAAACACGTTCGGCGAGCTTTGGGGTTGAGGTTTTGTCACCGATTCTGGTTGAACCAAACTGGCGTTGCTTGGTGTATCGCCGGTATTTTGCTGCAACTCGTTGATGATCTCTTGATGGGAGGCTGGCGAAATCGTCTCATGAATTCCGGCCGGTTGTGACTGATTCTGTTTCTGTTCCGGACCAACCACCGATACTTTCAAATGTGGTAGCCTCGAGAATTGACAACCGCTCATCAACAATGCTGTGATCAAGCATACTAATGCGCATGCCAATCGCAGACCGATTGAGTTTGGAAAACGCTGATTCAACTGGATTGATTTTGCCATATCTATTCGCCGTATCTTTTTTAAATTTCCGCCAGGACGCATTGGCGGTCACTCCGCTGAATACTCGCATTCGATATTCATCACGTGCCCACAATTGCAGGTCACAACAATCGATTTGATGTTTTCGCCATCGTAGATGGCTTTTACTCGTTCTGGTGGATTTTGGATCTTTCCGACCATGGCCTTTTGACAATCAACTTCGACAATCTCCCTGGGCACTAATACCGGGTTGGACGATTTTTGAAGATCGTTTGCGAGACTTGAATTACTATTCATCACGAGTATCCATTGATTCAAATTTTTGTTTGAGCCGAAATTCGGCGCTGGCGAGAACCCTCGATGTTCTCGACTCTGAAATTCCCAGCACAACTCCGATTTCCTTTAACAGCATGGACTCCATGTAGTACATCGTCAGGACCATGCGTTCGCGGTTTGGCAATTGCTCAATGGCATCTGCCAATTGTTCCACGAGTTCTTTTTTCTCGACTTGAGCATCGGGGCCATCGACTTGGGTCACAGCGAAACCGCCAATTTCGTCCCAGCCTTGTGGCATCGAAACTTTCATCGCGGCAAACGCATCTTCGACTTCATCGACCGTCAATCCCGTCGCATCTGCGATCGCTTCCGGAGTTACCGGGGGCGTCAACCATTCGATGGCATCGCGAACCAATTTGACGCGCGACATCATTTTTTGTGGCAGCGGAGATATGCGCCTCAATTCGTCGATGACAGCGCCTCGGATGCGCGGAAACGCAAAAGATTTAAAATTTACTCCGCGCGATTCGTCAAAGCTGTGCGCAGCTTCGGTTAATCCCAGAAGTCCGGCGGCGTTCAAATTGTCTTTGTCAACATTCGCGGGCAGATTGCTGGTAATGCTTGACAGGACAGCTTGGGTATATTCGATATGGTCGAGGATCAGCTGTTCGCGATCCGACGCGGCTTGTTTTGCCTCGTAGGCCTTAGCTGCGCCTTCTATGTTACGAATTACCATTTTGATACCTGTCAGATTGAGTTTGAAATTTTCGTGTTTTTGAAATGATGCTTCTCAGGTTGCTAGTTAAAAACGGTTTCAAACCACAGTCGTGCAAAAAACGACAACGTTCCGACAATACAAGTGCCAATGAACGCGCGCTGAAAAACGACCCACGGTTCGACGCCATATCCGGCACCCACCAAAATGGCGACGCAAGCCGTCGATATCATCGAAAACCTGCAAATCGGGATCTTTTTCAGTTGACTTGTTTTGTTCATTGACAAAGTGATTTCCTAAGCGGCTTGGTTGGCCCAACTTTCACGTTGAAAGTCATTGGGGGGTGAGTTGGGATCGACGGTCACGTTGTCTTCGGCAGGAAAAACTTGATCACAACGGATCATCGACGACGCGGCGAGTTTGAAGTCTTTGGAGATTTCGGTAAAAGACAAAATTCCGAGATCGGGAAGTGCTCGGAAAATTGCCTCGCGAAGCGGGCGGCGGAGCATTGGATCAGTCATCACGGCCACACTCTGTTCTTGCAAGGCAAATTTCTCCCATTCGGCTTGCAGTGCCTGAATCAGGTTTTTCAACGGAGTCGGTGCCAGTGACAATTTTCCTTCATTGAGTTTTTCTCGCAGACGAGATTCCAATTTTGGATCCAGAACAACCACGACCAGTTCGTCGTTGGCGTTCAAGTACCGTTGACAGATAATGCTGCCGATATCTTGGCGCACCAAATCCGTCAACAATTCAGGTTGTTTGACGGTTTGGCCATGATGGGCTGCGGATTCCAAAATGTTTTCCAGTGACGAAATCGAGACCTTTTCAGCCAGGAGATTGGCCAACACTCGTCGCAGTGTTCCTGCACGAACAATTTCAGGCTTGAGCTCGGCGATCACCGACGGCGCGGTTTCTTCGACTTGCTTTAACATCGACTGCAAATCTTCACTGCCTAGCAACTCGTGTGCGTATCGACAGAACAATTCACTGAGATGCGTGATCAACACGGTTGGCGCATCGACCACGGTGTAACCGCCAATTTCTGCACGTTGTCTCGTGGCTTGAGAAATCCACAGTGCTTCGAGCCCGAACGCTGGTTCGACGGTTGCTTCTCCGTCGATCGCAAGTGTCGCTGTACCAGGATTAATGGCTAGGAATTCGTTGACTTTCAAATGACCTTCGCCAATTTTGCGACCGTTGAGCCAGATAAAATACTGGTCGTGTTGCATTTCTGGATTGGTTCGAAGACGAACAGCGGGAACCCAGAATCCATGTTCCTTGGCCAGATCTTTTCGCAGTTTGACAATGCGATCTCGGAGCCCCATCGCTTTGGAGGCGTCGACCATCGTGGAAAGGCCTAGTCCTAGCTCGACCATCACTCGCTCGGAGTTTACAAATTCTCTGATCGGTGAATCGTCTGGCGATGCATCGTCGGGTTTGCCGGTCCCATCCGGTTCCGAAGGCTGCTCAGCGTCTGTTTTTTGCACCAGCTTGGCATTTCGAGACGCAACGAAACAAACGATGGCCAACAGTAGAAAAGGAATTTTTGGAAATCCGGGTGTCAATCCGACGCAGAACAAAATGACGGCGCCAATTGTCAGCGGTCGTCGGCTCATCAACATCTGTGAACCGATTTCATTGCCAAGACTTTCTGACGATGTCGCTTTGGTGACCAGGATACCTGCTGTGGTTGCGATGAGCAGCGCGGGGATCTGTGAAACCAACCCGTCACCAATGGTCAACATCGAGTAAAGCTCGATCGCTTGTCCGAAGGTCAGACCTTGTGTGATTCCAATGACAACACCGCCGATAATGTTGACCGCGGTAATGATCAAACCCGCGATGGCATCCCCGCGAACATATTTACTGGCACCGTCCATGGCACCGTAAAACTCTGCTTCGCTCGCCAAATGCTTGCGGCGCTCTTGCGCCTCTTCTTTGGATATTGTTTGCGCACCGAGTTCCGCATCGATGGCCATTTGTTTTCCGGGCAGCGCATCGAGAATAAAACGTGCGTTGACTTCTGAAATCCTCGTCGCTCCTTTGGTGATCACGACAAACTGGATGATCACCAGAATGAGAAAGATCACGATACCGACAACGAGAGAGTTTCCAACCACGATGCTGCCAAATGTGGATACAATCTTGCCGGCTTCTCCGCCCGACAAAATCATCCGAGTAGTGGCCACATTGATCGCCAGGCGATAAAGCGTCAGCAACAGCAACAGTGATGGAAAAACAGAAACTTCCAACGGTTGTTTTGCGTTCAGCGTTACCAGCAACAACAACACTGCCATCGCCAGATTCAACGCCAGCATCATGTCCAACACATAAGTTGGCATGGGAACGAGGATGACCGCGATCACCGCCAACATTCCAGCAACGAGCAAAAGTTCACTCCGTTGAGCGAACCCTTTGTTCGTTTCTTTATTAGCCACTGTGCTGGACATACCAATTCCGTCAGACAAAACTTTGGCTTAGCGAGTAAGCCACCAAATGCCATCCGTCGACGAGAACAAACAGCATCAATTTGCAAGGTGTGGATATAATCACTGGCGGCATCATCATCATTCCGAGTGACATCAAGATTGTTGAAACAACAATGTCGATCAACAAAAACGGAACGTAGATACAAAACCCCATGATGAATGCCGTTTTCAGTTCGCTCACGATAAACGAAGGCACCAACACTCGTGTTGGAATGTTGGCCGTTGTTTTCACGGTTCCGACCTCGGACATCGTTAAAAACAAAGACAGATCTTCGGGGCGTGTTTGCTGCAGCATAAACTGCCTCATTTCTCCAACACTTCCCTCCCAGGCTTGAGTCGCCGAGATCTTTTTATCGAGATAGGGTTTGATGGAATTTTTTTGAATGTTCTGCAACGTCGGACCCATCACAAACAATGTCAAAAACAATGACAGTCCGATGATCACTTGATTTGGTGGAATTTCTTGAGTCGACAATGCGCGACGAACAAAAGACAAAACAATCACAATCCGTGTGAATGATGTTACGCTGACCAATGCTCCTGACAACAGGATCATGGCGCCCAGCATCAACGCGATTTGCAGCGGCGGCGCTAATCCTTGAAACCCTTCGTTGTTCGTGATTTGTTCAATCACGGCCGTGTCGGGAATCGGCGGTTGTTGTTGTGTCTCAGGCCCCATTTTGTTTTCCAGTACAAAACTCAATTCGTTGTTTCGTGTAACTCGTCCGTAAACGCGCCTGACAAATGCAGGACCGATTTGATGCCGGTCGGATCAACCGCCACGACAATTTTGTGTTTGTTCAACTGAACGACTCGTAGCTGACATTTGGGACCAATATTCACCGAGTCGATCACTCGCATATCACCGGACGACTCAGTTTCTTGATTGACGACTTTCGACAGTCCAAATTTTTTGATCGCCACCAGAACAACCACACAACCAACCAGTACCGCGAAGGTTGAAAAAGCCATCTTCTGGATGGTTTGTCCCAGGTCCAAACGTTGACCTTTCTTGCGGACTCCATCTTTTTGATTCAGTTGGTCGATGTCATAGGGCAGTTCGATGGACTCTTCGATCGGTTGTTTTTTGACTGACTGTTCGCTTTGCGGTGCCGGAGCAGTACTGTTGTTTGATGATTCAACGGGTTCAACATGCGAAGTTAGCTGGACCGGAGGATTCGTTTGGTTTTGCTGCCAACTGTTTTGTTGCTGATTGTTTTGCACGGGCGTGTTGGAACGCGTGTTGGGTTGCGCGCGCAGTTGGGAACCCTGAAAATCATTGGGATTGAATTTCTTGGGCGTCAACGGACGCAGATTTTGTGAGTTCTGCGCCGACGCTGTAGAATTCAGCGCGATCAAGCAGATGGGAATCAGGACGGCGAGCCGAATAACGATGCGCGCAGCTGATTTTTTGAAGTTGGTTCGTTTTAATTTTAATGACATTGAATTCTGCCCAATTCAAATGTTTTGTTGTTGGTTTCTAGCTGCCCGACTCGCTTTCAACTTCTTTGATTCGAATCGCAAAGCAATCATCGATCACGACAACATCGCCGCTGGCAATTTTTACTCCCTGGGCAACGAGATCGATGGGTTCAGAAATGGATCGATTCAATTCGATCACAGATCCTTCGCCAATTTTCAAAAGTTCACCGATTGGAAGCGTCACTTTGCCGAGTTCCGCTGCCACCTGGACCGAAACATCGAGAAATCGGTTGATGGACCCGATCTGTTTCGACGGGGGGGACTCGCTCAACTCGGCAAACTCGGGTTCTTTGGTTGAAATTTTCGAAGCGTCGTCGGCTTCGAGTTGTTCTTCGGTTGCTTCGGAATCAGTTTGCTCGATTGCTTCGTTGGTTTGGAGATCGTCGGAATCCGTTTGTTGTTCGTCAACGGTTTCAGTCGGTTGGGAATCCATAGTACCTCCACATCATCACAAAACTTGAGAAACAACGACGGCCTGCTGTTGATTTAACACGCCCGGCCATACACGAAATTTCGGGCGATCTTCCACCGTCACTTCCAACGGTTCATCGATCTTTTGCCCGAATCTGACGACATCGCCCGCTTGTAGCTGATTCAAGTCGGCCAGTTTGATTACGGCGTCGCCCAGGATCACCGATAAATTAACTTCGATTTCCAGTGCCTTGTTTTCCATCAACTGTGTCGCAGCCGATTGCTGGGCTGCGGATATTTCGCTGGCCGATTGCATCAGGAAATTTTCAAAATCCTTTTGGGGCACTAGCAAGTGAAACGCTGTATCTTCGGCACCTTCGCGCGACAACCGGAATTTAACATTCAGCATGATCAGTTTTGGATCAAACAATCGGCTTCGATGCACTTGGTGAACGCGATCGCCCAATTCGACGGTCAATTTCTCTTTCATGGGCCAGGCTTCGCTGAAGCTGTTGAGCAACTCGGTCGTGAACAGATTAAACAGCGAAAATTCGATATCGGACAATTCCCGATCAATCGTTTCCGAACTTTCCTCACCTAACATGTCGAAACAGATATTGAGTGCATCAATTCGTTGAAACACCAGAATCGAATCCAGGTTTTGCGACGGGATTCTCAATTGGAATGCAACGCTCGGCGAAGCAAACTGCTTTCTTAAAACTTCAAACGAATGTGCCGCATCGGAATCGAATTCAAAACCTGGTGCGGTGTTGCCGATTTGTGTCCATTTCTCTTTGAAAATGCTCGTCCAGTTTTTAAACCAGACTCGGGTCAACTCCAGGCTATCGTTGCTCAGACCACTCGGTTTTTTAAAATCAAATTTTTGGAATTCTCCGCTCATTGAACGTTAAACTCCTCAAACAGAATGCCAAGGATCAATTCGTTTCCATCAGGTGCCAGCACCGAGTTGAAGTGATCTTTGATTTCGCGGCGCAAACGATTGTGCCCCGCCGCACCGCGAATCGACTCCATTCCCTGGTCGCCCAAAAAACTGGTTAACCAATCGCGGAGGATCAACTTTTTCTTTTCGATCATTTTCTCGACATCGAGTTTGTCGCTTTCATATACTTGCAGCGAAACCTTGAGTCGCAGATACCGTGTCAATCGCGGTTCATCGATGTTGACGACAACTTCGTCAAAGGAAACGAATTCATAAGCGTCCGTTTCCGCCTTGTTGCCTTTGCCTTTTGAATCACCACCGCTACTGGACGAGAGAGTCGTAACGAGAAACGGCGTAGCAACACCCGCGATAATAGCAACGACCGCAACTCCCACAGTCATCAGGAGAGAGCTTTTTTTGCCGGTGGTCGGTTCAGTTGTTTCAGTGTTTTCTTGATCAGACATCGTCGTTTCAACTGCTGCGCATGGTTTTTACACCGTGATCGCTAGCACTGCCCTTTGTTGAACTAATACGATTACGAAAGCTTTATCGGCCTGCCGCGCAGGCGAACTTAGATTTTTCTTCATTGCTACTGAGAAAAAAATGATCCAACGCGGCGAGATAGAGAATCGAGGCAATGGTGCTGGCATCTCGATGCTTGCCGAATTTAATTCACCTCAAAGCGATCGATTTTTCCGGCGCGGTGCGAGTTGACCATTTCCGCAAAGTGCCCGATCAATCGAAAAAACCGTCATTTTTCAACAAATCATTGTTTATGACTTGTTTGGCACAGAGGTTGCAATTTGAACCCGCCCCCGAATTCTGCGACGCGTGTACGTCTATATCATGACCCCTGAAATCATCCCATGCTCAACGGTTTGTACAGCAGTGCGACGGCACTGAACATCAATTTAAACAACCAAGATCTGGTCTCGCACAATCTTGCGCATGTCAATGTGCCTGGATTCAAGCGCGTGTTACAGGTTATCGAAACGCAGCCCGACAACCATGCCGGGCAGGCAGACGCTAGTACACCGTCCGCTTTGACAACTCTCAAAGGCTCACATATCGCTCGTGAAATCGTTGATTTTTCTCAAGGCAGAATTGAGCGGACCGGCGATTCACTGAATGTGGCTTTAAATGGACGCGGGTTTTTCGTCGTTCAAGGCGCCGATGGACCGCTCTATACCAGAAACGGAAATTTCAAAATCAATGATCAACAACAACTTACGTTGGTGACGGGTCAACTCGTCGAATCTGAATCGGGTCCAATCAGAATGCCCGAAAACGCTTCGGTTCAACAAATCGTGATTGGTCCCAGCGGCGATGTGTCGGTAGGGGGCCAGACCATTGGCAAATTGCGAATCGTTGACTTTGATCAAGTGGACCGTCTGGTTCAAACAGGAACAACGCTGTTCCAAGCGCCTCCAGATGTCCAGCCAAAACCGGCCGACAACGTCCAAGTCCAACAGTTTTACCTTGAGTCGTCGAACTCAAACGCGGTTTCAGAGATGATTCAGATGATTAGCGGGATGCGGCATTTCGAAGCTGCACAACGATCACTGCAAACCATTTCCGAGGCAATTTCACAACACGTCAATCAACGGAACAACTAGGAAATAATGTCATGTTGCGAGCCTTTTTCTCCAGCGCCACCGGAATGCGAGCGCAAGAAATATTGATGGATGTTACGGCGAATAATCTTGCCAATGTTAACACCAATGGATTCAAACGACATCAAGTCGATTTTGCTGATTTGCTGTACTCGACCGCCCAACAAGCCGGCGGACAACTGACCGAAACACAAACCGCCCCCGTCGGCTTGCAGTTGGGCAGCGGTGTTCGTGTTTTGGGTACGACAAAGAATTTTTCGCAAGGCATCGCCGAAGCCACTGGTATCAAGACCGATGTTGCTATCGAAGGCGAAGGATTTTTTCGAATCCAGCTGCCTGATGGCAATTTCGCTTTCACACGCGATGGCGCTTTTCGGATGCAACAAGATGGGACGTTGGTTACGGGAGACGGTTTAATACTCGATGGCAATATTCAAATTCCAGAAAACGCGCTTGCGAATTTGAGCATTGGGCAAGATGGCACGGTGTCATCAGCGATTGACGGACAAAACACCGCTATCGGAAATATCAAGCTCTATCAATTTCGAAATCCTGCAGGATTGGAAAACGTAGGTGGAAATCTGTTTAAAGAAACAGCAGCCTCCGGACCGGCGCAAGAAGGAACACCTGGCACCGATCCAGGCTTTGGAGCGCTCCGGCAAAACCATCTGGAACGTTCCAATGTCGAAGTTGTTCGTGAACTCGTTTCCCTGATTTCTGCGCAACGCGCCTATGAAATCAACTCTCGCGCCATTCGGGCTGGCGATGAAATGCTCTCCAACACCGCGCAAATCGTTCGATAAAATGATGACTAACACCATACGCTCAACACTTTCTCTGATCACCCTGCTGTGCCTGGGAACGTTAGCCAATGGACAGGAACAATGGCGAGCAACCGTTTCGTTGTATGCGAAATCCGAAGTCAGCAACTCGCTAGTTCGTGTTACGGATATTGCCAAAGTTTATTGCAACGACGCCAAACTAAAAAAAGAAATCGAAAATCTCGACGTCGAATTTTTGTCTCCCAAAACCGGAGGCAAAACAACGATCTCAGCCGGCCAAGTTCGCATTCGAATGCGATTGGCCGATCTCCATGGAATCCGGGTGACCGGCTCCAAAACGATGGTCCAGAGAAAAAACACCAGATCACAAAAAAACACAACTCGTAATACGAGCCAATTGGAACAAACGATTCGCAATCTGGCGGCGCAAAAAATCAAAAATGCGCTCGCGAATTTCTATCAAGTTCCACCCGACTGGGTTTCTGTCGAAGCCATCTCAATCACCAAACTCCCTCGACCTGATGCGACGGCGCTAACGATCGAAATCCTGGATTCCTTGAGAGATTTGATTGGCAAACGCACTATCAGCCTGGTCGTATTGTCCAACGGCAAACCGCTGATGAAAACACAATTGGTCAGCAGCATAATTGTTTCCAAAAATGTTCTGATTGCAACGCGAGATAAACAGGTCAACGATCGCATGCTCAATGGCGACTACATCATGGAAAAAAAACTGTTTGTCTCAAGATCCATCAACGACGCATTGCATCAAACCAACGACAACATGGTCGTCAAACGCCCGATCCGTCGCGGCAGTATCCTGTCCGCCAGTGATTTCAAAAAACTGAAAACATCCAATCGCCCCGTTGTTGCCAGCAACGATGTTGTCACTGTGGTTGCGCAAAAAGGACGCATTCGTGTGACCTTGGCGGGAGCCATCAGTTTGGACAGCGGCAAAGTAGGCGATTCCATTCGAGTCAAGAATCCGAAAACCAACAAAATTTTTCGTGCAAAAATTGTCTCGCCGACGGAGATTCGCGCGATTTACTAACAGATTCATCACCCATGCAAAGGATTGCATTGAAATGAAACCCGCAACCAAATTTGTTCTCACACTGTTCTCTGCAACACTGCTGCTCGTTGTTTCTCAGAACACAGCGGCGGCTCAATCGTTGTGGAACCAACGGAATGAACAGCGCGTTCGCCCCTATCGCGATCTGAACGCCAGAAACACTGGAGACATCCTGACTGTCATTGTCAATGTTGCGACCGACGTCAACAACAGCGAACAACGCGCATTGAACAAAACAACCGCGGCAAACGCATCAGGAGATGGCAGTTTTGGTGGAGCGGCTGGAGCCGGGGCGCTCAACGCCGATTACAACACTCAATCCAATCGTCAACACAACGGCAATTCCAGATTCACTGCCAACCGCACATTCTCCGATCGGTTTACCGTCAAAGTCCTCGACGTTTTTCCCAATGGCAATTTGCTGATTGGTGGAAGACGCATTGTGACGGTCCAAGGCGACAAACGACAAATTCTGTTGTCGGGCATTGTTCGCGGCCGAGACATCCAGGCTGATAATTCCATCTCGTCGCGCTTGATTGCAAATTTGAATGTCAGATATATCGGAGTCGGCCCTGAGAAAAATTTTACGCGGCCGGGTTGGCTGCACCGACAAGTTACAAAAGTTTGGCCGTTTTAGTTCATTCGTATCGGATCTTCCTCCCAAAAAGCATGTTCAACGTCTTGCTGACAAACGCAAACAACATAATCGGAACCCAGTTTTATGAAACAACAAATCGTTGCAATGACTAGCAAGTGGATACGGTCACCGAATTATACTCTGGTGTTTCTGTGTTGTATTGTTGCGCTCGGAATCAACAGCAGTAGCGCTCAAAATTTGGAAACGCTGCCTGCTCCTCCTGCGCTGTCGAAAAACGCGCCTCCCTCACAATCGAACACTCCGAACACTCCGCATTTTCGAGCCGTTCCCAATGTGACGGTGCGAATCAAGGACATTGTTGATATCGAGGGAATCCGTGGAAACAAAATCGAAGGACTGGGGCTGGTGATTGGGCTCAACGGAACAGGCGGCCAACATCCGAAAACGCGTCAGTTTGCTTTCAATCTCTTCGAAAATATGGGGCATCGCGCGCCACCAGATATTCGTGCTCAAATTCGAGATGATGTGCAGTTTCGAACGGATAGCATGAGTCTGGTACATGTGTCTGCCGAACTTCCTGCATTTGCCTACCCGGGCCAAAAAATTGACGTTTCGGTAGCCATCATGGACGGGGCCACCAGTTTGCAAGACGGCAAGCTCGTTTTAACGTCGCTGTCTGGAATCGACAACAAAGTCTACGCGTTGGCCAGCGGCCCAATTTCCATCGGAGGCTTTGGGGCGTCGGGCAATGCGGCTTCGGTTCAGAAAAACGCTTTAACACAAGGTCGCATTCCGGGCGGCGCAGTCGTTGAACAGACCATTTGTCCATTTCAATTGGGCAAAAATGGATTTGTCAAATTTCATTTGCGCAACGCAGATATTGAAACGGCAACGCGAATTGCTAACGCCGTTAACCACGTTTACCGTGACACCGCTCAAGTGGTCAATCAACGGACGGTCAAAGTTGCCGTTCCCCGTTCGAAAAATCAAAACGATATTTTTCGACACATCGCAAAATTGCAGGCGCTGCGGGTCAAACCGGATTCCAATGCACGCATCGTGATCGACGAACGCAGTGGCACGATTGTCGTCGGCGAAGAAGTCCGCATGTCGCGCGTGGGCATCAAGTACGGCAACCTAACGGTCACCACCGCCGAGACACCCCAAGTTTCACAACCCGCACCATTCTCTCGAGGCGGACAAACGACCGTCGTCCCAAGAACGGATCTGCGCGTCTTCGAAGACAAAAATGCGTTGAACATCATCAGTCCCACAGAAACACTGGTGGACCTGGCAAACTCACTTAATGCACTGGGCGTATCCGCTCGCGAATTGAGTACGATTTTGCAAAAAGTCAAAAGCGCCGGCCAACTTCACGGAGAGTTGATCATCGAATAGCCCAAGCGACGTCAATCATTATGAATATCACAACAACACCATCGGTTTCTCAGTTACTTCCCCTCGGAGCTCCCGGCTCGACTGCCGACGTAACCAGTAACCACGACAACCCGAATCGTCCGCAAGCCATCGAATCTGCAGCACAAGATTTCGAGGCCATGTTCGTTTCCCTGCTAATCAAACAACTGCGTGAAACGCTTCAGGACGGTTTGTTTACCAAGGAAACATCGGATTCGTTTGGCGCGATGTTCGACATGTATATGGGAGAGCATTTGGCTCAGGCCAGCCCGTTAGGATTGGGACGCGCGGTTTCAAAATACATGGAGGTTCAAAATTCACAATGACTAGCCCATCAAAAATTCAACTCGAACAACTTGGCGAAAAATGCATTCGGCATTTGGAAAACGAATATGCCAACCTGCAAAATTTTGTCGACATCTGCCACGAAATCCAAAAAACCCTTGGCACGGGAAATCAACAAGCCAACGACGAGCTCATGGCACGACAAAAAACGCTCGAAAGTCAAATCAATCAGACTGGCCAAAGCCGTGATGAATTGCGTACCGCCATTGCCAGCCAATTGGGAATTTCTGAAAGTGAAGCAACCATCCGCCAGGTTCAAAAACTGCTGCCACCGGCGATGTCGGACAGGATCGCTGAATTTCGCCAAGAGATCGAATCCAAAGTGGAATCCATTCGCAATCTGACCAGCGCCAACAATCTGCTGTTGCAGCAGACCATTGATATTTTTCAGCGCCTCGTAATCTCGCTATCCGGATCGGAGGGCCAATCTCAAACTTACACTGCCAGCGGGCAATTGCGGACTCGGCTGGCCAGCAACCATGTTGTTATCGAAAACGCTCAACAATAACGCGGTGAATTAAATGCTCAACTTTCAAACCAGTATCTCAGCGTTGCGCGCCAACCAGGTCGCGATCAGTACCATCGCCAACAACATCGCAAATGCCAACACACCGGGATACCATCGCCAAACCACTCAATTTTCGACCATCCAGGGAGATACACTTGGATTCAACATCGGTTCCGGGGTGCAGGTGAGCGCTATTTTTCAGTCATTCAACCTGACCCTGGAAACAGCGCGATTGGAAAATCTTTCGCAGTCCTCGTCGGTCGCAGAAAGCTTGACGTCGTTACGTCAGATTGAAACTGCTTTGGGGACCGGTGAAGGGTCCATTCATGATCGCCTCAATGAATTCTTCTCGGATTTGGGAAAACTGGCCGTCGAGCCGGACAATCAATCCATGCGAAAAATCGCCGTTGATCGAGTTGAAACACTGGCAGGCGAATTCAGGTCGGTCTCGGGTCAACTCGATACATTGCAACACACCGGCCGGCAACAAATCCGGTTCACGGTGGAGCAGGCTAATCTGCTGCTGAGAGAGATGCATGATCTCAATCAGAAAATTGTTACGGAAAATGCAATGCAAGACTCTTCAAATCCACCTCACGACTTACTCGATCAATTCAGGCAAAAAGTTTCATCCCTGTCTGAGTTGATCGGCGCTTCTGCACAACTGACAGCCTCAGGAGGATTCTCCATCCAGATCGGTGAACAATTCCACGTCGAAGGCACGTTGATCCAGTTGGAATATGCCCAAGACTCCGCCGGGGACTACCAGGTTCAACTTGCGTCACCTGATTTTGGTACCGACATCTCACTGGAACTCAACGGGGGGAGGATTGGGGCACTCAACAGAATCGTCGATCAACGAATCCCCGAAATCAAAGACGAGTTGTATTCGCTGGTCAACGAGTTTGTTTTTCAAGTCGATCAAATTCACTCGACAGGCCTTGCGCAAAATGGTGGTTATCAATTCCTGACAAGCCAGCGCACGATCTCAAGTCTGTCGCAGCCGGTTTCTGAAATCTCGGCGTTCGACAATCTGTCAGCGGGTTCGATTTTTGTGACCTTGGAAAACGAAGCCACCGGTGAAAAAACGCTGACAGAAATCACGTTTGATCCGGCGACCGAGTCTGTCAACGATCTCGTTGGAAAACTGAACGCCATTCCCAATCTCCAGGCTGGCGTTTCAGGCGCATCCCCATCGGTGACGATTGCTGCAACAAATGGTTATAAATTTGATTTTGCCGGGCGCCCGCAAACGTTCCCCGACACGTCCAACATCACGGGAACCACGATTCCTCAAGCCTCCGGCGTGTACTCGGGAAATGCCAATGAAGTGTTTCGCTTTGAATTCACCGGCAGTGGCACGGTTGGCGTTTCGGACAACCTGAGCCTGCAGGTTTTCAACCAGGACAATGTTCTGGTCGGTGAATATTCGGTCGGTAGCGGCTACGAACCTGACTCGTTGCTGGAGATCGTTGACGGAATTCAAATCTCCCTGACTTCGGGAACGGTCAATGCAGGAGACGAATTCTCGGTCACGGCAGTTGCCCAGGCCGACAATACCGGAACATTGGCGGCACTTGGAATCAACAGTCTGTTTACCGGCTCAACAGCACATGACATCGACATCAACAAATCCGTCCTTGCCGACCCTCAACGTCTGGCGCTGGGGAAAAGCGGGAGTCCCGGTGACAATACAAACCTAATATTCATCCAGGAAATTCGAGAAGCCACATTGTTTGAAAACGGAACCACCGTTGAACAGTTTGCTGCTCAAATCAATCTGGGAGTCGCCCAGGAAATCTCCTCGCTAACCGATGAACAATTTTCCCTGGAGTTTACCGGTCAGCAACTGGCACAACAAATCGATTCCATTTCTGGAGTTGATCCCAACGAAGAAACGGTGTTTTTGCTCGAATATCAACGATCTTATGAAGCGTCGGTACGGGTGATTTCCACCATCGATCAAGTCCTTCAGGAATTATTTTCTATCATTTAAAAAGCTTATGAGTTTTCGAGTCACACCAACGTTTCTGAAAAACCAGGTTTCGTATTTTAATCGAATTCGCACCAGCAACCTGGCAACGCTCCAGTATCAGGCATCGTCTGGGCTCAAGCTTTCGCGGGCATCCGATGACCCGTTAGCGGCCCGTCAGTTGTTTGATCTGAAAAAAAACCTGCACGCCTTGAACGATGAATTCGACAACATCCAGTCGATTCGAACAACACTCAACATCAGCGTATCGAACCTGACCGATGCCCACACGCTGATTCGTGATGCCGCCAGAATTGCTGGTACCGCGATTGGCGACGAACCATCTGACCGTAACCTCAAGGCAGCGCAGATCGACCCATTAATCGACCGCATTTTGGCCATCGCCAACATCACCGAACGCGAACGTTATCTGTACGGTGGACAGCAAAGCCAGGCCGGCCCGCCTTACGTCGAAAACCCTTCCGGAAAATACCCGCCCTACCTTTATCGAGGAAGTCAGCAATCCCTCGATGTTTTACTCAGCGGCAACGTCAAGTTTTCGTTGCTCGAAGTGGGACCATCCATTTTTGGGAAAACCAATCGACAAACAACCAACTTTATTGGAAGCACGGGTGCTCAACCCGGAAGCGGCACCGACAATGCAGTCGGTCGAGGAACACTTCAAGTCGATCATGTCCAGACCACCTACGCCGCCGGTTCCGGAATTACGACCGGCACCGATTCGGCAACGGGAGATACAATTATCGGTCAGTTGGGTACGCACCAATTGACGGTGATTGACGATAGTGGCACCGGCGCTTTCGGACGTGTCCAACTCAACGGGGGAGAATTTTTTGACTTTACATCGAGCGACACGAACCTGAGGGTTGTCGGACCGCTCAAGGAAGTCATTTATCTCGACACGCAAAACATCACAGCGGGATTCAATGGAACGGTCGACATCACGGCGACGGGTTCGCTTTCGATAGACGATGGCGCGACAACCCTGCCAATCGATTTTTCCGGAAATCAGATTGTGACCGATTCAATCACTGGCAAAATCACCAACGTCGATACCAGTGGACTCAAGTATGCCGGAATTGAACACCTGGAATACACTGGCAGCTCCGATGTGTTAGCCACACTGACGCAATTGCGCGACGAGCTTCGCAACGTCAGAGAATTACCGCTTTCACACTCAAACGATACATTGCTGCGACTGCAGTCCGAACTCAATGCACACGCCGACAACATCATCGGTGTGGTTGGCAAACAGTCGGTCGAACTGGAGTCGCTGGCTGCATTGGAAAATCGCAACCGGAACTTCTTTCTGGAACTCAGTGCTATTACCAGTGAAGTTGAATCGGCAGATATGGCCGACGTCATCGTACAGCTGCAAACCGAACAAAACCTGTTGGAATATACCTTTGCCGTTTCCTCAGGTATTTTGAACTTGAACGTCTTGGATCTACTTCGTTAGGAGTTTTTCACGATGAAAGAACAAAACGTGAAAATCAGTTTATCCGAGGTTTGTCAAACGCTGATTACCGATTTGCAATCGCCGCACCTTGAAAATCGTGAAATCGCGATCAAAATCGAACAGCACCCGTTGATCGTTGATGAAGTCATTCGGAGCGTCAATTCCGTGCGCTATTCTCTATCGTTTGAAATTCGTTCGATTGCCCACGCGATTTCCATCTTGGGTCGCACACGACTGGTTTCTTTGTTGCACGAAGTTTCCCGGACTGACGCAGAACACGTGGGTCCCAAAGCGCCCAAGTTTGCTTCAACTCCACAAAAAGCCGATCGTTCCACGTAATCGGCAGGACATTCGTAGAGCCGGTTCCCACCGGCCAGCACGCTAGATTGGCCGGTGGGAATCGGCCCAACTTTCATTGCGCAAAGCTATTGTGAGCGGCAAGGCGCTCACAAGAATCGCAAAACCGACGACAAATCAATCACACGCGCCGAAAAGGCATTCTTCGCCCAGTCACCAGTTGCCGCAAATGGATCAGAAAATTAATCAAAGCAAAAAAATCGCTTCGCACCGCAGAGCGCGATCGCTACCGCAGCCAATTAAACCAACTTCGTCAATCACCAAAGACTTGTCACCTCGTCGACCATTACGTCGCTGGTCATCTGTTGAACCAGCTCTCGTACGCGATTGCGAAATACTTCTGTTGCCGATTCGACAGAAAACCTTGCCCAAGTGTTTGCAAAGTGTTTGAAAAAGATTTAGAGTCTTTCATGGTGGTCTCCACGTCGGCTCGAACCGAAGCCAAAGTTGATAATTTCGAAGGGCAATATTCGCCATTCGTGAGACCACTTTTCAACGTTCAACCATTAATGGGACACTTCCTGAAAGAATGCTCTTTAGCTCTATCGAGTTTGTTTTCCTGTTTTTGCCCGCTATTCTGGCGGTCTACCTGTCTTTCTATCTCGTTGCAGGTAGATCACGGTGGGGACCAAGAATTCTGAATTGTTTGTTGCTTTTTATTAGCCTCGCGCTCTACACATGGAGCGAGTCCTCTTACACACTCGTCATCCTTGCTTCCATCGGGATCGACTATGTTTGTGGACTTCTGCTTGGAAAACGTAGCGAAGATGGACGAACAGCAGGCGATAGAGTGATACTGGCAGCCTCAATTACGACCAATCTAGGGCTGCTCGTTTTTTTCAAATATATAAATTTCGGGACGGACACCGTAATCAAAATCCTGGAAGCATTTGGAATCTATTCGCCCGTATCCGAACCTGTTTTACAAATTGCACTTCCGCTTGGCATTAGCTTTTATACGTTTCAATCGATGAGTTACACAATCGATGTGTATCTCGGACGAGTTAACCCGACAAAAAACTGGATTGATTTCGCGTGTTACGTCACGATGTTTCCTCAGCTGGTCGCCGGTCCCATTGTCCGATACCGGGAGATATCGCAGTTTCTTACTAATCGGACAATCGACACAAAATTGTTTGCATCCGGTGTTAAGCGATTCGTATTTGGCCTGGGAAAAAAACTCTTGATTGCCGATACGTTGTCCGGACCTGCCGACCTGGTATTTGCCTCAGAAGGCGTTCCGATTTCGGTCGCGTGGTTAGGATTGGTCTGTTTCACTTTACAGATTTACTTTGACTTTTCCGGGTACTCCGATATGGCCATTGGTTTATGTCGCATGCTTGGGTTTCGTATTCCGGAGAATTTTCGTCATCCATACTCAGCAACGTCAATGCGTGATTTCTGGCGACGCTGGCATATTTCTCTGTCAAATTGGTTTCGCGACTACGTCTACATTCCGATCGGTGGAAATCGACTTGGAAGGTTCCGAACATATTTTAACTTGAGTCTGGTGTTCTTTCTTTGCGGTTTGTGGCATGGCGCGAGTTGGACTTTCGTGATCTGGGGCCTTCTTCACGGATGCTTACTGGTCTTGGAAAGAATTGGGCTTAGCAAAATACTCGCACGTTGTTGGCAACCTTTGCGCCACGCATATGTCATCATTGCCGTCATGATCTGTTGGGTCATGTTTCGTTGCGAAACGATCGGAGATGCTTTGGAATTCGGCAGAAGCCTTGTGGGCTTGGCCGATAACCCAATGGCACAAAGCAACTTTCTTCTAATCTTTGAACCTGACGTCATCCTGGCAATGGTTGTTGGTGCAATCCTTTCATTTCCGATCGCCAAAAAATTAGATCGCAAATACCTGACGCTCCAGCGAACCCTCAAACGGCCATTCCATCGACAGTTGGTTGCTTCATTGTGGCTTGTGGTATCGATCTCAGTATTTGGCCTGGTGCTTTTCCTCAGTTGGATGCAACTGGCTACAACGACCCACCAGCCGTTTTTGTACTTTAGGTTTTAATATGCGATTTCGATTAGCTGAACGATTGTTGGTAATCCTGATTTTTTTTGCGGGATTAGTTTTAGTATTGTTGGACTCATTTTTCTTCAAATTGGATCCTTCACCGGCAATCGAGGAGAACCGATACTTGGCCAAGGCTCCAAAAATACGAGAGACTAAATCGCTGGCCGAATTTCGAAACCAGTTCCAGAAATATCATCGGGATCACTTGGGATTTAGAAACTATCTAATACGTTCCAATAGCCTCGTGAGAATCCGCGTTCTGGGGGTAAGCCAAGTCAAAGCAGGAGACGCCACTGTTTTTGTCGGCGCAGACGACTGGTTGTACTTTGGTTATTCCTTGCGCGACTATCGAGGTGTACAACGACTGAATCGACGTCAATTCGAGTGGTGGAAACACACGCTTCAGGCGCGAAGCAAAGCGTTAAAGGACAAGTCCGGAATCCCATACCTGTTTTTTGCAGCACCGTCCAAAGGATCGGTCTACCCAGAGTATTTACCCTCACTCGCAGCTCGCAAGGAAGGTCCACTCGCATTCGATGAGCTTGTCAAATTTGCGAATGATAATCCAGATGTAGAAATACTCGATCTGCGCCCTCGACTTCGGCAAGCGAAAAAGCTGCATCAATTGTATTGGAAAACCGATCACCACTGGAATGATGTAGGCGGACTCGTTGCCGTTGCCGCAATTGTCGAATACCTCCAAAAATGGTTTCCCGATGAACCGTTGATCGATACGACAAAGATGGAATGCAAAGAGACAATTCAAAACAGTGGTACAAGTTTGGCTCGAATTATTGGTTTGTCGGGTTTCTACCCAGAAATCCGCCACCAGCCCAATTATCCAAGCTGGGACAAGATGCAAATCGATCATACAACAGATGCGACAACCGGCGACCGGATCTGGATAAACCGCTCGAATCCAAACGGTCTTCGAGTTGTTTGTATCGGGGATTCCTTTACATTTTCATTGATACCAGGTTTTACTCATCAATTTTCATCTGTCTATTGGGTGAGTCGATTCAGCCCAGACTATAAGCTCGATGACCTAATGAAAGTCATCGACAAGGTTAATCCAGACATTGTCCTGGAGGAGCGCACTGAGTGGGGGCTACTAGAAGTGCCTCAGAAATGAAGACGAGGTAGACTACGACAACGTTTTGCATCGTTAGACATTAATCCAGCGGCAAAATATCCCCCAGCGGATAGATCACTTGATGAAGTGCATCAGCGTAGAGTTTTTTTCCTTTGGAGGTCAGGCCATATTGCACGGCGTCGGCGTCTTGGCTTTTTCCCAAAGGTTCGATCAGACCAAACGTTTTTTTCAGCCGACCGATCAATCGATTGTGCGCGGCGGTTTCCAATTCAATGGTGCCGCCGGTCAACTGCGAAATCTCTTCTCGGATCTGTTGTCGCGATGCTGAGCCACGTCGCTGGATGATGGATAAAATCAAAAACGGATACAGGACGGTTTTGATTTCGTTTCGAAAACGGTTGAGCAACAAACCGACCGTAGGTTCTTTTGGCATTCTGTCGTTCCCAACGTGCATTTCCCAATTGGCGTACGGTTTGATTGTTGACTCGTCTAGAACGAAATACCAGCCGAGGTCTGCAGTGCAATGCCAATGTTCATTACGCTTTTATTAGACAGGATTTACAGGATGAGCAGGATGTTGGTGATTGATCCTGTCCATCCTGTTGATCCTGTCAAAAAATCACGAGTAGAGTTGGGCCGGTTCCTACCGGCGAATCCAACATAACAGCCGGTGGGAACCGGGCCTACGTTTAACTGTAGGTTCAATTGCCGCGAGACTGACGATTTCGGTAAAGTGATTGATCGATCACAGATGTCATTTGCTCGGGTGCACTCAGCAGTTCGCCAAGAAAAGATTGAATCTCGGTGCTGGCTGCATCGGGATTTTCCATGAGTTCGCCATAGCTTATTTTCAGTACGTCCATGTTTTTGGCAGTTGATAGCCAATCCAATACTGTATTTCGATGAACGCTGAGTCCCCGCCTCAGTTCCTCCTGCTCAAGTTGAGCCCCATCGGTTCCTAGCCGTTCAATCATCTTTTGTTGTGAGGCCGCGATTTCGCCGATCGGGCGAAACATGAAAATGACTTTATAGTCGTGCTCACGAGGCATTTTCTGGAGCAACATCGAAATCACTTTAATGACTTTATGGTTTTCCACCTCGTCGAGCAGTTCTGGTTGCTGCTCAATTTTCTTGATGTCTTCCCACTCAAAATATCCTTTGGGGTTGTCTTCATCGGCTGCTCTTTTTTCGTCCGTCATGATATCCAACCCACCTGCTGCCAACATCTGCATCATCAGCGACGTGCCCGATCGCGGCAGGCCGGACACGAGTACAAAAGTCTTTCCAGATTTTTCAACTGGATCGGTCGGACTCGGTCGTTCTTTGACAATTCGCTCGTTGCGTACCGGCTCGGGATCGATTTCCGGAAGATCGAACCGCTGGTTTTTCCGGCGCGAGGACTCAGTGCGTTCCGTTTGCACATGCATGACTAACTCGATTGATTTTTTTCGATGCTGATCGGACAAAGAGGTTTTACCCAGACGGTCAAAAACCATGGCCAGCCAGCGATGAGGATTGGGCCATTTCGGGGCAAATCGTGACGCCGTCCGAAATGCCACTTCGGCTCGTTCAAAATCTCCAGATCTTGCCAGTGTGACTCCCAGATTCAAGTGGGCTTTGGGCAACCGGTGTAATAGTCCAACAGCATCGAGTGCAGAGTCCATCGCTTCTTGGTTCCGACCCGTCCTCAAATAGACAGTGGAAAGTCCCTCGTGGGCCTGCGCGAGTTCCGGGTGTTGATCCAATGCCTTTTTATAAGCCTGTTCAGCATTCTGCCACATTCGTCGCCGCGCAAAAACATCGCCGATTTGAACCATAATTTTGGGAAATCGAGGCGTGCGGCGAGAAGCCATCATTAGATGTTTCATGCCTTCGTCAAATTCTTTTTTCGCCAATTTGACTTGGGCGTAAATTACGACGATTTGAGTGACACTGGTTTTTTCCAAATTGAATGATCGTCCAATCAAATCCTCGGCTTGATCCCAATAACCGGCTCGGTAATAGCAGTCGGCCAAGTGGACAATAAAACGGGTTTCCCAAGGCGTGCGAAAAAATATCTCTTCCAAGAGCAGCCGAGCCTCGTCGTTCCTGCCTTGCCACATCAAACAACGGGCAAGGTTGTACTTTCCTTCAATCTCAGCCGACTCTTCCTGTTTTTCTTTGTCGCCACCCTGGTCATCAATGTAGCCCAATGCAACAAACTGTTTGAGCAACTCTTCGGAATCGGCGCCGCTCATAACATCTTCGCCCGAATGCATTCCGTGGTCGCCGTCGACTTCGTCCCAAGACGGGATCACCTTGATTTCCGGCGGTTCCTCAAACGCTTCGACCAGTGGGCGGCCATCCATGTCGGCACCAATAGGCAGTCCGTACAACGTTAGTATCGTCGGTCCAACGTCGATCAAACTGGCGCCATAGATTCTTTCGTCCTTCTTAATGCCAGGGCCTTTCATGACCAACATGCCGTATTGGCGATGCCAAACTGCGGGCCCAGCGGGTTCTCGCGGCGTGCCGATAGGACGAAATGTTCCAGATTGAAATCCGTGATCCGAACAGAGAATGACTGTAGTATCATCACCGGCCAACTGGAGCAAACGCTCCAACATCATATCGTGAAAGCGATAGGCTCCTTTGATTACATCCTTGTACATTTCGAAGTCTTCGTCAGAAATCCGTTCCATCTTGGGAGGGTGATAAGCCATGAAGCCGTGTGAAAAATGATCGATTCCCGTGTAGTAAATCGCCATGAAATCCCACGGTTCGGTCTCCATAATTGCCGTTGCGACGGAGTGAGTCGTCATCATTTCTGAAAACGTTTTGGCAAACCCTGACAGGCGTCGATCTTTTTCCTGATCGATGTCAGCAGCATTAGGAATGAAAGGCAGAATATGTTGTTCCGTCAATTCAGTCGAGAACATCTTAAATTTTGCAAGTTCTTTTTCGCGTTCAGCGGGATGGATCGTTCCCGGCGTGATCACCCACCCGGTCTCGGGATCCAGCTTCACACCATTGAACAGATTGCTAACGACAGAGCCATGGATTTGCTCTGCCGGGTGACTAGCCCACCAATTGATAACATTCGAGCGAATGTTATTTTGCGAAAAGATATTCCAGAGCGCCTTGGTTTTTCTGGAAACGCTCGAATAGGGCCGAGAGCCTCCGTTATTCTTGTCAGGTTCGACGAAACCCAGGATTCCATGTTTATCTGCAAACTTGCCTGTCGCCACTGAGTTCCACAACATCGGCGACAACACCGGTTGCAACGTCGCCAGGTTCCCGATCGTGCCTTGGTCAACCAGCGAGTTTAGTGTTGGCAACAATCCATTGTCCATCAACGGATTGATGTGTTCCCAGTCAGCACCGTCCCATCCAATCAACAACACTTTGCGACGTTTTGCAGCCATTCAACTCTCTTCCATAAATAAAAAAAGCCACTCCGTTTTCCGAGTGGCTAAAATTAATCCTTATTCGGCGACTAGTTGTCGCTTTCTTTTCGTCGACGACGATAAGCCAGCAAGCCAATGGCGCCCAGCGCCAAGCAACCTAGTGACCCTGGTTCCGGAATTGCACCAACGGTGAGCGATTCACCTACGTCGGCAAAAGCGTATTCTTCGACAACAAAAGTATTGTTGGGGAGGTCGTTGTTAGAGGTCAAACGAGCCCACCCATACTGAGTTCCACCGTTAAAGCGGAAAGCGACAAAACCAGAAGTGTTGAGGAATTGAGAACTCGTGTAACCACTTCCGTACGCCAATGTGCCAAAAGCACTGGTCAAAAAGTTCAGTGTAGAAATATTAACGCCCGATGCCAAATTTGAGGCGTAGTTGAAACCGCCTATCGAGAACCCTGCAATATCACCTTGGAATCCGGCGTTGTAGATTCCAAATCTAACCCACCCACCGGCTGCTACCGAGAAGTTAAAAAAGTTGAGTGAAGTGGTACCTTGAAGGTTGAAGTACTTGTCGTCACCAACATTAATATCACCAGCAGGACTTCCAACGACGACATGAGTAATATCGGCTTCCGCGGATTGAGCGCCTACAAAAGCTGCCGCTGCACCAGTCGCAGCATACGCCGCCCATCGTTTCTTGTTGGTCTTAACAGGCTGTTTCGTCATGGTGTGAGACATGAAGTTTTCCTAAGTTTTTGATTTGAGAAAAGGGCTAGGTATGGGGGCTATGTTGAATGCACGGAGTCGCGCAGCGATACAACTTGGAGCACACGATGAAAATCGTTTCCCAATTCCTTAGTTCAATTTTGATTATCGAAAATTCGGATGTCAACTATTTGCTCTAATTGAGCAGGGATAATAAGTTAACTTGGGGAAAATTAGCTGCCTGACCGTTAGACATGCAATGGCTCGTTATACAACCTTGTCGGCTGGATTTTCGGCCTTTTTTGTACATATTCCAACGTTTTGCCCGTCTTATTTGGCCCAAGATTTTGTTGCCAAAAACGATGAAAAAATATAACAGCCCAATGAATTTTGACACCCACACGGTTGCTATAACTACAAATCACTCATCGACTTACGATTGCTATCGTCGCAAAATTGACTTTTGCCGCTGGACGTAGGCCAATATTTCGGCGATGGCCTGGTAAAGTTCGACTGGGATTTCCTGTCCAACCTGAACGTCACGGTAAAGTGCGCGTGCCAGAGGTTTCCGCTCTAACACCGGAATGTCGTTTTCTCGTGCTAGCGAAACAATCCGTTTGGCAACCGCGTCGGCGCCTTTTGCCAACACCACCGGCGCATCGTCCAGCAGCCGATCGTAACGAATCGCTACAGCGAGGTGTGTTGGGTTGGTCAAGACGACTGAAGCCGATGGAACGTCGGCCATCATTTGGCCGGTGGCGTATTCGCGCTGCAACTGACGAAGTCGCGCCTTAAGGTGCGGATCTCCAACATCCTCCTTGAGTTCTTCCTTCAGTTCCTGACGTGACATCCGCAGTTCCTGGAAATGTTTCCATTTCTGATACAACAAATCCATCAAACCGATCAAAACCATCGCGGCCGAGATCGCCATCGCGATTTGAATCACGATTTCCCATCCCAGGTACATCGATTGCTTGACGTCGATTCCGTACGAAGCCGCAATTTTTTCACGAGACATTTGTATCAAGATAAAAGCGATCACCGCCATGACGCTGACCTTGGCAACCGCAATCAGGCCTTTGACAACCGAGCGGGAGGAAAAAATCCGCTTGATGCCTTTTCGCGGATCCAGTTTGTCGAGATTGAAACTCAATGGCTTTCCGGACAATTGAAACCCGGTCACCGCCGCGCCACTCAGAACCAAAATGCCAAACGCAACAAATGCCAACGGCAATACCAAACGACTGCCGTCCAACAACGCATTTTGAAAAATAGATTCTGGGGAAATTGAATCCGGCTGCTCCGTACCAATGCGTGTCAGTCCTGTTTTGAGCCCGCCCGAAAGGCCCCGCAGTAAGAAATATCCAAAAAAAGCAAAGAAGATCGTTCCGGAGGCAAGCAATAAACCGCTCGACAAATCTTGGCTGTACGCCACCTGTCCATCTTCGCGTGCTTTTTGCAGACGCCTCGGTGTTGGCTGTTCTGTCCTGTCTTGGGCTTGTTCTTCGGCCATCGTTTACACTGAAAAATGATGTTCTAAAGGCGTGTTGAAATTAAGAAAGATTTGAATTCAGCAACAATTTCTGACTACATTTCTCCCATAAATCCCAGGATCCATGATTTGCCGTGTTCGAAATAGTCTTTGGTCGCGGCAATGATATTGGGTGCAAACAGCATCAGAAAAAACAATCCAGCGCCCACGCGAATCGTTAAACCGACCGAAAAAATATTCATCGTCGGCGAAGTCTTGGTCAGCAGCAGCAACACAATCAAAATCACAAACAGACAAATTCCGACCGGTGCAATCATGGCCAAGCCCCATTGATCGACTCGACACAACGCATCAATACCGACTTCGAGCGATTCAAACGACATCATTTGACCAACCGGCAGCCGAACAAATGATGCGTCGAGTACCGCAAACAAAAAATGGTGCAGATCGAGCATGAAAAACAAAATCAAACCAAGTGTTTGAAACAAACTGGACAACACGTCCGAGTTGACGGTCGACGAAGGGTCGGACAATGTCGCGATGGACAAACCCATTTCTTGAGCCAGATAAGAACCCGCAATTCGCGCCGGAAAAATGAGGATGCCAAAAGCCAATGCTAATGCTGTTCCCGTGATAACTTCGGCCATGGTCGCAAAACAAAAACCGACCATCGAAACCGAACCTTGATGCTGCATCAGATGCTCGGGCGGTTTATCCATGTTGAAAAACCACAATGTCGTTAGTGACAACGACAAACCGATCAAAACCGTGCGAGGAATCGTCCCGCGGCCAAAAATTGGCAGCACTGCAACGAATGTAGCCACGCGAACCAGAATCAAACTAAACGTAAATACCCATAGCTCGATCATGTTTAGATTCCTGATTCGACGTAGTACATGATCATTCGATGGGTGTAGTCCACAGCGATTCCCAGACTCCACGACAGCGTCAATGCGATCACAATTCCAACCGCCAGGATTCTCGGCGCAAACGACAACGTCTGTTCCTGAATGCTGGTCACCGCTTGAAAAATGCTGATCACCAAACCAACGACGAGGCTTGCCAGGATACTGGGACCGACCAGCAGCAAGCAGGTTGTCAGCAGTTCATTGGCAATGACGGTGACATCCGTTTCACTCATATTCATTTGTCAAAACTACCTTTTGGGGGGAGTAAAGTGTTTTGTATTTTTGATTTCGTCTAACAGTTGCGTTACCAAAATAGGATCTTCGAGCGCGGTAAGAATTTTTGCAGCAATGCGTTCTTCGATTTCGCGCAAGATTCCCGCAGCAAATTTGAGATTGCCGTCGTTCGCATAAGCCTTCAACGTTTTGGCGGCTTCCTCGGCAGGCATCCCCGTCAAATAGTCAGCAATTTTTTTGACGTTTTTCTGTTGTGAGACTGCTTCGGGAGTCGTTTTACTGGCAATATCTTTTTGCAGGCTTTCAATTTTTTTCCGTTCCTCTTCGATCTCAAGTTTGCGTTTGTTGACCAACTGCAACACTTGATCCGCTTCGGCAATCCGAGCCTGCACTTTTTTGACGATGGCTTCATACTCTCGTTTTTCGCGCTGAATGTCGTTGAGTACCATTTGATGTTTGGACTCGCGTTCCAACAATTCCCGCTCTCGTTGTTTGATCGACTGTTCGCGCAGGCGTATCGATTCAACCATTTTCAAAATCGAATCTTCGGTCAACGTCTTTGGTTTGAACGGCGCCGGCAGGCTACGTTTGTTGGTTCCATCAGATTTGGCAACCACGTCATTGGTTAATTGCGTATCATCCGTCTCGTCATCAACTGGCGCCTCGGTTGTTTTCTTTTCTTCTTCAGGTTTCTTCTGCAGCAACAACGTCGAACCTGCGTAAGAGGCTCCAAAAAATACTAAACCAACAACACCTGTAATTATTAAATTTTTCATGGCTCTTACCGCGAACTCATTCCGATTGTGTCATGAGGTTCCAATGATTTGTGTTTCCGATTGACGATGAAATCGAATTCCTGTCGTTTTCTGGTTCGACGCTTACAAATTCGACTTACGCAAATAACTGTCCATCAATTCCAACGCTTGCTCGCGATTGAAATCGCTTTTGATTTTTTGTTCCATTTGATCGACCAGGTTTTCGAGACCTTCGATTTTCTGGCACTGTTTGATTTTGAGCTGTTCGACCTGGCCCCGTTCAAATAACAACTGTTGAATCAAGTCGGCGTGTTGTTCCATTTCGTTTTGAGTGGAAATCTGATGTTGAAAACGTGCTTCGAACACCGGCGAGACCATCTCACTGACGTCCGAAAACTGGCTGGCTTGCTCCAACTCGGCTCGGAGTCTTTCCAATTCGGTTTGTTGTTGATCGAGTCGTGCCTGAATTTCCAAAATTGACATCTCCAGCAATTTTTCAACTTGCCGTTCGATTCTCAGCGCTGTTTTCAGTGTTTTGAGTTTTTTCTTCATGCCGCGTCTCGCTGTATTTATCCATTCCAAAGCTGCGCGATTTGCGAGAGCATTTGAGTTGTTTGGTCAAATCCACACATCTCATCAACAGACTGCCGCAGGAATTGGTTCATGGCGTCACGGATTTCAACCGCCGAATCCACTTTGGGCGAAGTTCCCATTTGATACATTCCCAATCGAATCAAGTCGGCGTATTCTTCGTAGGTGCTGGCGGCGTCTCGAATTTTTGCCACTGCCTGATTGTGTATTGGCGAAGCGAGCGCGCTGGACAGTCGACTGATACTTCGGGCAACATTAATGGCCGGAAAGTGATTTTTTTCGGCCAGATCGCGGTCCAATAAAATATGGCCGTCCAAAATGCCACGCGCCGCGTCAGCAACGGGTTCATTAAAATCATCGCCATCGACCAAGACGGTCATAATTCCGGTGATCGAGCCGGTATCGCTACGTCCCAAAGGCTCCATCAAATTTGCAATGATTTGCAGCGAACTGGGTGGAAAACCTCGTGACGACGGAGGTTCGCCCAACAGCAATCCGATCTCTCGCTGGGCAAACGCCAGCCGAGTCAGGCTATCGATCATTAACAACACTTCGCAGCCCGACCCGCGGAACCAATTGGCAATCGCCACCGCCGCTTTCGCCGCTTGCACGCGTGCCAGAGCAGGTGCGTCGGAGGTCGCAACGATCACGATGCTTTTGGCCAATCCTTGCGGACCAAGCGCATCGGCAATAAACGGCCTGACTTCTCGCCCGCGCTCACCGACCATGGCGACAACGTTAACATCCGCAACAGCGTGTTTGGCAATTTCTCCCAACAACGTGCTTTTGCCAACACCGCTGCCGGCAAACAGTCCGACCCGTTGACCTTTGCCCAGTGTCAACATCCCGTCGATGGCTCTCTGCCGAGTTTGAAAAACTTCATCAATGTCGGGGCGAGTAAGTGGATTGGGTGATTCAATGTCCAGGCCAATCATCGCATCGGCCAGTGACTGTGGCAGGCCATCGATCGCCTGGCCGAATGGATCAATCACGCGTCCGAGCATCGAAAAACCAACCGGAATTTTTTGTTTGCGCCCCATCGCAATCACACGGCTGCCCGGTTGAAAATCAGCGTTGCTTTCCAGCGGCAGGAGACAGGACAGTTGACGATCCTCGAACCCAATGACTTCGGCGGTCACATATTGATTCGGCGCGTTTTCAATCAGACACAATTCACCAACCGTTGCTTCGACAGTTGCACGCAGGGAACCCTGGGCGCTAACCAGTCGCCCGACGGTCTGGAAATCGTTTAACGTTTTGATTCGCGAAGTAATTTTTTCGACGTTCAATTGGAGCGTCATGAGATTCCTCATTCATGATTTGCTGTAGCTCATACATTCTCAGTGGCAGCGAGCAAATAAATTCATGTCCTGGTTCATTGACGACACAACTGCCAACCTCCAAAACGGGGTCTGGCACGACGTTGATCAATCGTTTGCAGTCATCCTCCATCCGCGACACGCACTCGGTTAACATTTTCGCAAGATCAGGATGAACACGAATTTCACAAGGTTGATTCAGGGGCACCTCTCCGAGGATCCGCTGAAACATTTCATTCATAATTTCAGGGTTCGTATCGATTTCGTGAAATAACAATTGACCGGCAATCACGACCGCCAGATCCAAAGCGACTTTTCTGATTTCGGCGATCATCGAACTGCGGCGATGTTCGTTTTCCACCAGCGTTTGTGTGACTTGCTCCAACATCTCGATCAGTGAACCGACCTGCGCCTCCGGTGCGTGGCCGCCCTCGTCGGGCTCATCGACCAGTAATTGATCGGCGCCGCCATCTCGCAGATGAAACCTGGCTGGAATTTTGATAAATCGAATTTTGGTGGATTCACTCAAGTCAGATCTCCATCAATTGATCTGCTTGATCCAGTTTTGCGATGATCGCAGCTACCGTTTCGCGCGCCATTTGAACTTCGGCGTCATTTTGTTGTGTCTGAAACTCCATCTCTTCCTGCAACGACTGGCGGGCACGTTTGGAAAGATTGTTAAATATTTTGTCTTGCACGTCGGGTTCGGCACCTTGCAGCGCGACCACCAATTGGCTTTTGTCGACTTCGGCCATGATTTTTTGAACGCTGCGGTCATCGTATTTGATGACATCTGCGAACACATATAAATGTTTTTGCAACGCCTCGGCGGTTTCCGCGTCGTTTTCTTTCAGGTGATTCAGCATTCGAGCCCGTGTTGGGCGATCCAGTTGTCTCAGAATCTCGGCAAAACGTTTATCGGGATCCGGTTTTTCGTCTTCCAGTTTTTCAATCTTGAGCGCTTTGTCGACAGTCGTTCGGACGATCTGTTGCAGCAGGTCGGGTGAAGTCACCTGTTCGGTCAGCATAATGGTGACCAGATCGGTTTGAATTTCTTCAGGTAACAACTCAATCGTCTCCGCAACTTTTTTTTGCTCGAGACATCCGAGGACCAGGGAAACGGTTTTGGGCCGCTCGTATTTCAAAGTACCGGCGATTTGCTCAGGAGCCAGTTTGTTCAAATCCGCAACGGCGTCGCCGGACGGTTTGAAAATTTTGAAGATTCGCGGCTCGTTCTGTGAATTCGCGCCTGATTTTTGTTCTGCCGACTCGTTAACCTGGACGTAATCGTTTGCATCGTCCTCGTTTTCGTCATCGTCAGGATCGTGCAACGAAATCATGTCTGACCAATAGGTCTCCGCATCAACCGTTTTGATGGCGAATTTAAAAAAGGTTTCAAATTCTTCGAGTACCGTATCGACCACATCCGAGTTCAACGGATCCGACTCGTATTGTTTGATGAGTGTCCGGACCTGGTTGGCCCGCGCAGGACTCAACTGACTCAAAGCCGGCTCGATCGCTTCGCTGCCAAGTGCATTCAGTAAAACAGCAACTTTCTGATTGTGGTCTAAAGCGTTCATCAGGCTGCTCTCTTTTCACTGACTGGAGATTCGCTGGTTGCCGTTGCATCAGCTGGAGCTTCGTTAATCCAGGCGGCAACGATTCGCGCCAGAAGCTCAGGGTTTTCTTTGGCAACGATGGTTAATTCGGTCAGGTGTTTTGCTCGTTCAGGCGAAATCTGTGAATCACTTTCTTTGACCGTGATCGGTTTCATTTTTCGAACCAGTAAAAAACCAATCACAAAAGCAAACAGGGCTCCCAAACCCAGGGAACTTTGTCGAACAAGATTGAGAATGAACTGGGTGTTGACGGGAGTTGCAATTTCTATCGGCTCTTCGGCAAACGGGTTTCCGGCCATCTTGGTATTGATGACTTTGATGGTGTCTCCACGAGATTCATCGAATCCGATCGCTGATTTAATCAACAATTCAATCGCTGCGAGATCTACATTTGGCGACTGCGTGTCACCTTCGTCCGGTGTCAAATCGACCACGGCGGCGACGGACAACCGTTTTACCCAATCGGGCAATTCTGTTTTAACAGTTTCGACATGTCCAAAATCGAAAGTGCTTTCGCTTTCTTCGCGCTGATGAGTCGTCGTTGTTTTGGCGCTGGATGTATTGCCCGTGTTTGAATTATTTGACGATGTTCCCGCGATACCGACCGCACCACCTGACGGTTTGCCTTTGGTCGTTTCAATAACGCGTTTTTCGGTTTTCGTCATTTTGTCTTCAGGCGAGTATTGCTTGCTTTTGGAGTCGATCTTTTTCAAATCAACATCGGCGGAGACGGTAATGGTCGCTTTTCCCGGCCCGAGCATTTGCGTCAAAATCGATTCCACTTTGTATTTCAGATATTTTTCGGTATCTCGCCGCAGTGCGACATGGTTGATTCCATGTCCGAAAATCGTTTCTGGTTGCGACAGGACTCTACCGCTGTCATCGAGAACTTTGACATTCTTAGGTTCGAGCCCCTCAACACCGTTGGCAACAATCGAGACGATCGAATCGCCTTGGAGTTGCGTCAATTCAGCACCGGGCCGCAGTTTGACCAAAACGCTTGCGGTTGATTCTTTTTGCATGCTTTCGATGCGAACATTTTTGGCCACGTACAAATGAACCGTCGCGTGCTCGACCGCTCGCAATCGCATGATGGTTCGCGCCAGCCGTTGTTCCAGCATTCGGTACATGTTGTTTCGTCGTTGTTCTGGACCTGCATTCCAACTCAACCCTTGAGAATCGGCCAGATTTTCATCGGGAACAATTTGTTTGGCGACGGCTCGCGCGCGATTGAGTTTTGTTTCATCGACCAGAATCGCGGAACCTGAAAAATTCAACTTGGCCGCAATACCTTCTTTTTCAAGTTGATCAACGACCTGCGCCGCTTTGTCGGGACTGAGATTGTTGGCGACCGTGACATAGTGGGGCTGCGAAGACCAATACCCCACCGCGACGATCATGCCGATGCAGATCAATACCGTCGCCACCATCCCAAAACGGGACAGCGGACTGGTCTGTTGCCAGAATTTAACGAATTGTTCAAAAAGCGTTTTGAAATAGTCCATGTTCTAAAACGAAAAAAAGCCGCCGCTTTCTTAAACCTGCATTCGCATAATTTCCTGATACGCATCCATCAATTTGTTACGAATTTCAACGATAAATTTCAGTGATAAATCAGCCTTGGCCATCGACATCACGACGTTTTGCAAATCTCCGGTTTCGCCATTGACCAGTTGCTCCACGGCCTGGTTGGCAGCCAGCTGATGTTGATTTGAATCCTGTGTCATTTTGGCAAACAACTCGACAAATCCGGCGCCTCCCTGAGTGGAGCCGGTTTTTGCAGTTTCCGGTCGAATCAGTGGATTGACTTGTCCACTGGATATCGAATGAACAGGAGGAATCGATGACATTAGCCCGCTCGCAATAGTGCCAAAGTTTGTTCAGCCATTTCACGAAATGAACGGATCGCGCGCAAATTCGCTTCGTACGAACGGCTCGCTGTCACCAGGTCTACCATTTCGTTCGGTAGTTTGACGTTGGGCATGGCAACCATGCCGTTCTCGTCGGCGTGCGGGTGCCCGGGAATATACACCTTTGGAAAATCCGAGTTGTCTTCTTGAATTCCGACAACATTGACGCCGCCGATCCGCGGTCCGCCGCCCGATCGGGAATTGCCACCCAAAGCGTGTTCGAGTGCCGTGGCGAAAACTACCTGCTTGCGTCGATAGGGTTGGTCGCCATGTGCGCGAGTCGCCTGTGCATTGGCAATGTTGCTTGCCACGACTTCCATCCGCATTCGCTCAGCGGATAATCCAGAAGCGCTAATATTCAGCGCGGAAAAATTTATGCCACCTGCCATCAGCTGCCCCTAATGATCAAGCTTTCTAATAAATTGTTATGTTGGTTTGCTTTTAGGTCCGACCGGTAATTGCCGTCCGATACATCCCCAGCTGACTGGCAATGATCTGGGTGTAAGTTTGATATTCCAGTTCTGTTTTTGTGAGTTGCGCCAGCTCTCGGTCGATATCGACGTTGTTGCCGTCTTGTCGGTCCATCAGTCCGGCAACATCGACCGTATTGATTGAGTCGTTGCCGGATCGGATTGCCTCAGCCAGCGTTTGATCGAACTGCACTTCTTGAGCCCGATAATTCGGCGTATTGACGTTGGCGATATTGGCGCTGACAACACCATGGGCCGCCTGGCTTCTGCGCATGAGCGCGTTCAGTTGCTCAATTTGTGAAAGTTTTCCGATCATAATAATTTGTTCGACTAGTCAATCCTTGATCTTTAGCTAAATCATTCGGGCATCGATTTGCCGATTTGGTGCTAGCAATCGGTTGAGTTTGACAATCGTATCAAAAACACGGGTGGTTTTTAGCAAGTCGTTGGTAACTGATTCGATGTGGAATCCGCAGAGTCACACTGATGCGAATAATCGTCATCAAGTAATGGTAGAAGACATGTTTTGGGGGCCGATATGGATATCGCCACAATTATCGGGCTGATTCTGGGAATCGGACTCGTCATCGGATCAATTTTTATGGGGGGTGGCGGACTCGGTCCCTTTATTAATATTCCGTCTCTCATGATCACGGTCGGTGGCAGCATCTCGGCAACACTGATCAATTTTCCGTTGCCCAAAGTTCTCGGGGCATTTGGCGTCGTCAAAAACTGTTTTCTGTTTTCGCTGCCGACTCCCGAAGATACGATCGCTCAATTTAAAGAGCTGGCAACCGTTGTGCGAAAAGACGGGATTCTGGCGCTGGAACAACGACTCGAAGAGATATCAGATAAATTTCTGAAACGTGGTATCGAGCTGGTGATTGCCGGAACTTCGCGCGAAGAAATCGTGGCTGTTCTGGAAACCGAAATTTCTTATCTCGAACAGCGGCATCAGCTGGGGAAAAAAATTGTCGACGGCGTTGCAGCAGCTGCTCCGGCGTTTGGAATGATTGGAACACTGATCGGTTTGGTTCAGATGCTGCGTGCTTTGGACGATCCCAGCAAAATTGGTATCGGTATGGCAACGGCGTTGCTCACGACTTTGTACGGAGCGCTGATCGCCAACATGATTTGCATTCCACTGGCAGGAAAGTTAGAAACGCGCGCTCAAGAGGAAACGTTGATTCGCGAACTGATGGTGGCAGGTTTGTCTGGATTGGTTGACGGTCAAACTCCTCGTAATCTCGAGGAACGATTGGTCGCATTCGTTTCGCCTAAATCCCGTCCGCAAGAGGATGCCGCCTAATAAAAGCACATCAAACAAAACATTTCATCCATTAATGATTGTTGGAGGATCGTTACTGTTAAAACAGGGTCAGTACGGATTGTTGCAGGATAGTCCGGAGACCCACATCGACCAGGTCCACAACCTGATGGTGCTGGCGTTTACCGCTGGCGGCTTCGATACGATCACTGACACACCTTGTTCGAGATCTTTCAAAATCAAAACAGGCTAAAACACATAGGCGAACCCAATGGCAAAAGAAAAATCGCCTCCACCACCCGCAGACGATATCCCTGCGTGGTTTATGACTTATAGCGATGTAATCACATTGCTGATGACGTTTTTTATCTTGCTGCTGACTTTTGCGACGACTGAACCTGAGCGATTTGAAAAAATTCAGGTAGCCATGTTCGGCGGAGCAGGGGCGACAGGAATCGCGGGCGATCCTCCCAAGGGCGTTGAACAGGACTCGTGGGCAACTCGAACACGTCCGCCATCTGCTCGCATGTGTTTGCGCGGTAGCGAAATGCCACCGATTCATTCGGACCCCAGCCAAACGACTCCATCCGATTCGATCGCCGGGTTGGAAAGTGACAAATTCGATGATCTCGCTGATCAATACATCATTGTCGTCAACATTCGACAAATCGTTTCGTCGACCGGTGAGATATTTGCGATTGGACGACAACAATCGATCATGCTTGCCAAACAGATGTTTCGTCTACCTATGCATGTCACCTTCGAAGTTTCGACCGAAGACAGTTTAAAACGTGCGGTCAAGTATGCGAATTACATTTTCAAAACTCACAAAATCAAACCGGGTCAAATGGGTGTACGGCTCGTCAAAGATGTCAATCCAAATCAGATGAGGATTGTGATCGAACACCATTTGGTGAATTGAGAGATAAAAATGGCAAAGAAAAAAAAGAGGCCTTCGAGCGGTCCCAGCAATGCCTATTTGATATCGTTTGGCGATACCATGACGGCGTTGCTTGCGTTTTTTATCGTGATTAATTCACTGGCCAAGGAACAAACGGGCGCGAATCTCTACGCAGGTACGGGGTCTTTCGTCAACGCTTTGAACTCGACGGGGCTCCCCGGTTCGTTTAAAGCCAAAGCATCCGAAAACGCTTTTCAACGTTCCGAACCTGGACCACTGTATATGGTCAATGACGACCAAAATACAGACAAAGGTGAGCAGGGCGAAGGCAACGACAAAGACGGAAACAGTGAGCGAGTATTAGATCGCGAAAAAGATCAGTTGCGGAGATTTTTGATTGAAATGGAATCTTTGGCAACGGTTCAAGAACTTCCCAAACAAAAAGCCCGTGTGGTCATCGATCTGTTTGAACCCATCCGCAGCCGATCGCCAAGGATCTCCAAGAAAACTCGGGAGTTGTTCCACGAAATTGCGATCAAAGCGGGCGATCCCAATTACCAAATCGAACTAATTGTCTGGTCAAATACTCCAAGCGTTTCGTCATGGACCAGTGCTGTCACAACCGCCGAGTCGCTGCTCGATAGTCTTACTACCGGAATGACCGACCAACAGAAAACAAACCTCACCGCGACAGGAAAACCCTGGTTTTATTCGAATGAACGACGACCCCGATTTTCTTTTGTCGTCAAGAAACTGAAATAGTGAGGAAAAGTGTCCGACCCCATTTGCGTTGAACTTTCAAATTAACCACTATCAATTAGTGCATTTTTTCACGAACACCCACTAAGGCACTTGCATCCTGATAGGCTTTTAGCAACAATTACCTTGTTGATACTGATTCTCAACAAGGCCAAAGACTGCCAAATGCACGCTCCACTCCAAGAAATCCCGATTCAATCACTCCGTAAAGGAGAAAAAGGCACCGTCACGTCTCTGGCGGGTGATGATTGTGAAGTCGCAAGACTTTCAGCTTTGGGAATTCGCCGAGGTGTCGAAGTGTGTGCACTCCAAAATGGCGGGACCTGTATTTTCCAGTACGGATGTTCCCGCGTCTGCTTACGTACCGCCGGCCAAACGAAAGTGATGGTTGCTCGTTCCAGGTGATTCGAAAGATTCACGCCCATGTCAGAATCTTTGACAACTACGGCCGATTCACGCCAACAAACTGACAAGTCGATTCGTGTTGCGATTCTGGGAAATCCGAATACTGGCAAATCGACGATTTTTAACGGTCTATCTGGCATCAAACAAAAAACGGGAAACTACGCCGGAGTCACGGTGGAAAAACGCGTCGGCAAATTTTCCGTTGCTGACCAAAAATTTGAACTCATCGATTTGCCCGGAACCTACAGCTTGGCGCCTAACACTCCGGACGAAATGGTTTCGGTTAACGTGTTGCTGGGAAAATCGGACGCGTCTCCCGATGTCATTGTCTGCGTTGTCGACGCTTCGAACTTGGAACGCAATTTGTTTTTGGTCAGCCAAGTTTTGGAATTAGAGCGGCCAACCGTGGTGGCACTCAACATGATCGATGTTGCCCAAAATAGTGGACAATCGATCGATGTCAAACAGATGTCAACCATTCTCGGTATTCCGGTCGTGCCTATGCAGGCAAAACGCGGAATCGGATTCGATGAATTAAAAACTGAAATCGCCCGCACAGCGGATCTGAAAACCACCAGCCGACACGATCCGTTTCAAGATGAAATTGCCGAACGCATCAAACGGCTGGAAAAAACGTGTCCCTCAGATTGTCATTTGCGACGTTTCGCACTGACGCGGATGCTGTTCGATACCAACGGTTTTATGACCGAACAAATGCGGGATCAAATCGATGATCAATTTTTTCAGGCGCTGCAATCCGAACAACAACAACTCAAAGCCGAAGGTTTGTTTGCAGAATCCGAATCGAACGCACGTTACGCCTGGATTCACAAACACTTGCCCCAATTAGTGACGGCTTCAACACCCGGCCGAACTCTGACCGATAAAATTGATCGTCTTTTGACACATCCGATTCTCGGCTTGGTTCTGGCAGCAGTGGTCATGGTTTTGACATTTCAGCTGGTGTTTTGGGCGGCGGAACCGGCTTCGGCCGCAATCGATTGGCTGACCGGTTTGGCGACCATGGCTGTCGATCAACTTTTTATATTGATGACCGGTGCCGCCGATGGTGCGCTGCATTCGCTGCTCGTTAACGGTGTGATTGCGGGCGTCGGTGGTGTTCTCGTTTTTCTACCGCAAATCATGTTGTTGTTTTTGATCCTGGCAATCCTCGAAGACAGCGGTTATCTCGCCAGGCTGGCGTTTTTGACCGATAAATATCTTTCCAAAATTGGTTTGAGCGGTGTAACGCTCATTCCATTGTTGTCTTCGTTTGCCTGTGCGATTCCCGGCATCATGGGCACTCGTGTGATTAAAAACGAGCGCGAGCGGCTGATCACTATTCTGATCGCGCCGTTGATGAGTTGCAGCGCTCGTTTGCCAGTTTACACGTTAATGATTGCGGCATTCGTCCCAGCAACAACCTATTGGGGTTTTGGTCTCCAAGGTTTGGTCATGTTTGCGATGTATCTGGTCGGAATTGTCGTTGCCATTGCCGTTGCCTGGATTTTGAAAAAGACCATGTTAAAAACTGGCAGTTCGACATTCGTCATGGAATTGCCGACTTATAAAATACCGTCGTTAAAAAATGTGTGGCACAAAATGTTCCAGGGCGGCTGGGCATTTGTTAAAGACGCTGGCACGATTATTGTTGCGGCGACGATAGTCATTTGGGCGGCCGCCTATTTTCCACATCGTTCGGCCGACCTTCCGACCGGTTTGCTCGATCAAAAACAAAACATCGAAAACCAAATGGCCGATTTGGACAAAGAATCCCAGGAATTTGAATCGCTCAACGATCAACTCGGCGGCATCGACAATCAGATCGCCTACGAACATCTACAAAACAGTTATCTCGCCAGGGCAGGGCGGTTGGTGGAACCAGTTGTTAAACCACTGGGCTGGGACTGGCGCATCGGCAGTGCCGCTATTGCTTCGTTTCCAGCCCGTGAAGTGATCGTTTCAACGATGGGCGTGTTGTTTGGTTTGGGCGACGAAGTTGACGAAGAGTCCGGTTCGCTAAAAACGTCGATCAAAAATGCGACTTGGGACGGCTCTGACCGAAAGCTTTTCACATTGCCTGTGGCGCTTTCAATTATGATATTTTTTGCACTTTGCGCGCAATGTTCGTCGACGTTGGCCGTCATCAAACGTGAAACCAATTCATGGCGGTGGCCAATTTTTACGTTTGTTTATATGACCGTTCTGGCCTACATTGGTGCATTGTTGGTATATCAACTGACCAATCTGTTTTGGGGATCATGACGAGGGGTAATCATGCAATTTGACTGGCAAACGATTACCGCGATGTGCGTTGTGATGGGCGCAATAATTTATCTCGGAAAAACGTTCATTTTGCGCAAACCTGACCAATCGCCCTGTGGCTCTTGCCAAAAATGCGACAACTCAACTGAGATTTACCAAATCAAAACGTGATCTGAATATTGCGTTTTCCCTTCCCGCTGCCTCGCCTCAGAAATTTTATCGGCTTGAATACTGGATGGAAATTTCAGGACTTGCGATACTCACGCCAACGGCTTCGATGGTCTTTCGAACGAGTCAATAAAACTGACTCAAAGCCATTGTATGATTTCGTGCTCGGCTGATTGCAATACAACCAACGTAATCGAATTGCAGATTTTTTTGAATGGAACGAGATAACGATGAACGATCAAATTAAAGTTGCCACCTGGAGTTCATTAGAAGATCGAAAACCGGAGTACGCACTCGTTGGTGAAGTCGATCTGGTCGTGATTCGTTACGATGATCAGGTATCGGTGTTGTATGGTCGATGTTTACATCGCGCCGCCCTGATGTCCGACGGGCATATCGAAGGAAACAATCTGTTTTGCGGAGTTCACAATTGGGACTATCGAATTGATTCGGGGGTCAGCGAATACAACAACGCCGAAGCGTTGCACAAATTCAACGCAGAAATCATTGGTGATGATGTCGTTGTTTCGCAATCGGAAATTGACGCATTTTCTCAAGTACACCCGCAGCCATTCCACCGCGATGAATACCTCGGGTTATATCAGGACATTCATGGTGGACCGGAGGAACCGCACAATGCCTATATTCAATCGCTAGCGCGACAGGGCAAAGAGGGAATCGGCCATCATGGCCCGGTGTCATCGATGGGCATTGCAACAACCGAATTACCACAATGGAGCGACATCCAATTCGTCACCGCGCAGTTAGCGAGGCAACCGCTGTTGGACGAAGCACCCGTTGGAACCGAATTAGTCATTGGCCCCAAAGCGAACAAACCATTGAAATTGGATATTCCAATTTTTGTATCCGACATGTCGTTTGGCGCGCTCAGCGAAGAAGCCAAGGTGGCATTGGCCATGGGCGCGGAACTCGCTGGAACTGGGATTTGTAGCGGTGAAGGAGGCATGTTGCCCGAAGAACAAGCTGCCAACTCCAAATATTTTTATGAGTTGGCGTCTGGAAAATTTGGATTCTCAGTCGACAAAGTCAAACTGTGCCAGGCCTTTCATTTCAAAGCCGGACAAGGGGCCAAAACGGGAACCGGCGGACATTTGCCCGGCCGAAAAGTCATCGGCAAAATTGCCGAAGTCCGTGGATTGGAAGAAGGACAAGACGCAGTCAGTCCCGCTCGTTTTCCCGAATTCAACAGCGCTGCCGATTTTCAACGTGTAGCTACCGAAATTCGTGACGCCACCGGCGGCATACCGATCGGCGTCAAAATGTCGGCTCAACATATCGAAGATGATATCGATTTCGCTTTGGAAATCGGTGTCGACTACATCATTCTCGACGGTCGTGGTGGTGGAACTGGCGCTGCGCCAAATGTATTTAAGAACAACATTTCTGCTCCAACGATGGCAGCCGTCGCCCGAGCGCGGCGACATTTGGATCGCTCAGGCAACTCGGATGTCACACTAATTGCCACCGGCGGACTTCGAATCGACTCGGACATTGCCAAAGTGATGGCGTTGGGTGCGGATGGCGTGGCCGTTTCAAATTCGGCGATGCAGGCGATTGGTTGCCTCGGAATGCGGGCTTGCTCGACAAACAACTGCCCGGTTGGAATTGCCACTCAAAAACAAGAGTTGCGCGCGAGGTTGCAGGTTGCGGCATCGGCCAAACGACTGCAAAATTTCTTCGAAGCCACCGTTCAGATGATGGTTGTTCTGGCACGCGCGTGCGGACACGATCACTTGAGTAAATTTACAACTTCAGATTTGACTACCTGGAAAAAAGAAATCGCGGAATTAGCAGGCGTCAAGTTTGCCGGAGTCGGCTGTTAATCGCCTGACAGACTCATTTCAATCATTGATCGGACAATGGAACGATGATCAAAAGCGAAAAATATGAATTCGAAAACAGCGAAGGCCAACAACTGGCAGGTCGTTTAGAGTTGCCCGATTCACCGCAATCGTTTGCCATTTTTGCTCACTGTTTTACTTGCAGCAAAAACGTCAAAGCAGCGACGCGAATTAGCCGCGAACTTGCGGAACAGGGCATTGCCGTTCTCCGATTCGATTTCACTGGCCTTGGAAACAGCGAAGGCGATTTTTCAAATACGAATTTTTCGTCCAATGTCGACGATTTGATCGCGGCCAGCGACGCGCTGCGAGAAAGCCACCGGGCACCACAACTGCTGGTCGGGCACAGCCTGGGCGGAACGGCAGTGTTGATGGCCGCTGGACAGATCGGCGAGATCCGCGCCGCCGCGACCATTGGATCGCCTGCGGAGCCGGAACACGTCACGAAAATGTTTGGCAACCAGCTTCACCAAATTGAAAACCGTGGTGAATTTCAAGTCGACTTGGCTGGCCGCCAGTTTACGATTCAGAAACAATTTGTTGACGATGTGCGTTCGACTGACACAAAAGCATGGTTGCGAAGTCTTAAAAAAGCGGTGCTGATTTGTCATTCACCGATCGACAAACAGGTGGGCATCGAACAGGCGAGGTATATTTACGACAATTTGCAACATCCGAAAAGTTTTCTGTCGCTCGACGGAGCAGATCATCTACTGTCGTCGGAGCGCGACGCCAATTTTGTCGCGCGCGTGTTGGCGACTTGGTCGAGTCGTTATTTGGAATAATGTGATTTCAAACGGATACCGGTATCCCAAAACCACAACATCTGTTTGATGAGGAGCCAAACGAGATGGCACGTTTTCAAATCTTGTCACTGATCGGCGGCGGAATCCGAGGAGCGTTTACAACCGCGTTTTTGGATCAGATCGAACAAAAACTGGGGCGCCCGATTGCCGAGTCGTTCGATTTGATCGCCGGTACGTCGACCGGTGGAATCATTGCAGCAGGTCTGGCGCTCGGCGTGCCAGCTGCTGAAATGCATGACTTCTATGTTCGCTACGGTGAAAAAATATTTACGCCCAGGCCGCCGTACCAGGCCAAAGGGTTTTATCGTTTCATCTTTCCGTTTGCCAACTGGGTCTTCAAAAAGAAAACAGGGGGAAATTTAGATGCAGCGTTTCGCGCCCGGTTTTGTCCCCACGCACTACAAGAGTCGTTCGACGAAGGCTTTGGTGATCGCACGTTAAAATCCGTTGAGTTTACACGTTTGATTATTCCGTCAGTAAATCTCACGCAAGGTGAACCTCACGTTTTCCGTTCACGGCATTTGCCGTTGGGAGTGCTCGACCAGGACATCAAAATTTCAGATGTCGTGATTGCTACAACCGCTGCACCGACTTATTTTCCACACCGTACGATCAATGAAAGCGATTATGTCGATGGCGGGGTGTGGGCGGCCGACCCAAGTATGTTGGCGTTTTGTGAGGCAATTCGAATTCAACAGTTCGAACAACATGTCGAGAGTTATTCGCATTGCAAAATCGACGACATTCACTTGCTGTCCATTGGAACCGGGCAGGCACAATATTCGCTTTCGCCCCCGGGGCCCGATGCTGGGCTATTGTATTGGGCATCTCGAGTTGCCGATCTGATGGGGACGAGCCAAGTGCAAGGCATCCACCTGCCGCTGAAATTTTTACTTGCGGAGCGATACCGACACGTCAATTTTCGCATGACCGAAAAATGGGGGTTGGACGCCGTTGAGAACATCCCTCAATTGTTTGACACGGGAAGAAAACGAGCTGACGAAAAATTCGAGATGATCAACGAATGCTACTTGCAGCATCGTCGCATTCCATTTCAGCCGGTTTTATCGTCAGACAAAAAAATCGAACTCGAACAATTTGGGTTTGAATAACGTGTCAAAATCTGGCCACGATTGACGGGATTGTCAAACGGTTCACAAACGCCGCAATCATCGCGACAACTCGCTTGAATCGAAACATGGAATAGCTGAAAATTGGAATGCGGTCGATCTACTTTGAAATACAGGCACACCTATGACAAAACTCAATTTACTTGCACTCACATTTGTTTTCGTCGCTTCGTGTTTTTCGCCACAAGCTGACGCACAAGATTGGAACCAATGGCTCGGTGAAAAACGCGACAGCCACTGGAATGAAAAAAACATCATTGAAAAATTTCCAAAAGGTGGTCCTAAAGTGCTGTGGCGACAGAAAATTGCCAATGGCTATTCGGGACCAGCCGTCGCAGGCGATCGCGTTTTTGTCGCAGATTTTGTTCGTTCGGCGGGTGACGATCGTCCCAACCCCGGCAAAAAAAATGATCTGACGGGAAAGGAAAGAATTATTTGCCTGGATCGTAAAACAGGTAAACCGCTTTGGAAACATCAATATGATTGCAAATACAAATTGTCATACCCCAATGGTCCACGCGCGACTCCAACGGTCGATGGCGACCGCGTTTATACATTGGGTGCCGAAGGCCATTTGTTTTGCCTGAACGCCAAAGACGGCAATCCCATCTGGTCAAAAGATCTCAAAAAGGAATACAACATGGATTCGGCACCTTTCTGGGGGTTTGCCGCTCATCCATTGGTGCACGGCGACATGCTGTATTGTGTGGTTGGCGGCAGCGGCAGCATTGCCGTTGCGTTTGATAAAAAATCTGGCAAGGAAATTTGGAAAGCACTTTCAGCCAAAACGCCTGGTTACTGCCCGCCGACTATTATCAAAGCTGGCGGTGTTGAGCAGTTGTTAATCTGGCACCCTGAATCGCTGAACGGCCTGGATCCCAAATCGGGGAAAGTTTATTGGTCGGTTGCAATGAAGCCAGCCTACGATATGTCAATCGTTGCTCCCATCAAATACGGTGATTATCTGTACGCAACCGCGCTGCAAGGCACTTCCGTGTTGCTAAAACTGGATTCGTCCAAACCCGCAGTGACAGAAGTCTGGCGCGGCAAAGGGCCCCATCCCGATCACAATCCACCGTTGATTGTCGACGATCACATTTACGGCGTAGATGTTCGAGGTCACCTGCGATGCTTTGACCTCAAAACCGGCAAGAAAAAATGGGAATCGTTGGCCACCGCTCCCAACGGTCGACCGGCGGGATCGACGACAGGTTTTATCGTCAAAAACAACGATCAATACTTTATCGCCACCGAGCAGGGCGAGTTGATTATCGCAAAATTGTCACCCGAGGGTTTCAAGGAAATGGACCGGGCGAAAATCCTCGAACCGACCAGCCGTACGTCAAACCGCAAAGTCGTTTGGAGCCATCCGGCGTTTGCACATGGATGTATCTTTGCTCGCAACGACAAAGAAATCGTCTGCATTTCGCTGAAAAAATAGTATTGTTTGGTATGAAATAAAACGAAGTTGAGGATCAGGATTGTCCAGGTGCGCCGCTGCACTTTAATAAATCCGATCCTTGAACTACGATACAGGTGGTGTTTGATTAAATGTGAGCGGCAAGGCGCTAGCCGCCGGTAAACCCTCTAATACCGGCGGCTAGCGCCTTGCCGCTCAGCTCAATTTACAGCTATCCGATTTGATCAACGCCACTCAGGTTTTATCAACGCGCCCTGAAAATCCCATTTCAATTGGAGAATTCTGTGAAATCGTTATTTCGTCCCATGCTGCTGGCCGTAATGGTTGGTGTCATGGCTACACCAGCGCTGCTGGCCCAAGACTCAACGGAACAAAAATCTAAAAAACAGGAACAGGAAAAAAAGGAAGAAAAAAAACAGGAACTTCCTAAATACGAACTTGCTGAAAACGCCACGTTGGCCGACGCCGAGGAAACGTTAAATGAGATCAAACGTTTTCGACCTGCGTCTCGCGAAAACATGCGCAAGCACAGTCAAAATATTCGTTCGAGCATGCCAAAGCTCTACAAACAAATTTTAGTCCTGGCGGAAAAAGAGAAATCGACCGACAGTCCGATTTACTTCGAAGCGAAACGATTCGATCTCAGGCGTGAAATCAACAAATTGCGTTCTCGCAAGCCGACAAAAAAACCTGTCGAGCAATTGACTAAATATTTGGACGGGTTGAAGGAAATCGAACCTGCCGACGCGGGACTGGCTGTCACGGCCGCTTATCTGCTTTCTCGCTCCGGATTCAAAAAGGAATATAAGGAAAAAAACTACGATTCCTGGATCACTATGTTCAAAAAAACGAACAACCAAGAATTGAATCCGGTTGTTGCTCGAATCGAAGGTTTCAAATTGCGCGGAAACCTTTCTGGAAAACCAATCGAATTGACCGGCACCACCTATGATGGCAAAAAATTTGATTTGAAAGATTTGAAAGGCAAAGTAGTTCTGGTTGATTTCTGGGCCACTTGGTGCGGTCCATGCATCCGCGAACATCCAAATATTGAGAAAAACTACAAAAAATACCGCGATAAAGGATTCGAAGTTGTCGGTGTCAGCATCGATCGCAATCGTCGAGCGCTTGATAAGTTTCTCGAAAGCAAGCCCGCAAAGTGGATTGTTCTGCACGACAAAAACGGCCGAAACCCAGCGACCATCAAATACGGCGTCTATGGCATACCGTCGATGTTCTTGATTGATCGGCAAGGCAACGTCATTTCAACAAACGCCCGCGGCAAAATCTTGACCAAGATGCTTGCCGAAATTTTCGAAGACGCAGACACCGAGGACGGTGATTCGGAACGAGACGGCAAATAGATTGCTCGCTATCTTGAATTCAAAAACGCCTCGCATTTTTTGCGGGGCGTTTTTTTGTATGATTTCATAGGGTTTTGGCAAAATTGCGGTTTCGATGGTGAAGGATTACCTCGAACCTTACGGGCACGAAGCGATAGGTCGTGTTGATTAAATCGGAAAGCTGTGAATTTGATGTGAGCGGCAAGGCGCTAGCCGCCGGTATTTGAGGGTTCACCGGCGGCTAGCGCCTTGCCGCTCACATATAATCAACACTTAGCAAATGGTTTTGCGCGGTCAATCCACTCGCTCGCGCTTCGTGCTCGTATCGGATTTAAGTAGGGCCGGTTCCCACCGGCCGTTTTGTCGGATTGGCCGGTGGGAACCGGCCCTACGCTTCGCGCTTACGATTTGCCCAACAACACATACAAAATTGAACCGCCGATCAAATTGTTATAAAACTTCTGTTAGTGTTCGATAGTATTAACCATATGCTGAATCTTGAAAAACAAATAAACGAGCGACAATCATGACTGACAATTTCGGTGTTCCCCCCCACAAAATTCATTTCGCGCTGATTCTGCTGATTGGTATTTCGTGGATTGGCAATCCAACCTTGGCACAGGAAAACTGGCCACAATTTCGGGGTACTGGGGCGTTGGGAGTTTCTCAAGGTCAACCACCGACCCAATGGAATATCGAAACCGGTGAAAATGTAATTTGGAAAGCACCAATCGAAGGTCTTGGACATTCCGCGCCGATCGTTTGGGGTGACAAAGTGTTTGTGACGACGGCTGTCAGTGAAAATACAACAAAACCGTCGTTGGTAACCGGTTGGGTCAATGGCAGCGGGAAATCGGCCGCAGATTCTGGCAAATGGCAATGGAAAATCATCTGCCTGGATCGTAAATCGGGCAAACCGCTTTGGAGCAAAACAGCCAAAACCGGCAAGCCGATGGTCAAACGCCACGTCAAAGCCAGCCATGCCAATTGCACACCGGCTACCGACGGCAAATACGTTGTTGCTTTTTTTGGCTCCGAGGGATTGTACTGTTACGACTATGACGGCAATTTGAAATGGAAAAAAGATTTGGGGCGTCTTCACTCCGGGCCTTACAACATGAAAAAACTGGAATGGGGTTTTGCCAGTTCCCCTGTTATTTATGACGGGCATGTTGTGGTGCAGTGCGATTGTCTCAATACGGGATTTGTTGCCATCTTGAATCTCGAAGACGGCAAAGAGGTTCGCAGAATCGAACGCAAAGACGTCGCCACCTGGTCGTCACCTTGCATTTTTAAATGGAAGGGTAAAACGCAACTCGTCTGCAACGGCTATAAACAAATGACCTCTTACGATTTCGATTCCGGCAAACAGCTGTGGACGCTCCGAGGTGGAGGCGATGTTCCTGTTCCCACGCCGCTGTTTCATCAAGGCATGGTTTACATCACCAACGGTCACGGACGCAATCCCGCTTACGCAATTTCACCTGACGCTTCGGGAGATTTAACACCTCAAAAAGGTGAGGATTTGCCCAAAGGCCTGGTGTGGTATGAAAAACGTGGTGGCTCTTATATGCCGACTCCGATTATCGTTGATCAATTGCTGTACACTTGCAACGACAACGGTGTGTTGACAGTTCGTGAAGCAAAAACGGGCAAACAAATTTACAAAACCCGAGTTGCCAAAAGTAAAAACAATTTTTCTGCTTCTGCCGTCGCCACAAAAGATCATCTTTATTTTTCAAGCGAAAGCGGCCAGATCATTGTTGTCAAAACCGGCGACAAATTTGAACGAGTTGCCATCAACGACATGAAACAAGTCGTCATGGCAACTCCCGCCATCTCTGGAAATCACCTGTTCATTCGAACCACCGAACATTTGGTTTGTATTGGAACAAAGAAATAGCACAACAAGTAGGGCCGGTTCCCACCGGCCGTTCTTATTCGGGTTGGCTGCCCTATTCTTTTTTTGACAGGATTTACAGGATCAACAGGATGTCCCAGACTGATCCTGTAAATCCTGTCAACCTCATGGCAGGAACAAAAATGCAGGGCCAGTTCCCATCGGCCGATTGGACCAAAACGGCCGGTGGGAACCGGCCCTACATCTGACACAAACACGTGTCTGATTTAAAATAAGCGAATAAAAAACTTCTCGTCGATGAACAGAAACGTGAAATGAAAACCTGGATTGCGTTGTTTCGAGGGATCAATGTTGGCGGCAATAACCTATTGCCCATGGCAGAATTGCGCAACGATTTGGAATCATTAAAACTCAAACATGTACGCACTTATATTCAAAGTGGAAATGTTGTTTTTCAGTCAAATGCCAAAACCGCCTCGTCGCTCTCCAAAAAAATTCGAACGCAAGTCGAAAAACAACACGGATTCAAACCGCAAGTCCTTGTTTTGAGTTGCGAAGATTTGCAAGCAGCGATTCAGTCCAATCCGTTTCCAGACGCCACGGCGCACCCCAAAACGCTCCACTTTTTTTTCCTGGAGAAACCGGCAACAGATCCCGATATCGACGCCCTCAACAATGCCAAATCTCCAGCAGAAAATTTTCGCTTGACCGACCGCGTTTTCTTTCTCCATTCTCAAGACGGTTTTGCGCGTTCTAAACTAGCATCGAATGTCGAGAAATATTTGGGCGTGGTTGTCACCGCACGAAATTATCGAACGGTGGAAAAACTGGCGTCGATGGCCGAACAAGAAACGCCGTAGATTTTGCAACGAGTCTGTTGCAACGAAATGGCTTGAAACGGCCGGCAATCGGTAGTGGGCTAATTTGAGTGACCAAATGTGTCATTGTGCAAAGTTTGCACAAAAATTGACAGTTTTTCATTTTCTCCATTTCGGATTCTAGCTCTCCATTTCACAGCATGAAACCAGCGCTCCCCAGTGCCTAGTAGAACAAACCCTCAATATCGGGTTTATCCAAAGTCGGTCTATCTCATCTTATCCGGTATAATGTTCGGAATAACATCTTCTTGGTTTTTTTGAAGAAAGTAGTTGCGGGAAGATGATAGATGTGATAGTCTGACGCGCATGAAAAAAGCCTTGGAAAAGTTTAGCGACGCTTCCAAGGCTGGTAGATGTAACAAAAATTGATGGGCCTGTGGCTGGTGCCAGAGCAGTATTCCTACACTCGTTTTTCCGGGTTCGATTCCCGGCGGGTCCACCCTTTTTTGTTACACCAAACTGTAACAGCGGAATCCTCGAATTTCAAGGGAAAATTGAGAAATGGACATTCGAGTAGAAAAAGATGGCGTGGTTTTCACCGTAGAGTGCAAAAACGCAGCAGAACTTGAGACTGCTATACGGGTACTCAGTGAATCCTTCTCTGATTCTTCAAAGTCCCCAGTTCGGGCGTCAGCCAGAGCTAGGGCATTGAGCAGGCCCAAGGATCACTATGATCAGGCGAGGGAGTTTTTGACTATTGTTTCTGGTCATGGAGACGGAATTTTTAGCCACGATATCGCGCAGAAAATGGACCTTTCACACACGAAGGCTTTGGGGCCTTTAACAACAAAACTCAACAAGTTACTTGATGAAGCCAAGTTGAAAAAAGATAGCGTTTATACATCTAAGAAAGCGTTCAAAGAGCCTCGAAAGTATTTCCCCGGAAAAAAGGTACATGAGGCATTGGTAAGAATTGAGGAATTAGAATTACAAGAAAAGTTATAGTGGTTCGGTGTTGGGGCGAGTTACAGATGCATATGTAACTTAGCCAGTGGGTGAAGGGATTCGCGGTCCCAGCCCCCGCATCGGACTCTTTTAAAACCAGCGAGGCGGTAACCCCACTGGAAACGAAACACAGGCCAATTGGCACAGTATCTCGCATAGCAAACGAAATGATACTCGTTGATTGGCCAAAGTCAAAAGGCTAATTTCAATGAGTAATCGTTTATCACGAGAAAAGCAGATATTTGCGTTAAAAATGGTCTGTGAAGGCAATTCTATTCGTTCGACCAGTCGCGTTCTCGGAATCCACAAAAATACCGTATCCAACCTAGTCAACGTGTTTGGGATGTCCTCAAAAAACAGGGAAGGCTATCGAGCGAAGAAAAACTCCGAGACGACATTGGAGATATGTACCTTTGGACCGCAATTGACGAACAGACAAAACTAATCCTCACTTTCGCTTTGGGTAAGAGGACAGCAGAAACGGCCAGCGGGTTCATGAGTGATTTGGCTTCTCGGTTGGCTACTCCCCGTCCGCATGACAGCGACGATCACGCCTTTGTTGGCCGCACGTATCGGCCAGTTATTCAGATTTCTACTGATGGTTTGATTGCGTACCGAGAAGCGATCGACATGGCTTTTGCGTCCTATGCCAAACACGGCGTTTTGATCAAAGAGTATTGGAATGAGGAAAGTGGAAGATACGCGCCGCCAAAAATGAAGGCGTCGAAGCGTATGGTTGTCAAAGGGACAATTGATGAACGATCAGTATGTACGAGCCACGTAGAGCGTCACAATTGGACAATCAGGACGTTTATGAAGCGGTTCACCAGATTATCCGCTGGATTTTCAAAAAAGCGTGATAACCTCTATGCGGCTTCATCATTGTTTCTGGCGTATTACAATTTGGTTTGGAGAACTCGATATCCAGACAACAGCGGTAAGCCAGGAACATTGCGACCAACAGCCGCAATGATGGCAGGTGTCGTGAACAAGCTCTGGAAATTCGAGGATTTTTACAACGAAGTAATCATGTATTGCTAGGAGTATTGGATGGCATATTTTCAGCGCGGTATTTTGGAAGGAAAATCTCATTCAGATGCAAAGATCGAAGTCGGCTCAAATCTCATTCTTGAAGACGCTAATGCAATCCAAAATTGCAAAGTTGCGATTGAGATTAAGCTGCCAGATGCCAAAACAGGTGATATATGCCACCTTGGATTAGACAAATCAGAAGCATTAACGTTGATTTCAGACATTGCCAAAAATTTGAATGACCCAACGAGTCAATTAAAATAGCCCACTACCCGGCAATCGTCAGATTCGACATCTTCTAGCGTAAAACAAAAAAATCGCACTGCAAACACAATGCGATTTCAATATATTCAACTCAGGACCGACCGTTAAAATTCAAACTCGTCTTCCTGAACTTTTTGATCGTAGAGCGGCAAATACCGATAGTAAACTTCTAAAGTCATCACGGCCAAAGTCGTGCAGTAAACTCGTCCGCCGTGGCTACCGTGCCAATCGCTTTTGAAATACCAACTGCCTTTTTCCTGGCCTTTCTGATCTTGCGTTTTGATCAGCTCCTCGCGCATCACTTCATTCCATTTTTTCCATTTATCACCACCGTATTGCTTGAGGACTTGTGTGGCGTAGTAGTTGTAATACATGTTCCATGTTGCACGTTGACCTCGATCATCGATCGCTGGTCCTCGATCGCTCAAGAAATCGACCCCTCGTTCCAAAGCGGGGTGTTCACGTTTCCATCCCATATACATACGGCACAACAATCCGACGGCGGTCAGCGTCTTGCGACCTTTGGCCGGTGATGTGTAACCGTAGTAGGCACCGCTTTCCTCGGAAACCGAATCCAAAAAATTCTCGACGCCGCGCATGGTTTTTTTAGGGACTCGCAAACTCGCCATATTCGCACTTTTGAGTGCCATGACTTGCCAGCCGACGACTGACGTATCGCCAGCCTGTTTTGGAACATATCGCCAACCGCCTTCGCTGTGTTGGGCATACACAATAAAGTTGATTGCGGCCTGGGCCGGAACGCGAAGTTTTTCGTCACGCGTCATACTCCACGCTTCTGTCAGTGCGATGGATGCAATCCCATGCGAGTACATGCTGCCGGACGGTTCCATAAATGATCCAGCACCGTTGGATTCCGCTTTTTGTGTATTGATCAGATAAGCCAATCCGCGACGCACCGTTTCTTTGTAATCGCCATTGCGATGAGTTTGTCCCGCACCGAGAAACGCCATCAGCGCCATTCCCGTTGCGGCGCGTGGCGCCTGGATGCGTCCAGGGTTTTTCGAACTTTTGTTAGGTCCCGCTTTGGTGTGATCAAAACTCCAACTGCCGTTTTTCAATTGATGAGCGGCAAGCCATTTCAATCCTAATTGAACGGCATTCTCGCTGGCTGGCGTTCCCCCGTGTTTTTTGACAAGGTACTTTCGAAGTCTATTCGAACGACTCGATACGTCAGCTTTCGCATTGGCGATCTCTGACATTTTCTGACCGAAATCGGCCTGTGGCAAAAGTTCAATTTTCGCGTCGAGGTTGGTTTCCTCGAGCTGCTCGACCATCGGCGTTTCTTGGACCTGCTGTTCGAAATTTTCCTCGGTAACTTCTTCGTCGGTTTCCGCCTCGAGTTCTTCGGTGTTCATTTCCAAAGCGTCAAAGTTGACCGGTGACGGAGTTTCAACCGCGGTGGACGCTTCGCCTGAATAGATATCAACAATTCGTTTTTTCTGCAACAAAATCGGAATCAGCGCGAGAACGATGATCACGATGATATGGAATATAAAACTGGTCAACCAACTCGGCATCACTTGGAACAACAAAAATCGTTGGCTGATTCCACTTTCGTCGGTTTCTTCCTGTTCTTCTTGGGGACGAGGGCGCCCTTGCATTTGTTTTGCAAGTTTTGGATCGGCAGGGGGTTTTGATGTTATCGACATCAGATTCTCCAGGCGGTATTCCTTTATGACGAGGATTTGTCATTCGGGCGGTTTGGCCTCAGACGAGACCGTTTAATGGAAAGTGGCTCTGGTAGTATCATTGTACCAGTTTTTTTTCGAGTTTGCTCTAATGTATACGTCAATCGTTGCACTTTTCTACATCCAAAAAACGTCAACGTGAACCCTGGAGCGACGAAAATGGCGTCTTCGTTGCTACAAGCCGCATTTTTGGCTTAAAATTAACGTAATTGCAAATTCGGTCCGCCGATTTCCTCGTCGGTCTCAGGATCAGATGGTCGTTAATCAACAGACATTTGAGGTCGATGATGTCCCAAAATCTGATCAAGTT
>JANQLU010000110.1 GCA_028280445.1 Pirellulaceae bacterium | reverse complement strand
TCCTGCGGGGCGAGAATCTTTGTTTGAAATTGATGGAAATTACAATCTTGTCAAACATACAACCCCCGAGCTCTGTGTCACCAGTTTCACCTACGACGGGCAACATCGAGTTACTTCGGTTACGGACCCAGAAGGCAATACGTACTCATACGGCTACGATTCCGCATCGCGAGTGACTTCTTATGAGGATCCTTTAGGCAACCGTACAACCTATTCCTATTCGCATCCGCCGAGAAAAACAGCTCTTCAAAATGCACGTGGATATACGACGACCTATCAATACGATGCCGACTTTAAGTTGACCGAACGAGAAGACGCGTTAGGCAATCGTTGGACTTACACCTGGTCCAACGGTTTCATCCAAAGCGAAAAGAATCCAGTGGGCAATGTGACAACCTATCTGCATCATAGCACTAGCAATGCAGGACAGCGTCTCAAGGCGGTCGTAACGCCGCTGGGATTCAGGACCACCTATCACTACAACAGTGACAATTTGGTTGAATCAATTGAAAACCCGCTTGGCAACCGAACAACCAATGTTTGGAACGCCAACAAACAACAAACGGCAACCGTCGATGCGTTGGGGAATCGGACGTCATATACTTACACTGCAAGAAACCAACTTGAAACTACGACCAATCCGTTAGGTGCGATATCGACTAACATCTATGACGCAAGCGGTAACAGAATCGCAACCATCAACCCATTGGGTTATCGAAACTCCAATTACTACAATGCAGCTGGTCGAATCACTGCCATTGAAAACGCACTTGGAAACCGAACGAGTTTTACGCTCGATGACATGAATCGAGTGACAGCCACAACCGATGCACTGGGGTACATCACAACACAAGCATACAACAACAATGGCCTCACGATTTCAGTTACAAATCCATTGGGTAACAGATCGACGACGGTTTACGACGTCTTGAGCCGAACAATCGCTACTGTCAATTCGCTCAATGAAAGAACCACTCTTGGTTATGATAGGGTTGGCAACAATGTAGCGATGACCAATCCACTTGGAAACGTAACAACTAACGTTTTTGATGCTTTGAATCGACATACGGCGGTAGTAAATCCACTGGGAAATCGAGCGACAACGATCTATAACACATCAAGCTTACTGGTTGCTCATGAAAACGCATTGGGCTATCGATCCACTGCTGTGTACGATGCAAACGGGCGAATGAATGCCACCTTGAATGCTTTAGGAAACCGCAGCACAATTGTGTATGACAGTATTGGCAATGAAATTGCCATTATCAATCCGTTAGGCAATCGATTTACAACCAACTACGATGTTGTCGATCGAGTTGAATCGGTAGTAGACCCGTTAGAACATCGCACAACTTCTATTTACGACCAGGCATCCCAGTTGGTTGCCGAAGAAAATGCTCTTGGTAACAGAACCACGAGCGTTTTTGATTTGGCAGGTCAGGAAATAGCGTCAATTGACGCTTTAGGTTACCGTTTTACAAACGTCTACGACAGTGCAGGTCAGAATGTAGCGACGGTAAACCCGCTAGGAGCAAGGTCAACAAATGTCTTTGACGACGCTGGAAGAACCATCGCCTCCGTTGATCCGTTAGGAAATAGGACGACATCAATATTTGACGCCGCCGGACAGGTGACGGCGGAGGTTGACGCTTTAGGCTACAGAACGACGAGCATTTATGATGACGCCGGCCAGATTATTGCCAATGAAGACGCCCTGGGAAATCGGACTAGCTTTTTCTTTAATACAAACGGGTTACAAATTCAAACGACGGACGCTTTAGGACGCATTTCCACGACGGTTTACGATGTAGCCAATCAGTTCATCGCTAGCGTCGATGCACAAAACTATCGAACCACAATTGGCTACGATGTAGCGGGCCATCGAGTTTCATCGATAAATGCAATTGGAAATACAAGCACATGGATTTATGACGAGATCGACAATCTTGTCGCAACAGAAAACCCGTTGGGATTCAAATCAACGAATGTGTATGATGCAGCCAGTCAAAATATTGCAATAATCGACGCTCTCAGTAATAGGTCGACAACTGTTTACAACGCTGCTGGATTTGAGATCGCGACTATCAACCCGCTCGGTTTCCGGTCATCGATGACTTATGATGCAGCAGACCAGCAGATTAGTACCACGGATGCCAATGGCAACACTTCTACAAGCGTTTATGATTCGGCTGGTCAAATAGTCGCTAACGAAAATGCCCTGGGCTATCGGACCACTAACGTATTTGATGGTGCTGGGCGGCCGATTGCACTTGTCAACGCACGTGGATACAGAACAACATTCGTGTATGATCTTCGCGGCCAACAAGTGGAACAGATTGATCCTTTGGGACGAATCTCAACCAGTGCTTATGATGCAGCAGGACAACAGACATTGCGTTTGGATGCACGAGGTGACAGGACAACGTATTCGTTTGATCCAATAGGTCGAATGACTGGCCGGGCCTATCCAAATGGGTCGTTGGTTACTTTTGCGTTCGACTCGGTCTCAAATCGAACTTCGATAAAAGATGCAACTGGAGACTACTCGTTTGAATATTCAAAGTTAAATCGCATGACGGTGGCAAGTGTTCCAGCAGGGCTTTCGACGACTTTTTCATATGATTCACTGGGTAATTTACATGTAATGACTGATGCAAATGGCGGCATCATGACATACGAATATGACTCCGCCTATCGTCTTGATCACATGATTGGATTGGACGGTAGCCGGTGGACATTTACACATGATGCAATCGATCGGAAAGTGCGAAAGGAACTTGCAAACGGAACTCGAGCTTCATTTACTTATAACGCAGCATCTGACTTGTTGGAAGTAGCAAACTTGAAGTCCGACTCGACCGTGATATCTGATTATCAATTCACCTACGATGTGGACGGAAATCGACTAACCGAGCTCGACAATTCAGGAAACCGAGTGACATGGACTTATGATTCGGTTTACCAATTAACTGATGAAAAGCGATCTGGAACAAACGCATACGAAAGAGTATTTACATATGACTCAGTTGGAAATCGATTGGTTCAAAACGTTGATGGTGTATTGACAACCTCAACGTTTGATGGAGCCAATCAATTAGTAAACAGCCAAGATCCAACTGGGGAGACAACTTACTCGTTTGATGCCAACGGTAATCAACTGTTGACTGTTTCGCCGACAGGAAAGCGTACAACAAGAACTTGGGGATATGAAAATCAAGTTGAATTGGTAGCGTTGCCGAGTGGGCAAGTAGTGACTTCGACTTACAACGCAGACAATCAGCGGGTTAGATACGAAACATAGGCAAGGTTATTCGATTCTTTAGAATGGATAGGAATTCACGTGGCAGTTACAAATTTCATCTGGAACCCATTATCAGAAAATGTGTTGTTAGAAACGGACGAAAACAATGCGGCAATGGTAACGTACACACATGAACCGGGTCTGCTTGGCGAATTACTTTCTCAGGACCGTGAAGGTGCGACCCGTGACTATCATTACGACGGGCGCCGATCAACTCGACAACTAACAGACGCGCAACAAGACGTCACTGACACTGCAACATATTCGGCATTTGGTGAGACCGTTGCCGAAACAGGAACGACGACCAATCCTTTTGGTTACAACGGTGCAGTTGGTTACTACACCAATTCTG
>JANQLU010000091.1 GCA_028280445.1 Pirellulaceae bacterium | reverse complement strand
GGATTAGCCTTGCGCAGGAACCCTTGGACTTTCGGCGAGAGTGTTTCTCACACTCTTTATCGCTACTCATGTCAGCATTCTCACTTCCGATACCTCCAGCATGCCTCGCGACACACCTTCACAGGCCTACGGAACGCTCCGCTACCGCGTCAGAGGACAGATAACAGATAACAGGGATCGGAATAGACCGAGCCTATTCCAACCGACCGATCAAACCGTTCAGCATCCGCGCAACGTCCTGATAGCCGTCACGCCAACACTGCCACGTCCGATCGTCGATATAACCCAGATCAAGACAATACCGACTCCACATCCGCATCTCATCCGCAGAACCGACCGACATCAAAAGATAACGCCGGAACTCCTGCTTCGATTGACGTTGCTTGCCGAACCCTTCGGCGATATTGGCGCAGACGGACTTCGAAGCCCGCCGCACCTGGTCGCCCAGGGCATATTGCTCAACCTGCGGAAAGCCTAAGCTTTCCCGATGAACCGCCAACGACAACCGATACGCCTTCTGAAAGACATCCAAATCTTCAAAAGTACGCACCGACATCGTCACGCGCTCCATCTGTTTCCTGATACCTGATAACTGTCCTCTGACACCCGCAGCTTCGGTGGACGACTTAAGCCCCGTTACATCTTCGGCGCAGGACGGCTATTAGACCAGTGAGCTGTTACGCTTTCTTTCAAGGATGGCTGCTTCTAAGCCAACCTCCTGGTTGTCTTGGCCTTCCCACATCCTTTCCCACTTAGTCGTCACTTAGGGACCTTAGCTGGCGGTCAGGGCTGTTTCCCTCTCGACCATGGACCTTAGCACCCATGGTCTGTCTGCCAGGCTGTACTCCTCGGTATTCGGAGTTTGGTTAGGTTTGGTAAGACTCGCGTCCCCCTAGCCCATCCAGTGCTCTACCCCCGAGGGTAACCACCTGACGCACTACCTAAATAGTTTTCGCGGAGAACCAGCTATCTCCCGGTTTGATTGGCCTTTCACCCCTAACCACAGGTCATCCCCCCATTTTTCAACATAGGTGGGTTCGGTCCTCCAGTGCGTGTTACCGCACCTTCAACCTGCCCATGGCTAGATCACCGGGTTTCGGGTCTAATCCGACGAACTGAAACGCCCTGTTCAGACTCGCTTTCGCTGCGCCTACACCTAACGGCTTAAGCTCGCTCGACAGATTAACTCGCTGACCCATTATACAAAAGGTACGCTGTCACCGCTCAAGGCGGCTCCAACTGCTTGTAAGCATTCGGTTTCAGGGTCTCTTTCACTCCCCTCATCGGGGTGCTTTTCACCTTTCCCTCACGGTACT
>JANQLU010000074.1 GCA_028280445.1 Pirellulaceae bacterium | reverse complement strand
CAAACGCGATTGGCGTTTCATGTTTGCTGCAGTGTAACACGAAACGTTTCGGATCGTGCATGAACGGAATGCTGCAAACGTTTGCAGCACTCGAGTTTTCGAATACGAGACGCTACGGCAAGTTGCCGTGCCGTTGAATCGCAGTGCATGGTTGATGTGTTGCTGAATGTGCACTCACCTCAAACGAGTACAAACAACGGAGGGTCGATGCCTGTCTGAAACGATTTGTTAGTGGTGTTTTTTTTGCATAAGCAGGCAGCTCGTGGGCCCCAGCTCGTGAGTTATAGCAATCCCAAATAGTGGATAGTAGAGCGACGAAGACGCCATCCCTCACGACACCAAGCTGAGGTGAGAGGTTGGTGCACCTACAGCACTCGCACGGTCAGCACCGGAAGTTGCTCTCTCACGGTCACGCTCCGGTCGTGCGAAACTCTTTGCACCAAACGTTCAAACGATTGCAGCAACTGCAGCCGCGTGGATTGGCGTTTGCGTCATTCACGATTCGAGCATACCGGCGTGTGAATCCTGAATGGCCCAATCATGATTGAGACAGTCAGGAACTATTCTGGATTCAACGTTTCGTGCACTTTTTTTTTGCACTTATGCTGGCTCGATTTGAGGATCTGACAGTCGCAATGTGCTGACGCTAGGGTGTGCTGCCATCCAAAGGCATTGGATCGCTGAGGTAAGCACCTTCGTTTTTCAGTGTTGGCGGGCTGCTCGAAACGATTGCAGTGTTCGAAGAATGAGTATGGTGAGTTGTTTCTTGGTGCCTTTTGAGATGCAGATAACGTTATGCATGGTTAACGTGCCTGTATCGTGTTTTGCACATGTTTTTGTGAATTTTAATTCACAAAAACAAGTGCAAAACATGCGCATACGATACATGCATGTTACGCATGCATAAGGTCATCTACAACTCGGTAGGAACCGAGAATCAACTTTCACTCAAAAGCCTGGGGGCTCTTTTTTTTTTCTTTTTTTTTTTTTTCTTTTTGTTTGATCACCCCCTGTATATATTTTTTTTTCATCTTCTGATGTGCGCCAGAACCGAACAGTATTAGTACACTT
>JANQLU010000073.1 GCA_028280445.1 Pirellulaceae bacterium | reverse complement strand
GGTACATGGAAACCTCCGGCGGTGAATGAAACGAAAACTTGAGAATGTTTCAATTTTTGCTCGACGGAGGTTTCCTTCATAGTTTCGAGTGGTTTTGCGCGGTCAAACCACTCGCTTGCGCGTCGTGTTTGTATCGGTCGCAAATGACTGCCTCACAACTGGTGATTTTGACCAACGGCCGATGGGAACCGGCCCTACGACTATCGTTGTAAGCGCATAAAAAATGCCGCACGAAATGAGGGCAGTCACTACGTACGGCTAGTGCGCGTTGATGCGCATGTATTGCGATTACCAATAATTAAATTAAAGGTATCTTTTGATCCTTCTAGAAAAAACTCAGTAGCTGCTAATCTTTGGTGATTGAGGCGAGGGAGATATGCAGTTGACGGGTCCGACGAATTTACTGCGTCAATGTTAGATTATTCCGTGTTAGAATCAAAGCCCAATAAACACATATTTTTCGTTATTCCGAAACGCCAGAATGAGACGTTTTTTTGGCAATTTGCACAGTGTTTTTTGCACTATCACTTTCGGTTTTTGGTTGTGCCAAAAAGCAAAACGATGTTTCTCCAAACGAGGATTCTAGATCGATCCGATTGGACAAAAACAGACAGTCTCCGACTCGTGGTGAAGAGCATTCTGAACACGAATAACAAGCATGTTTTTCGCTGTTTTGATCGCAGTTACTGGTCAGCATTGGCCCGAATTTTTTTCAACAACGCTGTCATCTTTTCGACCTGTTGGCGATTTTCGCGAGCCAAGTTTTTCTTTTCACTGGGATCGTCGGTCAAATTAAACAAGAAACCGGTTTCGGGAATTTTCACACCGTTCCAAGGTCCAAGTTTTTCACGAGTTCGCCCACCACCAGGAATGAATTTCCAGTGACCAACCCGAATGGCCAGTTTGTTGGCCTCATGGATCAAATGTGGGCGGCCAACCTCGTCGTTGCCGAACAGGGCTTTGGTGCAATCACGACTGTCGATGAATCCGGTTTCAGGAATTTTTCCGCCAGCCAGCTTGGTAAAGGTGTTAGCCAAATCAACCTGTCCTAATAGCGCCTTGGAAACCGTGTTGGCTTTGATCTTGCCGGGAAATCGAACAATAAACGGAACTCGCGTTCCACCTTCGAAGCAGGAATATTTACCAGCACGATAAATTCCGGCGGGTTGATGTTTGCCCAATTTTTCATTGGCACCATCCACATATCCATCATCCAGGACCGGCCCATTGTCGGAGGTAAAGATGACGAGTGTTTTCCGGTTGAGTTTTAATTGATCCAGTTTTTTCAGTATCTCGCCAACACAAAAATCCATCTGGACAATCGCATCTCCCCGTAGCCCCATTTTGCTTTTGCCGACAAACCTCGAGTGGGGAACTCGCGGAACGTGGATATCGTGAGTTGAAAAAAACAGGAAAAACGGTTTGTCTTTATTTTTGTCGATGAACTGAACAGCTTTGTGGCTGATCACATCCGCCATGTCTTCGTCAACCCAACGTGCTTTTTTCCCGCCGGTCATAAACCCAATTCGCGATATCCCGTTGATAATCGACGAATTGTGTCCGTGTGACCAATTTTGTTTGAGTTTGGCGCGGGCAGCTTTGTCTTTGCCCGTTGGCGCGTTGCCGATTTTTTTTCCGTAACTGGTTTTGATCGGGTCCGATGGATCGAGGTCAACTACTTTTCCCTGCTCCAAGTAGACACAGGGCACACGGTCGCCTGTCGCAGGAATCAAGAAATGATAATCGAACCCAATTTCGTTGGGCCCTGGTTTAACGGTTTTATTCCAATTGATTTTGCCGTCGCCCAGACCCAGGTGCCATTTCCCAACAACGCCTGTGCGGTAGCCGGCCTGTTTTAAAACCGATGCGATGGTGGGCGTGTCCGAACTGATAATCAATGGCGCATCGCCTCGCAGAATTCTGGCGCGTTTGTTTCGAAAGGCGTAGGTGCCGGTCAGCAATGTAAAACGTGACGGCGTGCAGGTCGCTGCCGAACAATGGGCGTCGGTAAATCGCAAACCTTCCTTGGCCAGACGGTCGATATGCGGCGTCGCAACTCCAGTGGCTCCATAACAGCCGACATCTCCAAACCCGACATCGTCGGTATAGATCACGACAATATTGGGTCGGTCTGCAACGACGTGTTGCGACAAAATGATGAATAACAAAAGAACGAATACAAAATTTTTGCGAAACATAACAACAATTTACGGTTGAAAGTTAAAAAGGCGGACTGGACAAACGCACGCAGCGCGTTAGAAAAGTTAATTGAGGGACGGAGAAATGTAAATATTTTTCCTTGGCTTGGCAGCAAAGAATGTAACGCGGTGAATAAAAGTTGCAGTTCAATCATAACCCGAAGCGTGAGCAAGGGACCGGAAACCGCTTCGAATCGCGGTCCCTCGCTCACGCTTCGGGTTGTGATTTTTTCTCACAAACGCTTCGCGCTTACGATGTTTTTTAATCACACACGACAAAAAAATGGGCAGCAATCTCGTGGCATATATTTTTAAACGGACCCGCGTTTTGGTGCTGGGTTTGGCAGCATTGTGGCTGTGGTGTGGATGTACTCTGGAAAAACCGCAAACAGCCGATGGCGAACTTGAACGGGAAAAAAACGAACAGCTCAATGTTCAACGAGGGACGTTGCCGGTTACGGATCGAACCGTCAAAGCCATTGCCTGGAATCTCGAAAGTGACGGAAGCGACCCCGCTGTGATTGCGGAGCAGATAAAAAAACTGCCCAGCGCACAAATTTATGCATTTTGTGAAGTCGATCCGGCCGAGTTTGAGCGGTTTGAAAAAGCTTGCGGACAAAATTTCAAAGCAATCAATTCTGAAACGGGCCGCAAAGATCGGTTGCAAATCGTGTTCGACACCGAACAATTTGAGCTGGTTCGAAAAATGGAATTGCACGAGATGAATTACCGACGGCGCTATCGATCGCCATTGGTTGTCCATCTGCGGCACAAAACGAATCACGAAGAGTTTCTGTTGATGACGCTCCATTTGGCGCGAGGCAAGCCAGAAATTCGACAGGAACAAGCCAAAAAACTTGTCGAGTGGGCACGTGACCAGACGTTACCCATTGTGGCCCTCGGCGATTTTAATTTTGACTACGATTTCCACAAGAAAAACGGCAATGAGGCATTCAAGATATTTCAGCGTGACAATGTTTGGATGTGGATCAAACCAAAAACATTGATCGATACCAACTGGTATGACCCTGACGGGGACAATGTCGACAATTTCAAAGACTCGATGCTGGATTTTGCATTCGTCGCAAACAGCGCAAAAAGATGGGTGAAACAATGCGAAGTCATCGTGCGACAGGGCGATTTTCCAGACGACAAAAAAACCAGCGACCATCGGCCGATCGGTGTCCGGTTTGATTTACCAGCGGGACTAAGGTAGTTTTTGCGTCAAAGTTCAGCAGCAAAACGTTTCAGTTTCGGTAACGATGAAGTCCATTTTGATATCGGTGGGTTCTGTCGGAAGCGTTGGTACGATTTGGCAGGCAAAGGCGATTCCTATCTTGGGCGCTGAACATTTTTGCAGGAGTCGATCGTAATACCCAGCGCCGTAGCCTAGACGGTCGCCAGCTGTTGTAAAAGCCAGGCCGGGCACAATCACTACATCGCAATCATCAACGTGTCGATTTCGCGAAGTGGATTTTCTGACATCGTCACGCGGTTCGAGTATTCCCTGGGTCCGCGGAGTCAGTTCATCGAGCGCACGTATTTCTGTCAGTTGCAAAATCGGACCATCACACCACGGCACGATCAAGGTTTTATCACTTTCAATCAAATCGTTCACAAGGTGTCGTGTCTGAACTTCGCTGCGAAAACTGATATAACAACAAACGTTGTTGGCGCTTGCGAATTCCGGACGCGCTACCACACGTTTGATGATGATTTCGCTCGAACGCTCACGGTTTTTTTCAGCGTTTCGCCGAGCCTTCATTTGTTGACGTAATGTCTGTTTAGGAGTTGTGTTCATGGTTTGATTCGCTGTTCTGACTGAAAACAACTGTTAATGTTACCGTTCGGTGAATATTTGGTTAGCAATTGGTGTAAAGATAAATAGAGTATTTTGTTTGAGTTACAATGCTGCTACCAAAAACGGTCGATCGGTGTTGTATGAATATCGAAGTCAAAAACATAAACAATTCTTCACAACCTGATGAGTTGGAAAATCGAGATTCTTCCCATGCCTACACGGGCTCAGAACCTATCTTTAGTGTTTTTATGCAAGCCCAAGTTAATTTGCAAACCGTGCGGATGACGATCCAAGGGCGCGTGTTGCATCAAGTTTCCGACTTGGTTTCTGATATCGAAGTCGCTCGACGAGAATTCCGGCATGGTGGCGACGCAATTAAAGCGGTTCAGGATACCAAGCGAATTCAAGCGGTATTTGAACAACGCATCCAGGACTGGAACCGGACGGCGAGCAATCTCGAAAGAGATAAACGGGGCATGTCGGGCCACGAACTCCAAAAAATGAAAGCGGAACATTCGCGTGTGCGGACGTCGCTCGGTCTGTTGAATCGTTATTTTACAAAACTCGAAGTTGAGTTGAGTCAAATTGCTGCAACCGATTTGACAAATAAACAAGCCGCTGAATCAGCGGAAAACGCTAGTAAAGAGACCTCGCTCGATCTGCCGGAAACTGAATCAACGTCCGACGAAGCGAACCAAATTTCCCCCAGCGAATACCCGGGCAATCGCGTCGATTTATCGATTTATCGCGATTTGAAACCTGAAGCGACTGACGCCTTTCAGGCACTGTGTGAAATCATCGGAGACCGTCTGCCGGTCAGTTATCAGGATGCCACGCGAAAAATTTCTGGGGACATCGGTACGCGAGAGCACGCTTGGGATTTCGGTTCGAAATTGTGTATGGTTATCCGCTGGATACCCACTCAGGAGGATCCTTGGAAAACATCCGATCTCTACTTTTGGCTAATTCCGAAAGCTCAGCAGATTCACGACGAACTTTTGTTTTTGAAAGACAAAGTCCGGTTCCGAGTCGAAAGTCGCGAACAGGTTTCTGAGATCGTCATGCAACCGAGAATGCCCGACGAACAAACGCGACCTCAAAACAAACGGATTACGATTTTGATCGATAAAGTGCTGGAAAAATTAGGAGGCGCCGAAAACTATTCTTTCTTTGTGCTCCACTATCCCATCAATGTGAAATTGGATTCAGCATTTCAGTTGTCGATCAAAAAAATTGACGACTAGCCCAATGCAATTCAATCCGCTCGACATAAATTCGGGAGGGCGAGGCTCCCGCCGAGCCGGATTCCGCGAGCGGCAAGGCCTATTTTCCTAATCTTACGAGCTGAATCTTACAAGCACGAAGCGCCAGCAATGGGCTACCGCAGTGGTGGTTTGCGAGGCTCACGCGTGTTGGTCTTTTGCGCAGTCGTATTGGCTCGGCGGGAGCCTCGCCCTCCCGTTTGCTGACTCCCGACGCCTTGCCTTTTACATTTATTAATTTTCTGCTTCGACGGCTGCTTGTGCTGCGGCTAGTCGTGCGATGGGTACGCGGTAAGGCGAACAGCTGACGTAATCCAGTCCTGTTTTGACACAGAATTTCACCGAATTGGGTTCGCCACCATGTTCACCACAGATTCCACATTTCAGATCGGGACGCGTTTGACGCCCTTTGTCGACTGCCATTTCGACCAATTGGCCAACACCCGACTCGTCGATTTGTGCAAACGGATCGACTTCGAGCATTTTTTTATCCAGGTAGTCTGGCAGGAAAGTGCCGATGTCATCGCGGCTGTAACCAAACGTCATTTGAGTCAAATCGTTCGTACCAAAACTGAAGAACTCAGCTGATTCGGCAACTTGATCTGCGGTTAAGGCTGCCCGCGGAATTTCGATCATCGTGCCCACGAGATATTTCACGGCGGAATTTTCGCGTTGAATAATTTCGTCGGCAACCTGACGGACAATTTTTTCGAGGTATTCCAGTTCTGCTTTTGTTCCAATCAATGGAATCATGATTTCCGGCAAAACATCGATCCCGTTTTTGGTGACGGCACAAGCCGCTTCGATAATTGCCTGCGTTTGCATTTTGCAAAGAACCGGGTAAGTGATGCTCAATCGGCAACCGCGATGTCCCAGCATGGGATTGAATTCGTGCAGCGCGGAAACTCGCTCTTTGATTTTTTCCAATGGCACGCCAATTTCAGAAGCCATTTTTTCCATGTCGGCTTCGGTTTGTGGCAAGAACTCGTGCAACGGTGGATCCAACAATCGGATCGTTACCGGTTTGCCATTCATGGCCGTGAAAATTCCTTCGAAGTCGCCGCGTTGATGTGGCAGCAATCGCAAAATGGCGGCGTTTCGATCTTCGTCGGTTTCCGCCAGGATAAACCGGCGAACATCGGTGATGCGGTCACCTTCGAAAAACATGTGTTCTGTCCGGCACAGCCCGATCCCTTCGGCACCAAACGCGATGGCCGCTTCGGAGTCTTTCGGAGAATCGGCATTGGTTCGAACACCGATCTGACGGTACTGATCAGCCCAAGCAGAAACGGTTTCGTACATTTTGTAGATCCAATGTTGCTTAGCTTCTGCATCGCCTTCGACCAGGGCTGCAACCACCGGTGATGAAGCCGTAGCGATTTCACCTTCATAAACTTTTCCTGTGGATCCATTGAGGGAAATCACGTCCCCTTCGGAATATGTTTTGTCGCCGACGGAGACGGTTCCCGAGGCGTAATCGATTTTCAATTCGCCTGCACCGCAGATACAGCATTTACCCCAACCCCGGGCAACGACCGCAGCGTGCGAAGTCATACCGCCGGTGCTGGTCAGGATTCCTGCGGCAGCGCCCATGCCACCAACGTCTTCGGGCGACGTTTCGTGGCGAACGAGGATCAAGTTTTTATTGGGGTTTGCTTTCTTGATGTTTTCGGCTTTTTTCGAGTCCATCACGATTTCGCCAAACGCTGCGCCAGGGCCGGCTGGCAGCCCGGTCACGATTGGCTGTTTTTGCGCTTCTTCGGCGGCGTCAAAAATTGGGAACAACAATTGTTCCAGGTCGCCACCATTGACCGTGCACATTGCCTGTTTCGCATCGAGTAATTGAGGGAGCTCGGCTCCGGTGACGACATCTTTTCCAGTTGCCATTTCAACCGCCCAACGTACTCCGGCAATACCTACGCGCTTGGCATTCCGAGTTTGCAACATGTATAGTTTGCCCTGCTGGATGGTGAACTCGACATCCTGCGGATACTTGTAATGTTTTTCCAACATCGCCATCGTATCCAGCAATTGTTGACCTGCGTCGACGAGGCCGGGATCCGATTCGTTGGCCAGATCATTCAGGTCTTGAGGAGTACGAATACCGGCCACAACATCTTCGCCTTGAGCATTGATCAAATACTCGCCCATCGGTTTGGCTTCGCCGGTCGAACCGTCACGAGTGAACGCAACACCTGTCGCACAATCATCTCCCATGTTTCCAAAGACCATGGTTTGAACGTTGACGGCGGTACCGATGAGGCCCGTGATTTTGTTGAGGACTCGGTATTTGACGGCTCGTTCGTTTTGCCAGGATTCGAAAACCGCATTGATCGCTTTTTCAAGTTGATCCATTGGGTCTTGTGGAAAATCGGCCCCAACGTGTTGTTTGTAGATGGCTTTGTAATCGCCGACCAGCTCTTCGAGTTGTTCTGCTGTGAGATCCGTGTCTTGTGCCGCACCATATTTTGTTTTCAACGCAGCGAGTGCGTGTTCAAAATGTTCGTGATTCAGGCCCGTTGATGGACCCATGACAACATCTCCGAACATATCAATAAATCGTCGATAACAATCCCAACCAGCACGTGGATTATTTGTCATGTTGATAAAACCGATGACGGACTGGTCATTCATTCCCAGATTCAAAACCGTGTCCATCATGCCGGGCATGGATTGGGCCGCACCGGAACGAACGGAAACCAGGAGAGGATCTTCGGTGTCGCCCAGTTTTTTGCCTTCGAGTTCTTCGAGCTTGTTCAATTGCTGTTTGACTTGATCCATCATCTCGGCGGGGTAGGCGCCTTGTTTTTCGTAAATCGCACACGCTTCGGTTGAGACCGTAAATCCAGGTGGAACTGGAATACCTGCATTGGACATTTCAGCCAGGTTGGCCCCTTTGCCGCCGAGCAATTCACGCATCGTGCGATTGCCGTCGGTGTTTTCCTGTCCCCCGCCAAAAAAGTAGACATATTTGTTGGACATTGTTTTTGAATCGCCTTCTGTCGGTTGAGGGATCGTTGTGCTCATTTTTTTGTCACTACCTACTAAAGAAATTTTTGCTAAGACTAACCCGCTGACGGCTCGGAATTACATGCTGCTAATGGTTTTAGCGGCGCAGGATTTGTATGGTTATTGATGATCCGCCGTGTGTGATCTGTGACTCAGGTTGAGTCTGAAAGAAACTTTTTACAACGAAAAATCTATCATTATTGCTGTTTTCGGTCAATCTATGGCGGATTTTTGAACAAAGGTGACAACCTGCACGTCACAGACATTTGTGCCCGTGGGGCCAGTTTTTAGCAGGCAATTGAACGATTTTAAAAACGTATTTGAGTCATTTTTTTCCAAGCTACGGGTGAGATCATCCCGTTGGAAAGCTTTGATGGCAGTTTCATTATCAATCCAAGCACCAGCGAATTGAGTTGGCCCATCTTCACCGTCCGTGCCGCCTGAAAGGATGCAAAATTCGGCCGTCGACCGCTTTATTAATTCTTGATCAAGATTGGCCAGCGCCGACAAAACAATTTGCTGATTCCGCCCACCAATTCCAGGCGAATCACAAATCCTGACAGTCGTTTCGCTACCCATCGTCAAGCAATAGTTGTCCGTGGTTGCCGTTCGCATCAACGTGTTAATTCGATCGGCCAGTTGTTGACCTAGTTGATTGGCGTCCAGCGGCTCTGTCGTAGCGAGTTGGATTTCATTTTTATATCCCAGTTTTGCAGCATGCGCTGCTGCCGCCATCACGGCCGTTGTGTTGTCCGCCAATACTAGATGTTGCTCGGTCGCGGTAGGTGTCGTAACGATTTCCTGTTCGAGTCGTTGTTTGATGGACTTGGGAGTTTCATCCCACAGCTCGAATTGGCGAAGGATTTTGATCGCGTCGGCCGGGTCACCAGTGGCGGGAATTGTGGGCCCCGATGCGATGATGTCGAGTGGATTACCAATCACATCGGAGATTGTTAGTGTCAACAGATTGCCAGCGCGACATTCGCGCAGCAGTCCGCCTCCTTTGACATCGCTGAGATGTTGTCGCACACGATTGACTTGCAGGATGTTTCCACCTCGGGAAAACATTTTTTGAGCCAGTTGCGATTTTTCCTGAACCGTGATTGGCGGAACGGGTGCAGAAAGCATCGCGGAACCGCCTCCGGATAACAAAACGATGCACAGGTCGTTCGCCTGGAGACCAGCAACGAGGTTTATGATTTCATGGGTGGCCGTAACCGTTCTTTCGCGTGGCGAATTGTCACCGGCAGGTCTGACGCCGCGCAACTGGATAGACGAAAGTTCTCGCTCAAGTTCGACGGCTTGCTCATCGGTAGTGTTGACGATTCCCGACACGCGGTCTTTGGGAACGAATTCCAGTAACACATGTTCCAAGCCGATCGCCATCGCGGCCGCCGCTTTCCCCGCCCCGACAACGCAAATGCGGTGAATCAAATCCCGTTGAAATTCGACTTGTTGATTGCGAGCGGAAAAGGTGATTTTGTCGGCGGTTGCGCGGACGCTGTGACGAACCAGTTCCGTCGCATGAACGGATTTCACAGCAGCATGCCAAATGGCATTGGCGTCGGTCGTCGGTTGATTGGGCGTCATGGTCAACCAATGGCCCGCAGGGAATCGGTCCATTTCCCTTCATGTTCCACAATTATCTGCCCCATTTCATTTGGTGTACTGCTGAGACAAACCAGGCCGACGAAAAGCTGTCCGCCCGGAACGGTAATGCGACCGACCAAAGTTGACCAGGGAGTCCCTTTGCCACTGTCTCCTGGCAATTTCATATTGTAGGCAAATGCATTAGTGAAACCTTCGAAACTCATCTGCACCGGCCAACGTCGGAAAACGGGTTGATGAACATCGAGCACTTTTGAGAACCCGGGGCTGATTCGATCGACCAACGAATGCAGTTCATCAGACGATGGGAATTGAACACTGTTTCCCCGCGGTGCGAGAACCAGTACGACAAGTTTTGAATCGACACCGACCAATTGAAGTTTTGGCGGCATGCCGGTCGGCGGATTGGCATCCAGTTGGGTCACGTCGATTGACAGGTCGTTGGATTGCCCGCTGATTGCGGTTGCGATGGTTTTCTGTTTTGCGCGCTGCACAAGAAAAAAAACGATGCCGAGCAACACAATCAGTAGCACGCATATGACGATAGCGATCAGGTAAGGATCATTCACAGCAAATCCTTTCGGACTTTAGTTGGCGGGGAAGCCGCTAATTGGATTTCGTTTTTATCATTTCGACCGAATTTCCTTTTTCGTTGTATTGGACCGAGTCCATATAATTTTTCATCAACAACAACCCGCGTCCGCTGGTTTTTTCCAGATTTTCGTCCGCCGTACAATCTGGAACGTCCGCGGGGCGAAATCCGTCTCCCTGGTCGGTGACTTTAATGTACAAACTTTCTTCGTTGGTTTTCATAATGACGTGAACTTGTTTTGATTCGTCACGTTGGTTGCCGTGTTTGATAGCGTTCATCACCGCTTCTTCCATCGACATGTGCACGCCGAACACATGTTTGGGCGGCCAGCCACTGGATTCCAGGTGTTCAATCAAAGTTCGAATGACATCAACGCCCGCTTGAACACGGCTTGCTATTTTTTCGTCGTAAGTCCAAGCCCATTGCATCGAATCTACCTGCAGTCAAACGTTACCCAGCAAACGACTCTAACGCATCACGTTGCGAATTACAAATTTCGAAAACACTATCGAGATGAGTGATGGCGAACACTTCGCTGACTTGTGAACTCACGGCGCATAACTTGAGAGAACCACCCACCGATTTCAGTCGTTTGTCAATCACGATCAATTTGTTAATGGCAGCGCTTGACAGAAAACGAACGTTGTCCAGGTTGATCAGTATTTTCGACGGATCTTTAGGATCGACTAACGAAAGCAGTTCTTCGCCGAGAATTTGAATTCTGGCGGGGTCCATGACTTTGTGATCGTTAAAACTGACGATCGTAATGTCATCGATTTGGGACGTGGTAATACTTTCGAATTCTGACATGCTGGACTAATCAAAAAAGAGGTTGAGCAAATATTCCGTATTTTAAGCTTCGAACAGACTTGAAGAAAGTCTGCTCCCTCTATCATCGACACGATTAATCCGAGGACCCGCCGCCGCCCGCTGGCAACGCGATACCGTGCAGAAAAAATACTGCTCCGAGGAAAAATATGGGCCAACAAATCCATTTGGGCGGTGTGATCCGCTTTCTCGGTAGCATGGAATCGGCGAGCGAGTTGGAGTAGCCAGTTTGCATATAGGGCTGAAACGTGCCCGATTGATTTTGATAACCGTTTTGATTGTAAAAATTCTGGGCAGCACCGGCCGCCTGGTCATAGGTTTTCGAAGCTGACTGGCCGGCAAGTTTGCTGGCTTTGTGAGTCAACACGTACGTGTCGACAAAATAGAGTTGCGTACCAATAAACACCAGGACCAAGCCCAGTGTCATGAATTGAACACGATTCACGATGAACCTCGATTTGTTTGGAGCGGCTGTTCACGGATGACTCGTTGGTTGTTGGATCAAGACTCTCAACGAACAAAGAACGGCACTTCTATCATCGAACGTTTGATCCGGGCCAGTCGAGAAACGTCAAAAGCGTTAGATTTTTGCCAACTGTGTCGGTTTTACAGCGACCAGACACGACAACCTGTGTAGGTTGAAATGGTGTTATGGATTATCTTGGAAAGCGATCGAATCGTGCAAAGACCGACATTGCCGTGATGTTAGCCATCTATCACGGGGAATTCGCGTATGATTCGGCACACGTTTCGTCTGCTTCCGGTGTAACAAATAACATTGACGACCTGCATGGCTAAAAAAATCCAACCGATTCAACCGAGTGAGACCAGCGAAAGCCTGTTGTCGCCGAGTTTTCAAAGTTTGTTGTGGACAAACTTTTTAACCGCCTTTAACGACAATGTCTTTCGCTGGCTGGCCATTGGCATCGGTAAAGATTATTACAGCTCTGAAAACCAGGGCATGGTGTTGATGTTTGGAACGGCTTGTTTTGTTTTGCCGTTTATCTTGTTTGCTGCTCCCGCCGGTTTCCTTGCCGATCGCTATCGAAAACGCGACGTGATTATCGGTTGCAAGATCCTGGAAATCGTGATCATGGCGCTCGGGGTCCTCGCTATTTTTCTCCAACAGTTCAATTTCCTGTTGGTGACGGTGTTTATGATGGGTGCACAAAGCGCTCTGTTTGCTCCGTCAAAAGTCGGTGCGATTCCCGAGATGATGGGACAAGACAAAATTTCCAAAGCCAATGGCTTTTTCAATCTGTCGTCGCTGGCGGCCACCATTATGGGAATGGGCATCGGCGGCTGGATCAGCGATCTGACCGGCGACAAAGGCGTAGAGCAATATCAATGGCTTCCCGCGCTCGTGTTGATCGGATTGGCAGTGATGGGAACGATCACCAGTTTGTTCCTGATACCGCGAAAAGCGCAGAATCCGGAATTGAAATTTCCGATCACCATGATTTCGGAAATGGTTCGTGACCAAAAACGGCTGTTTGCCAACAAGGCGCTATTTGTCGTGGCGCTAGGAATTATCTTTTATTGGACCATCGCAGCTTTGGGGCAGATCAATGTGGATCAGTTTGCCGACGAAAGCGGTGGATTACGAGAATCTCATCGAACGCCGCTGTTAATCTCGCTGGTATTGGGTGTCGGTTTGGGAAGTGTCTTGGCTGGTTTTCTGTCAGGTGGCAGAATCGAATTGGGACTGGTTCCCTGGGGCGCGTTGGGCATCGTCGTTTTTTGTTTCCTGCTGTTTTTGTCTCCAACGCATTTCATCAGTTCCGAACCGGGTTTCAATTACAAACTCGTGATCGCCTGTACGCTGCTGGTCTGTTTGGGGGCTAGCGCCGGATTTTTCCAGATTCCGATGGCGTCCTACCTGCAGCATAAAAGTCCCGCGGAATGCCGTGGGTCGATTTTGTCCGCCGTCAACTGTCTGATTTTCGGCGGGATGCTGGTGGTTTCGGTTTTGTTTTCCGGTATGCGGGTGCCGTTTCACCAGGGCAAATTCGACGGGATTCCAGACAATTATCAAAAAAAATCGTTGAGCAGTGAGCAACAGATCCAATTTGATGAGCTGGTCAGTCAGTACAATCCGGACCGCCAAAGTGTCGATGAATTTACGAAAGCGATTGACGACAAACAGATCCGAAATACCGTGTTGGCATCACTGGTATGGAAACATGTTGAAAAAGAACAAGCGGACAACACACGACTGCCGCTGAACGAACTGAATCGATTGTTTCCACCAGAAAAAGTTTCCGACGATGCGACGCGCAAACAAATCAAGGCCGCCAAACGCGAACACGATACGACGCTCCGCGTTGTTAAAGAAACACACCGTCAGGCGGGCAAGTTGCCTTTGCTGACATCGCGGCACGTGTTCTTGGTAATGTGCTTGATGACGTTGCCGATTTTGTGTTACGCCGTCTATCGTTTGCAACACGCGATGGCCCGGATTTTCTTGTGGTGGGGGGTCCGCGGATTTTATCGAATCAAAGTCGTGGGCCGCGAAAATATTCCAGCCAATGGCGGGGCGATGCTGGTTTCCAACCATGTCAGTTTGTTCGACGGCATTTTGTTTTTGCTGATGACGACGCGCACCACCCGCATGATTGCCTGGTCGGGAAATTTCAAGAATCCGATTACCAGGTGGTTAGCAAAATTTTCCCGCACGATCTTGATGGGAGGCGGGCCCAAATCGATTACCAAAGCACTCGGTGATGCGAGAAAGGCTTTGGGGCGCGGAGAACTGGTCGGGATTTTTCCCGAAGGCGGAATTACACGAAGCGGGAATGTGCAGGCGTTCAAACCGGGACTGATGCGGATTTTGGATAAAACGCCTGTTCCCATCATTCCAGTCTATATCGATGAAATGTTTGGCAGTAATCTGTCGTATGCCAATGGTGGAAGTATTCTCAGAATTCCTAAGAAATTTCGACGCCACATCACTGTTAATATTGGTAAACCGATTGAGCGAACCGATGAAATTCATTTTGTTCGACAACAAGTTCAACAGTTGGGAGCCACTGCTGTGAACAACCGACAAAGCCCATTTGTGAGCCCAGTTCAAAAATTTATTCGCAATGCAAAAAAACGTCGCAACAAATTGAAAGTTGGATGTTCCACGGGACAGGATGCCAAAGGTGGCGCGTTTCTGATGCGAACATTGATCTTGCGTCGTTTGCTGGCCCGACACATCCTCGACGATCGACAGGCTGAATCCCATGTGGGGGTGCTGCTACCGCCGTCGTTCGGAGGTGTCGCTGTCAATATCGCGCTGGCCATGGATCATCGCGTTGCCGTGAATTTGAACTATACGGTTTCTTCCGAAATCTTGAACTTCTGCATCAAGCAAGCAGGGATCAAAAAAGTTTTGACCAGCAAGAAAGTATGGGAAAAATTTGATTACGAGCTGGACGCCGAAATCGTCTTTCTCGAAGAACTCAAAGACAAAGTGACCACGGGCGACAAGGTCGCAGGCATTGTCGGAAGCTACCTGATGCCGGCTGCGATGCTGGAAAAAAAACTTGGGCTGAACGACGCACAGCCTGACGACGTGTTGACCATTATCTTTACGTCAGGTTCGACGGGAGTTCCCAAAGGCGTCGTATTGACCAACCAGAATGTGGCGTCGAATGTCGATGCGATCGGCGAAGTGGTGAATCTGAACTCCAAAGATGTGATGGTTGGCATTTTGCCGTTTTTCCACTCGTTCGGCTATACCGTCACGCTGTGGGGAGCCATGGGATTGAACATCGCCGGAGTTTATCATTTCAGTCCGCTGGATGCGAAACAGATTGGTAAACTCACCAAACGTTATGGTGGTACCGTATTGTTAGGCACGCCAACGTTTTTGCGGTCTTATATTCGACGGATCGATCGGGATGAATTTGCAACGATCAATACTGTCGTAGCCGGTGCCGAAAAATTGCCAAAGGATCTGTGCGATTCGTTTGAGCGAAAATTTGGCGTGCGTCCAGTCGAAGGATACGGAACAACCGAGTTGTCGCCGCTGGTTTCGGTCAATGTTCCTCCTGTACGATCTCGCAATAATTTCCAGATCGATTACAAAGAGGGAACGGTTGGTCGCCCGATTCCCAATGTTGCTGCAAAAATAACGGCGCTGGATGACGATACCGTTGAATTGAATGTCGGAGAGTCGGGAATGTTGTGGATCACAGGTCCTAACGTCATGAAAGGCTACTTGAATCGACCCGACGCCACGGCGGAAGTCATCAAAGATGGTTGGTACAAAACGGGTGATGTGGCTTTGATCGACAAAGATGGATTTATACAAATCACCGGCCGAATGAGTCGATTTTCCAAAATCGGCGGTGAAATGGTGCCTCATGTTCGCATCGAAGAGTTGCTGAACAGCTTTGTCGGTGAAGACGAAGACGAAGATGGCGAAATCGACGAAATGAAATTGGCCGTGACTGCCGTGCCGGACAACAAAAAAGGCGAGCGTCTAATTGTCCTGCATAAACCCATCCATCAGGAGATCGGCGAATTGACCAAACGCCTGTCCGAAGAAGGGCTGCCGAATATATTTATTCCGTCGGTGGATAGTTTTGTTGAAGTCGACCAGTTGCCGATGTTGGGTTCGGGAAAACTCGATTTGAAGAACTTGAAAGATATTGCATTAGAAAAATTTGCTGCGAAAGAATAGTCCAATGGAACGTTTAAAGGGGATGTGGCGCGAAACCTGGTGGGTGTGGGTTATTCTCGTCAGCTTTGGTGTCGGAATGGCAATCTTTCTCGATCCCATTTTTTACACGTCGATTCCAATTGTCATTTTTTCATTTATCTATTTTATGTTTATGCGCTACGACGAGCACGGCAACAACAAAGGTGACAAAACCGGCGGGTAGCTGGGAGGGCGGGAGGGCGAGGCTCCTGCCGAGCCTAATCCCATGAGCGGCTAGCACCTTGCCACTAACAGTGGATGAAAGCTCGTTCCCAACACGCCATACCCACGGCTCGGCGGGAGCCTCGCCCTCCCGAATTTGCGAATCTATGTCAAACTGGGTAGAGCTGGAAGACTTTTCTGGTTTTAACAGTTATTCTGGCGCAGCCTTAATTTAAAGTCGATCTCACCAATGTTAACGGTTCTCCTGATTAGGATTTCTGCGTTGACTTTGGAAGCCCTGATCGTTCCGCCAAAAAATAGGTTCTAACCATGCGGCTGTGTTGTTCCAAGCTGTTGTTACTGGCAATCGTGATAGCACTTTTTGTGCATTGTCTGTCAACGATCGCGCCTGCGCAGCAAACGCCTAGAAAATTGATTCACAGACCCGTGGTCAATCGTTCGCTAACCGATCGAGCAGAAGAAGTTGGTTCGGGAGCCAAGTCGCTTCAAGTACCTGCGCCTCGGCTGCGAATGTATCACTTGCAAGAAGAACCGGGTCCGGCGCCTGATGCGCTTTTTCCACCTCAAACCAACAATCCTCAAACGAACAGAACAAAAACCCCGAATACCATTGCTGACTCGGGTTCCATTGGAGATTCGGCCACCATTTTCGATTCGGGTTCTATCGGGGATTCGAGAGTTCAACCGCCGGGTCCGTTGACGTATTCACTTCAGGACCCACCCGCGCCAGGTTCCATTCCCATCACGGATGCGCCTCCACAACACTGGAGTCGTTCGGTCGTTCTTCCGGATAATGGGATGGGCGGATGTGCTCCCTGTGCTGGTGGTAAATGTCTCCAGTATCGGTGGCAGGCAAGTTACGATTTGTTGCTGTTGAATTATCACAAGGAAGGCGGGATCGCGGTCGGGATCGATACACCTGTTGGTGACGATGGAGCCGATTTTGATTTGGCGGCGGCTCATCGAGCGATTGCAAGATACGCCATCGATAACAAATTACATGCCAAAGCGAAATGGTTTTTCTTTGGCTCGCGACAAGCCACAATTCTCAATCCGAATTCCTTTGTCGACCTCGAAACTTACAACATCGACCTGATGTTTGGACGCAAATTTTGTACGGGGCGAGGTTCGTGGATTGAGTTGGAATCTGGCGCCCGCTGGATGGAATTTCGCGAAGATATGATTGACGACAATGATATTGTCCAATTCAAGCGAGCGCGAACCGACCAATTGGGAATCGTATTCGGCGGTTCAGCGGTGCAACGACTGACGCGTCATTTTTCGTTGTACATGCAAGGTTACATTTCGTACACCGAAGGCGACTATCGTCGAATTGCCGGAGTCCAAAACGACGTGTTGCAAAATTTTGATATCCACAGTTACGAAGTTTCAACCGGGATTCAAATCGACAGACGACTTCGTGACGGTTCTAATTTCTTTTTCCGCAGCGGTGTTGAATTTTTAAACTACCAAAACATTGGCTCGGCGTTTGACAATGGCAACGACGAAACCTTGGCCGGTTTCCGCGACGTCGAATTTGCCGGTTTCAGTTTTCGATTTGGGTTGCGAAAGTAAATCTTGTAGGGCCGGTTCCCACCGGCCAATTCGATAAAACCGGCCGGTAGGAACCGGCCCTACTTATCTGTGAGCGGCAAGGCGCTAGCCGCCGGTATGTCGAACAGTGCCTCAACCGGCGGCTAGCGCCTTGCCGCTCACATGGGCATGCCAAATATATCAACCGGCTATTGGCGAACCATCACTTTCACATTTTTGCGAACTGAAAATACGCGGACGTGGGACCGCAAATCTCGAGTTCGACCACGTGTGTAGGTGCATGCGATTTGCTCGGGAAAAGATTCCATGACGACGTAATCCAGTTTGTCGCGGCCCGATCCGCGCCAAGCGAAAATGAGAATGTGACGTGCGTCAAAATCGACGACTTTTTTAACCTTGGCCAATGTCTCTTTGTTGAAATATTTTTTGGCTTCTTTTTCTGTTTTGATCACAATCGGTCTTTTCGCCGTGGCATCCTCAAAGGCTTTTTTCTCGACGCTGATTTTTTTGAATTCAACGATCGGTCCGGAATGCGGTTTGACCTTTTTTTTGTCTTTGTCATCCTTGGCTTTTACTTCGACTTTTTTCTCATCTTTCTTTTTGTCGTCCTGGGCTACGACAGGTGCGACCAGTCCTGAAACGAGCAACGCAACAACGATCAATTGGAATTTTGTTTTCATCAGTCAATCTCTCTCTTTTTGAATTGGCAGATTGGGTGTTTCGGAAGGGCTTTGTTTAGACGTGTCAACGTAATCTGAGTTCCCTGTGAGATCCTAAACTTGCAAAACCCCGGTTTTAAACGGCGATTCGTCGGCGTCCCGAGTAACAACTTCTAGGCTTTGGATTAACAGATTTCGGGTGTCTTCCGGATTGACGATTCCATCGACCCACAGTCGAGCGGCAGCGTAACGAATGTCGGTCGATGTTTCGTAAGCTTCGGTGACCGAGTGGCGCAATTGTTCCAATTCATCTGTATCCGGTTCTCTCCCGGCACGTTTGAGCGCGGCAATATTGATGTCCAACAACACTTTGGCCGCCTGTTTTCCGCCCATCACGGCATAACGTGCGTTGGGCCAGGCAAAGATCATTCGTGGATTAAACGCTTTACCACACATACCATAATTGCCGGCACCGTAGCTGCCACCGGTAATGACAGTTAATTTTGGAACGCGGCTGTTGGAAATCACGTTCACCAGTTTTGCACCGGCACGAATGATGCCCGCGTGTTCACTATCTCGGCCGACCATAAAGCCCATTACGTCCTGCAGAAAAATAATGGGGGTCCAAGTTTGGTTGCAATCCATAATAAATCGGGCAGCTTTGTCGGCGCTATCGTGATAAATGACGCCGCCAAACTGCATACCGTCTTTTTTGGATTGAACGACCGTCCGCTGATTGGCAACGATTCCAACGTGATATCCGCCGATTTTTGCGTAGCCACAAACAATGGTTTGCCCGTATTCAGATTTATATTCCTGGAACGATTCGGCATCGACGAGAAAAGTAATCAAATCTCGGACATCAAATCGCTGCTGAGCGTCCATGGGAATATGCTCTACGATTTCGTTGCCGGGTTTGGCCGGCTCGGCCGATGCGTCGCGGCGGAAATTGTGGTGCCGATCATTTTCAGGCAAAAACTCGATTTGTTCGCGAATGCGCTTGATAGCGGACTCTTCGTCCGGCTCCCGGAAATCGATAGTCCCGCTGATGCTGGCGTGCATTTCAGGACCGCCCAGGTCTTCGTGAGAAACTTCCTGGCCGATAGCGCTTTTGACCAACGCCGGACCGGCCAGATATAAACCGGAGCCTTCGGTCATAATCAGTTTGTCACAAAGGACTGGCAAATAGCCTCCGCCAGCGACGCAGTTTCCCATGATCGCTGCGAGCTGTGGGATGCCCATCGCGCTGATAACCGAATTGTTGTAAAAGATGCGACCAAAGTCGTCTTCGTCGGGAAAAATTTCGTCTTGCAGCGGAAGAAAAACACCGGCCGAATCGACCAGATACAACAGCGGTAAACGGTTTTGCATCGCGATTCGCTGGGCTCGCAACACTTTCTTGCAAGTCATGGGAAAAAAAGCGCCGGCTTTGATCGTTGCGTCGTTGGCAATGATCATCACGCTGCGATTGGATACTTTTCCGATCCCGCATATGACGCTTGCGGAAATCGCGCCGCCCCATTCGGAGTACATTTCCCACGCCGCCCAACGACCGATTTCCAGCAACGTCTCGCCGTCGTCCAAAATTTTTGCAATACGTTCGCGGGCTGTCAGGCGATTTTTTTTGTGTTGACGATCAATTGATTTTTGACCGCCGCCAAGCTCGATCACATCGCTTTGTTGTTTGAATTCCGAAATCAGTTCAGGCCAATTTGTTGACATCGTTTTTAATTTTTTGGGTTTAGACACTAAAACAGGCGATGAACCTCACCGCCTGCGTTGGGTTGAAATGCTGGAGTTCAAGTTAATATCTTCTAGCGGTCTATGCCGGCGAATCTTTGGGGTCAATGTTCCATAATTCCTGGCCGAAATCGTGGTTGAGCCAGTAGTCTGCTGTTTTGACATAGTCGCTGTCAAAGTTCGCTTTAATTTCATTAAATCGCTGAATGTTTCGCGCACGAGCCAGACGCAAATACATCATGCCGGTAGCAAGTTCGCGATCTTTGATTTTTTGTGGAACGGTTCCGTTGGACAGCAGCGAGGTCAAACGTGAGAATACACAACTGCACATGAAAATTTCAGTGGCGGCGTCTCCCAACCGCTCCTGCAGATACTGTTCGTTCAAAATTGCTTCTTTGTGCTCGCGGCCCTTGAACCGACAAGCCCACGACAGCTGGTTGATTTGTTTGCTGATCGTGCGAGCCATGAATTGCAATTCATCAATTTCATTGGGAACCTTAGGCGGCAGCATTTTCATTTGAATCATTTCTTTGAAACCACCATCGGCTTTGGCTTTCAGGCCTCTCAGCCCGACCATAGCAACGAAACAGCGCAGCACATCATTGGCACCTTCGCCGACCAGATTCAGACGGGCGTCGCGCATGATTCGTTCGAAAGGCTGATCGGTAAAAAATCCGGCGCCTCCCCAAATTTGCAACGTGTCGTTGGCGATGCGCCAAAGACTGTCGCTGGCAAAAACTTTGAGCATCGCGGTTTCCACCATGTAGTCGTGAGCACCGCTGTCAATCAGCGCAGCCGTGTGATAGGTCGCCGATTCCATGGCATAAGTTTCCGCCACGGCCATCGCGATTTTCTTTTTGACCAATTGGAATTCACCGAGCGTTTTGCCAAATTGACGACGCGTGTTGGCTCGATAAACCATTCGTTCGACACAGAATTTGGCTGCACCGGTACAACAAGCTCCAAACGTAGTGCGTCCGAAATCCAAGACCGTCAACGCGACTTTCAAACCTTTTCCTTTGGGACCGAGAATATTTTCCTCAGGAACCACAACGTCTTCGAATTCCAATCTGCCGGTTGCGGTTCCGCGAATGCTGTTTTTTTCCATCCGCTCTTCGATGACTTTGAAGCCCGGCATATCGGGAGTCATGAAAAATGCTGTGATTTTTCCCTCCGCATCGTCATCGTCGGGAGTTCGCGCCATGACGGTCAGCACGTCGGCGATTCCGCCATTGGTAATCCAACGTTTTTGTCCATTGATTTTGTAAGCGGTACCGTCGGCTGTCGGAGTTGCGGTGGTCCGAACGTTACTGGCGTCGGAACCCGCTTGAGGTTCGGTCAACGCAAAAGCGGCCAGCTTTTCCCCTTTGGCCATCGGAACCATCCACTTTGATTTTTGCTCGTCTGTGCCGAACAAGTCGAGTGCGCGACAGCCGATCGAATGATGTGCGTTAACAAACACTCCCGTCGAAGCGCAGTGTCCACCGATGATTTCGAGGACTCGGCAATAATTATATTGGCTCAATCCCTGACCGCCGTTTTCGGGGCTGCTGGTCATCCCTAATACACCCAATTCACCGAACCCCGTGATAACGGAGTCGGGAATCCGTGCATCACGGTCGATTTGGACGGGGTCGATATTGTCGCGACAGAATTCGGCCACGGCCTCGACCGCTTCATCTCCGCGTTTTTTGGCCTCAGCGGGCAGTTCCGGATAAGGCAAAATCGCATCGGCGTTGAATTCGCCCAGGAAGAGGTCTTTTGCAAATCCCTCCTTGGCTTCGCCGGTGAACAACAGCTCTTCAGCCTGAGCAATTTGTTTTTTTTCCAGTTCGGTTAACGTTGCCATCGAAATCCTCGTTTGGGCGGGTGAAGGACCCTAACAAAAAGTTGATTGATTGATATCTTTAAGTGAAGTGGGAAAACGATTACCTGTAGATCCATCGATGAGCAACAGGTTGTCAGGTCGTTTCTTGGCAGAAAGTAACTCGATCCTGCCGGCGTAGTATTACTGTCGAATCAGGTTGTCGACAGAGCCAATCATCCCCAAATTCACACTTTGATGCGGAATTATTTCAATACGGATTATGGCCAAAGATCGCCCGAACGCAATGTGTCGACGTGTATTTTGTAGCCGTTAATCCGTAGTTTGCAACGCGATTACAGGAAATTCATAATGGCAGATTCATTCATCGTCTCGGCAGCCCGAACACCAATTGGGTCGTTGCTGGGCAACTTCAAGAGTTTTTCAGCAACAGATTTGGGCGGGGTGGCGATTGCAGCCGCAATTGAGCGTTCTGGATTGCCGGTCGACGAGTTCGACGAAGTCATTATGGGCAATGTTCTGCAAGCGGGAGTGGGGCAGGCCCCGGCCAGACAAGCGGCTTTGAAAGCGGGCATGCCATCGTCAATCGCGGCCGTTACGGTCAACAAGGTCTGCGGTTCCGGGTTGAAAGCGGTCATGATCGCCGACCAGGCTATTCGCTGTGGCGACGCCGCAGCGATCGTCGCCGGCGGAATGGAAAATATGACCATGGCACCTCATCTGTCGTATTCCATGCGTGGCGGTGTGAAATACGGTGACGCGATGATGGTCGATGCGATGGCACACGACGGTTTGACGTGTGCTTTTTACTCCTGCCCGATGGGCAATCACGCCGAACATATCGCTGCCAAATACAATGTCTCGCGTGAGGATCAAGACAAGTTTTCCGAGCAAAGCCAACAACGTGCCGCAGCTGCGATCAACGAAGGCGTGTTTGACGACGAGATTGTTGCCGTGACGTTGAAAGATCGCAAAGGTGAAAAGGTGATCGATCGAGACGAAAGCCCGCGACCTGAAACCAGTTTCGACGGTTTGCAAAAATTGCGAACGGTTTTCCAAAAAGATGGGACGGTCACTGCCGGGAATGCTTCGACGATCAATGATGGGGCTGCCGCAGTTGTAGTGGCGGACGAAGAGATGGCGGCCGACGCCGAATTCAAATTGAAAATCTTGTCCAGTCATACTTCTGGAACTGACCCGCAAGATTTATTTATTGCGCCAGTCGAAGCGATTCGCGAAGCTATAGCAAAAGCAAACGTGTCAAAAGGCGATATCGATTTGTTCGAAATCAACGAAGCGTTCGCCGCTCAGATGGTTGCCTGTATGAACGAGCTGCAGCTCGATCCAGCCAAGGTCAATGTTTACGGCGGCGGAATTTCACTGGGGCACCCGATTGGCGCCAGTGGTGCTCGCGTTTTGACGACGATGTATTACGCCATGAAACGGCAAAACAAAAAACTGGGTTGCGTCAGTTTGTGTCTCGGCGGCGGCAATGCTGTCGCGATGGTCGTTGAGGCTTGTTAGTTTGTCGGCTGTTGCTTTTCACTCAAACTAATTTCATATGGGAACATCGCATGTTTTTCGGTGCAAAATGTCCGATTCAACTCGTGGACAAAGTTTGGGTCGAAATCAGTATGCAGTCACTGACTGACGAACTCGGTGTCGACCAATTGACAAACACGACGATGTTGTACTTGGAGGATTTTGAGGCCGACGACAAAACGGACGCAGAATTTGCTCGAGATTGTGTGGAATTCATTTTGGGTCAAATGGATTTGCCGAGCACCAGTTGTCGACTGGAAATTGTTGAGCCCGGCGAGTTGGACGATATGGATGATCGATATCGGCCTGGCGACGATCCGGTTGTTTTTGTTCCCAATGATGAACTTGAGGAAAAATTTCATCTGGTGAGCCAACTGGCCTATGAACTTACAAAGCATGTTTTGGTGAGCCGCGGATTTGTTCAACCGGATCATCCTGATTACGCAAGCATTTCGCATTTGGCGACATTGTTTTTTGGGTTTGGCATTTTTTCGGCCAATTCAACTGTTTTTGACAATTCCTGGACAGATGGTTCGTGGACTGGCTGGTCGATGAGAAAGCGTGGAATTTTGTCGTCCCAGACGATGGGATACGCGTTAGCGCTGCTGGCCAAAGCGAGAAACGACATGTCCCCACCGTGGGCATCCGATTTGCGATTTGATGCGCAAGAAATTTTCGTCAAGTCCATCAAGTTTTTGGGAAAATCTCAAGACGTTGTGTTCGAGCCAACCGCGCCTGGAAATAATCACTGGACGCGGGATCAACTCATCACCATGCTTTCGTCGAAATCGAAAACGGAACAACTGGCCGCACTTTGGCAATTGGAAGACGGGATTGAGGAATTGGATTCCAGTGCCGTTGAGCCAGTGTTGCGTTGTTTGAGCAGTCGTGAAGTTGCGATTCGTCAGGCAGCTGCAACGCTGATTGCCTATGCACCGGTCTCAACTGATGTTTTTGAACAGATTGAACGATGCCTCACGGACGACGATCCCATCGTCCGAGGACGGTTGGCACGCGCGGTGGGTTTGCAAAGTGTTGATAAAGAATTCGGAAAAAGAATTCTGGTACACATGGTTGGGGACCACCACTCCGAAGTTGTGGTCGGCGCAGCCATGAGTTTGGTTTCGCTGGCCGATAAAAACGACTCTGAAATCGCGAACGCTTTGGCGAATCGACTGAATACAGCTGTCGTCAATCAAAACGAACCGCTTGCGGCGGACCTTATCCGGTTGCTGACACATTCGGTTGATAATGTCAAAGAGTTGTTAGACGAGAAATTCTCGCATGACTATGACCTCCATGTTCACATCACTCAATTGTTTGACGAATTCCAACAGCAATCGTCGTCGGAATTCGACGAACAAGAGCAATGATTGGACAGAAGCAACCGCAAATAACATCAAGTCAATTAACTAATAATTCGTAGCATTCATTGGTGAGAAACAAAAATGGATTCCATCCTGACGGACATTGCAAATTACGTTCATGATCACGATAGCCACAGCGATTTAGCGTACGAAACAGCGCGCTGGTGCCTGATGGATAGTATCGGATGTGGCATCATGGCGCTGCAGTATCCGGCCTGTCGAAAAATGCTTGGGCCGATCGTACCCGGACTGGCCTCTGGTGGTTGTCATGTTCCTGGAACGAATCTGGAGTTGGATCCGTTTAAAGCTTCGTTTGACATTGGAACGATCGTCCGTTGGTTGGATTTCAACGATACCTGGCTGGCAGCAGAATGGGGGCATCCATCGGACAATTTGGGCGCCATTCTGGCTTGTGCCGAATATCAAGATCGCGTGAAAGGGCAACGGAAAACGGTTCGCGATGTTTTGAAAGCGATGATTCAGGCGCACGAGATTCAAGGTGTTTTGGCTCTGGAAAACTCTTTTAATCGTGTTGGTTTGGATCATGTGCTGTTGGTACGTATCGCGAGTACAGCGGTTGCCTGTCAGCTGTTGGGGGCCGATCGCGAGCAAACGGCCAACGCAGTATCCCATGCCTGGATCGACGGCGGCGCTTTGCGAACTTATCGTCACGCGCCCAATACCGGATCGCGAAAAAGCTGGGCGGCGGGTGATGCGACTAGTCGTGCTGTCCGGCTGGCATTGATTGCGATGACCGGAGAAATGGGTTACGCCACGGCGCTGACGGCACCCAAGTGGGGTTTTCAGGACGTGTTGTTTGGTGGCAACGATGTTGTGTTGTCTCGCCCTTTGGATAGTTACGTGATGGAAAATGTGTTATTCAAAATTTCCTTTCCAGCGGAGTTTCATGCACAAACGGCGGTCGAAGCTGCAATTGCCCTGCATCCTCAAATCAAAGACCGTTTGGACGAAATCGATCGGGTCGAGCTGGAAACCCAGGAACCCGGCGTAAGAATCATTGACAAAACGGGACCCCTGCATAACTTTGCTGATCGTGATCATTGTTTGCAATACATGGCGGCGATCGGGTTGATTTTTGGAGAACTCACGGCTGATCACTATGAGGATTCAACTGCAGCTGATCCACGAATCGACGCTTTGCGCGAAAAAATGCAGGTTCGCGAGAATGAGCAGTTTACGCGAGACTACTACGATCCCGACCAGCGGGCGATTCCCAATGCGGTTCAGGTGTTTTTCCAGGACGGCAGTTCGACCGAACGCGTCGAAGTGAGTTTCCCTGTGGGACATCGCCGTCGCCGCGACGAGGGGATCCCAATTATGAAAACGAAATTTGCTGGGGCGATCGAAAAACATTTTGACGCCGAACAGTCGGAACGGATCGTCGGCATATTTGAAAATCCCCAAAACCTGGACTCGTTGACCGTCAGTGAATTGATGGAAATGTTCGTCCATGCTGGTGTGGCGCTCGATTCACTCATGGCTTGATTTTAAAATGAGCCTTTCTGTCTGGTTAAATCGCGGTGCGTTCGGGTTATGACGGACCGTGATTGTGGTTAAGATAGCGCTTCGAACCATCGAGTCGATTGGATTTGCAGGCCGTTGATTAATTTTATCCTTATTTTTTACTGCATCATTATTGCGCTGGCGTCAATTTTTGGCGGTTGGATCCCCACGCGCTTTGTGATGTCGCATGTGCGAATCCAGATGATCATCAGTTTTGTGGCTGGTGTGATGCTGGGGGTTGCCGTTTTACATTTGTTGCCGCATGCCATCAGTGTGTTGCCTGGTATGAGCTATGCGTTGTGGGCCACCTTGGTAGGAATTCTGTTCATGTTTTTTATGAACCGATTCTTTCATTTCCACCAACATGATTTTTCCGGTGGCGAAGCAACAACCGACAGCAACCCCGACCACGAACACGAACACAAACATTGTGACCACGAACACCACCATCACCACCGAGATACGTCTTGGGTTGGTCTGTCATTCGGCTTGGCAGTTCATACGTTGATTGACGGGATTGCTTTGGCGGCCGCTGTCCAAAGCGAATCGGTGATCGGGTTTTCGTTTTCTGGATTCAGTATTTTTGTGGCCATTGTTTTGCATAAACCGCTGGACGCATTGTCCATCGTTTCCCTGATGAAAGCGAAGGGATGGAGCGAGGCCAGGCAAATCACTGTCAATATTATTTTTGGATTAATGTGCCCGTTGGGCGCGATTCTGTTTTCCATCGGATTGATTCAGGCATCGACGGGACAAGAGTGGATTTTGGGAATCACTTTGGCATTTTCTGCCGGCGTGTTTTTGTGCATTTCACTTGGCGATTTATTGCCCGAAGTCCATTTCCATTCGCACGACCGTCTCAAATTATCGATTGCCCTGTTGTGTGGAATTTTGTTGGCGGTTGCAATTGAGTTACTGCCGGGACATAACCACGAATTGAATCGTAACAACACGAATGACGACAACCGCCAAAAAACTGAATCGTCGACGAACAAGGAATGAACATGAGTTTTGATGAGCAAATCGAAAAACTGGGACTGGAACTGCCACCGGCTCCCAAAGCCGTCGGTGTTTACAAACCGGCTGTTGTGGTCGGGAATTTGTTGTTTACGTCGGGACACGTCCCGTTGCTGCCCGATGGAGAAATGCTCAAAGGCAAGGTGGGGCAGGATGTTGACCAGGACGCCGGTTATGCCGCAGCCCGACAATGCGGTTTGGCCATTCTGGCGACGCTTCGCAGTCATCTCGGTAGCCTGAACCGTGTGAAACGGCTCGTCAAGGGTTTTGGGCTGGTGAACTGTACCGATGATTTTATGGGTCAGCCCGCCGTGCTGAATGGATTTAGCGAACTGATGAAAGACGTATTTGGTGATGAGGCAGGTGTCGCCGCTCGCAGCGCCGTCGGCACGAATGCGTTGCCATTGGGAGTGACCGTCGAAATCGAGGCGATCTTTGAAATCGATCCTGAATAAAGTTGAAACCTGTTTTTGCTGTTTCGGGTATCGAACAATTAACGGTTGCATTGAGTTTCGCTTTTTTCGATTGAGCGGTGTCCAATTTCGTGGCAATCTTGGCTACGATAAATTTTGTGGAAATAATTTGTGATTCAACGGGATCAAACCATGACGACACAAGCTCGGATCCATCGAATTGATTCGTTCCTGGAGAATATGAAATTCGCGCGGGACTACACGAAAACGTTGCTCGATGGTTTGAGCGATGAACAGTGGTTTTGGTCGCCTCAAGAAATGACGACTCACATTGGATGGCAAGTCGGACATTTGGCGATGGCCCAATACGGATTGTGTTTGTTTCGACAACGAGGTCGTCGGAGCGAAGACACGGAGTTGATGAGCAGTCGTTTTCGCAAGTTGTTTATGAAGGGAACAACGCCAAAGCCCGATGCGGGCGATTATCCCAGCCCTATGGAAATTGTCGAAGTGCTCGATCGAGTGCATCGGCAAGTCCTGACCGAAGTTCCCACGTTTGCGGACGAAAGTTTGGATGAAGCCATTGATCCGCCGACGGCGGGTTACGCGACCAAGTATGGTTCGCTGTTGATGGCAGTTAATCACGAAATGTTACACGCGGGTCAAATCGGATTGTTGCGCCGGTTGATGGGACAGGATCCGGTTCGCTAGAACGGCAATTAAAGATGAGCGATAAATCCGACATCAAAGAAATCAAGGCGTCTGCTTCCGATGATATCGTTGAAACAGGCGAATTGTCAAAGATGTTTGGTGCGTTCAAAGCGCTTTCAAAATGCACGCTCAAAGTCAAGCGCGGGGAAATTTTTGGTTTGCTGGGTCCTAATGGTGCTGGCAAAACAACGCTGATTCGTTTGTTGATGGGTTATATTTCGCCCAGCTCCGGGTGGGCCAAAATCAACGGCCTGGATTGTTATAAAAATCGAGTACGCGTGCATCAGGATGTGGCGTATCTGCCGGGAGACGCCAGATTATTTCGTACGATGACCGGTAAAGGCGTGCTCAAATTTTTTTCCCGGATTCGACGCGATGCCAATTTAAAACGTGCCAAAGCCGTCGCGGATCGTCTGGAATTAGATCTTTCTCGTTGGGTCGCGTTTATGTCGACCGGGATGCGACAAAAACTGGCGCTGTCCGTTGTACTTTCGATCGACTGCCCGCTGTTGATTCTGGATGAGCCGACTGCCAATCTGGACCCTACGGTCCGCGGCGAGGTGTTGCAAATTATTTCTGAAGCTCGAACAGCCGGCAAAACAATCGTATTCTCGTCTCATGTTCTCTCGGAAATCGAAGATGTTTGCGATCGAGTTGGGATTCTGAGAACCGGGCAACTGGTTCATTTGCAGTCGATTCGCCAATTGATGAAACAACATCGAATTCGGGCACAACTCAATGGCAAAATGCCCGATCTGCCGCGCGAACTTGAGGGCCAAGTTACGATTACGGAAAAAAATGGAGATGTCAAAATCGAAACGCCTGGTGAGTTGTCTGTTTTGTTGACTTGGCTCGCCAACGCTCCGCTGTCGAATGTTCATATTGAACCCGTTGGACTGCGTGCTGTTTACGATCGATTTCATTCCAAGGAAGGGGTGGCGGTTTCGTGAATTTAGCACTGTGTCGAAAAATATTTGCGGATGCGAGGTTGTTGTTGATTGCCTGCGTGATTTATGTGATCGCGTTTTCGTGGGCCCGAGTGTTTATCGTTGCGGAATTGGATACCAGTCAATTTCGACAAATTCTCGATTTGCTGCCGGACACTTTTAAAACTTTCACACCCGTCGATTTTGAATGGTTGATTTCTTATGTTGGCCGCATCGCTTTCAATTTTGACGAGCCGATGTTGGTCGGTGCGGTTGCATTGTGGTGCATCGCCCGGGCCTCGGATTGTGTTAGCGGACAATTGTCGGGTGGGACGATGGAAATGCTGCTGGCCCAACCAGTCAGTCGCACCAATCACTACGTCACTCATTGCTCGATTACAGTGCTGGGTGTTGTAATTTTGTGTCTGGCAACCTGGTTCGGCATGTGGGCGGGTGTTGAAACGGCGGTAGTGACGATCGTGGAAAAACCAGAAGTCAAAATCCCGTTTACCAAAATGGGCATCCCGCTGCCGTTTTTGGAAAACACCGAACGCGATGAAGCCTTGAGCAAATTGGTTGATTCGTCAGTATTTTGGCCGGGGGTCGTCAATTTGGCGGCACTAGGTGTTTTCCTGGCTGGAATGACCGCTTTCTTTTCATCGTGGGATCGTTTCCGCTGGAGAACGATTGGCATTGTCACGGGCATTTACGTTGTTGCCGCGCTGATCAAAGTGTTGGCAATGAGCGTCCAGTCGATGCAATGGACTTCGTATTTCACTTTTTTCTCGCTGTACGAACCGGAGTTGGCAATCGCTGAAATTGATCGCGACGCCAATGTCGCGACGCATTGGTTTTTGTATCAAGTCAATGCAGAAACCGGGGCCCAACAAATCGACGGGCTTGCGCCGTTGAGTCAAAACTTGATTTTGTTGGCGATGGGAATCGGGTTTTTTGTCGCCGGTCAGATTATTTTCAAACGCCGAGATTTGCCAGCGCCAATTTAGTGGTTGTGCAGATTCCGTCGAGCCTGATGTGAGCGGCAATGCGCTAGCCGCCGGTTCAAAGCGCTAATGGACCGGCGGTAGTGCCTTGCCGCTCACGGGTGGCTTGCCATCGTACAATACGGCTCGGCGGAGCCTCGCCCTCCCTTTGCTTTCCCTGATTTCGCCGTTCTGAATTGCGCAAATTGTCTGCACCAAATGGTTACACGCCGTATTCATCGTTTTGTCTTGCCATGACTCCCCTGACAACCAACTGTCAGCAAATTGGACTACAATGAAAGCTGTGTGTTTTTTGCGGGATTGTCGTTACTCCGTTGTCCAGCAGCCGTAGTCACGTCGACAGAACGTTAGGCGAAAACATGAATCCTTGCCCGACTGATTCTGATTTGGATTTCCATTTCAATAATGAACCTTCTGAATTGATCGCCAATCATGTTGCCGATTGTCGTGACTGTCGCCAAAAACTTGAACAAAAATTGCACGATGAGCAATTGTTCAATGACTTGCAAAAAGCCCGTCTTCAATTTCCGATACCCTTTAACGAAAACAAATCGCAAGCAAAAGTTGAAGCATTCGCGTCAGAGTTGCGTTCCAAGGGCTATGAGATCGTTGCCGAAATTTCTCGCGGTGGTCAGGCGGTTGTATTCAAGGCCACTCAAATAGCGACCAGCCGGTTTGTTGCCGTAAAAAAACTCAACTTGAACAACTCGTCCGGCGCTGAACAATTGCTGAGATTCGAACGCGAAATCGATGTCATTTCACGTTTGAAACATCCCAATATTGTCACGATTTTTGATCGAGGAACCGCTGCAGGATGTCCGTTTTTTGTCATGGAGTTGGTCGAAGGCATGACGCTGTCGGAATATTGTTCGACAACGTTTCCAAAAACCACAACATCGGATGCGGTTGATCCCAAACGGGTCCGCCAGTTGTTGGAGCTCGCGCGAAAAATCTGTTCAGCAATCAACTACGCGCATCGACTTGGAATCATTCACAGAGACCTGAAACCTCAAAACATTTTAATTGACGATGAATCCAACCCCCGAGTGTTGGACTTTGGTCTGGCAAAACTGACCACGAACAACCCTTTTGCATTGACGGAGGTCGGACAATTTCTGGGGACGCTCGCCTATGCATCTCCGGAACAAGTCAAATTGGCCCCCGAGCAGATTGATATCCGCACGGACGTCTATTCGCTGGGAATGATTCTCTATGAACAGCTAACCGGACGCTTGCCGTATGTTGTCGATGAAGGGTTATCGGAGAGGGTTAACAATATACTGCATTCTGATCCAGCGCGCCCGTCAGAATTATGCAAAGGAATTGACCGCGACCTTGAGACCATTTTGCTCAAGTCGCTTTCGAAAAACCCAGACCGTCGCTACCAATCAATCCAGCAATTTGATCGGGATATCGAATTGTACTTGAATGGCCAACCGATCGAAGCAAGACGTGATAGTAAGCTCTATGTTTTTAAAAAATCGGTTCAACGGAACAAAGTGTTTGTCACAGCTAGTGCAACCATTTTGCTGATTATTTTGAGCGCGCTGGTCGTGTCCCTGAAGTTTTGGAAACAGGCGGTCGGTGAACGCGACATCGCGAGATCAGCGGTGGCGAGCGAGTCAAAAGCGAAAAAGGACGTCGAAGACAAATCGAATGTCGTCAATATCGTTGCAGCCCGGGGTGCCGTTTTGGCCGGAGATGTTGCAGAAGCCAAACGACGCCTGAACAATGTTTCGCCAGCCTTTCGAGATTGGGAGTGGTACTACTGGAAAAGCCGAACTGCGGAAAGCCTGACAACGTTTACTCAACACGATTTATTCATCAGAGATTTTGAGATTTTTCCCGATGGAGACAGAGTTGTTTCGATTTCGGGCGATCACGATATTCATGTGTGGTCCATTGCCAATCCAGCAAATGAATTCAAGATTCGCACAGACCGCTACGCCAAACATTGTCGCGTCAATCGCGCGGGAACACTCATTGGAATCTCAGACGACCAATCCATCAGCATACGAGACGCGGAAAATCTATCGGTCGTCCACCAGCTCCAAACGGGCTATCGCGTCAAGGATTTCTTCTTTTGGCCCAGCGAACAAAAAATCGTTTTTTGCGCAACGCATTTGAAATCCGGGAAAGAACAGATTGTTCAATGGGAATTTGGAAAAAATCGAGTCACTGCAGTACCAGAACAGTGGACGAACTTGCATGTCATTGCAAAAAATCCGCGCAACAACACGATCGCCGTGGGGTGCGATGATCTTCGACTGTATGATATGAAAACGGGAGCGATACAACGGACAGATTTACCCGGGTCATTTCATTTTGTCTGTTTCCATCCCAGTCGAGAATTGTTGGCTGCAGCAAACGGTTGGAACGTTGTCGTTGTCGACACACGATCCATGAAAATCATTGCCAAATTGCCGACCGATCATCCAGTCTTCAGCATTGATTTTGGATTGAAAAACGACACGTTGATCGTTTGTGGCCAAGGTGTTCATGTTTGGAATTTTCAAACGGTAAAAAAGGTTAGAAGTTTTCTTGGCCATGACCAACATGTCGTCAAATCGCGACACTTGCCGGTCGCGAACAAGATTATCACAGCTGCGAAAGATGCAACTTTCAAAATCTGGGACTTGAAGGCGTCCGTAAATCCGCGGATGATTTCTCACCACGGCAAACCGGTTCGACAAATCGATTTCTCACCTGACCAAAAATGGATCGCTTCGGCCAGCGAAGATGGCAAGGTCGTCATATTCGATGGTTCAGGAAACGTGAAACGCGAGTTACCACACCCGGGCCCAGTGTTTGCGGTGCGATTTTCCCCTGACCAAAAACACCTGGCAACTGCGGGGAACGATCGCATCATTCGGATTTGGGATTTGCGAAATTGGCAAGTGAAAACCTTACATGGTCATACCGATCTCATTCATTCATTGAATTTCGACCCAACGGGACAGCGACTTGTTTCTGGCTCGCGAGACCAATCTGTTCGTCTGTGGAACATAGAAGATTTATCGACCATTCGAGCTTTTGACCAGCATCGAGAATGTGTTCACAATGCCACGTTTGATGCCAGCGGCAAATGGATCGCGTCGCGCTGCCATTTTCAAGTGAAAGTTTGGAATGCTGAATCGGGCCAAGTGATAATGTCGGCCAAACATCGGGTCGGTCCCGAAGATTATTCTCTGGTTTTCCATCCGCACAAATTCGAACTGGTCGCGGGAACGAGTATCCTCGGGTATGGAAAGGGTTTTGCCCGAATTTGGGATCCGAAAACGGGCAAAGTGAAGTCGACTTTGGAAAAACACTATTCGCCGATCAACGCGCTGGATTACAATCCAACTGCAACTCGAATCGTGACTGCGTCCAATGATGCTATCAAAATTTGGAATGTTGCTAACTCACAGGAAATCGTCAGCTTGGACCGTATCAGCTCGTTGGTTTACTGTGTTCGGTTTAGTCCCGACGGTTCAAAAATTGTTGCGGGACTGGACAGTGGAAATATTATGATTTGGGATGCCAAAAAAACGTTTGCCGCTAACCGAAATAAACAATCACCACGCAACCGCCATTGACGCTCGTGGGCTGATTTCAAAAACGTCGGCTCGGATAAATTGTCATGAATACAACCAGGGCAAGTTTATTAATTCGTATTCGCGATCCCAAGGATTCAGTTTCCTGGCGCGAGTTCCATGAACTATATGCACCCCTGATTTACCGATACGCCCGCAAACGCGGACTCGGTCATGATGAAGCTGAGGAAGTTCGCTCGTCGTGCTTCGAAACCATCGTCAAGTCGATTCAGGAATTCGACTACGTTTCTGCCAAAGGCGGATTCAAAGCTTGGTTGCAAAAAATAGTTTTGAATCGAGTGATCGATCTCAAACGAAAACACGTCGTTCATCAAATTGAAACGGATGAACTGCGTTCCATTCCCGATGGTGAAAACACCCCGGAACAGGCGTTTGACGAACAATGGAAATTGAGCCACCTGAGTTTTTGTCTGGAACGCGTCAGAACGAAACTGCCCGAAACAACCATGCGAGCATTTGAGTTGCTCGTCGACGGAAAACCTGTTGTCGATGTCTGTCAGGAATTGCAAATCAACTCGAATCAAGTGTATAAGGCCAAATCAAAAGTCCTGAAATTGGTACGAGAACAAATGCATTTAGTTTTGGGCTTTGATAGCCAAATTGATTGACCGGCACGGTTTATTGATGACCGCAGGAGACATAAACGCAAGAACATTCGGGAACAAAAGTCTTTACGACTCTTGTGCGGATTGAAAAACCAATGTCCATGAAGTTGACGATTCGCGGTTTTCTGTTGCTCTTGATCCTTGTGGCCCTTTTTTTCGCGACTTCGTTGCATTTGGAAGGTAGAAATCGGTTTAGTCGTTTTCTCGATGCATGCCAACATGGGGACTTGCGCGCGGTCGAAGCGTTCATCGAGGATGGTATCGATGTCAATGCGCGCGATGTATGGCATACGACAGGTATGATGTTTGCCTCTGATGCTGGACAACTGGGGTGCGTGAAACTACTAGTTGAAAATGGTGCATCGGTAGATGAAATCAGTAGACACGGAATGACACCTTTGATGCATGCGGCCAACAAAGGACATGTGCAAGTAGTCAAGTATTTGTTGTCTGAAAACGCGCGAATTGACACACGGGATTTAGATGGTCGAACTGCGTATGACCACGCCAAAATCGGCGGACACAAGGAAGTCGAGAAATTATTGGTCGAGAAACAGAAAACCGATTGATATTCAGTGCGGTCGTGCCCAGCATGATCCTGTGAGCGGCAAGGCGCAAACCCGGGAGGGCGAGGCTCCTGCCGAGCCTAATTCTGCGAGCGGCAAGGCGCTAGCCGCCGGTATTCGAGGGTTCACCGGCTAGCGCATTGCCGCTCACAATGGGTCTTGATTTTAAAACTCAGCTTGGATCTGTGTGCGGAATAAAAATCCGTCGTCGCCGACCAGAATATCTGACGTCGTGTTGTTCAGTGGACTTCCGTCGAGCACGGTGACGTCAAACGACCATTTCATTTTGTAGCTATTTTCCAGTGGGTACCAGTTGAAACCGGCAGAATACTCTGAACCACCTCCCACTAATCCACGCACCTGCGAGTAACGAAGGTTGACATCCAATTTTTGTGGGATGATGAATTTGCCGCCTTCGACATAGAATCCGCGTTGCATCAGGCTGTTAACAGGCAGAGCACCGTCGGCTTCGAAATTTTTGAGCCAGCGAAGGAACACTTCCGAATTGAAACTCCAACCTCGCCATTTTGCGGCAAAGTCAACTCCGTAAAAATAGACGTTGACGCCTGAAACCGTAACGCCGGGACTTAACGCTCCGATCTGGTTCAAACGAGTGCCATCGGCCAATCGAATAAAGTCGGTTTCCGACAGCGGATTGCCGAGTGCCTCGGACGTGATCGGCGAGTAAACAAACGAGTGACCAAAACGAATCAGCGGATCGCAGTTGTAATCGAAATCAACAATCTGGCCCCCAAAATCTCCGTACGGATCGAAATACTGGTTGAACGCATAAGTGAATTGGTCATCCGTGACGCTGTTCGGCAAATTCGAAGTTCGGTAACCGTTGCCAATCATGAACTCGTAATTTCCGGTTGAGCCCAATTTACCCAGCCCAAAAAGACCAATGCTTCGATCGGGACGAAAAAAATCGTTCGCCATCGGACGGTCAACGAATCGCGTCCGTCTCGCCCCGAGCAGCCACTGACGACTGGCGGTAACTTTTCGTTTTCCAAACTGCAGGCGAAAACGATCGCTGAATTTCCACGACCACCAATAGTCAAAAAAATCGACGGTATGACGACCATCGGTATCACCGTCCAAGTGATAAAAGTAGGTCAAACGCGGATCGAGCGCCGTTCCCTTGAAATACAAACGGGCCCGTTCGATGTCTAATGCGTTTCTGTTTCGAACCGGCCGAGTAACTCCAGCATTGTCTGTCCAAGTGGTGACGTCACGAGAAAATCCATGATGTCGGAATTGGATCCAACCGTTGATTCGCAAATCAAACGGAGTTTTCTTTTTGTCATAGGGGAGAATCGCAAAACCTTTGTCATAAGCTGCGTAAAACTGCAACTTCTTGAACTTGTCTTTGGACGCTTTTTCACCTGGCTTGACGATCTCTTCGACCACAACTGGCAGCCTGCGAGTTTCGGGCTCCGACCCGAGATTCGTTTCCTCTGGTTGGAGGCCTTTGAAGATTGAAAAGTACGCCCCAACAGCATCCTGTTTTTTCTTGTCAGAATCTTGGGGCGCTTCAGCAAAATTGACTCGCGTCGAAAGTGTGTCGTCGTTTCCGTTGCTCGAACCTGCGTTCGTTCCGTTTGCAAAGTATGATTGTCCGGCTGCATGGGCATGAAATACCAGCAACAGGATCAACATGGTCAACGGCCGAAGCTGCATCGAATTCATCATTCAACTGAACTGAATAATCGTTGTTATTGCGCGCGATTCACTAATCGACAAAATGCCTATTGCGGTTGAATCGACATAGTCAATGCAAAGTTGAAGTAATTTTCTGCATGAAAGTTAAAATCGACGCAGCTTGCCCAGTTTACGTGTTTGAGTTAACAATTTGGCCAGCAGGGCCAGTGCCTACCGGCCGTTTATCCAATTGACCGGTGGAACGGACCTACATCTATTTTTTAATCGAATCGATAACACGTTCGACAACGCCTGGCAAATTGGGCGTCCAGCGCAAAACAATTACCAGATCATTTTCGCGATCAACGTAGATATAATTGCCGCCGAACCCGGCTCCAAAAAAACTGCTCGCTGGCGCTTTGCGAATGCGTTTTTGATCAGTATTTAACCACCACATGAATCCATAATCTGATCGCGCCTTTGACGGTGTCGTAGCCGCCTTGATCCACTCGGCCGAAACCAGTTGTTTTCCTTTCCATTTCCCGTTGTTGAGGAACAGGTATCCGAGTCGTGCATGATCGCGAGAACAAATAAACAACCCGCCTCCCCAATGGCCTCCGCCGCTGACCGATTGAATTTTTTGACCATCGAGCACCACCCAAGAATTCTTATAACCATGCCATCGCCAACTGGGAGACGCCCCGATCGGATCCATGATTTTCTCACGAAGTACGACTGGCAAAGGCTTGCGCAAAGTTTGCAACAGGCAATAGGCTAACAAATTGACGCGGACATCGTTATATTTCATCACCGTTCCAGGCTCGTTCATCTTGCGATCAATCCATTTTTTGCGATCGCGGCCAACCGGACGATCGGCCCAGTCGGGTTTGTCCCAAAGAGTTCCCGACCAGTCGGACGTTTGATCCAGCAAATGTCGCCAAGTGATTTTGGAATTATGGTCCGAAGCAAATTTGCCGTCTCGTACGTATTTCCCAACGGGGTCATCGACGTTTTTGATGACTTTCGAATCAAACGCAACAGCCGCGACCGTCGAAAGATAACTTTTGGTGACACTGAAGGTCATATCGACACGTTCCGTATCCCCCCATTGGGCAACGATAAAGCCATTTTTGATAATCAAGCCATTGGCTGCACCTCGATTTTTTGTGGGGCCGACAATTTGATTATGCGGTTCGTTGGCGAACGACGTTGCAATCACGTTGGCCAGATTTTTAGAGTCGCGGTTTTCCGATTTCTTGGCAAATTCGACCGCCTGTTTCAATTTCTCTCCATCCATCCCAACTTGCTCGGCAGTACGAGTTTCCCAATCGCCCCAACGACCTGGAAAATATCGCTGAGAAGTCGTCGGATTCTGGGCCGCGACAATACTTGTAAGCAAGTAACTGACAACCCAAGCCACCAGCAACGCGCTGAAACGGATCAAGTACATGGTTCCCTCGAAATTTAGGAATTTGAATTAGTGCCAAAGCTTTTGACGTAAAATTGCATTTCAACAACGCATCAAAACTGAATTGAAATGCTGTCGTCAACAAACGCTAGTTTAATACCTCGTTTGCGTGCGTCTATGTTCGCAGCAAGTTTTGTTGGCATTGGCACGTTAAACTAGACTTCGTTGTAACACATCGTTATCCACTGTTGGAAGCAAAGCGAAAATCTATTGGTCGAGGCGCCAAACAAGTTTATGATTGTCGACTAGCGACATTTTGAAACTGATGTATTCGGGCATTTCTTCTGCCGATCGGTCCGACAATCGCATTTTGCACTGGAGTTAAATCGATGATTCACAAGATTGCAGCGATTTGTCGTCAAACACATGAAACCTTTCTAAAGAGCATTGACTCGTAAACGTCTGAGACTCGCATGGAGATCACAACACGTCCGCCACTGGAAGACGACCGGGAATTTGTGCGAGATATCCATCATCTGGGATATCGTGATGTCGTTGTGGCACAGTTTGGATCGTGGGATCAAGCCAAACAGGATGACTTCTTCGACAAAAAATGGTCAAACGCAAACCTCGCCATTCTCATCGTCGATGGAAAACCATGCGGCTACGCCACCGTCGAGGACTATTCCAACGAAGTGCGTTTGGTCGAATTGGTCATCCGTCCCGAATCCCAAGGTCGAGGTATTGGAACCACTTTTTTGCACCAGTTGATCGACCGAGCCAGCAAGCGCAATGTTCCTGTCAGACTCCAAGTGCTACTCAAAAATCGCGCGATCGATTTATATCGCAGATTGGGGTTTGTCGAGTGTGACAGAACGGAAACGCACGTGTTGATGGAACGAACCGAAAACTAGACGGACAATTCAAATCAACTAACCGCTTTCGACGATCATCTTTGTGATCGCTTCCGCAAAGTCGAATCCAGCAAACTGATTGGCATCGTACATGCCGCCAGTGCTGAATACGTTGAATTCGATAACTTTCGAGCCAACAAGGTCGACGCCGGCCAATTTGATTCCAGCGCCTCGGAGCATCTGTGCGGCCAGCATTACTGCTTCTTGCTGTTCTGTTGTTAGAGCAAGTGGTTGGGCAGTACCGCCGACATGCAAATTCGCTCGAAAATCTCCGGAGGGTGGCAGACGGTGGATGCCTGCGAAGTGTCCCGCGTGGTTGATGAGCTGTCCATCGAATACGACAACGCGTTTGTCCCCTGGTTCGCCCGATGTGATGAAATGTTGAACGACGATACTTTGTCCATTAAAACGAGACAGTGTTTTCTCAATGTCGTTTGTTTGGGCGTTGACTCTCACAACATCCTGGCCACGTGATCCCAAGAGTGGTTTGACAACGCAATCGCAATTTGCCTGTTTGATAAACGATGCAATCAGAGACGGATCGTGGCTCAACATCATTTCGGGACGGTACTTTGCGGGAAGAAGATTGACGGATGCCTTGCTGGCAAAAAATGAAAGTTTTTCTGGGTCGTTGATGATTTGGATACCGCTCGATTTTGCGACCTGACAAAGTTCGAGAAATGTCCGATGTTGCGGCAAGCGTTGAATGTCACGACCAGGGTTGGTTCGAATCAAGATCAGATCGTTGCTGTGAATTTCGACCGGTTCGAAATGCGAATCCTGAATTGATTTGGCGAACTCAGAAACTTGATTTGAGTTTGCCTGATTCGTCGATTCTAGCTTCAATTGGACAGATTTTGCGAGAACACAATTGCCGCATGAATTGGCAGGTTGATCACGCGAATGCGATTCCGACGTGTAGCTCAATTCGGACAGGTAATTTTGGGAACCGCAAATCGTAAGTCCATCAACGTCCGCCAGGAATACATCGTGGCCTTGTCGGTAGAACGCAGCGATCAACAAGGCCGTGGTTTGTCGAAAACCAATTTCCTGCACCTGATTAACAAAGACAAACACGCGCATGGCTAACTGTTTTGTTCAGGCGTCAGAACTTTGCAAAAAGTTCCGTCGAGCGAACAACCACTGATTTGTTCGAATTTCGAACGTTCTGCATCGTCCATCAAAACACCGAGGTGAAGAATCCGGGCGCCCATTTGTCCAATCGGATTGACGCAGTGCCCAATCGCAATCCCATCTTCTGGAGCCAAATATTCTTTGATCGTATCACCAAAAATATTCACTTGAGTCGCAATCAACTGTCCTGTTTTGAATCGTTCTGCGATTTTGGGAACACAACGCATCATGCCACCGCGTTCGGCAAGTATCCAATACGATTTCTTGCACAGTGTCGGTGGTTTTGTCACGACCGGAACTGCAGATTTGGTAGGGATCATTCCGACGTGGTTCAGAATTCGACGAATTCCTTTCACGGTTCGAGCGATCGGGTCGTGCTGGAACCGTTGAGGATCACAAATCTCGACAGTAATTGCCGGTGTGCCTGTTTCCGCCGCCGTACCACGCAAGGTGTAATCCGACGGAGGGTTGTGAACAATGATTTGTGGACGGAGGAGATAAGCCATTTGTGCCGTCATTTCCCGTTGTAAGTCAGCGCGGACATACAGTGAGTTGACTCGCCCTTCACTGGCGGTGTGCAGATCAACCAAGAAATCGAAATGTTGTGTGATCCGGTCGACCAGGTTGAAAGCGTAAACTTCGGAAATTTTCCCATTGGGCTTTCCGGGCATAATGTGATTTAAATCTTGACCGTCAATAAACTCGCGTCGTTCGGCCAACAGTCCCGGAATATTCGCTGCGATCAAACAGACAATCGTTCCACGAAGAGTTTTGAGATTCAATCGCTGCAACAACTTGTGAATTACCGGAATCCCGTTCAATTCGTTGCCATGCAAGGCAGCTGTGATGCCGAATATCGGCCCCTCTTTTTTTCCACGGGCTACGACGACAGGTACCTGGATGGGGCGGCCGATCCCATTTTCGACAATTTCGATGAACAACCGCGAAAAGGCGCCAGCTGGAAGAGACTCGATCTCCAGACTGTCGACGCGTTTGACGTTCTTGACGTTTTCGTATCCGTTTGTGACAGGCGGTTCAATGAATTCGTTCAAAAGATGATCTCCTCATTGAAACGGCGATCCGGATTGATAGATTGAAACAGTTTTCGTCGAAATTTTCCTTTGGTGTTAATCAGGCTCATTGCCATTTCATCGATTGCGATGATGCACATCACGGTTTGCAAATAGCTTTCGATCAGATCGTCGAGTCCAAATCCAAGTCGATTAAAATCGCGACTGTCGACCAACAACAGCCGCTCGGGTTGTGTACTGAAGCTGCCATCTTCGTTTTTCACCGAAAGATTGGTTCCCAACATGTCCCACGAAGCGGCACCATTTTGTAAATCTGTCGTTAACGGTTTTCGAGCACGGCGCGCATAAATGGCAACTGGAAAAAATCCTTGCGGTGAAACAGCCACCATAAATCGCAAGTCGGCAGCATAGAGGTTGAGTTTGCGATCTGGCATAGTGCCAATATGGAACAATCGCCCGAATTGGCTTTGGGAACTCCAGCGTGAGTTTCCGATTAACGATTGGACAATGTAATGGTCGTAGTTGTGCTTGATTTGCATGAATGCATCTAACTCATCCTCCGAGGTAATTGTGTAAACGCCCTGGCCCGCATTGGAGTACGGTACCTTGACCACCGCAACACCGCCCATGCGTTGCACCCAAATCGGCACTTCCTCTTTGGATACATCCCAAATGGTTTCGGGCGTGTTGATCTTGAGGCCGGATTCCATTTGTGATGCGTTGAATAAATCGTAAGCCTTGGAGGCGACGAGCTTGTTCCTGCCACCAGACAGACAAACGAGCACGGGATTGTAAATCAATGTTTTGGTCAAGTGGATTGGAATTCTGTTCCAAGGTTGTTGCGTGACGTAACGAAACGCGGCCTTGATTGGTATTTGATCACCATCCTTCAGGACGTACATCATGCCACGGTCATCAAACGCAACGTTGCGATCGACATCTGATTTGTGAAACGGAATCAGCCAGACGTTGTCACCGGTCAAATCAGCAAGCGCGGATGCGTAACCAGAATTCTCCATATGGTTCTTGTCGTAGATGACGGCAAAATCACCTTTAGGCCCGCCCTTTCGACGGCTGACCTGTTCCAAAAAGGAATCGCGGAGCAAAAGATCGTAACCCGCTTTTTCGATCGACTCGTTGACACGCGGCATCGATTTTTGACCAGACGGACATGAGTTCGTCTCGATGACCACCACCTGACGAAGCCCGGTCTCACCGGTGACATGAAACAAATCGCAACCGCCCCACCGAAAATATTTTGGAATCGTTGAGAGCAAATCACGGACAGATTGCGGATCGGCTTCGGGATGCAGATGACAGTAGCGCGATGCGATCCGTTCGTTACCCATATCCATCAGATTGCGAATCAACGGATGAATGTGCGCATTGAGCACTCGCGGATAAAAATGCTCCTCCGTTTCAAAATTTCCAGGCTCAACTAGCTGTGGTTCGGTCAACATGATTCGCTCTCGATTAAACGAATTGTACTTTCTTTTGGCTTCCAGGGGCTAGTTGACTTTTTCGCTACCAAATCGGAATGCCTAGGTCGTGTTGATTAAATGTGAGCGGCAAGGCGCTAGCCGCCGGTGAACCCTCAAATACCGGCGGCTAGCGCCTTTCCGCTCACATCAATTCACAGCTTTCCGATTTAA